>JAZUIU010000001.1:0-43799 GCA_045642405.1 Oscillospiraceae bacterium
GAACGACATGGCTACGACCCGACTTGGCAGGGAACGACATCGCCTTCCTGATAGAAAATTTCAAGCAGTTCGCCTGCTTCCGTGGACTCGCAATCAAAAGATGCTTTGTCCGTTTCGTAGTCGAAGAGAACCTCGCCGACCGCAACCGTGTCGCCGACTTTCTTCTTCCAGGTTCCGATGATGCAGGATTCCACCGTAATGCCCGCTTTGGGCATGATGACTGCATTTGCCATAGTACTTTTCCTCCTATAAAAAAATATTAAAATAGCCAACTATGTTATATATCACATTTTATATCATTTGTCAACATGATTTTATCAAAAACCTATCAAAATTTGCAAAAAAATATGCTTGCTTTTACAAGGAAAAGCAAGCATTTGCCGTTTATGGCGGACGGAGCCTATTTTGCATCCTCTTCTAACGCTTCCAAAAGGAAACTGACGGGGCGAAATCCGTCGTTACAGGAGATCATCGCGGACTTCTCGTTTTTCATCCAGCCATCGTAGAAATTACCGCCGCCGTGCGAAAGCGTCAGCACGAAAGGCGAGATCGAATCCCATGCGCTGTCGCAAAAACCGTCGGGTTTTTTCCAGCCGTCGGCAAGAAAGGTCATCCCCTCGCACATATCGCACGCATGGGAGATCGGATTTTCGTATTTTTCAGACAGGTCGGGATAGGACGCGACACGCGCCACCGTGATTTTTACTTTCTTCATACTCGCTCCATTTCCTCACGCACCGCATCGGAAGGATACTCATTTTGCGTTTTGCTGATCCATCAAAGTCGGGAACGGGATAAATGCTTTGGGCGTTTTCGGAATTTGGGAAAGCGGCTTTTCGAGCCAATCAACGCCGTACCACTTCCCTGCCTTATAGCCGCAGCAATGCAGTGTACCGGCACAGCGGAAGCCCATTTTTTCATGGAATGCACGGCTGTCGGAGATTTTTTCGCTTCCCTCTTCGCGCGTGATGCAGGCATACATCATCTGCACATTCTGCCGCCTGAGCAGTTCTTCCAAAACGCCGTAAAGCGTCCGTCCGCCGCCCATACCGCCGTGACCGCGCTTGATGTAGATCGAAGTCTCCACCGAACGGCTGTATGCCGAACGGTTGCGCAACTGCTTGGCGTAGGCGTAACCGCACACTTTGCCGTCATGTTCGAGCACCAAAAACGGATACTTCGTCTGTATGGTCGCGATGCGGCGCGTAAATTCCGCAACGGAGGGAGCCTGCTCTTCAAATGTGATGGAGGTGCGCTCCACATAAGGGCGATAAATTTCGACTAAGGTGCCGGCGTCAATGGGTTGCGCCAAACGAACGGAAAACTCTCCCATAATTTTCTCTCCTTTGTTTTTCTATCGTAAAAACTGTTATTTTTTCGTGTCAAAAAACTGTCGGACGATCGCCGGGATCACACCGACGGCAATGCCGTAAATCGGCTCTTGGTGAATAACGCGGCAAATCAAAACGCCGATCCCCATACCGGCAATGAGCCATGCAAACAGGATCAAAATGCGGTTGCCGCGCTTTTCGGTTTCCTTCTCTTCCCCGTTTTGCTTCGCTTTCGCGCGATCCGACAAAACAAATAAAAGTACCACGCAAAGGAGCAAAACGATCCACGGGACTCCCGTCATCCAATCATTCATTTTCTGTCTCTTTCAAATAAATTCTTTATTTTGTAAAATGCCGACGACTTCGTGCAGATCGCGGATCTCGTAATCGGTCGGCACATCGGGCTTTTTGATTTTTCGCTCCGGATTATACCAAACGGTAGCGATACCGGCGCGTCTGCCGCCTTCCATGTCGCTCGTGAGCGAGTCGCCGACGATCAGGCAATCGTCCTTCGTCAGCGGTGCGATATCGGCAAACACGGCATCGAAAAACCGCTCGTCGGGCTTTTCATATCCGACTTGCTCGGAAAGAAAAACGCCGTCCATCAACTGATCAAAACCCGAATTTCTGAGTTTTTTTGTCTGCGCGATCACCGTGCCGTTGGAAACGACATACTGCTTCACTTTGCCTTGCAGGGACTTGACCAACTTGAAACTGTCATCGCAATACGCGACCGTATCGCCCAGCGAGATCTGATAGGTTTCGTTAAACTCCCGGGCTTTGGCAACATCGACGCCTTCGTGGGCAAAGAAATCTTCAAAGCGTT
The DNA here is from genome assembly GCA_045642405.1 of Oscillospiraceae bacterium. GTDB lineage: Bacteria > Bacillota > Clostridia > Oscillospirales > Oscillospiraceae > Hominicoprocola. The sequence continues at coordinate 2,158 of JAZUIU010000001.1, forward strand.
TGACCAGAATATCCTCTTTTGCCATCTCGCCGCGCTCTAATTTTTCCCAATACCTGCGATTGATCGCCGAGTAGCACGCAATGCTTTCCTCACTGCAATCACGCGAAAAAAACTGCAAAAACAGTTTTCGGATCGCGGCTTTTTCCGCCGCCAAGAAATTCAAAAGCGTCCCGTCTACATCCCATAATACCGCTTTCATTCTCTTTTTGCAACCTTTCTTTTTATCGTTACTCCTATCTTACGCAGAAATCAGATTTTCCATTAGAAATCAGATTTTCCATTTTTGATCCATATCCCCTCTTCGATCGCGGCGTAGGTCGCCACCGCGCAAACCGCGCCCACAGCATAAGCTGAAGCCGAAAAAACCGCCGCCGCGGGAAGCGCAAAAAGAAGTACGCCCGTAATGCGGTTCATCGGTGAATGCACGCTGGCAAACCTTTTTTGCAAAAGGAAACCGAGCACAAGATTGACTGCCTTGATCGCGGCAATTCCGGCGATCCAAAGCCAAAGCCAAACCGGCAGCGCCAGATACGGCAAAAGGCGCCAAAGGCAAGCGAGAAAAAACACGAAATCCGCCGTCGTATCGAATATTGCACCGCCGCGGCTCGTTTCCTGCCGTCTGCGCGCCAGAAATCCGTCTAAAACATCGCTCGCGCCGCCGAGCAGATACCAAATCCAAAAAAGCGGTTTTCCGACCGGCGACAAAACCAGCAGCACCGCCAAAACGATGCGGCATGCGGTTACGGCATTTGCCATTACGGTGCATCCTCCGACCATGCGGCATGGCGCTTTTCCTTGATCTCGCTTCTCTTTTGCTTTTCACTCTTGTCTTTTCCGCTGCCGATCGCCATGCCGAGACACATACCCATGCACATCCCGACCGTAAAATTATTTCGGAACATACACATACCCAGCGACATGCCAAAGCACATTCCAAGGCACATGCCAAGCGACGCATAAGAGGTCAGCGGCTTTTCCTTTTCGTAGCGAACGCCTTCCTCGCCTTTGCCGTATCGGGCAAAACCGAGTTTCTCCAAAATATGCGCCGAAGCGGTATTCTCCGCCGCTTCCGCCTCCACAAAACAGATATCCTCCTGCGTAAGCGCCCAATCGGTCATCGCTCTGACCGCCTCTTGTGTATAACCCTGCCCTTCGTATTGCGGACGGATGCCGTAGCCGATCTCAACGGCGTTGTTTTCCGGTGCGCCGTGGAAACCGACCTCACCGACGCGCACTTGATCCTCGCGCCGCTCCATCGCCCACGGAACATACCAAATGCGCCTATCCGGATCGTTTTGACTTGCCTCACGCATTTGCAAATAGGCTTCTTTCAGATCGCCATCCGTTGTTTCGTCAATCAGCGCATCCATTTCCGCCTCGGACAGCGGATAGAGAGTCAGCCGACGGCTGCGAACGGCAACGCGTCTTTTTTTCATTTTATTTTTACCCATTGTTTCATACTCATTTCTCCTCCGGATAGCACATTCCCCATTGTCTGCGGAATGCCGTCATCATCTCCATCACATCGCGCGTATAGGCAAGACACATTTTGTCGCCCTCGCCGCGGATCGTCTGCTCCATGTCGGCGAGTTCGTAGCAAAGTGCATCGGCTTTCTCTCCGGCGCGGATCATTTCGCTTTCGCCCGTTTCGGTATCGGTGATACGCGCTTCCCACGCTCTGGGATATTCCATGATCTCGATATAACCCTTCTCACAGGAGATCATACCGCGCTTGGGCTGTTTGGAATGGAGCGAGAGCATCACGCTTGCCATCTGCCCTTCATCGTTCATCAAAAGAAGGCTCGCCTGCTCGTCCACACCCGTGGGTGCAAGTTTCACCTGCGAGAGCAGTTGATCCGGCTTGGATGCCAGAAAAAAGCGGATAAACGAGAGCGCATACACGCCGATATCGAGCATCGCGCCGCCGGCAAGATCACGGGAGAAAAAGCGGTTGGTCATATCATAATCCTTAAAACTGCCGAAATTCATCGTGATGAGATTGACTTTGCCGAGTGCGCCCGATGAGAGAATTTCCCGCAGTTTTCGATAAAGCGGCATGTGATAGATCGTCATCGCTTCGGCAATGACCACGCCTGCACTTTCGGCGAGCGCGACAAGTTCCTCCAACTCCTCCGCATTGAGTGTAATGGATTTTTCCGCTAAAACATGTTTGCCGTTTGCGATCGCCTTTTTCATAAAACCGTAATGTGTATTGTGCGGCGTGGTGATATAGATCACATCGACCGCAGGATCGGTAAAAACCTCGTTCAGATCATCGTAGACCTTGCCGATGCCGTACTTTTTCGCAAAATCGACCGCCTTTTGATGCGTGCGGTTGGCAACGGCATACAAATGCTTGCCGTCTTTTGCAAGCGCCTGCGCCATCTCATTGGCGATCACGCCCGTGCCCAACACTGCCCAATGTAGCTCTTTCATATATTATGTAAACCTCTCAACAAGATAAGTCCGCCCAATGAACGGCATTGCCGTGCGCTTCGATCAGCGCGATCAAGTCACTGCTTTTGAGCCAGACGGTCGCCGTATTGTCATTGGGATGACAGCCGATCATACCGCCTTCAAAATCGCGGTCGAGATAAAATTCCACCGACTTTTTCTCATCGTGCAAAAGTCCCAGCGGTGTCACCGAGCCGGGCGTCAGTTTCAGTTTGGCAAGTAAATCTTCCGCCGAAGCGAAAGACAGTTTGCGTGTCCCGTGGGCTTTTTGAAACTCTTTCAGATCGACGCGTTTGTTCCCTTGTACCGTGATGAGGTAATACTGCCGCTTTTTATCGTCGCGCACGAATAAATTCTTGGCATCCGCCTCCGGATACGGCAATGCGACCTCGGCACACTCCTCCATCGTAAAAACCGCCTTGTGCTCCGTGATCTCAAATTTGACCCCCTTGGCGGTCAGAAAATCATATGTTTCCTGCTTGTTCATGGTGTCCTCCGAAAAATATTATGTAAACCTATTTCGTGTCTGAAATTACGCTTGGACGCTTTCCCACATCATACGGTTTTGTGCAAAACGGATGCCGATGCGCCCTTCGTCTTTGAGATAACTCAGATACGATTTGACCGTACTGCCGGCCAACATACGCTGCGGAAGCGTCATGGTCAAAGAAAATCGCTCAAACACATCCGCCAAAAGGTCGTCAAAAGTCTTCGGCTCGGACAAAATGTCCGTTAAAACCTGCGCGATCTCACGGGTTTTGTCGATATTGATCTGCGCAAGCGGCGCAATATCGGCGGTTGGCTCTGCGTGGGACGGGACAAAACAGGTTGCCTGCATCGTCTTGACCGCCTCCAGCGTTTCCAGATACGCCCTGACATCGTAAAGAAAGCCGATCTGATATTTTTGCAATGTCTCCTCGCTCGAAAGACTGTCGGCGAGGAACACGACACCGTCCCTTGTCCGAAACCCGACCATATCGTAACTGTGTCCCGGAAGAGAAATCACTTCCATCCCTTCGGGCAGCACGGCATCCGTCAGTTTTTCGGTGTGGGATTCCTTCGCCATCAGAAATTTGTTGTGCATTTCATCCGGTGCAAATCCGCCGTAGAGCGAGACCGGCTCCAAAAAAGGATGCTCTGCAAAACTTTTTTCAACGCCCTGCGCATAGATGGGGCAATTTGTCTGACTTTGCAGATATTGGTTGCCGCCGATGTGGTCGGCGTGGGCGTGCGTATTGAAAATCGCTTTGAGTTTCCACCCCTGCGCATCCAAAATCTTTTTCACTTTTTTGGCGGCATCCTTGTCGCTGCCCGAGTCGATCAAAACGACCTCGTCATCACACACTTTGACAAAACCGACTTTTGACGGGCAATCCATATAATAATCGTGCTTTGAGACTTGCATTAACTCATACATTGCCATATCCTACCCGTTCAGTTTCTTTTTGTTCACGCGATCCCACTTTCGGTTTTCGCACCAATACACCGTCATTTCCGCAACATCAAACACCATGGAAACAACGGTCGGGCAAACCGTTTGCGATGCCGCTTTGAGGATTGCAAAACAGTCGTCCACATCAAAATCATCGCTCGCTCCTTTGAGCATTTCTTCCGCAATATGAAACCGATCCCAGCCCATCCACGGGTGCTGTTCGCTATTCCCCTTGAACGGTGAAAAATTGGTCAATACCTGATATGCCGGCTTTTCATAATAGCGATATCCCTGCCCGGGAACGATGTGCAGGACATTGCCGTTTCGATCCGAAAGCGAGGACATAAAGGTGACGCCCGGCACGCTGAAAACCGGCTTCGTTTCGGCGATCTTTCGGATCTGCGCGAAGGTTTTCTTCTTGGTGAGAAGGTCAATATCCAGCAAAATGACATTTTCGCCCTCGCCTTGCGGATCGCTCCTTGCATCAAAAGGCCAGCAGGTCGGCATAGCAACAAAATCGCCTCTGTTGTTTGCACCGAAAAGCGGCATCCACCCTTCCGTCTTGTCCGAAACTTCGATCCAGACGGCATCGTCGGATGCCGTCACCCGATGTTCCATATTCAAAATATCCAAATTCCACCCGACGATCGTCTTCTTTCGGTTGGAAATCAAACTTGTGCACATATTTTATCGCTCCTGAATTTCTTTGCCGCTGATATACTCGATCTCGATCGCATACATCTGCACGGCTTTCCCTGCGATCGCGATCTCCTCTTCGATCAGCGCCGCATCGGGATAATATTTTTTTGCAAACTTCCGCAAAAGTTCCATTGCTTTTTCCCGATCGTCAACAATGCGGCACCGCCCGAATACCACGGCGCTTTGCACATAGGGCGCCCATGCTTCGTCCCTGACCGTCTCGTTGCCGTACACGGTAAAGCAGACTTTTTCGTCTCTTTTCAAAATATCTGCCTTATATCCGGCATGTGCGCCGTGGAAACAAATCATATTCTCCTCTTCGCAATAGCGATAGTTGACGGGGATCGCGTAGGGATATCCGTCCTCACCGTTGAGTGCCAAAACGCCTCTTCGGGCAGTCAACAGCAAATGTTTCGTCTCTTCCATGCTGATTTCGTTTTTCTTTTTCCGAATTGGTCTGAACATAGTTATCCTCCTATTGACGCGGGAACGGTTCTCGTGTCGGACAGTAAGACTACCGTTTCAACATGGTCGGCGCGGGGAAACATATCCACCGCGGCGGCGCGGACGGCTGCATAGCCGAGGTCCGCAAAGCGGCGCACATCGCGCGCAAGCGTCGCAGGATCGCAGGAGACATAGACCACGCACCGGGGTTTCATGGATGCAGTTCTCTGCACCACATCTTCCGTAAGTCCCTTGCGCGGCAGTTCTCCGAAGAGCGCCTTCATCAAGGTGGATTTTCCGGCTCCGTTTGCGCCGAGCAAAGCGTGGATCTCTCCCCTTTGCACACAAAGAGACGCCCCGTCTAATACTTTCGTGCTGCCGTAATATTTCTCGATGCCTTGCATCCGCAAAAGTTCTTCCATACGATTTCCTCTCTATCATCCGCACACAATGGACATCACCGTATCGTAATCCAATCCGAACTGACGCAGCGTTACATTGCCCTGGCGGTCATATATGTAGAGATCATACGAAAACGGTTTGTCCTCAGTGGCATCATCTATCGACCTCCACGCAAAATAACTGGCGCGATACACATCCGGTTTCGGGAAGAACATAAACATCTGCCGGAATGTACGATTATCTACATAATATGTGGAAATATCATTATAGTAATAATACTCTTTGGGATTATATTCCCCCAAAATCTCTTGCGTCTCATACTTTGTCAGCGGCAGCGAGCCTGTCCATCCCAACTCTGTCGCCTTATCCCGCAAATCATAGATCATTTGCATCAGTTCACTGCGCGGGAGAGTATACTCGGTAATTTGAGCATTCTCGATCAGTTTAACATTATATACGGTCGGATCGCTGAGCGTATAACAACTATAAGTTTTTGCCGGATCTTCTCGGCGGCGGTATGTTTTCTTCTCGCCTTTCGTTATCATAACAGGGGCTTTCCCTGTTGTCGTTTCTTCTTTCTCATCCAAACCGCGGTACTCAATGATCACATGGGCATATAAACGCGTATGGGAATCCCAAGCGGAAAATTTCACATTGAAATATCCGACGTCGTCGGTCTGTTCCAAATTCCATACAAGCTCATCATTGATCGTTGATCCCGTAAGCAGTTCATCCGGCATTTCCTTTGTACTGCACGCCGAAAGAGAGAAAATCATCCCCAAGGCAAGCAATAAAGTAACTGCTTTTTTCATAAACTCTCTGCTCTTAATCTTCTTATCTGTTTTCATAATAACCTCCGGTTCATGAGTGGTATTGTGACATCTGGGACATTGCTCATTGTCATATTTTCGTGACACAGGGATGCGAAAAGTTGTCAGTAAGAACCGTCCCCTGTGTCAAGTGATACGACCGTCTCGACATGGTCGGCGCGGGGAAACATATCCACCGCGGCGGCGCGGACGGCGGCATAGCCGAGGTCCGCAAAGCGGCGCACATCGCGCGCAAGCGTCGCAGGATCGCAAGAGACATAGACCACGCGCCGGGGCTTCATAGAAGCGATGCTCTGCACCACATCTTCCGTAAGCCCCTTGCGCGGCGGATCGACGGTGACGACATCGGGATGCAGTCTTTCTGCGGCGAATTTTGCCGAAACATCCGAGGCATCTCCGCAGAAAAACTCTGCGTTTGCAATGCCGTTTCGCACGGCATTCGCCTTGGCGTCTTCGATCGCCTGCGGCACGATCTCCGCGCCGATCACGCACTTACAATGTTTCGCCATAGCGAGCGTGATCGTGCCGACGCCGCAGTAAAGGTCCAAAACCGTCTCATCCCCCGTAAAAGCGGCAAATTCGATCGCCTTTTGATAGAGTTTTTCCGCCTGAGCGCGGTTGATCTGATAAAAAGAGGGTACACTTAAACGGAAGGTGAGGCCGCAGAGCGTATCTTCCAAAAAATCTTTTCCCCAAAGGGTGCGGTATGTATCGCCTAAAATCACATTACCGCGCTTGGTGTTCACGCCGAGCACGATGCCGATGCAAGAGGGACAAGCCTCGCGCAAAAGGGAAACGAGTGCCTCCTCGTGCGGCAGTTTCTCTCCGTTGACCACAAGGCAGACAAGGCAATCGTCCGCGCGGTTTGCGCGCACATAGAGATGGCGTAAAAGTCCTTTTCCCGTCGCTTCATCGTACGGTGCAACGCGGTATTTTTCGCAGTACGCCTGCACGGCGCGCATCGCATCCTCCGCCTCACGGCGCACGAGCAGGCACTCCTCGCACGCGATCACCTCGTGGGTGCGTGCGCGGTAAAAGCCGATCGTGCCGTCTTGTCCCACGGCAAATTGCGCCTTATTGCGGTAGCGCAAAATATCATCCGCGCCCAATATTTCCTCCACGGCAACATCGCTTCCGCCGATGCGTGCAAGGGCATCCTGCACACGCTCGCGTTTGAGCGTCAGTTCCTCCGCGTAGGTCATGTGGCGAAACGCACAGCCGCCGCAGCGCGGAAATGCCGTACAATCGCTCGCTTGCCGCTGTGAAGACGGCGATAGAAGCCGCTTCACGCGGGCGTAGGCGACCGATTTGAGGACTTTGAGAATTTGGATCTCACACACTTCCCCACGCAGTGCGCCCGAAACGAACACCACGCGCCCGTCAATACGCGCAACACCCATTCCCTCGCCGGAATAGCCGTCGATCGTCACGGTATGCAGTTGATTTTTTTGCAGTTCCGACATGGTTTTCTCCTATTGACCGACACGAAACAGTTCGGCGGCATTGCGATAGAAAACGCGCTCCACTTCGCTATCTTTGAGCCCTGCCATCAGACACGCCTGGCGCGTCGCCATCAGATTTTCCGTGGTGATCGCCCAGGAGCGGACGGGCGGCGAGAAATGCTCCAAATCGCGCGGATAGATCCAATAGAAACCGTCGGCAAGGGAAATCACTTTACCCTGCGACAAAACAAGCGGATAATCACTGCCCCACATCAGACGCGACACACCGATCTTCTGCAAAATCGTAAAGAGCGCAGGCGACTCGCAAACGGCGGCGGCATCGTACCAAATATTGTCATAGCCCTGCAATTCGCCGATCGCCTCCACGCCCGTCCACGCGGCGAATGCGCGTGCGGCGTGTGCCAAGATCAAAACGGCGTTGGGATAGCGTTTCGCCATGGTCTTGATGTAGTTGAGATTGACGGGATCCGCCAAAGCGCGCTCGCGGACCATGTGAAGCGTGATGCAAAGTCCGTGCTTGTCCGCCACCTGCCATGCGCTCTCGGGCAGATATTCGCCGATCGCGGCATTGAAGGTATTGGCGCGGTTTAAGTAGGTGTGATAGCACTTCAAACCGCGGATGTTGGGATGCACCAACAGATTTTCGATGGTTTGGGCATCGTCGCCGGGCAAAACGGTGATCTCGCCGCTGTTGCCGGGAAAGCGCGTGAGCTGATCGCGCAAAAATTCTGCTTCCGCCTTGCGGTCAAAGACATTTTTGTTGTATCCGGGGAGCAAAAAAAAGTTGACGAACAGTTCCCGATCGCCGAAAATGCCCGACATATCGCGGCGATACCCGTCGATATCGCGACCGCACTCGGGCATCCGACCGCCCTCTTGTTTCTCCACGCCTTCATATTCGGAAAGACTGAATAAATGCGCGTGCGCATCGAAAATACGCCCGGGCAGAAAATCATTCAATATCTTCCCGGCTTCCAGATCGTATTGCTCAAACATTTCGCTCTCTCCCTTTCCGCTGTCCGCTATAATATCTATTCTATTATATTATAACATTACCCACTCAAAAAAACAAGCACATTTTCTTGATTTTGCGTGCTTTTTGTCGGTCACAGAATGTTTACACATTTCCGTGAAATTTTCTTTGCAAAAACGCTTTTTTTGTGTTATACTGTATCGGAATGATGAAACCAAAGGAGCATAAAAATATGAGTCTCTTTTCGAAAATCTTCGGCTCATACAGTGAGCGCGAACTGAAAAATATCTATCCAACCGTCGATAAAATTGAAGCGTTGGAAGAAGAATACCGCGCTATGACCGATGCGCAGCTGCAAGCGAAAACGCCCGAATTCAAAGAGCGTCTTGCAAACGGCGAAACGCTTGACGACATTCTGCCCGAAGCGTTTGCCACCGTCCGTGAAGCATCCGAGCGCGTGTTGGGTATGCGTCCGTACCGCGTGCAGCTCATCGGCGGTATCGTTTTGCATCAAGGGCGCATCGCCGAAATGAAAACCGGTGAAGGTAAAACGCTGGTGGCAACCCTTCCCGCCTACCTCAACGCCCTCACCGGCAACGGCGTGCATATTGTCACCGTCAACGACTATCTTGCCAAGCGCGACAGCGAGTGGATGGGCAAAGTGCATCGCTTCCTCGGTCTGAGCGTGGGACTGATCATCCACGATCTCACTTCCGAAGAGCGCCGCGAAGCCTATGCCGCCGACATCACATACGGCACCAACAACGAAATGGGCTTTGATTATCTGCGCGACAATATGGCGCTTTACGCCGGTGATCTGGTCCAGCGCGGTCATGCGTTTGCTATCGTGGACGAAGTGGACTCCATTTTGATCGACGAAGCCCGTACGCCTTTGATCATCTCCGGTATCGGGCAGAAATCGACCGAAATGTATAGCAGAGCGGAATCTCTCGTCTGCCGTTTCCGCAAAAAAGTCATCGTGGAGACCGATGAAAAGGCGGAAGAAGATGTCAACGAGGAAGCCGACTACATCGTGGATGAAAAAGCGCGCAGTGCAACTTTGACGCAGCGCGGTATCGCCAAGGTCGAGGAATTTTTCCAAATCGAAAACCTCTCCGATCCCGAAAACTCCACCATCGCCCACCACATCAACCAAGCCATCCGCGCACACGGCGTGATGAAGCGCGATATCGACTATGTGCTCAAAGACGGCGAAGTCGTCATCGTGGACGAATTTACGGGCCGTTTGATGTTCGGCCGCCGTTACAGCGAAGGTTTGCACCAGGCGATCGAAGCGAAGGAACATGTCACCGTGGCGCATGAGAGCAAAACGCTTGCCACGATCACCTTCCAGAACTATTTCCGTCTTTATCAGAAACTCTCCGGTATGACCGGTACGGCTTTGACCGAAGAGGAAGAATTCGGCACGATCTACAAACTCGATATCATCGAGATCCCGACCAACCGTCCGCTCGCGCGCAAGGATAATTCCGACATCGTCTACAAGACGGAAGCCGCCAAGTACCGCGCCGTCGTGGAGCAGATCAAAGCGTGTCATGAAAAGGGACAGCCCGTTTTGGTCGGTACGGTTTCGATCGAGAAGAATGAAAAACTCTCGGCGCTTCTCTCCAAAGCCGGCATCAAGCACAACATCTTGAACGCGAAAAATCACGAAAAAGAAGCCGAGATCATCGCCCAGGCAGGCAAACTCGGTGCGGTGACCGTCGCCACCAATATGGCAGGACGCGGTACGGATATCATGCTCGGCGGTAACGCGGAGTATCTGGCAAAGAACGATCTGCGCAAGGCGCAGTTGAGCGATCAACTCATCGCCGAGGCAACGGGCTATGCCGAAACACAGGATCAGGAAATTTTGGATGCACGCCAAATGTTTGCCGAGGCACTGCAAAAGCACCGCGCGGAAATCGCAGGCGAAGCCGATCAGGTACGCGCCGCAGGCGGTCTTTACATCATCGGCACAGAGCGTCACGATTCACGCCGTATCGACAATCAGCTGCGCGGCCGTGCCGGTCGTCAGGGCGATCCCGGTGAGACGCGCTTCTATCTCTCGCTCGATGACGATCTGATGCGTTTGTTCGGCGGCGAGCGCGTCACGATGATGATGGATCGGCTCAATATCGACGAGGATATGCCCATTGAAAACGGCATCCTCACCAAATCCATTGAAAATGCGCAGACCACGGTGGAATCCCGTAACTTTGAATCCCGTAAATCCGTTTTGGAATACGACGATGTGATGAACCGTCAGCGCGAGATCATCTATTCCCAGCGCAAGCAGGTGTTGGACGGATTGGATATCAAGCAGACGATCTTCGGCATGATCCGCACCGGCATCACCAACGAAGTGCTGGTGGCAGTCGGCGAGCAAAAGCACATCACGAAAGAAACCTTCGATGAGATTTTGCGCAATACCGTCGGTATGTACTTCCCCTCCTCCGCCGTCACATTGACCGAAGCGGAATACGGCAAAATGTCCGCTGAGGAACTGACCGACCGTTTGGTGGAGATTTCACAAAACGCATACGAACAAAAGGAAATTGAGATCACGCCGTCGCTCATGCGTGAATTGGAGCGCGTGGTAGTGCTGCGCGTGGTGGACGAATATTGGATGGATCACATCGACGCCATGCAGGAACTGCGTCAGGGCGTCAGTTTGCAGGGTTTGGGCAACAAGAAACCCATTGATGTTTACAAGCAGGAATCGTTCGATATGTTCGACGATATGATCACTTCCATCCAGCACGAGACCGTGCGCCGCATCTTCTCCGCACGCATCAAGACCGAAAATGAGGTCAAACGCGAGCGTGTGGCAGAGGGCATCGTGGCTTCCACCGCAGGTGACGAGTCCGTGAAGAAAAAACCGCGCAAAGTCGAAAAGATCGGCCGCAATGATCCCTGCCCCTGCGGAAGCGGCAAGAAATACAAGCATTGTTGCGGACGATAATCCGAAAAAAGTGAGGACTGTTGATGTTTTCTTTTCATCAGCACAACGAAATCATCTATTCCACCGCCGACTGCATCTGTGCCGTCGGCGGTGTTCGCCATTGCTTTTCCACGCGCAAAGGCGGCATCAGCCCTGCGCCTTACGACTCTCTCAACTTCGCCGGCACAACGGGCGATACACAGGAAAATATCGTGCGCAACTTCCGTTTATTGGGTAAGGCAGTCGGTTTTGACGAAAAGCGCGTGGTCTGCTGCCGTCAGATCCACGGCAAGCGCGTGGAGATCGCAAAAGCGGAACACGGCGGCAAAATTGAAAATGATCTGCGTCCTTTCGATGCTGACGGATTGATCACAAATGAGCCGGATCTGCCGCTTGCCGTATTTGGGGCAGACTGCCCCAATGCCGTTTTCTGCGATCCCGTCACGCACGCGGTCGGCGCGTGTCATGCCGGTTGGCGCGGAACGGCGCTGGGCATCGTGGCGGAAGTGATCGAAGCGATGGCGCGCACCTACGGCAGTAAAGCCGAAGATATCCGCGTTGCCATCAGCCCTGCCATCGGCAAATGCTGCTTTGAAACGGATGAAAATGTGCCGCTTGCCATGCGTGAAGCACTGGGTGCGGATGTGGAAGCGATGATCGAAAAAACAGGCGAAAAATACCATGTCGATCTCAAAGAGATCAACCGCCTGTGGCTTTTGCGCACGGGCATATTGCCCGAGCACATCGCCGTGCATCCGCATTGCACCGCCTGCAATCCGGATCTCTATTGGTCGCATCGGAAAATGGGACTTTCCCGCGGCGGTATGACTGCCGTCATTTTGCGCACGAAGGAGGAAAACGCATGAAACGCTTTTGGGCTTTTTTCCTTTGTCTGATCCTCTCTTTCACCTTTTGTGCCTGCAATAAAAGTACGGAAACGGACGATGTCACGCCCTTTTGGGAGCGTGAAGATGAGCAGGAAACGAAAACCGCGCCGCTTTTTTCCCTTCCCTACCTTGCCAACGAAACGCTCGATCCCATCGCCTGTCCCGACGGTGTCAATCAAGCGGTCAGCGGTCTTATTTACGAAGGGCTTTTCGTTCTGAACGACAAATTTGAGGCGGAAAAACAACTCTGTGACGAATATACCTACGATGCCGCCCGAAAAACCTATGAATTCTCCATCCGCGAAAATGTCAGATTTTCCGACGGAGCGACCTTGCAGGCATCCGATGTCATCGCAAGTCTGAAACGGGCGCAAAATTCTGCGCGCTACGGGGCGAGATTTGCCGATGTCGTCTCCTTCGCCGCGCCCGATTCCGACACGGTGCGCATCATTCTGCAAATCGACAATGCCGCATTCCCTGCCGTTTTGGACATTCCCATCGTCAAAGCCGGTACGGAAAACCGCTTCATTCCGCTCGGCACGGGACCTTACTGCCAGGCGACACAAAGCGATCTTTTAGTGCCCAACACCGTTTGGTGGCAGGGTGAAAAACAACCACTCAAACAAATCCAACTCGTTGAACTCAAAAGCGAATCAAATGCCACTTCCCTCTTTTCGGCGTATGATATCAATCTTCTCGTCACCCACCTCGGCACGGTCGAGCCGTTCGGCAAAGATATTTCCGTCAATGTCACGGATGTGCCGTCCGCGGAACTGTTGTATCTGGGCTGTAATTTTTACCGCGCCGCGACCGCTTCTGCGCAGATGCGCCGCGCGTTATCGCTCGGGATCGACCGCAAAAACATCGTCAGTGCCTATTTGGCCGGTCACGCCGCGGCTACCGATGTGCCGCTTTCCCCTGCCTCAACATATTACGACCGACCGTCTGCCGATTACCTGCCCTCCGCCTATGCCGATGCGCTCTCGGCGATCCATCCGTCCCATACGGCGCTGACGCTGATCGTCAACGAGGACAACAGTTATAAAGTGTCGCTCGCCCAAGCCATTGCCGCCTCTCTCTCCGCCGGAAGCGTCAGCGTCAATGTGCGCGTACTGCCGTGGACGGATTATTGCAATGCGCTCGCTTCGGGCAGTTATGACCTCTATCTCGCACAAACGCGCCTGACCGCCGATTTCAATTCATCTCCGCTTTTTACCCCCGGCGGATCGCTTCAATACGGTGCGCATTCCGATGAGACGGCAAGTGCGCTTTATGCCTATCTCTCCGCGCCGGGCAAAAAAACTGCGGCGGCATTTTGCAATGCTTTTGCGGAAAATATGCCCTTTATCCCCATCGCATTTTTGTCGATGAGCGTGATGCGGCAATCCAACTTTTCCTGCAAGATCACACCTTCGCCCACCACGCCGTTTTACCGCTTTGACCAATGGGTGTTTGAAGACAAGAAATAAAAAATCGTCTTCCACAGATAGTGGAAGACGATTTTTTATTCTTTACAGCACTGTCTGCCCGTGTGATCCATATAATACGCGCCGTCGAGCAGGATTTCGGAGATCGGCACAACCTTGTAGCCGTTGTCTTTGAGATACTGCAACACATCCGGCAAAGCCTCCGGTGTATGCTCGCCTGCATTGTGGAACAAAATGATCGAGCCGCAGGAGACTTTTTGCGTCACGCGCCGCGTGATCTCGTTTGCCGATATTCCTTTCCAATCCAGGCTGTCCACATCCCATTGGATCGGCTCCATCCCCATCGAGCGGATGGCGGCGACCACATGGTCATCGTACTCGCCGTAAGGACAGCGGATGAGCGTTGGACAAGTGCCGGTGATGCTTTTCACTTTCTCGTTGCACTCTGACACATCCTCAATGATCTGCTCGGCGGAGAGGCGGTTGAAATGGTCGTGTGCGTTGGAGTGATTCATCACTTCGTGACCTGCCGCCGCGATCGCCTTTGCCGTGTCGGGGTACTGTGTCGCCCAATTCCCCACCACGAAAAAAGTCGCCTTTACGCCGTATTCCTGCAACACATCGAGTATTTTCTGCGTATTGTCCGCACCCCACGCGGCATCAAACGAGATCGAGCAGATTTTTTCCTCTCCGCGATCCACGCAATAGATCGGCAGTTGCCGCGTTGCCGCCGCCGTCTCAATGCTTTGCGGTGCGACCGCAAGTGTAATGCCCAGCACTACGGCGATCGCCGCGACCGCAGAGACTACGCGCCTGCTGAAAAGGATAATATGCGGTCTTGCCAGATACTCCTTCACCTTTTGCTTCCATTCCAAAACCATCGCCGCCTTTCATTGTTCAATCTATGCGCTTTTTGCATAGATTATGCTTGCATTTGCCGAGCGGTGCGATATAATAGAGGCATCAAACAATAGAGGAGATAAAAACATGATTCGTAAAGCGAAACTTTTTCAGGAAAAGCCCGATATGCACCTTAACCATGTGATGAGCAAGGAAGAATTCAACGGTCACGGCAGAATGTTTGCCAAAGTCACGCTGGAAGAAGGCGGCGAGGTCGCATGGCACACGCACACCGATGAGATCGAATATTACTATGTTTTAAGCGGTCACGGCATCTTCACCGACAGTGAAAAAAAGGAATTTGCCGTCGGTGAAAACGATGTCTGCCTCATGACGCCCCAAGGCGGTCACGCCATCCGCAACGACGGCAAAGAGCCTCTCGTCTTTATGGCGCTGATCATCAATCTGTAATTCCCGAAAAAGGAGAAATGTGATGAATTTTAACGCAGTTGCGCAGTATATGGACGATGTGATGCGCGGCAAACACAGTGTGGCATGCTGCGATATCATCATCCGGCGCGAGCATGAGCAGTTGTATCGTTATATGTGCGGCAATTGCGATCACGAGGGTAAAGTGCCCGTGAGTGAAAAAACGCTCTACTATTTTTACTCCTGCACCAAGCCCGTTACCGTTGCAGCAGGGATGCGCCTGGTCGAAGAGGGTAAACTCAGATTGGATGCGCCCGTTTCCGATTATCTCCCCGAATTTGCAGAGGTGTTTTTGGAAAAAGACGGTAAAAGAGTTCCTCCGAAAAAGGCGATCACCGTTTGGAATTTGTTCACGATGAGTGCCGGTCTTGACTATAACTACTACAACAATGAAGAACTCAAATGCGCGGTTGAAGCGTCAAACGGTCAGGCGACAACACGCGAGATCGTCAGGACCTTTGCCCTTCGTCCGCTGCGCTTTGAGCCGGGCGAAGCATTTCTCTATTCCCTTTGTCACGATGTGCTTGCCGCCGTGATCGAAACGGTCGCCGGAATGCGTTTTTCCGAATATCTCGACCAAATCATCTTTACACCGCTGGAAATGACGCAAAGCACCTTCCATGACCGTGCCGACACCCAAGAGCGTCTTTGTGCGCAATACCGCGCCGAGCAGGACGGCAGCGTAAGACCGATCGGCAAAGTCAACAATCTCCGCTTTACCGAGCATTACGAAAGCGGCGGTGCGGGGCTGATCTCCTGCACAAGCGATTATGCAAAATTCGCCGACGCCATGGCGTGCGAAGGCATCGGAGCAAACGGCTATCGCCTTTTGAAACCCGAAACCGTCAAAATGATTTATCAAAATCAACTGCCGCTGATCCAAAAGCCCGAAACATTCGACTGTGCGCAGGGCGAAGGATACGGCTACGGTCTCGGCGTACGCACGCGCATTGCGCAAAAGCCGAATGAGCGCATCCCGATCGGCGAATTCGGTTGGGACGGCGCGACCGGCACTTATGTGATGATCGACACGGCGCATCACCTCTCCGTTTCCTTTGCGATGCAGATGATCAACTGGCCCTATGTGATCAAAGACGATCATTTGCAACTCGTCAACCGCATTTACGACATCCTTGATTTATAAAAAAAAGACGCAAAAATCCCGGATATCTCAAATGATATCCGGGATTTTGGTTTACATAACTAACTCAATATCCATCAGTTTGCAGAAATCTTCGATCTCCCGTTTGAAATCGCCGTAGGCGACGATCACATGCTGGCAAAGGACATTTTGCGCAAATTCGTCCACCGTGCAGGAGTCGGGGAAGATTTCGAGGCTCGGCAGCTGCGGTGCAGGATCGTCCCAACCGAATTCGTTCCATGCAGGGGGATCTTTCGCCTCGCCCGTATAAACGTGCATCCGATATTTGCCGTTTAAGTAAGCAATACGCGCACAGGTGACATAGCCGGTTTTGACTTTACTGACATTCAGAAGCGATGTATTGAGCAAGCCGAACGCCGCCGGCAGTACCTCCACCTGATCTTTCACGGCGCTCTCCGGCACGAAGTCGGGAACACCGGCAAGCATACTGTTTTCAAAGTATTCGTAGTATTCCAGATACGGCACACGCTGACCGGTGAGATTTTGCATCACCAACTGCGTGAATGCGCCCATCACATCGTTTTCGGGTACGGTCAGAACGCCGTAATAATGTTCGAGCAGCATAAAGACCATTGCCGGCGGAAAACCGACCAATTTCTTCATCCCGTCCACATCAATGAGCGTGATCGCCGTCCAGCCGCGCTCTTTGATCTTCATGCCGATGGCAAGCGTATAGCGCACACCGTCCACCAAAACGGACTCATCGCACGGCTTTTGGAAATGCCAATGGCTCTTGACATACGCCACGCCCTCGTCGATGTCCTTTTGATCAAGTTTATCAAGGTTCTGCACCATTTCGAGCATCTCAAACGGCTCGACTTCCACGCCCATCTTGCCGCGCATGGACTGCCCTTCATACTGCGTGCCGTAAAGGAGCATATCGCGGTAACCCATCGTGCCGATGCGCTGGGTGCGCAGTGCCTTTTTCGTGTGGCAGGCGGAAATGAACGCGTCAATCTTTTCCAGCGGATAGGGCTTGCCGATGATATTATAAACATACTTGAACGCATATCCGAGTGCTTCAAAGGCAGGACGGATGGCGGAGGTACCGGCTTGCTCGGCGGTGGTGATGATCCTGCCGTTTTCCTTCCAGCCGCAAAGTCCCCACAAAAGCATCGGGATATGGCGATAGGCATCCGTCACGCGTGTAACGGCGTGTGTCGGCACCCAACCTGCCACGCAAACGACCAGACACGACATATCAAAGCCGTGCAGTCTGGCGCAGGCGGCATCCGCCGTTTCATAGGCGGGATCGTCGATCACGAGACCGGCATCGAGCAGTTCATAGCCCATCTTTTGCAATACGCCCAATGCCTCATCGTGCTTCATCTGCAAGCGTTCGATCGGCGTATTGACCTCGCCGAAGCATACAAATCCAACTTGTTTTTTCATAATTTTTCTCCTTTAACAACAGTCCAAATGATGATTTCGGACAAATTCACGGGGGGTATAACCGGTGGCATCCTTGAAACACTGGATAAAATAACTGTCGGACATAAAGCCCGTCAATACCGCCGTCTCGTGGATGCTCTTATCGCGTGAGAGGTAGATTTTTGCCTTTTTGATGCGCTCGGCGGTGATATAGGCACGCAACTTTTCACCCGTCTTGCGGCGGAAAAGCTGACTGAGATAGGTGGAATTCATATAGACATGCGCCGCAATATCGTCAAGTGAAAGCTGCGTGGCGATATTGTCGCTGATATAGTCCTTGACATGGCGGATGACCGCCGTTTCATTGCCAGGTACGGACTCAAAACTGCAAAGCACTCCGATGATATCCGTCGCCGTCTTGTGCAGTCTTCGAAGGGTTTTGGCGCAGGACATCGTCGAGAGCAGGGATTGCGCCTGCAAATAATCTTCGCTGTCCTCTCCGTCGGCAAGGGAAAAGGCGAGATAGATCACATCAAAATAAAAACCGATGATATATTCACGGCAGAGGTCGGTGGAAGAGGCGTAGTTTTTCAGTTCTTCCAGCATGGCGATAAACTGCTTTTGATCGTATGTGTCGATCTTCGCCAGGTCGTTTTTGATAAATGCCTTCAACCGCGCCGCATCTTTTTTGTCGCGCTCGAAATTGACATCGGAATAGAGATTGATACTGTATGCCCCCGTCACAAAAGAGCGCGCCAATGCCGACTCCGCCTGGCGGTATGCCAGCGCAAAGGTGTCCGTGCCGCGGTTTTCCATACTGATGCCGCAGGAGACCGCGATGCCGAAACGGTTGCGCAATACCTCGATGGTGCGAAAAGCGATATCCTTGGCAAACAATTCGCCGTCCGTCTCCTCGGGCTTCAAAAAAGCGCAAAGCACCTTCCCGTCGCGGATCGGCAAAGCCTGTCCCACCGTACCGTCCAACACATCGCGGACAGCATCAAGTGCCTGTGCGGTGAACTGTGCAACTTCCGATTCAAACTCGCTCATCTGCATCAGAAAATAGGACTGATGCTCCACGGAAAAGCCAAGAAACGCGGTGATGATCGCAGGATCGACAACGGAGTTGCCCAAAAGAATATCCGTCATTTTGTGCTCCTGCGCCGACATATCCGGTGTAGGATCCATATTGCCGCACCTCCCGTTTGTTTTTTCACCTTCTATTTTACACAAATCAAAGCAGAATACAAGTCCTCAAATTATCCGCATAATCTAAAAATATTTACATTTTTTGCCGCTTTTTTTCGATTTTTTTGTAAAATTGCCGTATTTTTTTATATTTTCAATATTTCTTGATATATACAATCCCCTCAAAGGGGATTATACTGAACATATCGTCCAAAACAAAAGGAGGAAAAACCATGAGCAAACTGAAAGTCGGCGTTGCCGGCGTTCGTCGCGGCGGTGCGCACATGAAATTCTTTCATGACGGCGTCCGTGCCGAAATCACCGCCATTTGCGATCCGAATGAAAAGCGTCTGCACGATGTACAGGCAGACCTCGAATTGAAGGATACGCAGGTTTTCAAAGATTATGACGCATTTCTCAATGCCGACATCGACATTGTCGTTGTCAGCACCCCGATCCCTCTGCACGAAGAGCAGGTCATCAAGGCACTTGAAGCAGGCAAACACGTCTACTCCGAAGTGACGATGGCAGACTCGCTTTCCGGCTGCCAACGCATTTGGGAGACCGCCAAAAAGTCCAAGGGCATCTATATGATGGCGGAAAACTACATCTATTTTGACTTCATCCGCCAATGGAAACAATATGTGGACGAAGGCAGAATGGGACGCATCCACTATGCCGAAGCCGAGTACATCCACAACATCCGTCATCTCCTGCAAGATGCCGAAACGGGTGAAAACTTCTGGCGCACCTACCGTCCCCCCATCCACTACTGCACGCATTGCCTCGGACCGCTCATGTACCTCATCGGCGATGACGACTATATCGTCAAAGCGACGGGTGCCGGCACCAAAAATACGATGGTCGAAGCCAACTGGCCGTCCACCATTGATATGCAGGTCGCTCTTTTCGAGACGAAGAAGGGCCGCGGCATCAAGATCTGCCGCAGTCAGGTCACGCCCCGTCCCGAGCCTCACACGGTCTATTACAGTGTCTACGGCACGACCGGTTTCATTGAAAACAACCGCTACGCGCACGACGGCGTCGGTCTTCGTTATTTTGAGGGCGTGGACAAACTCACCGTACCCATCGACTGCTATCAAAACGAAGTCACCGCTCCCGATTTCGCCAAAAACAGTCACGGCACGAGCGATTATTATGTCGTCAAGGATTTCCTTGATTGCGTAGAAAGCGGCAAGAAGCCCTGGCTCAACGAAGACAGAGCGTTTGAACTCACCCTCCCCGGCATCATCGCGCATGAAGCCGCCGTCAAGGGCAATGTGTGGCTTGATGTGCCGCACTTTAATTAAGGAGGTGCACCAATATGAAAAAAATCAAAATGGGCGTTGTCGGCGTTCGCCGCGGCGACGCGTATGTCAAATCTTTCCATCTCGGTGACCGCTCCGAAATTACCGCCGTTTGCGACACCAATCCCGAAAACGGCGCAAGAGTCGGCGAATTCCTCGGTCTGCCCGACTCCGCCGTCTACACGGATTATGACGCTTTCCTCAACTCCGACATTGATGCCGTCGCGATCGTCACGCCGATCCCGTTCCACGAAGAACAGGTCGTCAAGGCGCTGGAAGCCGGTAAAGATGTCTTTTGCGAAGTCACGATGGCAAACACCGTTGAGGGCTGCTATCACATCTATGAGACCGTCAAGCGCACCGGACGCAAATATATGCTCGCCGAGAACTATGTCTATCTCGATTTCATCGAAAAATGGAAAAAATACATCGACGACGGCAGAATCGGCAACATCCACTATGCCGAAGCCGAATATGTCCACGACATCCGCGGCCGTCTGATGGAAAACCCCACCGGTCAGGTGATCGACAAGGTGCAAGGCGGCTCCTTCTGGCGCACTTACCGTCCCCCCATCCACTACTGCACGCATTGCCTCGGACCGCTCATGTATCTCATCGGCAACGGTGACTACATCACCAAGGCAACTGCCTGGGGCAACAACAACACCGTCGTACCCGACAAGAGTTTCATGCCCTCCGTCATTGATATGCAGGTCGGTTTGTTTGAAACCAAGCAGGGCAGATTGGTCAAGATCCTGCGCAGTCAGGTCACGCCTCGTGCGCCGCACATCGTCACTTACAATGTCTACGGCACGGAAGGCTCTTTGGAGACCGGACGCACCGAGGGTTACGACACCGTCGGCACGCGCTATTTCGCCAAGACTGACAAGGCGGCTGTCCCGATGAACTGCAACGGCACGCGTCTGGATTGCCCGATCGAGTATAAATCCGTCGGCGCACACGGCACATCCGATTATTACGGTGCGCGCGTGTTCCTCGACTACATTCAATACGGCACCGAGCCTTATATGAATGTAGATCGCGCCGCGGAGTTGACGCTCCCCGGTCTCATTGCACATGAGTCCGCCATGGAAGAGCATACTTGGAAAGATGTCCCCCACTTCGACTAAATAAACAAAACAAAAATCGTTCCGATGCTTGCATCGGGACGATTTTTTCAGCGTGTCGAAAAAGAGACGTTTCTTCCAATGACATAGTGCAAAAAATAATTCTTCCGTTCTTTTTCTGCCGAGAAAAATGCAGACCGAAAGAACGGATTGCGACGGCGGCATAGCCGCCTCGCAATGACAATAAACAAAACCGTACGCATAAATGTTAATACCCGTCATTCCGAGACCGGTCTGCGGACCGGTCGTGGGAATCCGTATGCAGCTTTTCGATAATGCGATTGCCCTTTTGCGTAACTATTGACAGTCTAAACCGTCCCGATCAGCATCGGAACGCTTTTTGTTTTTCAGTTTTTGATCACGGGCTCTTCTGCCCCATCATGGACATTGATATAGATTTCTTCTTCCGGCTCTTCCTCGGTCTCTTTCGCCTTGTCGTCGGTCTTCTCTTCGGTCTTTGCCGCCTCTGCGGCTAATTTCGGCGTTTCGCCGTTTAGTTTCAGATACTCGGTTTTCACCCAGCCGAACTTCTCGCCATAGCGGACAAATGTCCAATCGGCATCTTTCGCCGCTGCCTTCACTTCGGTATTTTCGGGGATGGTGACGATGTTGTCATAATTCGTACCGGGACCTGCGCGCAGGCGAAGTTTGTCGGTGGTCTTATAGGAATAGTACTTGTCGTAAAATGCCGTCGGCTTCACGGAAAATTCGTCATGACCTTTCAGATCAAGCCACTTTTCAACATTTTTCATTGCCTGCTCTTCGGCTTTTTTCTGTTCCTTCTCCGCTTTTTCTTCCGCTTCTTCGCGCTCTTTTTCCGCCTGCTCATAGGCAGTGACCTGCTTTTTGAGTCCGGTCATTTCCTTTTTTGCTTTGCCGTATTTTGAGCCGGTAATGATCAGTGCGATCGCCAAAATAAGCGTTACTATCAAAAGGGCGATAAGCACCAAAACGAGCGGATTGCGCGGTCTTCTGAAGATGTGTCGATTTCTTCTCATGGGTCGATCTCCTTTTATTTCTTATGCTTTGCACGCCAGGACTCCAAAAACTCTTTGGGCGTTGCCTCTTCGAGTTTCCGTGCACGGCGTTCTTTCACTTCTGCGGTCTTTTCCGTAATTTCGCCGGCTGCCTCCAACGCGCGCTTGGTCATGAGCGGACCGACCAGTTCATAAATCAGCACAGAAAACAAAATGATATTGCGCACCAGACTGCCGTCCGTCTTTCCCAGCGCCTGTGCCGAAACGCACATGCCGAGCGCAACACCGGCTTGCGGCAAAAGCGTGATACCGAGGTACTTCACCACTTTTTCACTGCAATGCGTCCACTTTGCAGACGCTCTCGCGCCAAAATATTTACCCAGTGAACGGGTGATGATGTAAATGATACCGATCAGAACAAAAATCGGTTTTTTGAATACACCCAGTTGCAGTTCCGCACCGCTGATAACGAAAAACACTGCCAAAAGCGGGCTGGACCATTTGTCCGAGCGCGCCATGATATCTTCGGAAAGCGGGCAGATGTTGCAAAACACCGTGCCAAGCATCATACAGACCAAAAGCGGCGAAAAACCGATCACCACTTCCCCGATGCGCCATTCCAATTTGGAAAGTGCTACCGTGAGAAACACAAACGCGATCGTCATGGAAAGGCGGTTGGTGTTGGAGTGGAACACCGTCTCCAACTTCATCAGCGCAACGCCGGCGAGCAGTCCGAGGATAAGCGAAAAGAAAATCTCCAAAAGCGGATTGAGCAAAATGGAGATCAGGCTTACCGATCCGCTGATGAGTGCCTTGGCAATACCGAATGAAATGGCGAAAACCGCCAATCCGACCGCATCGTCCAGCGCGACGATCGGCAAAAGCAGATCAGTCAGTTCGCCCTTGGCTTTGTATTGGCGCACGACCATCAGCGTGGCGGCAGGTGCCGTCGCCGTTGCGATCGCACCGAGCGTGATCGCAGAGGAAACCGACAAAAGGTCCGGACGCAGAAGATGGAATGCGAGCAACGCGGCATCGACCAAAACCGTGGCGATCACTGCCTGGCAAATGCCGATGACGGTTGCCTGTTTGCCCGTCTTTTTCAGTTGGCTGAGGCGAAATTCATTGCCGATGGAAAAGGCGATGAAGCCCATTGCCACATCGGACACCGCGGTCAGCGCAGAGAGTTCCTCATAACTGCCGAAGCCGAGTCCGGGAACACCGAGCCTGCCCAAAAATACGGGGCCGATCAAAAGTCCGGCGACCAAAAATGCCGTCACATCCGGCAAGTTCCATCTTTTGAAAAGGCGAGTCATCAAAAGTCCCGCCATCAGCGCAACAGCTAAATTTAGCAAAGAATTCATAAGGGAAAAACGCTTCCTTCAAATCAAGAGATATAGAAAATTATAGCACAAAAGCGCAAAAAAGCAAGTATTTTATCCGTTGACGACATTGCGTGCTTCGCCGCGCAAAAATGCCTTGATATTCTCCGCCGTGCAGGTCATGATCCGCTTGCGGCATTCCGCCGACGCCCATGAAATATGCGGTGTGAGGATGCAGTTTTTCGCTTTCAGCAACGGATTGTCCGCCTGCGGCGGCTCGGTGGATAAAACATCCGCGCCGCACGCGGCGACCTTGCCGCTTTCCAGCGCATCGAAAAGATCCTGCTCGCAGATGAGTTGTCCGCGCGCATTGTTGAGGATGATCACGCCGTCTTTCATCTTTGCGATCGTCTCGCGGTTGATGATGCCGATCGTTTCGGGCAATGCCGGACAGTGAAGCGAGATCACATCCGACTCGCGCAAAAGCGTATCGAGATCGACATATTCCGCGATCTCTCTTCCCTCTTTCGTCTCCCGACTGCCGTAAGCCAAAACGCGCATTCCCATCGCACGGGCGATTTTGCCCGTTTGTCTGCCGATGTTGCCGAAACCGATGATACCGAGCGTCCGATCCGCCAATTCCAAAAGCGGATAATCCCAATAGCAGTAATCCGGACAGGATGCCCATCTGCCCTCATGCACCGTGCGGTCGTGATGTCCGACGCGGTCGCAGATTTCAAGCAGCAGCGCAATGGCGTGCTGTGCCACCATCATCGTGCCGTAAGCAGGTACATTGGCAACGGGGATTTGCCGTGCCTTTGCCGCCGCCGTATCGACCACATTGTATCCGGTCGCCAGAACGCCGATGAAGCGAAGATCGGGGCAGGCATCCATTGTCGAAGCGGTGATCGGCGTCTTGTTGGTCAAAACGATCTGCGCATCGCCGATGCGCTTTATGATCTCGTTTGCATCGTGCAAAGATGTTCGGTCATAAACCGTCAGATCACCGAGTGCGGCGATCTCGTCCCATTTGAGGTCTCCCGGATTTTCGGCATAGCCGTCCAAAACAACGATTTTCATACTCTCTCCTCCTGACTGTTTCCTCTTTTACTCTATGTCGCCGGAAAAGTATTGTCAAGATAATTCTTTTCTTTTATCGGAAATTGTGCTATACTTTCGGTATCTCAAACGAAAGGAGTCCGCCCTATGGAAAAGCGCCGCATTGCTCTTGGTATCCTCGCCCATGTCGATGCCGGAAAAACCACACTCTCCGAGAGTTTTTTATATGAGGCGCACGCCCTGCGCACGCTTGGCCGTGTCGATCACGGGGACGCGTTTTTGGACACCGAAACGCTGGAGCGTGAGCGTGGGATCACGATTTTTTCCAAACAGGCGGTCTTCTCCTATCACGATGTCGATTTTACGCTTTTGGACACGCCCGGTCATGTTGATTTTTCCGCGGAAGCCGAGCGCGTTTTCAGCGTTCTGGACTGTGCCGTATTGGTCATCAGCGCGACGGACGGCGTACAAAGTCACACGCGCACGCTGTGGAAACTGCTTGCCGCGCACCGCATCCCGACCTTCCTTTTTGTCAACAAGACCGACCTTCCCTATATAGGTCAAAACGCGCTTTGCGAGAAACTGAAAAAGGAACTGGACGGCGGCGTGGTCGATTGCACCGCGGCGCAATGGCAGGAAAATGCCGCCGTCTGCGAGGAAGCGGCGCTGGGTGAATATCTGCAAGACGGGGCACTTTGCGACAAAACGGTCTCGCGTCTGATCGCCGCGCGCAAATGTTTCCCCTGCTTTTTCGGCACGGCACTCAAAAACGAAGGTGCAAGTGCTTTACTCGCGTTCCTCGCCGCCTATGCGCCCTCTTTGCCCCCTGCCGAAGCGTTCGGCGCACAGGTATTCAAAATCAGCCGCGATGCGCAGGGAAACCGTCTGACATGGATGAAGATCGTCGGCGGTACACTGCAAGCAAAAATGCCGCTTTCCTATTCGGGCATCACGGAAAAAGCCGACCAACTGCGTCTTTATTCGGGTGCAAAATTCACACCCGTCCCGTCGGCTTCTGTCGGCACGGTCGTTGCCGTCACCGGTCTTACCGAAACCTACTGCGGACAAGGTCTCGGCACGCAGAAAGATGCGCCGCTGCCGACACTCACGCCCGTTCTTTCCTACCGGTTGTGTCTGCCGGACGGTGCGGATGCGCACACGGTACTGCCGAAACTGCGCGAATTGGAAGAGGAAGACCCGATGCTTCACATTTTGTGGGAGGAGCAAAGCGGCGAGATCCATATCCAACTCATGGGCGAAGTGCAGATCGAAATTTTACAGCGCATTTTGCTCGACCGGTTTGCCCTTGCCGTCACCTTTGATGCCGGAAACATTGTCTATCGCGAGACGATCGCCGCTCCCGTGGAGGGCATCGGGCATTTTGAGCCGCTGCGCCACTATGCCGAAGTGCATCTTTTGTTACAGCCGCTTCCGCGTGGAAGCGGACTGCAATTTGCCGCCGACTGCCCCTACGACACGCTCGATGAAAATTGGCAGCGATTGGTGCTGACGCATCTTGACGAGCGCGAGCATCGCGGCGTTTTGCTCGGCGCTCCGATCACGGATCTGCGCATTACGCTAATCTGCGGCAAGGCGCATGTCAAACACACCTCGGGCGGCGATTTCCGCCAGGCGACCTATCGCGCCGTACGGCAGGGATTGATGCAAGCCGAAAGCATTCTGCTCGAACCGTATTACGATTTCATCCTCACGCTTCCGCCGCAATGTGTCGGAAGAGCCCTCAACGACATACAAACCATGGGCGGCACGGCAGAGCCGCCGGAAAATGAGGGCGAAACGGTCCTTTTGCGCGGTCGCGCACCCGTTGCCCAAATGCGCAGTTACGGTGCAAGTGTCTCGGCATACACCCGTGGGCTCGGTCATTTATCCTGCACGCCCGGCGGCTTTGAACTTTGCCAAAATGCGCAGGAGGTGATCGAAAAGAGCGGATACATTGCCGAACACGACACGGAAAATCCTGCCGATTCCGTCTTTTGCGACCACGGCAGCGGCGTGAATGTAAAATGGAACGAAGTGGCGCAATATGCGCACCTGAAAAGCATTTTGCAAGTGCCGAAAGAGGATACTGCCGACGGGAAAGTAAAAAAAGAGCGCAGTCACACCGATGATGAGGAATTGCAGGCGATTTTTGAAAATACCTACGGCAAGGTGGAGCGCAAAGCTTTCGAGCCGCCGAAAAAACCGGCACGCACCACGCTCGATCAAGCCAAATACAACATTGCCTCGCAAAAGCAAGGTCCCGAGTATCTTCTGGTGGACGGGTACAATATCATTTTCGCGTGGGATGAACTCAAAGCCCTTGCCGAGGAGGATATCGCCGCGGCGCGCGGTGCGCTCATTGATATGCTCGCCGACTATCAGGGTTTCCGCAAATGCGTGGTCATTCTGGTCTTTGATGCCTACCGTGTCAAAGGCGGTCACGGCTCGATCGAAAAAATCAACGGCGTCTATGTTGTCTACACCAAAGAAGCGGAGACCGCCGATACCTACATTGAGCGCACCACCTATGATCTCGGCAAAGAACATCGCGTGCGCGTGGCGACCTCGGATGCGCTGGAACAGACCATCATCCTCGGTCACGGCGCATTGCGCATCTCCGCGCGGCTTTTTCAAGAAGAAGTCGCGCAGACAAAGTTCCGTCTGAACGAATGGATCGAGCGGCACAATGCACCGTCAAATACTCTGCGGAACAACGCGATTTTGAAAAGAGAAAAAAATAGTGATTGACATTTTCCGACTTTGTGCTACAATACACCATAGTTGAATAAAGTCCCTTATCAAGAGTGGCGGAGGGAACGGCCCTGTGAAACCACGGCAACCTGCAATGTAAGGTGCCAAATCCGGCGGAGACGACAGATGAGGAGCGAAAAGGTTTTTTGCCGCGCGCTTTCTTATCGAAAGCGCGCGTTTTTTTCGCATAAGGGGCAGAAAAGGAGTTAATTATGGCAAGACATTATTTATTTACTTCCGAGTCCGTAACGGAAGGACATCCCGACAAGATCTGCGACCAGATCTCCGATGCGGTGCTGGATGCGATTTTGGAGAAAGATCCGCAGGGGCGCGTGGCGTGTGAAACCACCGTTTCCACCGGTCTTGTCCATGTGATGGGCGAAATCACCACCGATTGCTATGTGGATATCGCCGACATCGCACGCAGTGTCATCCGCGACATCGGCTACGACCGTGCCAAATACGGCTTTGACTGCGAAACCTGCGGCATCGTCACCAACATCGACGCGCAATCCGGCGACATCGCCATGGGGGTGGATCGCTCGTTGGAGTCCAAGGAGTCCGGTGATACGCAGCTGCAAAACGGCGCAGGCGATCAGGGTATGATGTTCGGCTACGCCTGTGACGAAACCCCCGAACTGATGCCGCTTCCCATTTCGCTGGCGCACAAGATGGCAAAGCAGCTCACTGCCGTGCGTAAATGCGGCAAACTCGACTATCTGCGTCCCGACGGCAAAACGCAAGTCACCGTGGAATATGACGAAAACGACCGCCCCGTGCGCATCGACACCGTGGTCGTCTCCTCTCAGCACTCCCCCGATGTCACTTTGGAGCAAATCCGCAGCGACATCATCGAAAATGTCATCAAGCCCATCTTGCCCAAAGAATTGGTCGATGATAAATTAAAGATTTATGTAAACCCGACCGGCCGCTTTGTCATCGGCGGACCGCAGGGCGATTCCGGCTTGACCGGACGCAAGATCATCGTCGACACCTACGGTGGAAGCGCCCCTCACGGCGGCGGTGCTTTCTCCGGCAAAGATCCGACCAAAGTGGATCGCAGTGCCGCTTATGCCGCGCGCTATATCGCCAAAAATATCGTAGCGGCGAAACTTGCACGCCGCTGTCAGGTGCAACTCGCTTACGCCATCGGCGTTGCCGAGCCCGTGAGCGTATTCGTGCAGACTTTCGGCACGGGAACGGTGGATGACGGCGTTTTGGAAGAAGCCGTGCGCAAAGTCTTTGATTTGCGCCCCACCGCGATCATCCGCGACCTTGATCTGCGCAAGCCGATCTATCGCCGCCTCGCCTCTTACGGTCACATGGGACGCGAAGACCTCGGTGTCGCGTGGGAAAAAACCGACCGCATCGACGCATTGAAGGAAGAAATTATGTAAACTACTCTGCCGTCCATTGCACCACGGGAGGAGCAAGCCCCTCCCCTACGACGGTTTTTCACTATTCACTCGCCCGTCCTCCCCGTCATTGCAAGGCACGAAGTGCCGTGGCAATTCGCGTCCCCCGTCCAAAGTACGGATCGCCATGTTTCGCTCGCGATGACGAAATAACGCGAAATAAAAAAAAGCAAGCAGAAACTTTCTCTGCTTGCTTTTTTGGTATGCCCGACTGGAGTCGAACCAGCGGCTTGCCTGTGCTTCGCACTTTCGGCAAGCCGAAACGGATCAAACTGTGAAGGCCGCTAGGTTCGACTCCTTCTCTGTGCTCTATAAAAAAGCAAGCAGAAAAAAATCTCTGCTTGCTTTTTTGGTATGCCCGACTGGAGTCGAACCAGCGGCCTTCAGAGTCGGAGTCTGACGCTCTATCCAACTGAGCTACGGGCACATATATAACGGATATTATTATAGCAACTTTTTCCTGCGGTGTAAAGAAAAATTTTACTCAAAGGTTAATTATTTCACAAAGAACTATTCGCCGCAAGCGTTGACAATTTCGTTAAATTGTTTTACAATATCACATATAAACGAAACAAAGATAAATAATTGAAGGAAGAATAAAATGAAGAAAGCATACATTTCCGATGCCGTGATCCGCCGCTTACCGCGCTATTACCGCTACTTAGACTATTTGGAGTCCAAGGGGCACTCGCGCATCTCCTCCGTTTTGCTGGGCAAAAAGATGGATCTGACCGCCTCCCAGATCCGTCAGGACATCAACTGCTTCGGCAATTTCGGTCAGCAGGGCTACGGCTATAATATTTCGGAACTGAAAAGTGAGATCAGCCACATCCTCGGTGCCGACACGATGCGCCGTTTGATCGTCATCGGTGCCGGTAACCTCGGTCATGCGCTTTTGCAAAGTTTCGACTTCGCTCAATGCGGTTTCGAGGTCGGTTGTATTTTCGATGTTTCTCCGGCTTTGATCGGTACGACGATCTGCAACATTCCCGTCCGCTCGACCGAGGATTTGGACGAATACTGCGCGGAATATCACCCCGAAGTCGCCGTTTTAACCGTTCCGCAATGCGTTTCCCGTGCGACCGCGCGGCGTATGGTCTCGCTCGGCGTGAACGGCATCTGGAACTTCACCAATATGGAACTCGGCGTGGAAAGCGATGTTTGCGTGGAAAACGTCCACTTTGCCGACAGTCTCCTCACCCTCAGTTACCAAATCTCACAAAAGCAGGATCAGGAATTATGAAAAAGCGTCTCATTCTCTCCTTTCTCGTTCTTGCGCTTCTTTGCGCAATCGGCTTTGCCTTCGCCGCCGGCGGAAGCGAGGACGATCCGCTCATTTCCCTTTCCTATTTGCAGGATGTTTTCTTTCCGCAGGTGAAGGAAAAGGTCGAAGAAGCACTCAATATCTCCGATGCACAACTGAAAAATACGGCAAATGCGAAACTGTCGCAAGCGGCGAATGACAACGATGCCTTCGCTTCAACATTCCGCGAGGTGCGCTTGCGTCAAGGCAGTACCCTTTCCGGTACGACGGGGCTTTCCTGCATTCTGATGGCAGGCGACGCCCAAATCAATCTCTCGTCCGGCACTGTCGTCGATGCGACGGACGGAACGGAGGTATCAAGCGGTCAGCCGATGCTTTTGCACCACCGCTATCTGCTCGCCGAAAATACTTCCGCAAACTTCGCCGTGACCGGCAAATGCGCCGTGGTGCAGTACTGCGGTCCGTTTGCGATCCAATCGGGCAATGCGCCGGATTACGATGCCATCGCCGATGCGCTCCATACGCTCGGTGGCAACTCTCCCCTCTTCCGCGGCACGGGCAGTGCCGTCGGCGGCGGCTATGAGTTGGAGCGGACACCTACGCGTATTGAGGCTTTGATCATGCTCTTGCGCCTGCTCGGGGAAGAGGAAAAAGCCCTTTCCTGCACCGCCTCTCATCCCTTTACCGATGTTCCCGAATGGTGTGCGCCTTATGTCGCCTACGCCTATCAAAAAGGGTACAGCAACGGCGTGGATGCCACGCTTTTCGGTACGGATGAAGATACGACCGCGCAGATGTATGTGGAATTCCTCCTGCGCACGCTCGGATACAGTTCCACGGCGCAAACGGACATCTCCACCGCGTTGGCACGCGGCAAGAAATCCGCTCTGATCAACAGCGGCGAAGTCACCGTTTTGGAAAACACGGCTTTTTGGCGCGCGGATGTCGTCTATCTTTCCTACTATGCACTTGATTGCCGCCTCAGCGGCAGCAGTCAGACGCTTTGCGCAAAACTGCGCAATGCCAAGGTTTTCACCGCCGAAGAATACAAGCGTGCGCAAGCCCTTGTAAAATCTTCCCGTTTGCGGTAACACCAATTTTCTCCCATGGCATACTATGGAATGAGGTCGCCAAGCGGCGGCTCAATCTTCATGGGAGGTTTCAATATGTGTAACAATAACGGTTTCTTTGGTGGTAATTGCTGCTGCTGGATCATCATCGTTATCCTCTTGCTCTGCTGCTGCGGTTGCGGTGGCAACAACAGTGGTTGCGGCAATAGCGGCTGCGGTTGCTGAGTACTACACAAAATGCTCCTGTGCCAACGGCACAGGAGCATTTTTCAAGTTGTCAATGAAGCCGGTTTGCTTCGTCTCGGCGGCTTTTTGACAGTCTGCCGGACCGTCAAAGGACGCCGAGGTCCTGCAAAAGAATTTTCAGTCCGATCGCGATGAGAATGATCCCTCCGGTCAACTCGGCGCGACTGCGGTAACGCGCACCGAAACGGTTGCCCGCCCATACGCCGCACGCCGTGAGCAAAAAGGTCGTGACGCCGATGGAAAGGACACTCGGCACGATCGGCATCGGCAGCGAAGTACAGGCGAAGGCGATGCCCACCGCCAGTGCGTCGATACTCGTTGCGATCGCGAGCAGGACAAGTTCTTTGATCCGGATGCCGCCGAAGACTTCCTCTTTTGTCTCTTCGCGGCTCTCCTTGATCATACCGCCGCCGATGAGCGCCAAAAGCACAAAGGCAACCCAATGATCGACGCTTGTGATATAACGCTCGAAGCGACTGCCCAAAAAGTACCCGATCAGCGGCATGAGCGCCTGGAATGCGCCGAAAAATGAGGCGATGACCACCGTATAACGGCGGTCGATCTTCTGCATGGACAAACCCTTGCAAACCGCAACGGCAAACGCATCCATGGAAAGGCTGACCGCCACCAAAAACAATTCCAATAAAGACATAACATTCTCCTTTGTTCCTAACCCTCTTTATTTTAGCAGATTATAGAAAAAATGCAACTTTTTTTATAAACCGTTTCTTGCGTATCACAATATTTTATGTTATACTGCCTATGTAGAATCATTTTTTGAAAGGAAACACGAAAATGGATTTTTTATCAAATAAACCCTTATTGATCACCGACACCATTTTGCGCGACGCGCATCAGTCCCAAGCCGCCACCCGTATGACGCTGGACGATATGCTGCCGGCGTGCGAAATTCTCGACTCGATCGGCTACTACTCTTTGGAATGCTGGGGCGGTGCGACTTTTGACAGTTGTATGCGTTTTCTCGGTGAAGACCCGTGGGAGCGCTTGCGTCAACTGCGCAAAGCCCTGCCGCACACCAAATTGCAGATGCTCTTCCGCGGTCAGAATATCTTGGGCTACAAGCACTATGCCGATGATGTGGTGGATGAGTTCTGCGCCAAGTCCATCGAAAACGGCATCGACATCATCCGTATCTTCGATGCGCTCAATGATGTGCGCAACCTTGAACAGGCAATCAAATCCACCAAAAAATACGGCGGCACGGTCGAAGCCACCATTTCCTATACCACTTCCCCCATCCACAACGAGGATCACTTTGTCAAATTGGCAAAGGAGTTGGAGGAAATGGGTGCGGACATCATCTGCATCAAGGATATGGCAAACCTCCTGCTCCCGATGGACGCTTACTCGCTCATCAAGCGTCTGAAAGAGACGGTGAAAGCGCCGATCCATCTGCACACGCACAACACCACCGGTACCGGCGATATGGTATATCTGATGGCGGCGATGGCAGGTGTGGATATTGTCGACACCGCCCTCTCCCCCATGGCAAACGGCACGGCACAGCCTGCCACCGAGTCGCTCGTTGCCACGCTCAAAGGCACACCGCGCGACACCGGTCTGGACCTTGACAAGATGAGCGATGCCGCCGCGCACTTCCGCAAAGTTGCCGACCGCTTAAAAGAAAGCGGCGCTTTGGACCCCAAAGTCCTCGGCGTTGATACCAACACGCTTTTGTATCAGGTTCCCGGCGGTATGCTCTCGAACCTGCTCTCGCAGCTCAAACAAGCCGGCAAAGAGGACAAGTATTACGATGTCTTGGCAGAAATCCCCCGTGTGCGCGAGGACTTCGGTTTCCCGCCGCTCGTTACGCCGTCCAGCCAGATCGTCGGCACACAGGCGGTAATGAATATCATCACGGGCGAGCGTTACAAGATGATTCCAAAAGAGTCCCGTGCAATGCTCAAAGGTGAATACGGCAAACTTCCCGGCAAAGTCAACGAGGAAGTCCGCGCCAAAGCCGGTATCAAGCCCGAGGATGTGGTCACCTGCCGCCCTGCCGATCTTTTGGAGCCGGAACTCGACAAGTACCGTGAGGAGTTCAAGGAGATCGCGCAAAGCGAAGAAGATGTACTCTCCCTCGCCCTGTTCCCGCAGGTCGCTCCGCAATTCATCGAAAAGCGCGACCATCCCGAGCGTTTTCCGGCAGAGGCTCCTGCCGCCGTTCCGCAAGCCGCCGCTCCCAAAGCCGCACCCAAAGCGGAAAAACCTGCCGCTCCCGTGCATCAGGTGGAACTTTATTACGAGGACATTGAGCCTCGCCATATCGCTCCCGTTTGGAACGAATACAACTGAGAAAGCAACGGATTGCGACGGCGCTGCGCGCCTCGCAATGACGAGAAAGAACGGAGAAGGCATACGGATTGCGACGGCGCGCTGCGCGCCTCGCAATGACGGGGATTTTGAGATATGTAAAAAACTTCGTCATCGCGAGCGAAGCGTCGCGATCCGTCCTTTTGCGAAAAAATGAAAAAAGATCTGCCGTCGGTCATCGTGACCGACGGCAGATCTTTTCTTTTTTTATTCGATCGTCAGAATGTCATTGAAACCGGTGATCTCAAAGACTTCTCTGATTTCTTCACACACATTGCAGATTTTCATCGAGCCTTGTATGTTCATGGTTTTTTGTGCGGCAAGCATCACACGCAGACCTGCCGAAGAGATGTAATCCAACTTCGCGAAATCGAAGATGAGTTCGCTCACGCCGTCCAACTCCGTCTTTATGACCTCTTCCAACTGCGGTGCGGTCGTGGTGTCCAAACGGCCCTCCAAAGCGACATTCAGAACACAACCCTCTTTTTTCTTGATGATTTCCATTTTTGTTTTTCCTCCCTTTTATTCAAATGTTAATGTATCGACTTTTTGCAAAAGTGCGCTGATTTTCCCGCTTGCCTCTTTTGCCACGCGCGCTTTCACATCCTCCCCGTCAACATGGCGCAAGGTGTAGTGCAGTACGCGTGCATAACCGAGCAGTTCGATCTTCTCTTCCGCTTTTGCGAGGAAGGCTTCGTCTTTTTCCTTGAAATAGCGTTTGAGGAAAAGCTGCCAGACCTTCGTGGCAAGTTCCGCGGAAAAGCCCATGAATTTTTCCACGAATTCTTTGGAGATCAGTTGGAAACCGACATAGGCACAGAACATATTGGAAAGTTCAAAGATCGGATGCCCGTGCGAAAGCGTATCCATATCAATGAGCATCGTTTCCGAAGGTAAGTACATGACATTGTTGGTATGATAGTCGCCGTGCGTCATATAAAGGTGTTCGGGAACGGCGGCGAGCATCTTTTGCAGTTTGGCGTTATCCTCCGCGCTCAGATACGGCTCGCAGGTCTTCACCCACCTGTCCGCCGTATCTTCCCGCAGCGGCGGCATATCCTCCGCTTTGACCGCGGTTTCGTGGATCTGACGGAGCAGATCGGCAAAGCCGTTGGCGTACTTTTCCACATTTTCCGGCTCGGCTGCGATCATCTGCGAATAGGACTTTGCATCGAGCATTTCAAAAACGGAACCGTAATTATCGCCGACTTTGATCACATCGTAAGAGATCGCAGTCGGGATGCCCAGCACGAACGCCTTGCGCGCAAGTTCGCGTTCGCGGCGGATCGCCGGCAGACTGTTGCGGTCATTGTAGACCTTGATGATCGTGTCGCCGTTGTAGCGGTAAACGGTGCCCTTGGCACCTTTGCCGAGGATATCGCATCCGTCCACGCTGAATTTGCGAAATGCCTTTTCCACGGGGATCATTTCCGTAAAACCGGTCATATCAAAGATGTCAAACACTTCCGCGGAAGCGTTGATGATCTTCAAATTCGGCTTTTCCTTGCGCAGTTTCAGCACTGCGCGCAGACCTGCCGATGAAATGTAGACCAGATCTTCCACATCCAACACTACCTCGTCGGTCGGATACTGCGCGCAAAATGCCGCAAACGCCCGACTTGCCTCTTCGGCGTTGTTGGTATCAATTCTTTCGTGCGGTGCAAGTGTCAAAACACCGTCTTCCATCAAAGCTGTTATCAATTCCATATTACTCACCAAATACCTCTTTGACTAATTTTATGTACTCCCGATATGCGTCCGTATCGGCAAGTTCTTTCAGATTTTCCGCAATACTGTCATAGTACCACTGCTGGATCTTCGGATCCTTTTGATGTAAATTCTGCCACAGCGCATCGCCGACTTTGCGATGCTCACGCGCAAAGGAGCGCATATTGGAGAGTTTATCCGCAAGCCATAAAATCTTCACGGCGATATCCTTGGTATGTTCCAATGCCAGCAAAGAGTCCTTCTTGCGCTCCATCCAAGTCGATTCGGGCGATGCCGTGGAAAAGCGGTCTTCCGTTTCACTCAGCACCAATGCCGATACGCGCGGTCCGAATTTATCGCGGATCTCCTTGGGATCCACACCGCAATCCTCGATCGTGTCGTGCAGCAATCCAGCCGCCATCACCTCTTTGTCCGATGTGACGGTCGCAATGATCGTCGCCACTTCCAAAGGGTGCAGAATATACGGTGTGCCTGCCATTTTCCGCATCTGTCCGCTGTGCTTTTCCACGGCAAACCGTATTGCTTCTTCTAATACATCCATAGTAACCTCTTTATCCTATTTTCTTGACGATAGTCAAAATGTTCTTTCCGTCCCGATAGACATAGGACATATCGTCCATCGTCTTTTTCACCATATAAATACCCAAACCGCCGATGGAGCGTTCCGACGCGGAAAGCGACACATCGGGATCAGGTTTTTTGAGCGGATCGAACGGCTCACCCGAATCGGTGAACTGCACGGTCACTTCGCCGCCTTGCGTCGAAATGCCCAGCGTCATATCACCCTCACCCTCGCCGTAGGCATAGTGTGCGATGTTGACAAAAATCTCTTCCAGCGCAACCGACATCTGCATCATCATCTTCGGACTGCAACCGGCTTTTTCCATCTCTTCTTCCAAAAATGCGGTCACATCGTTCAACGCTTCGGTCTTGGCAGGGAAAATCCGCTCTGTCATTTCTTTTTCGCTTCCTTCGTAATCCAAAATCACCATCGTAATATCATCGAACTGCTCCGCCTCACCGGCAAAAGCGTCGATGTCGGTCTTCAATTCACTCAGCACATCCTGCAAAGCGTCTTTTTGATGCGCGTCGAGAAATGCCTGCAAGCGCTCTTCTCCGTATAATTGCTTGTCGGGATCGGTGGCTTCCGTCACGCCGTCGGTATAGAGGAAAATGCGGTCGCCCTTGGCAAGATCGAATTCCTGCAATTTGTAATTGATGCCTTCCATACCGGCAAGCACCAGCCCTGCCCGGGAGCGAAGATAGGTGTAACTGCCGTCGGCACGGTAAATCAGCGGCGGATTATGACCTGCGTTGGCAAATTCGACATGGCCGGTGCGCAGATCCAAAATACCCATCCACGCCGTCACAAACATACCGGCATCGTTCTCTTCGCAAAGCGTATTGTTGGCATAAGTAAAGACTTCGTTCACCGCAAGACCGCGCTCGGCAAGACTCTTGATCAGCGTTTTTGAGCGCATCATAAACATTGCCGCCGGAATGCCCTTGCCGGACACATCCGCCACGAGAAACGCAACTTTGTTGTCGTTGATGCGGTAAAAATCGTAGAAATCGCCGCCGACTTCCTTTGCCGTGTGCATGGAAGCGTAAATGTCAAAGCGGTTTTCGTCGGGAAATGCCGGAAAAGTCGAGGGAAGAGCGGAACTTTGGATATTGCGCGCAAATTCCAATTCCTTGTCGATGCGCGCCGCCGCTTCGTCGATATAATGTTTCAAGGTGGTGACCGTCGAGTTGATGTCATCGGAAAGAGAAGAAAATTCCGAACTCGTACGCACATCCACCGTCACGCTGAGATTGCCGCCGATGATCTGTTCCAAGTTTGCGTTGACCGAGCGGATATTATTCACGACCAGCCGTTTGATGAGCATATAAATCAGGGCAAACAAGGCGGCAAATACCATCACTTCCATATAGGAGTTCACATAACTTGCCGCATCGCGCGTTGCAAACACCTCTTTGGTCGGCATAACCGAGATAATACGGTAAGTCCCTGCCAAAGCGTACATCCAATAACTGTTCTCGCCATATACTTTGCCTTCCATACGGGTGTTTTCCTTCATATCGGGCCAAAAGACGATACCTGTCTCATCCAGTGTACGCCCCAGATGACCTTTTTGGTCACTGACGATCCTGCCGCTGCGGTCGGCGACGATCATATAGCCGCTTTCTCCCAAATGACGATTCCGCGTAATACCGTAGACACTTGAGGAAATGTCCTGTTCCAAAAGTGCGGCATTATAAGCGATCTGCACCATGCCACCATGATGCAAGGAACACGCGGCATATTTGCATTCGCTGTCATCGTAAGTGATTTTCTGATACTCCTGCACATATTCTTTGACCGTTCCGTCCAAAAGCGGCAAAAATTCCGCCGCCTGTGCGCCCGAGTGCATATCAAAACCAATATAGTCGGAATTGGTGCTTTCGGTGATGATGCCGTTTGCATCAATGACATTTACCTCGGAAACGCCGTACTGATTGCAAAGAATATTAAGCGATATGTGCTCGCCCTTATCGTAGGCATTGGCAATACTGCGTGCTTTTTCCAAAAGTTTTGCATCCGTCGCATCGTTGATGTCCGTCTGCACATCGGAAAGATTGATCGACAAGAGGCTCTCCGCCTGCGTCAGCGCCGTGTTGGTCTGCAAAATATAAACAAATGCCGTGGTCGCCAGATATGCCAGAACCACGCAAAGCAGCATCCTTGACTGCACTTTCTGCGCGATCGTGCCGATATGGTGATCGCCGCGATTGACATTGTGCCCGAAAATATTGAGCAGTAAAATCGCCAAAGCAACGGCTACGGCATTACAAAGGAGCATCGGGAATGTGGTCACTTTCACGATCTCGTACGCCGCGGCGGCATCGGAAAGATGCGTCACGAACAAAATGGAAAGGTGCACCACTTCCATCACGATGCCGATGAAAAAGCCGAACCCGACGGTCGGGCGTTTGTCATCGAACATGTGCTTACGCAGTACCGCGGCATAAAAGCCGGCTAAAATCGTTGAAACGCTGCACGCGACACGCGAATACATCCCCGCGCCCCACAAAGCGGCGAACCAGCGCTCCACACCGCCGATGATACCGGCAATGATACCGGCAGGTGCACCGAAAAGCAATCCGGCGCAAAGCGGTCCGGCGTCACGCGCATTGATGACGGCGCCGTCCATTTTCACGCCGCACTCCGTGCCGATCACGGCTACACCGCCGAAAATCACACCGATGATGATCTGCTGTGCCCAATACGGCAGTTTTTCAAACGCCGTTTTGCTCTTCAAAAAATAAAATATGACCGAAAAAAGAACCGGCACCATTGCCGTTGCGAGCAACTGCAAATAGACACTCATTTTATCTTCTCACCCACTCCGCTCATTTTCATCATATTATACCACACTGCGACCGTTTTGTCGATAGGCTTTTTTGTTTTTTCCGCAAAAAAATACTGCAAAAGGCATCCGCCTTCCACAGTATTTTTAAGATGTTCAAAACAAATCGCTGTATTTTTGCAACAGTGCGGCGAGTTGTGCGCGGCTGACGACCTGCGTGGGATACCAGATGTCCTCTTTGACATTGATGAGTTTTCTGCCGATCGCCCACGAAATGGCGCTTTTGGCATAATCCGATACTTTCGCCGCATAGGGATAGTCCTTCGGCAGATCCTCCTCCGCTTTCGGTCTTCCTGCCACGCGGTACAAAATCGTCAGCGCCGTCTCACAGGTGACGAAATCATTCGGGTGGAATGCGCCTTCTTCGTCCGCCGTCAGAAGATCGTTGGCGTTTGCCCAGCAAGCCGCCTCATAATAGGATGCGGCTTTTTTGATGTCGGCAAATTCCGTCTGCGGAACATCCTCTCCCTCACCGCACAAAAAGCGGTACAGCACGACTGCAAACCGACTGCGCGTCACGCCGTAATCGGGCTGAAACTGATGGTTGTCCGTGTTCATCACGCCCGAGGCAACGGCAAAAGCGATGGCATCGTGAAAGGCGGTATCTTCCGTCACATCGCTGAGCGGATAGACCGTATCGTCATCCACTGTGACGGTAAAATTGCCGTCCTCATCCTCCTGCGCTTTATATTTCGGGCAGTCTACGATCGTGGTGATCGCGGAAACCGAAACCGTTTCCACGGCTTTTCCGTCCGCCGCCGTCTCCTGCTTGTGATCGCGGAAATACAGCAAAACCAAAATCAGTAATGCCACAACAGTCAAAAAAATGATCAGCGGTTTTCTTCTCATATACGCTCCTTTCTGTAAAGTGAATATACTTTACAGTATTTGCAATTCCTTTGGTAAATTCGTGATATCCGTGTTGCCGCCCTCGTGCAAAATCAAAACATCCTCAATGCGCACGCCGAATTTCCCTTCCAGGTAAATGCCCGGCTCAGCGGAGATCACCGCACCGCAGGGAAGCGGCTTTTTGTTGTTCGGTGTGGCATTGGGCGACTCATGCACCTCGATGCCGAGCGAATGTCCGAACGCGTGTCCGAAGGCGTCGCCGTAGCCGTTTGCGGCAATATACGACCGCGCCGCGGCATCGACCGCTTCACCGCTCACGCCGCCCTTTGCCGCGGCAATGCCGCGCTTTTGCGCTTCCAAGACGATTTGATACACGCGCTCCATCTCCTCGGTCACAAAGCCGAGTGCCACCGTCCTCGTGGTGTCGGAACAATAGCCCTGATATTTTGCGCCGAAATCAAAAGTCACGAAATCGCCCGGGCGCAACACACGCTCCCCCGGTACGGCGTGCGGCACCGAGCCGTTTTCTCCCGACGCCACGATCGGATCGAATGAGACATTCTCCGCTCCGTAATGCAAGGTCAGATAGATGAGTTTCGCGGCGAGTTCCCGCTCCGTCACCCCGACACGCACATCGTTGAGCAATTCCGTGAATGCCTTTTCCGCGATGCGCTGCGCCTGCATCATTTTTTCGATCTCCCGACTGTCCTTTTGCTCTCTCGCTTCGCACAAAAGAGCCGTGGCAGGATGCAGGGCGGCGTGCAGTTTTTCGGCATAGAGGCGATGCTGTTCGTAGCCGATGTACGCCTCCTCAAACCCGATATTATGTAAACCAACCTTGTCGATGACTTCGTTCAAAAGCGCCACATATCCGCGGCCGCGGCTGACCATTTCCACCGTACCGCGCACTGCTTTTTTTGCCGCCTCGATATAGCGGAAATCCGTAAAATAAAAAAGTTCGTCCGCGGTGAGCAAAATGACGGCATCGTCCCCGGGCGTGGGGAAAGACGAGACATAAAGGCGGTTTGCTTCGCTCGTGATGAGCAGGGCATCCAAGCCGTTCGCTCTGAGTTTTTTGCGTATGGCAAGATCGTGTTCCATAGGGTCTTCCTTTCATTTGTTGTCTCTATTATAATGCGGTTTCGTCAAAATAGCAAGTGCGCCTTTTTGCGTTTCCTGCATAGAATACAATGCGCGGCAAAACCGCGCAAAAAAGCATTTTTTTGGGAGGGTGATTGTGATCAATCGTTATCATGGAAGCATTTGCAACAATGATGCGCAAAATTGTTGCCCCTGTCCTACGCCTTGTCCTCCGCCTTGTCCTCCGTATCCCCCGTTTCCCCCGTATCCGCCCACACCGGTTCCCGTCGGCACAGTAGGTCCGACCGGACCGCAGGGCATTCAGGGCAGACAGGGCGCACAAGGAGAGATCGGCCCCACCGGCCCGCAGGGCGTTCAGGGTATCCAGGGCATACAGGGTGAAGTCGGTCCTACCGGTCCGCAGGGTGAAGTCGGCGCGACCGGTCCTACCGGTCCTACCGGTCCTACCGGCCCTGCGGCAACGGTGACACCTGCCGCCGCGGTTGCCGACAGTACGGACACGAGCGATGTTGCCATCCGCTTCAATACGCTCCTTGCCAATCTGCGCGCCGCAGGACTCTTAGCGACCTGACGCATCCCCGGGGCGGTATGCTTTTGCTGCCGCCCCATTCTTTTTTATGAGGAGGGATCCACTTTGCCTTATCATATCTGCGTTTAGGCTGAAGAGAGTTGAACTC
>JAZUIU010000002.1:0-21620 GCA_045642405.1 Oscillospiraceae bacterium
AAGCGGAGAGCATCCGCACGGATGCGCGGTTTTCCTTAAAACATTTGGCGACCACGCGTCTGACCTGCAAATGATAGATCGCCCAATCCGCGACCGCGGCAAATGCCTCCGTGCCGTACCCGTTTCCGGCAAAATCCGATACAATTCGACAACCGAGTTCCGCTTCGCCGCCGCCTGTGAAATGATAGAGGATCGCTTCGCCGATAAAAGTGCCGTTTTTGTCGCAAACGGCGAGATTGAGCGCGATCTTTTCGGCAAAATCATGCCGCGCCACATCAAAAAAATAGGTCGGTTCACCGTTCCAATCTTTCCGATCGTCATAGCCCCAATAGCGGTTGCGCGCTTCGTCCAGACAAAGCGCCGTATACGCCTGCCGATCCTGCTCTTCCAATGCGCGGTAGCAAAGCCGCTCGCTTGCAAACGGCGCAACGGAGGTGATCGGTTCAAGTTCGTTTTTGACCGTGAGCGCATATTTTTCCTGCAAAGCGCAAGGCAAATACTGCGTTTTGGAAATGCGCAGACCGCGATTGCCGGCATCGTCCTCTCGGTTTACATAATTTATTTCGTCCGTGGCGAATGCGCGGGCAAATTCCTGCACGGTCGTCGGATAAACGCCGTCATAGGAATAGAGTGCCTTCTCGATGTGGATGATGAGCATATCGCCCGTACGCTCGGCAAAAGAAAGGGAGATCAGTCGCCCGTCCAGCAGTAGTCCGCCTGCGACAAAGTTTGGATTTCCCAGCAATTTCAACATACGCTTGGCGTAGCGCAATTCGTTTTTTGCCGAAGCCTCCTCCTTTTGGAAAACGGCTTCGTAATCCGCCCAGAATGCCTCGACCAACGCCTCATCCTCCGTTTGCAAAACGCGGAAAGAGGCATCGTACTGCCTGCGAAATCGGTTTACATAATTCCTTTGTGCGCTGTACTTTCGTCCGGGAAACGAGCGCAGGTCCTCGGCGCGGTAGAGATAGTCGCACCAGGCGCGCGGATGTTTCACTTCGCACCTCGGGTAGCGCGCCAGCAAAAGCGGCACTTTTTCCGCCGGCACGACGGACAGGACAAGCGGCAGTTCCGCTTCGGCGCAATACCGCTCGATCGCCGAAAGCGCCGCCTGTTCATCGCCGCCGTCGGCGCAGACGGGGTAATCGAACGAGACTTTGCCCTCCACGGTGTTGCGCACGACAAGACACCCTTTTGTCTCGGCAAATTCCGGATGCAGATAGTCGCGCCACATCAGTTTCGTGCCGGCGGCATATTCGCAAAGGTGAAAGGGGCAAGCGCGGTAGTAGCGCCGCAAAACTTCTATATTCTCTTCTTGGATCGGTTGAAAGGAAAGCATGGTTTTCTCCGTATTTTTACCGCTTACGGGCATCGGTCAAGACCATTTCTTTGACCTTCAAAAGGCGCACCTTCGTTGCGTTTTCGTTCTCTTCCAACTTCATGGAAATATATTGGATGTTGCGCTCCAGATCGGGGATCATCACATATTCCAGCGCATTGACGCGGCGGCGCGTTTTCTCGATCTCGTCGGCGAGCAGCTGCATCGTCTTTTCCACCTGCGCAAGCTGCAACATATCCTCAAACACGACCGCAAGTTCCGCCAATGCGTCATCGAGTTCGCCCGATGTCTGCGCGAAACCGTAAGGGTAAATTTCGCTTTTGTCGCTGTTTTTGGTCTTGAATTGATAAAGCGGCACATTGACGCTCATGATATTGCGAAACTGCATCGTCAACTCCACGCTCTGGCGCGGATAAAGAAGCGACTGTGCCATCATCTCGGGGCTCATCAGCGCACCTGCCACCTGCATGGAGGCAAATGCCGCGGAAAGTCCCTGTTCCACGCGGCTGCGCATCTCTTTGTTCTGCTTCACCACCGCCATAAACTGACGCATCAGTTCATCGCGCTTGTCTTTGAGCAGTTTATGTCCGCGCCGCGCCGTTTTCAAACGCCCTTTGAGTTTGCTCAGCATCATGCGCGTCGGTGTGATTGTACTGTTTACCAAAAAGCGTCACCTCTTCTTCATGGCTCGGGCAGATACTTGTCGATCAGTTGCGGTTTGATGCGTTTGAGTTCGTAACGCGGCAAAAGGCGCAGCAACTCCCAGCCGATATCCAGCGTCTGCTCAATGGTGCGGTCGGTGTCGTTGCCTTGGCTGACATACTTCGTTTCAAACGCTTCGGCGAATTTGGCAAAGCATTTGTCGTCCTCGGACAGCGCCGCTTCGCCAGAATGGTCATCAGTTCCTTTGCCTCTTTTCCGCGCGAATACGCCGCAAAAAGTTGATTCATCGTTCCGGCGTGATCTTCGCGCGTTTTGCCCTCGCCGATGCCCTTATCCTTCAAACGCGAAAGGCTCGGCAACACGTCGATCGGCGGCGTGATGCCCTTGCGGTAAAGTTCGCGGCTGAGGATGATCTGCCCTTCGGTGATGTAGCCCGTCAGATCGGGGATCGGGTGCGTTTTGTCGTCTTCGGGCATGGTCAAAATCGGGATCATCGTGATGGAGCCGCTCTTCCCGTCACGCCGACCGGCACGCTCATACATCGTGGCAAGGTCGGTATAGAGATAGCCGGGATAACCGCGTCTGCCGGGGACTTCCTTCTTCGCCGCCGACACTTCGCGCAGTGCCTCGGCATAGTTGGTGATATCGGTGAGGATGACCAGCACCTGCATCCCCTTTTCAAATGCCAGATATTCCGCCGCCGTCAACGCCATACGCGGCGTGGAGATACGCTCCACCGCCGGATCACCGGCGAGGTTGGAAAAGACCACGGTGCGGTCGATCGCACCCGTGCGGCGGAAGTCGTTGATGAAGTATTCCGACTCTTCAAAGGTGATGCCGATCGCGGCAAACACCACGGCAAACGACTCGTTCTGACCGCGCACTTTGGCTTGACGCGCAATCTGCGCGGCAAGTGCGGCATGGGGCAAGCCCGAGCCGGAGAAAATCGGCAGTTTCTGTCCGCGCACGAGCGTATTGAGTCCGTCAATGGCGGAAAT
Source organism: Oscillospiraceae bacterium (assembly GCA_045642405.1). Classification (GTDB taxonomy): domain Bacteria; phylum Bacillota; class Clostridia; order Oscillospirales; family Oscillospiraceae; genus Hominicoprocola. Next base: position 3,001 of record JAZUIU010000002.1, read on the forward strand.
GCCCGTCTGAATGAATTCGGACGGATAGGTACGCGCCGCCGGATTCATCGGCAGACCGTTGATGTCCATCCGCGCTCTGGGTAAGATTTCCGGACCGCCGTCGATCGGCTGTCCCATCCCGTTGAAGACGCGCCCGAGCATATCGTCCGAGACGGCGAGCTGCAACGGATGACCGAGGAAGCGCACCTTGGAGTTGGCGAGGTTGATGCCCTGCGCAGACTCAAAAAGCTGCACCACGGCGCGATCCCCGTCCACTTCCAGCACCTTGCACCGACGCACACTGCCGTCGGGCAATTCGATCTCGGCAAGTTCATCGTAGGTCACGCCCTCTACGCGGTCAACGACCATCAACGGGCTTGCGATCTCACGAATGGTTTTATACTCTTTTATCATGCTTCGTTTCCTCCCGTCAAAACGGCTTGCGTTTCGCTGTGCAATCGATCGTTGATCGCGTCAAATTCCGTTTCCACACGCGCATCTTCGATCAGTTTCGCACGGCTGATGGCAACGCGCACATCCAATTTGCAAATGGCTCCTATCTCCGCGCCCTTTTGCAAGGCTTCTCTGCCCAAAGCGTCAAAAAGCAGGATACTGTCGAGCAGGCGGAACTGCTTTTCATAGGTGGAGTAGGCATCTTCCGGCAAAAACGCATCCTGCTGCAAAAAGTCCTCGCGGATCATCTTCGCCGTCTCCATCGTCAGGCGGTCTTCGGCGGAAAGCGCATCCTGACCGACCAAACGGACGATCTCCTGCAACTCGCTCTCCTCCTGCAAGATCTGCATGGCACGGACGCGGTTGGTGATATATCGGTCGCCGAAACGCTCGCGATACCAATCCTGCAAGGTGTCCATATAAAGAGAATACGAGGTGAGCCAGTTGATCGCCGGGAAATGACGGGCATACGCCAAAGAGGAGTCCAGCGCCCAGAACACTTTGACAATGCGCATCGTCGCCTGCGAGACCGGCTCGGAAATATCACCGCCCGGAGGCGAGACCGCGCCGATCGCCGTGACCGAGCCGCGCCGCTCTTCGGACGCGAGGCACTCCACGCATCCGGCGCGCTCGTAAAACTGCGCCAGACGGGAGGCGAGATAGGCAGGATAGCCCTCTTCGCCGGGCATCTCTTCCAAACGCCCCGACATCTCGCGCAATGCCTCCGCCCAACGGGAGGTGGAGTCCGCCAAAACCGCGACATCGTACCCCATATCGCGGAAATACTCCGCGATGGTGATGCCCGTATAGATAGATGCTTCACGCGCCGCAACCGGCATATCGGAGGTGTTGGCGATCAAAACGGTGCGCTTCATCAAAGGCTCACCGCTGCGCGGATCTTTGAGTTCGGGGAATTCATTCAGAACATCGGTCATTTCGTTGCCGCGCTCGCCGCAACCGATATAGATCACGATGTCCACATCCGACCACTTGGCGAGTTGGTGCTGTACCACCGTCTTGCCCGAGCCGAACGGTCCCGGGACTGCCGCCGTACCGCCCTTGGCGATGGGAAAAAGCGTATCGACCGTGCGCTGACCGCTGTTCATCGGGCGCGAAGGGACAAATTTTCTGCGATACGGTCTTGCAATTCGCACCGGCCAGCGCTGCATCATGCAAAGCGGATGCTCTTCGCCCTTTTCGTCTTTCAAAACGGCGACCGTCTCCGTCACGGTGAATGCACCGCTTTCAATTTTGACCACTTCGCCGCCGATGCCGTTGGGCACCATGATGCGATGCTCGATGGCAGAAGTCTCCTGCACCGTGCCGATCACATCGCCGCTTTGCACCTTTGCGCCGACCTTGACCGCCGGAGAGAAGTCCCATTTCTTCTCCCGATCCAACGACGGCACATCCGTTCCGCGTGCGATCGTATCGCCGGCGATGGCGCGGATGGCGGAGAGCGGACGCTCAATGCCGTCATAAATGTTATCGAGCATACCGGGTCCGAGTTCCACCGACATCGGCATACCCGTGGTTTCCACCACGGCACCCGGTCCGATGCCCGAAGTCTCCTCATAGACCTGAATGGAGGCGCGATCCCCCGTCATATTCAAAATTTCACCGATCAGCCGTTGTTCGCCCACACGCACCACATCCGATACGTTGGCATCGGCAAGACCTTCCGCCACGACCAAAGGGCCGGAAACCTTGGTGATTTTTCCGCTCATATTTCCTGTTCCTTTCTTTTTATCCCTCGTTGAGAATATCCGTGCCGACCGCGCGTTCCACCGCGTCGTGCAGGGCATTTTGTCCGAGGTTGAGCGTTCCCTGCGGTCCGGGGATCAGAATGATCGCCGGTGCGGGAACATCTTTGAAACGATTGATCTCTTTTTCCAGATCCTGTGCAAAGGTCTCTTCCAGATAGAGGATGGCGTATTCACTGCCCTCCGCGGTCGCGGCGCGCAATGCGCTGTGCGCCTCCTCTTTCGTACTCACCGGAAAGGTATCCAATCCGAGTGCGCGAAAGCCCATCACAGTCTCCCGTGCGCCGATGACACCGATTTTAAGCATAAAAATCACGCATCCTTTCGCGCAGAACTTCCGGCGAAACACCGGCGCGTTTGCCGGTCAAAATCATCCGCACCGCGGTGATCTCTTTTTCCAGCGAGCAAAGATACACCACCACGGGCTCTTCGCCGTAAGCAACCGATTTTGCCTTTTGCAAATACGCGTTTTGCAGATTGTCGCACGCCAGCTCAAACGCCGTCATCGTGCCGCCGCTGAGTGCAGCAGCACAACTTTCGGCAAGCGGCGCAAGCGATGTTTTCAGGCAAAGATCGCTCATTTCCTGCGCATTGGAGACGATAAAACGCTCCTTGTCGACCGTTCCGCCGTCCAAAAGTGCATCGCGCAACAGATCGGCGCTTTTGTGCATTCTCCGTGTGCGCACCGCGCTTTTGCAGTTGAGACAGTCGATCTGCAAGCGCAGGTAATCCGTCAAAAATGCGCTTTCGCTCTCCCCTGCCAAACGGAGCATCTCGGCAAAGCACATCCGATCGAGCATAAAATCAAGCGTCTGCGGATTATCCGTGCGCGCGAGCATCTCTTTGCCCTTTTGTAACGCCTCGACCAAATGATCGGGCAAAACGCACCAATTCTCCTCCCGATACGCCTCTTTGAGTTTCTGCGCATCAACCGTGCCGCACCGACTGAGCATACTGCCCGAGGATGCGTGCATGGCTTCCGCTTTGAGCAGTGTTTTGACATTGTGATAGTCATAGCGAAGGCGAAACACTGTCAAAATCCTGCGCTCGGGGAGCAGATTTTCCAATTCCGCATAGGCGTTTTCCAAATGTTCGCCGAGCGCCGCGTCGATCTCTTTTTCCGACAGCGCCGAAAAGTCGGCATAGCCGCATTCCGTCAAAAGATGCGTCGCCTCCTCCCATGACGAGGTGAGCATCCGCTCCGCCTTTTCGCCGTTGAGCGCATACACTTCCCGTGCGCGCAGTATCGCCGAAAGGCAGAGATAATCTTCCTTTTTTACTTCGGGCAAACCGTTCCCCTCCCTTCTTACGCAGGGAAAAGTATGTTGGCTACTTCCGAGGCAAGATCGGCGCGTGCCGCCTCGCAAAGCAGTTTCGTGGTGCAGTTGACCTCGATCCCCTCGCGGCGCAGGATGATGCCGCCGGAAAAGGCGCCGCTGTCCGCCGCAAGCGTGAGCGATGCCGTCTGACCGCTCGCTTTGCGCTTTTCGTTGACCTGCGCGACAACGGTCTCACCGATCGCGGCGCGGTCTTTGGCGTTGAGAACGATCTCCTCTTCGCCTGTCACGCAGCATGCGAGCGCCAAACGGGTATAAAACGCCGTGCGTGCCGCATCGTCCATACTCTCGACCATTTCGCAGGCGCGCGAAAAGACTTGGGAGATCATCTCCTGCTTGGCAGAAAGGATCTCCTTTTTGCCGTCCATTCCGGCAAGGCGCTTCGCGCTGTCCTTTTGCGCCGCCTGTGCGCGCTTGCCCTCATCGAGTTTCTCACGGTACATCTGCTCGGCACGGGCATGGTGTTCCGCCCCGATCTGCGCGCTTTTTTCACGCGCTTCGGCAAGGATACGCGCCGCTTGCGCCTTGGCATCCTGCGTGATCTGCCCGATGATTTTTTCTGTACCCTTCATCGTCTCGCCCCGATCAGATCGTGATGCTGTTGAGCATCAAAAAGGACGCGAGCAGCGACAAAATCGCGTAGAATTCGACCGTGATGCAAAGGATCATACCTTTGGACCAGTCGTCCGGCTTCTTGGCAAGAATGTTGATGGAAGCGGCGGCAACTTTGCCCTGTGCGATCGCGGAGATCATACCGCCCAGCGCGATCGGAAGACAGGCGGCGAAAATCTGCAATCCCTGCTCCACGGACATACCGGCTTGCAGTTTGCCGAACGCCAAAAACCAAATGACAAAGCCGTAGAGTCCCTGCGTGCCGGGGATGACCTGCATGATGAGCGTTTTACCGAATTTGCCGGGATCTTCGCTCAAAAGTCCTGCGCCTGCCTGACCGGCGATGCCGGTGCCTTTTGCCGAGCCGATGCCGGCTAAAACCGCCGCGAGACCTGCACCCAAAAATCCGAGTGCGTAACCGATACCTAATGTCATGATAAATTACCTCACTTTACTGAATTCATTCTTTGGTTTGAAGATATGTGCCGCTGACTTTGAGCGGACGGTACGGCTTGCCGCCGTCTTCATAAAATTTTCCGAAAAATTCCAGACATTGCAAACGAAGGTCGTGGACGAAGCATCCAAGCAAATTCAAGCCGAAATTGAGCAGATGCCCCACGAGAGCAATGAGAAAAAACAAGGTGATCGTCAGCGGATTGACACCCGAGCCGTTTGCCGGCATCGCGGCAATGGTGTTGAACACCTGCGCCACCACGCCGCCGGCGAGCATCAGCGCCATGATACGCGCATAGGAAAGCACATCGCCGAACCAGCCCGTTGCCGTATTGTAAATACAGCTGAATGCCGCCGTGACCTTGCCAAAGCCCTTTTCATGCCGTCCTGCGCCGAATAACAGCATCAGCACCGACGCCAAAAGCAAAACGGGAATGCCGCCGATCAACCCGATTTGGAAAACCGCCAGAACGCCGGTGATCAGAACTGCCCACAGCGCGCCTTCTTCCAAAATCGCATCGCCGACTTTTCCGGCTTTGACTTTCCGATAAAAACTGACCACCATACCGGTGTTGAGATGCAGCATACCGAGTCCCATCGCGCCGTAAAGCACCAAAGAACTGTCATGCACGGGACTGAAAAGATACGGCAGTCCCTGCCAGGTGCTTTCGGGATGGAAGATATGCACCAGCTGATACGGCGCATCGCCGAAGCACGCACCCGTCAGCGCCCCCATCACGGTCGTGGAAATACCGGAATAAAGGAGCAGTTGACAAAAACTGAGCGTCCCTTCGCGCGGTTTGAGTTTCCGCATCGCGATCAGCGCCGCGAGGATCATCAAAATGCCGTAGCCGATGTCCGCCATCATCAAGCCGTAAAAGAGGATGAAAAACGGTGCCATCAGCGGATTGGGATCCACCGTGCCGTAAGATGGCAGACTGTACATATTCGTCACCATATTGAGCGCATTGGTGATGCGGTTATTCCGCAATCCCACGGGCACACGGGGATAATCCTCCTCGCTCGGCTCAATGAACTCGTAAGCACAGCCGTAAGTATCCAGCAATTTGGCAAGTGCCTCTTCCTTTTGCGCCGGTACCCAGCCTTGCAAAAAGGCGGTCTTTTCCGAGCAGAGGATATTCGCGTTCGCCTCGCTTTGCATCAGCGATACGCCGATCTTGTCGTGCGCTTTTTGCATCTCTTCGCGCTCTGCCGCCGCCTCTTTGATGCTTTGCAGACACGCCTCTTTTTCTTCTTGCAATGCCGCGATCTGCCGCTTTGCGGCATCGGACTCGGCAAGCGGCGTATCGTGCAGGTCTTTGAGATTGACAAAGGCGAATTCGTACGGGCGAAGCCCCTCTATGATCTCGTCTTGCCGTCCGTCCCACGCGATCAAAAGCGCGTAGTGCAGTTTACTGTCGAGCGAGACGGAAAAGAGTTCCGCCTCCTCGCAGACAGCGCACAGTGCCGCATTCACCTCGTCCCATGCACTGCGCGCGGAAAAGGTGACGGGACAGATCACCGTCTTTTCGGTCTTTTTCTGATCGAGACGCAGATCCAAACCGAGCCACGGTTCCAGCATGGCAAGCAGCGATTTTTTCTCGCTGATTTCCGCCGCGATCTGCTTCTCTCTTTCCGCCTGCGCGCAGATCAATTGTGCTTTTTCGATCGCGCGCTCCACGCCTTCGCCGGCAAAAAACTGCTCCGCCGGCATCTCCGGTTTCGGCGAAAGCAACGGCTTTTTCTGCGGTGCAACGCGGTCGATGACCGCAAGGGCACTTTTGAGAAGAGCCTGCTTCGTTTTGCCTTCCGTCTGTGAGACATCTTCGCGGACAAATCGCGCGGCATACGCCTTGTCCGCCATCCAATCGGGCGGCTCGTCGATATGCACGCATCCCAAACGCATCAGATCGCGCAGCAGTTCCCGTTTTCGCTTGCGCGGAACGAAAAGATGCAGTCCTTTCATTTTGATGATCGCCATATCAGCCCTTCACGATCCTTTCCGCCACAAATTCCGCCGCTTGCTCGATTTTCGGCTTTGCCTGATCGCGCAAGGCTTCCGCTTCCTTTGCGGCGCATGCTTCCGCTTGCTTTTTCTGCGCAAAAGCCGCCTGCTGCGCCTCTTCTTGCAGTAAGTGCAGTTCTTCTTTCACTTTCGTCTGCACCGCCGCAATTTCTTCTCTGCCTGCCTTTTGCGCGTTTTCGATCATCTCTGTGGCGTGCGCGATCGCGTCGGAAACGATCTTTTCCGCCTCCGCTTCCGCCGCCATGATCCGATCTACCGCTTCCATCGACATCTTTCTTCCTCCTTCATCGCAACTGTGCGCAGTTTACCGCAAAGCAAGCCTGCGCAAATGATTTTCAGCGCATCGCCGGGTAAAAACGGCAAAACGCAAATCAAGCCCGCCGCGGCAACTGCCGTTTTGGTCAAAAAGCAAAAATATGCCGTCCCGACCGCATACAAAATGACCGTCCCCAAAAGCATACCCGACATACGAAAAAGCAGAGACGAAAAGCGGTCGGCAAACAGTCCTGTGCAAAAGGCGCAGGGCAGATATCCCCAAAGGTAACCGCCCGTTACGCCGATCAACTGTTGTGCGCCGCCGGTAAACCCCGAAAATACAGGCAAACCGAGCACACCGAGCAGCAAATAAACCGCAACGGCAAGCGTTCCGCGTTTGCTCCCCAAACTCGCCCCCGTCAGCATAACGGCAAAGGATGCAAGGGAGATCGGGACCGGACCTACGGAAATGCACCACGGTGATAAAATACACAAAAGCGCGGCAAAAAGCGCCGTGACCGTTAGTTTTCTTGTTTTTTGCTCCATATTCACGCGTCCATTGTAATATTTTGCCTATTTTACCACATATTCCGTGAATTGGCAATATTTTTTGCTTCAAATCCATGATAAATTTTCGCCGGTTTTCTTTGTTTCTCACTCAACGAAAAAGCACTTGCGAAAAATGTACCTTTCGCAAGTGCTTTTTGGGGACGGTTTGAAAAAAACGGATTGCCACGGCGCAAAGCGCCTCGCAATGACGAAATATTTGGATATGTGAAAATCTTCGTCATTCCGAGGCAACGAAGTTGCCGTGGGAATCCGTATAAAAATTTCTTACTTCTTAGCCTTCCCCTTGGGGGAAGGGGGACCGCTTGCGGTGGATGAGGTTTGCAACGACCTCATCCGTCATTTGCTTCGCAAATGCCACCTTCTCCCACCGGAGAAGGCAATGCGGATTGCCACGGCGCAAAGCGGCTCGCAATGACGAAATATTTGGATATGTGAAAATCTTCGTCATTCCGAGGCAATCTTCGTAGGGGAGGGGCTTGCTCCTCCCGTGTGCGCAAAAAAGCGGAAACACATTTCCGGTGATCTATCGCCAAAACATCTGTTGTTTTTTATTGAATACTGTTTTTTGACAAAAGATAGATACAGTATTGATTCATGCTGATGCCTTCTTCATGTGCCTGTTCTGCTAATGTTCTATGAAGCGTTTTCGGAAGTCTCAATTTGAATTGTCCGGAATAAGAAGTTGGTCCGGATGGTTCCCTGATTTCAATATGATCCTCAATAGCTGCCTCTATCCATGCCTTTTTAGCATCGTTTGCGTTTTCTGCAACCTTTTCAATCGTATCACCGCAAGTAAAACAACCGGGAAGATCAGGAAACGATGCAATATAGCCGCCTTCATCCATATCAGCAACGATTTCCATTCTATACGGTAAATTCATATAGTAATCAACTGTTTTCATTTTCAACATCCTCGCTTTCTATGATTTCTTTCACCATTTTTACATATACCGCTTTAATCGGTTCATGCTTTGGAATGGTAATAGGATTTTTGCCCGCCTTTCGAAAAGTATAATGACTGCTGCCGCTTTTGGGCGAATGCATTGCGTAGCCATAATTTTCAAGTATCTTTTTCAGTTCATTCAATCGAACTTCCTTAGATAAGTTTTTGATTTTCTCTAACCGCGCTTATTTTATCATGACACCGTATATGGTGTCAATATATCATTGTGCTTTTTGGGGATCGTTCTAACGATTGCACAAAATATCGTGATTGACGGTTTGATAAAAGTATGTTTGCGCCTTTTGAAAATCCGTTGTAATGCCGAGGATCCACATCAGTTTTGCAAACGCCGACTCGGTCGTCATATCGTATGCTTCCAGCACTTTGAGATTGTTTTTGACCTTTGCGCCGACCTTATATACGGAAAGGTCGCTCCCTTCGTTTGCGACCTGCGTGGTCATGACGATCAGTTTGCCCTGCTCGCTCGCTTTTCGGATCTGCCCGTAATAATCGGAATATTCGGGCAAACCGCCCACACCGAACGACTCGATGACCAAACCGTCATATTGCTCGATCAGTCCCTGCAAGATCTCCGCACGAAGTCCCGGAACAAATTTCAGCAGTCCGACATTCGGGTTGAGATAATCGTAAAACGCAGGCTCTCCCCCGATATCCTCGCCGACAAACCGGATCATATTCCCGTTGACGATCTTCGCGATCTCCGGAAAATTTATGCTGCCGAACGCCGCATAACTCCGCGAATAATTCTTCCTCGCCCTCGTGCCGGCGATCACGGCGCCGAAAAACACGACCATTACATTATGGCTTTTATCATCGCAGGCGCAGATAAAGGCATCTGTGAGATTGCGGATCGCATCCGAGCCCGGCTCACTGATGGGAATCTGCGAGCCGGTAAGCACGATCGGCTTGCGGCAATTCTGTAAAAGATAACTCAGTCCCGCGGCCGTATACGCCATCGTGTCCGTTCCGTGTGTGATCACAAATCCGTCATAGCTGTCATAGTTTTTTTGCACCGTATCGGCGATCTTGATCCAATGTCCGGGGCGGATATTGGTGGAGTCCAAAAAAATCGGCTGTACGCAGTCAACCTCGCAGAGTTCTTTTATTTTCGGGCAATATTTCATCAGTTCTTCCGCCTGCATACCGGGCAAAAGTCCCTGCCCTTCATCACGGCTGCTGATGGTACCGCCCGTCCCGATCATCAGGATTTTCTTTTTCATCGCTCTCACCCGATCCATGATTTGATATGAAATCTGCCGCATTTAATTTTTTTAAGAATTTAATAATGAAGACAAGTCAGGCCATTCACCATATCTCAAATAATATGCCATCGGGAACATATAATCCCAGGATATTACATATCTCATTGCTTCGTTTTCATCAATCATTTTAACCGCTAAATTAATTCTGTTTTTGCGATAGCCTTCTATACATTGAATATTATCCCTATTAAGTAGAGTTATATAGCCGGTATCTTTGTTGTAAGATTCCCACTTAACGTATTTTGTGGACGGGTTACCGTATCTGATAAAGTTAACAGCCATTTCTTGATATTTTCTTGAAAAATCAACCTGCTCTTTTGTTCCTAATGCTTTTTCTCCGTTAAATGAGCCAAAGAAATAATAAAGATCAATAGCGTGACCTGCTTTACAAATTGAATAACTGCCGTCGTAAGATTGGTCAAAAGCGTAGCAATACATCGTTCCGCCGTTTTCAGCTTGCTTTTGCGCCATATAATAGTTGATTGTCTGCAAATAATGATCGTTTAAAAGCTCGTTTAAGTATTCTTCTCTTGTATCAAAGCCTTCTGCCTTTAATTCCTCAATATACGCTTCTAAATCTGTTCTAAATTGATCTGTAACGTCCAAATCCGGAAACGCAATTGTTGGCTCGGTCAAATACCAATACAAAGCTTCTGCACAATCTTCATGTGTAATTCCAAGGGCTTCATACGTTGTTCTGAATACTTCTCTGAAATACTCATATTCGTTAGTGGTTGCACCCTGCATAACGATATAGTCGTCTGTTAAGCAACGATTATATATTTCATAAGGATTTTTAGGAAGAACGATCCCGTCCATAACGTTACATATGGTAAGAGAAGGTCCGCAACTATTCCAATATTCTTTCATTTTTTCAAACGGAATATTTTGAAGTTCGCTAACGGTATTTGGTTTTACTCCATACAAAGTTTCATAATAATCAATTATCGATTGTGTTAATACGTCGGAACTTTCTATTGAAGAAAGAGCATTAAGTCCGCTACTCATAGAAAAGACTTTATGAAACAAATGCTCATCTTTATAAATAAAATGGTTGTCCGGATCCGAAGCCATCATCATAATTTGTGAAACCATTCCTGCACCGGCAGATTCGCCACCGATAGTAATGTTGTTTATATCTCCACCAAATCCTGCGATATTTTGTTTGATCCAACGTAAAGATTGAATAACGTCTAAGATAGCGAGGTTATTTGCCGTATTATACTTGCCTTCATTTTCTTCGTAGTCTGAAAAAACGTAATTGCCTTCTTCGTCTTTCATTGCAAGATTGATATGTCCTTGAATTCCTAATCTGTAAGTAACGTCAACAAAAATAACGTCAGGGTAATAATAAGCAAGGTTTCTTAAATCATAAGTAGGGTCGGTAGTTCCGCCACAAGTGAAAGCGCCACCATGAACGAATACGAATACCGGTTTGTTTTTATCATTATTATTACCGGTAGCAAGAGCAAGAGTTAAAGTATCCAAATCACCCATTTCGTAATAACTTGCCGGTTCCGATTCTTCATCCGGCATTTGCAAACAGGATTTACCAAAATACAGTGCTTCGTATACTTTATTTGACTTGTCCGGTTCTACCGATCTTTCAAATCTGGCATTTATTTTAGCAAAAGGGATACCTCTCCACGTCTTAATTTTATCATTTTCCAATCTTTGTCCAACAAACGTGCCGTTAGAACATTTAACTGCAAGAGAGTGATCGTAATTATCATCGGTTATTTCTTTATTGGGATGATATTCCGCTACTTGCCATCTTTCCTGCCATTCTTCAGCCGTGCGATAAACGGTGGCTATTTTCCCCTCATCATTCGGCTTTTGATTGCAACCTACCAGTAAGGTTGTTATCATACAAAGTACAAGCACGATACTGATTATTCTTTTCATTTTTTGATTTCTCCTCCCAAAACAATTATTTTCAATTTCCAAACAAATAGTCAAAAGAATAGCTACTTGTTATTTGTCATTAGTGCTTTATATCCAGAATAACAGTAACATATCTTTCCGTAAATTGCAACCCTTTCTCAAATAATTTCTCAAAGGAGACATCATAATTCCGGACTTTTTGCAAATCCTATTGACAATAGGTCGGTCAACCGATATAATATATGGTGTAATGCAGGAAGAAAGGCGAAGACTATTATGAATCTTCAAACAATGCTTTCAGAAAAGCAGATGACGATGTATCGTTTGTCCAAAATCAGCGGTGTTGCCAAAACAACCGTGATTGATATCTGCTCGGGTAAAAGTGCGATCGGCGGATGCAATGCAGACACAGTGTTGAGGCTATCCAGAGCACTCGGATGTACTATGGAAGAGCTTATGCGGATAGATAATGCGGATTACGATATAAATACCGGAAAACCGAAAGACGATTCCTATCTTGAAAAAGGACTGCCGAAGTTTTTGAAGGAATCACTTGTTGCCATGATTAACGCGTGGAAGATTGAGGACAGCGGAAAACGGGATTTACATTTTGACATTCATTGGTGCGAACTGAATGCCGATATCAATTCGGCAGAAACCGAACAGGAAATATCAAGCGAGCAGGCATGGTATTTACGCCGTAAATATTTGCGAATGGAGGAATGATACATGGATTTTACAAATTTACCGCGTCGGAACAAGACCTATGACGGGGCAAACGGAAGTAAAATTTCCGTTGATTTGAACGGTGTTTTGTATAACCGCGCTTATTATATCATGACACCGTATATGGTGTCATGATATCATTGTGCTTTTTGCAAAATGATTTCGCTTCAAATCCATGATAAATTTTCGCCGGTTTGACAAAAAAACGGATTGCCACGGCGCAAAGCGCCTCGCAATGACGAAATATTTATATATGTGAAAATCTTCGTCATTCCGAGGCAACGAAGTTGCCGTGGGAATCCGTTCTCTTTGCGCCTCGCAATGACGAGGGAAATTTCGTAGAGGAGGGGCTTGCTCCTCCCGTGTGCGCAAAAAAGCGAAAACACATTTCCGGTGATCTATCGCCTCATAGCGATATGATATGATATCCGTTCCTCTCCGTGTGCCGTAGGCACGCTTCACAGGGCGAAGCCCTGCTTCGTTTTTCATGCACCGCAAGGTGCGCTTCATTTCCAAAAACAAAAGCACTTGCTCACGCAAGTGCTTTTGTTTTTGGAGGTGACACCCGGATTTGAACCGGGGAATGAGGGTTTTGCAGACCCTTGCCTTACCACTTGGCTATGTCACCGTATGGAAAAAGGAGCATCATACTGCTCCTTTTTCGTTTGTGGAGCGGGCGACGGGGCTCGAACCCGCTACCTCCACCTTGGCAAGGTGGCGCTCTACCAGATGAGCTACGCCCGCAAATGGTGCCTCAGGCCAGGGTCGAACTGGCGACACACGGATTTTCAGTCCGTTGCTCTACCAACTGAGCTACCGAGGCATATCGGACCGCGATTGCAGTCCGAAGGAAATCTGGCGACCAGGAAGGGACTCGAACCCTCGACCTCCGGCGTGACAGGCCGGCGTTCTAACCAGCTGAACTACCTGGCCAGATATATGGTGGGAACAACAGGGCTCGAACCTGTGACCCCCTGCTTGTAAGGCAGGTGCTCTCCCAGCTGAGCTATGCTCCCTCATCGCCGTCTCGGAAACGGCAAATGTTATTATACTAAATGATACTCGCCGTGTCAACAGAAAATTTCGCTTTTTCGGAAAAATTTTTTTGGTGTCATTTTCCCCGCTTTTTCAGGTCTTTTACCATACTTTCGAGTTCTTCGCGTGTGAATTTCTGCACTTTGTCGCAAAATTGGCAGGTGAGTTCCGCTCCCCCCTGCTCGGCGATGATGCTCTCAAGTTCCGCACTGCCCAGGCTCAAAAGCGCGCGTTCGGTACGCTCACGCGAACAATAGCAGCGGTACTCCACCTCTTCGCGTGACAAGATCTCCATCTCGAAATCGGGCAGCACGCGACGGATCAGCGCCTCGGCATCGTCATCTTCCTCCAAAAGTTTCGTCACACTGCCGGCGGAATAGATGCCGCCTTCGACCTTGGTGATGACATCTTCGCCCGCGCCGGGGAGCAGTTGGATGAGATAGCCGCCGGCGACGCGCACACTGCGGTCCCGATCGACCAGAACGCCCAGACCGCAGGCGCAGGGAATTTGCTCCGACTCCATATAATATGCCGCCACATCCTCCGCGATCTCGCCGCCGAGCAGATCCACCGTGCCGACATACGGCTCTTTGAGCCCCATATCCTTGATGAGCGTCAGCGTTCCCTCGTGTCCGACCGCCGCGCCGACATCAAGTTTGCCGTCCTCACGCAGTGCGAGATCGACCGCCGGATTTGCCACATATCCGCGGACATTGCCCTCGGCATCGGACACGGCAAGCACCGTGCCGAGCGGACCGCCGCCTTTGATCTGCAAGGTGACGCTTTCGCCCTCGCCTTTGAGCGTGTTGCCGATCATCGACACCGCGGCGAGCGTTCTGCCCAAAGCCGCCGTCGCAACCGGCGAGGTGTGGTGGATCTGTCTTGCGCGCTCCGTCATATTCTTCGAGTTGATCGCCGCGATCTTGACAAATCCGTCTTTCGACAATGCGCGTACCAATGTATCTTTCATTTCTCTTACTTCCTCACACAATAAAAATAAATGCGGCCTTCGTCTGCCTTTGCCCGACGCATCACGCAGTCGCCGTAGGTGCGGATGTCGGTAAATCCGGCATCTGCGAGCCACGCGGTCAGTTCCTCCGCCGTGTAGCCGCGCTGATGATGCTCCTCGAAATCGCGCTCCCACACATCGCCGCGGCGCGTGAAAATATCCATCTCGTAGTCCAGAATGCGCTTTTTTCTGCGGTAAGCGGTGCGCCAGACGCAATAGGCATCCTCGCGTTCGTCCAAAAAGACCTGACCGTCCATCGCCTCCATTTTGGCGATGCCGTGTACATCGAACACGAACGCGCCGCCCGGTGCGATGAAAAGATGCAGCCGCGCAAAGGTGCGCCGGACATCGCGCTCGCAAAGCAGATAATTGAGGCTGTCCAGCGAACAAAACGCGGCATCGACCGTGCCGTAGAGATCGAGTTTCTGCATAGTCTGATGCAGAAAAAGCGGTGCAATTCTGCCGATGCCCTGCGCTTTTTCGCGCGCTTCCATGAGCATCTCTTCCGAGGCATCCGCGCCGATCATCTCATAGCCGCGCGCGGCGAAAAGCGCCGTCATCGTCCCCGTGCCGCAAGCCAGATCCAAAACGGTATGCACCGCGTGCTTGCTCTTTCGGAGCAGTTTTTCGATGAAATCAGCGCGCTTTTCGTATTGCACATCTTTTGTGAAGGCATCATAGACCGATGCCAAAGTGCCGTAACTTTCCACGGTACGGGCTCCTTTCTATATGGGATACGGATTGCCACGGCGGCAAAGCCGCCTCGCAATGACGCTCCTTATAACCCCCCCCTTGTGAAAGGGGGGAAGATGTGAGCGAAGCGAGCATCAGGGGGGATTCTTGTGCGATGACGCACAAAGGTGCGATAGGGAACGGGAATCCCTCCACCGCAAGCGGTCCCCCGTCTCGCTGCGGCTCGGTCACGGCACGGGTCTGATGTCCCACCGGCACATCATTCAACACCGTCCCCCCGCTTCGCTACCTTTAACAAGGGAGGTTGGTGCGCTTATAACCCCCCTTGTCAAAGGGGGGAAGATGTGAGCGAAGCGAGCATCAGGGGGGATTCTTGTACGATGACGCACAAGGGTGCGATAGGGAACGGGAATCCCTCCGTCACTCGCTGCGCTCGTGCCACCTCCCTTTAACAAGGGAGGTTAAGGGGTAGCAAATCCCTCCGTCTTTTCGCTTCGCGAAAATCCACCTCCCTTTAACAAGGGAGGTTGGTGCGCTCTTAACCCCCCTTGTCAAAGGGGGGAAGATGTGAGCGAAGCGAGCATCAGGGGGGATTCTTGTGGGATGATGCACGAGGGTGCGATAGGGAACAGGAATCCTTCCACCGCAAGCGGTCCCCCTCCCTTTGACAAGGGAGGTTGGTGGTTCTAACGCACTCCTTTGACAAGGGAGGTTGGCAGCCTATCCTTCGCCGTCTTCCTCTTCCATTTCCGTCTCGTCCATCATTTCTTCAAATTCTTTCCATTCCCGATCTTCTTTTTCTTTCTCTTTCTTTTTCTGCTCGGGTGTTTTGCTCCAAAAGAACATCCAAATCGCCTCCGAAATCCGTTATTTATATATAGTAGCAGATTGCGCGGTAAATGTAAACCCAAAAATCCGCACCGCCTCCCCCCTCTTGTCATAAGTTGAGTTAGGAGGGATGACATGAAATCGGATGTGTTGGCATTGTGTGAGACACCCTTGTGCCGCGAAAAAACCTGGGAGATCGACCGCGTTGCCGTCTTGAAACTGTCCGCCGCATTGCCGCAAGCCGAAGGGACAGGGCGCAAGGCGAAACGCTTCAACCGCTGGTATCTGCATTTTTACCGCTCGTACCTGCGCTACTGTACCAATGTTCTGCTCCCCCGTGCCGCCGAACTCTACGAAATCGCCCGGGAAAACGGCAAACCGTGGGTTTGCCCTACGGCGAAACTCTCGTTTCGCGTCACCTGGCAGGATGCGTGCGTTTTGAGCCTTTACCTCGACGCCGAGGAGATGCACCTGCCGCCGCCGCTGACCGTCCGCCGCAGCGACACCTGGGATAAAAGGACGGTGCGGCTTCTCCCCTGCGAGGTCTTTTTCGCGCCGAAAACGCCGTGGCGCAAACTCTTTTTTCAAACGGCGCGCACCGATCTTGCCGCGCAAAAACACGCCGGTGCGCCGCTTTACCCCGACTACCGTCTGCGCTGTCGGCTCCATTTCAAAAAGGGCAACTTCTACCTCACCGACCGCGCCGTGGTCTTCTATTACCAGATGTACATTCTCTCACCACATATCGTCTCTGTCGCCCTGCCGCGTCCACAAGATGTCGCGGAAAGTGCCTTTTCGTGCAATATTGACAAATCCGCAAAAAATAAGCCCGCTTTTTCCGATTAAATTTGTGCAAAATCCCATCTTGCATTTTGCCGCAAGATGCGGTATTCTATCGAAAGAACAAAAGAGAGGAGAAAAACCGATGCAAGTGTGTCTGTTCCAAAATCAAACCGTGAACTTGGCTGCTGTCGGTGTTGGTGTTTCTGTTTCCTCTTCTCAATATTTCTTTTCCCGTCGGTGAGAGTTTCTCACCGATATTTTTTTATACCGTGAGCAAATAACCTTAATATAAATTTTTTAACAAAGGAGAAAAACATCATGAACAACGTCAACCTCGTCTACGGCATCAAGGACAAGCCGAAATTCGGTCAGGTACTCCTCTTTGCCCTCCAACAACTCCTCGCCATCATGGCGGCGACCATCGCCGTCCCTGCGATCATCGGTAACGGCATGAGCCAGACCGCCGCCCTCTTCGGCGCCGGTATCGGTACGCTCGTGTATCTGCTTTTCACCAAGTTCAAAAGCCCCGTGTTCCTCGGCTCTTCCTTCGCTTTCCTCGGCTCGATGAGCGCCGCATTCGCCGGTGCCGCTTCCGCGCAGCTCGGCTACCTCGGTCTGATCCTCGGTGCCGCGTTCGCCGGTCTCGTCTATGTGATCATCGCCATCATCGTCAAACTCTGCGGCGTGAAGTGGATCAACAAACTGATGCCCGCCGTCGTCATCGGACCGACCGTTGCCATCATCGGTCTCTCCCTCGCCGGTAACGCCGTGGGCGACCTCACCGGTACTTCCGGCGCCATTGCAAACGGTGTCTCCGGTTACGCCTGCATCGTATGCGGTCTCGTGACGCTCGCCGTGACGATGATCTGCTCCGTGTTCGGCAAGAAGATGCTCAAAATGATCCCCTTCATCATCGGCATCCTCGCCGGTTACGCGGTCGCTTCCGTCCTCACCCTCATCGGTATGAAGACCGGCAACGCTTCTTTGCTGATCGTCAATTTCAGCCTCTTTGAGCATATCGTCTGGACGCCCGACTTCACCTTCCTCACCGCGATCAAGGGCATCTCCGAACTTACCCCGGCTTACATCGCAACGATCGCCGTGGCGTATGTCCCCGTCGCGTTCGTGGTCTTCGCCGAGCATATCGCCGACCACAAGAACCTCTCCACCATCGTTGGTACGGAACTGCTCGAAGAGCCCGGTTTGCACCGCACGCTCCTCGGTGACGGTATCGGCTCTTTCGCCGGTGCGATCTTCGGCGGCTGCCCCAACACCACTTACGGCGAATCCATCGGCTGTGTGGCGATCTCCGGTAACGCTTCCGTCGTGACCATCCTCACCACCGCCATCCTCGCCATCCTCGTCTCCTTCGTCGGTCCCTTCGCGACCTTCCTCGCAACGATCCCCTCTTGCGTGATGGGCGGCGTTTGCATCTCCCTCTACGGTTTCATCGCCGTCAGCGGTTTGAAGATGCTCCAACCGGTCGACCTGAGCGACAACCACAACCTCTTCGTCGCCTCCGTCATCCTCATCGCCGGTATCGGCGGCATGACCGTCTCCTTCGGTCAGGTCACGCTCACTTCCGTTGCCTGCGCGCTGATCCTCGGCATTCTCACCAATGTCCTGCTCGGCGGCAACAAGAAGCAGTAATCCGAAACAGATAAGATAAGAGCAGGGAGAGCGATCTCCCTGCTCTTTTTTGTTTTTGGGGAACTGGGGGAACGGATTGCCACGGCGGCAAAGCCGCCTCGCAATGACGCTCCCTTATAACCCCCCTTGTCAAAGGGGGGGAAGATGTGAGCGAAGCGAGCATCAGGGGGGTTTCTTGCGGGATGACGCACAAGGGCGCGATAGGGGACGGGAATCCCTCCGTCTTTTCGCTTCGCGAAAATCCACCTCCCTTTAACAAGGGAGGTTAAGAGGTAAGAACCTCATCCGTCATTCGCTTCGCGAATGCCACCTTCCCCCAAGGGGAAGGCAAAGAGGTA
>JAZUIU010000003.1:0-94587 GCA_045642405.1 Oscillospiraceae bacterium
GTTTTTACCGCCGCCTCTGCCGCCGTTGCCGCCGCCAATACAGGCTGCACCCGTGCTTTCCAGCGAACCCGCGCCGCCGTAGAAGGATACGGCGCCGCCGCTGCCGCCGTTGCCGCCGTAGTTGACGGCGCCGTTTCCGCCGCCGATACAGGGAATACCGACAGATTCAAACGATAATTTGCCGCCATGGACATATACATCACCGCAGTTCCAACCGGCGGTATGGCTCCAGCTGGCGCTGTTACCGCCGATCACGGTAAATCCTCTTGTGGACGCTTCCATCCTGCCCATCAGGTCTTCTTCGTCCGACTGGGCATAAATGCGGAGCGTGCTGCCTTCTTCCAGAGAGAAACCTGCATTTGCCGTCAGCGTTTTCCCGTTCGTCAGAATGATGCAGACATCCCCCTTTACGGTGGGGCGATTCTTTAACGCAATGTCATCATCGACCACATACCACGCTTCCCCGGTCGTATCGCCGTCACCCAACACGGCAGCATTCTCCGAAATACCCTCTGCAAAAGCACAGGTCTTTTCCTCTGTGCGGACGGTATAGTCTTCATTTACACTTTTGTCGAGATATCGGAAAGCATCGAAATAATAGCGTTGTTCGGTGCCGCCGCATATCCTGCAAGTGCTGCCGTCACCTTCATACATGTGGATATCGTAGGTGATTTCAAGTTCGGCTTTATCGCTCCTTTCCCACTGATAATTGTTTGCATCGTTCAGCGTTAAGGTCGCTTTATAACCGCTGCCTACAACGGTTTTCTTTTCGAGTTCCACAGAATATACATCATTCGGCGGATTGGGTATTTCTTTGCCGCTGTAATGAAAATGGAGCGTTTCGGGAGCCGTCACCGTTTGCTTTGCGATTGACCAATCCATCTTTTTTTCTTTGTCAAGCGTGCAGTCCGACCAGCAATAGCCGTCCGAAAGCGTCAGCGTGGCCGTATATTTTCCTGCGATAGTCCCGGTGTTGCCCGAAACCGTATAGCCCTCGCCGGAGGAAACAGCGGTATGCTCCTCGCCGTCAAATGTAAAGTTCTGCACTTCGGGAACGGTTGCCGTTTTCAGATATATGGGCGCTTTTTCAATGCCTGCACCGCCGCCTGCTTTTCCGCCCTCGGCGCCCTTTCCTGCGTAGAAGCCGAGATTGTTATATTCGTCTCCGTCATCGGAACCGTCCGAGCCGTTTTGATATCCGGCACCGCCGAGACCTTTATGCCCGGTACCTTTGGCAACGGAGACTTCACTGTAATATCCCCATGTGGTCATACCGCTTCCGGCACCGCCGCCGCCACCGGCACCTGCACCGCCCGAGCCGATATTCGCACCGTTATAACCGTTACCGCCGGCACCGCCGCCGCCACCGCCGAACGTTCTGTAATTCCATGTCCATTTTGTTATGCCGTTGTTGCCGATAGCGCCGCCTTTTGACGGATTTTCGTAAGCCGCACCGCCTTTGACGGTATAATCACCGGCATCATAGATGGTAACATTACCGCAACCGGTTCCGGCAGTACCGTTTTCACCCGCTGTACCGTCGTTGCCGGAATGACCGTCGTCACAATAGTAGATGATCCCTTCGCCGCCGCGTCCGCCTTCGCCGCCTCTGCCGCCTCTGCCGCCGATGCCGGCTCCTGCTCCGCCGCCGCCGTAGCCGCCGTTTCCGCCGGCTCCGATGTATGAGTTATCTGTTTCTTTTGATGCAAATCCGTCGCCGCCCTTGCCGCCTTCGCCGCCCTTTCCTGCATGGCCGCCGGTTACTTTAAGCGTTCCCTTGCCGTGGATCGTAAGCGAGGAGCTTTCAGGCAGTTCAATGCCTGCACCGGCACTTCTTGCCCACTGTCCGGCACCGCCCGTAACGGTAAGGGTTGCACCCTCTTTTATCTCTAAGTCAACATTTTTTCCGGATGCTATGGAAAGTCCGCTCTGTGTCGGCTGTGCGGTGATCGTTGTATCCTCGGAAACGGTAATTTTCCCGTCAAAGTCCAAAACAACACCCTCGCTACTGCTTGTCGGCAGACCGTTTTCGGGATCGGTGACGGCATTTTTGTAGGGGATGACCGTCCCGACGCCGCTAAACCCGTAAAAACCTCCCCCGGGCAGTGTATCGTAAAGTCCGACCTCGCCATCGTAGTTTGCCGGAACAAAATCACGGACAAGCTTGCCGTTTTCGTAAATTTTGCAGGAATAAAAACGGATGTGCTGATTTTCAAAGGTCTGCGTCCAGGTCCCGAAATTTATTGCGAAAAGGTACGCAGTGTTGCCATTGAAAGAGGCATCGGAGCCATCGTGCGTGCACTTGATAATACCGTCGATTTTCAGTTCTTTGCCGTTAAGCTCTATCGTATGGCGTCCCGGCAGTACCGGAGCCTCCTCTGCCCAGCTCTGAGAGTTCAGTCCGCTGCCTGAACCGAAGTATTCTTTGTTGCTATTGATATAAAAATAATTGCGGGTTGATCCCCAGTCGAGAAATGTACCAAACAACGCCGTATCTTCATTATTCACTTCCGCCACCATCGCGATGCGGGTGGCATTCGTCGGCACAATGCCCGTGTCAATATACGCTCCCGCCTCAACATCAAGGCAGTAATACTGCATCGGTTCGGGATACAGCGCAAAGGCAGCAATCTCAACAAACGGCAGTGTACATACCATCATAGCAACAGAAACTAAGATACTAATCACTTTTTTTGTTTTCATACTCTGAAATCCTCACTTTCCGAAATGAAATGTATTTCAAGTGAATTATATTTAGAGTTTTTACCCGATCATAACTGTACATAACTGATTATATCGCTTTTTACTGTGATTTTCAAGACATTTTGCAATCATTGCAATATATTTTATGTCATTTTTTCTTTTTCGCTTCTGTCATTTCGACTCTCTTCACCTAATTCGAACTCGCCTGAAATAGCGTATTTTCGGCATTATTTCGCTTCATTCGTCTTTTTTAATTGCATAAAAACCGTTCCGACATGCGTTAGCACATCGGAACGGTTTTTAGGCCCATCAAATCTGACAATTTCGTATGGTGGAAATTTAACAAGTCAGGGCATACAGAGTTCAACTCTCTTCAGCCTATGTTTTCGGACTATTCCTTGCAGACTTGCAAATCAGTACTTGATCTTCTTTGCGGCGCATTTCGGCTCTTTTCCGTTGCACACCGCCACGATGTCATTTGCGACACTCGTGCAGCAACGCTCCACCGACTGTTCGGTCGTACCTGCCATGTGCGGCGTGATGATGACATTGTGCATTGATTGCAGTTCCAGACTTGTCCCGACGGGCGGTTCGTGAACGAAAACATCCAAACCTGCCTGGAACAATGTACCGTCTTTCAAGCATTCGAGCATTTCATCTTCGCGCACCAAAGAACCGCGCGCGCAGTTGATAAACGATGCCGTCGGCTTCATTAAAGCAAACTGCTCACGCCCGATCGTACCGTTGGTGCTGGGCAATGCCGGCAGATGCACGCTGACAAAATCGGCTTCGCGCCACACATCTTCGGCATTTGCTTTCATCTCGCAAAGATCGCCGATTTTTTCCTGCGTGACAAACGGATCATAGCCGATGGTCTTCATATTAAAGCCGTACTTGGCTTTTTGCATCAGCAAGGAAGAAATGCGGCCGCAACCGATCACGCCGAGGGTTTTGCCTTCCAGCTCATAGGTATTTTCCAGCGTCATACGCACCATGAAATCGCCGGTGCGGAATTTGTTTTCCACATAATTGAAACGCTTGGCGCAAGCCAGCATCAAAAGCAAGGCGTGTTCTGCCACGGCATTGGCGTTTCCGCTGGGCAGATAAACGACCGGGATGTTATGAGCCTCGGTGTAATCCATATCAATGTTATCAATACCGGCGCCCTGTTTGCCGACCACTTTGAGTTTTTGGCTTGCCGACATGACTTTGGCGGTCACTTTGGCGACGCGGCACATAATGGCATCGGGCTGAAACGCGGCAACTTCACGGCAAAGCGTTTCCTCGTCGGAAGCCGGCGCAATGCGCACCTCAAAATCATTTGCCTCAAAAATATCCGTTGCATAATGGCTCAGTTGGGCGGTATATAACACTTTGAATTTTGCCATAATCTGTCCTCTTCCTCTCTGCAAGACTTTTTGTGTTTATCTTATTGTACATTTTTCTTGCAGAAAAGGCAAGCAAAACTCAATTTTTTGCAAGAAAACTTTCACTTCTTGCATCTTTTGCCTCTTTGACCTCCGTCGGGATGCGTATGGTCAAAAAAATTTCCCCCTCTTTATCCTCCCGTTTCATCTCCGCCGGGATCCCTGCTTCCCGTACGCTGTTTACTTGTCGTTTCAAACTGTTGAGCAGTAACCGTACATCTTTGAGGATCAGCGTGGATTTGGGTTTCTTTTCGGTTTGGCGGCTTTGCAGCATCCGCTCGACGAGTTGCTCACTTTGTGCAACGGTGAGATGCCGACAAATCATTTCGCGCAATGCTGCAAGTCGCATCTCCTCGTCTGTCAGTCGGAGCAATGCCCGTGCGTGCCGCTCGCTCAAATTTGCCTGCATCAAAAGTGCGCGGCAGTTTTTGCTCAACTGCAATAAGCGCAGTTTGTTGGCGATCGCACTTTGTGATTTTCCGAGTTGTGCCGCCGCCTGCTCTTGGGAAAGTCCGAATGCGTGCATCAGTCGGGCGATCGCCTGCGCTTCTTCCGCCCATGAAAGGTCTTTACGCTGCAAATTCTCCACCAATGCCAAAAGCGCAGAGTCTTTTGCATCAATATCCGTCACGATACACGGCACTTCACGCAATCCGACACGAATTGCGGCGCGCAGACGGCGTTCTCCTGCCACCAAAATGTATCCGCCGTTTTCACGCCGCACGGAAAGTGGCTGTAAGATGCCGTGCAGGCGAATGCTCTCTGCCAATTCGCGCAAAGAAGCCTCGTCAAAAATGCGCCGCGGCTGATTGGGGTTGACCGCAATGCGCCACACATCCAAATTCAAAATGCGCGGCAACAAAATATTTTGTTTTGTTGTGTTTTTCATCGCTCTCCCTCCTTTCTTGCCATTGTACTCCGAAAAAAGTGCAAAAAAGGAGGAATTTTGTCAATAACAAAAAATCGTGTGCCGTAAGCACACGATTTTTTGTTATTTTTTGCTCATGCGTCGGATATCTTCACCGAAAAACGGCAGGATGCGATATTCGCCCCGAATGCGTGACAACACCGCCGCGCCGTATCTTTCGCCGATCTCGTCCGGCGAAAGATTGGTGGAAACGATGGTCTTTTTCCCTTGGATCAACCGCGAATTGACCAATTCATAAAATGCGCTTTTGACGAACGCGGTGTTCATTTCCGTCCCCAAATCATCCAAAATCAGAAGATCGCACTTAAAATACCGCTCCACATCGTCGCTCGCCGGCATTTCCCCGTCATCACGGTTGAATTTTTTCATCTCCATACGGGAAAAAATATGCGTTGCCGTATCGTATACCACGCTGTTTCCGTTTTCGCTGACCACACGCGCGATACTCGCCGAAAGAAAAGTCTTGCCGAGTCCCGGCTCGCCCGAAAAGAGCAAATTGCCGCTTTTTGCGGAAAACTCATTGGCATAATCCCGACAGGTATCGTAAATTTTCTCAATGTTGGTGCGCGGCGAAACACTCTGTCCGAACTCGGGCAGTTCGGAGTAATACTCAAACCCGAATGTCTCAAAACTCTGCGTACCCAGATCGAGCATCTGCGAAAGTTCCTCGTTTTGAATGCGCACATAATACTCGCGCAGGCAGGAGCAGACCTCATCGCCTATCCAGCCGCGATCCTCGCATTGATGGCAATTCGGCTTCGGCTCCAACGCATCGCGCTCAAATCCGAGACGCTCCAAAAGATCGGCGCGCTCTTCCTGCAACTGCAAATTTGCTTCGCGCAGGGCTTCGATCGCCGGGCGCGGATCGGTTCCTCGGCGAAAAGCGGATGCAACAATTTTCCCCAGTGTTTGAGAAAGTTCGTTGTCGATCTCCTGCAACCGCGGCTCACGCGCATACAAAGCGCGTTGTTTCTCGTGAAATGCCGCGCTGCGGCGATCGTTGGCTTCCGCAAGGCGTTGTTGCGCCAAGCGCATGATCCTGCCGTCATATCCCATGTTCTCTCATTCCCCTCAAATATAATCCTTCATCCAATCCCGACTGCTCTTGCGCGGCGATTTTCCCTTTGCCTCCGGTTTTTTCTTCTCGCTTGCAATCTCTTCCAATGTATGCAAGCCCTGTTCATGCCACTTTTTCAAAATACCGTTGCAGTATGTCCACTTGAATTCGCGGCATTTCATCACCGTAAGTTCATACGCTTTTGCGACCGCCTGCGGTGCAAAACCCATTTCCATCCATTCGGAAAAATAGCGCGTCTCCGAGGCGACCAACGGGCGATCCGGCAAGGCGATCGCCGCCATATACTCCGGAAATCTCGCCTTTTTCTTCTGCTCGCGCGCAAGGAAAGCGTTGACTGCCTCCGTGGAAAAGAGTTCTTTCCGCGCCCAGGCAAAGCCTTCTTTTTCGATCTCGCGCATCGTCGGTACACGGCCTGTGCCGTACTGCGCTTCTTTTTGCGCAATGCAATGATTGACCAAAAGGAAGATCACATCCGCGCCAAATCCGAGATTTTCGTAAAGTCCCAACAGTTTTTGCACCGACGGCACGGAAAGCGGTCCGAGTTTACGCTCCACTTCGTGGAGAAGCCCTGCAAATTGGTTGTCTTTTTCCAATTTCTGTGCAACATCTGCCTGCGTATACTGCGGCGTTTGCAATTCTTCCTGCAAAGGCGGCTTCGGCGTTTCTTTTTCGCAAATACCGAGAAGTCCTGCCTTTTTGAGCGCCGCTTCCGCCGCCGCCAACTGCACATTCGACCAATTCAACTTTGTGCAAAGCACATCGGGGTTTGCACTGCCGTGATGCTGTAATATGCAGAGATACAGCAAAGCCGCATCACCGCTGCCGCAGTCGATCAATCGTTTGAGCACCGCCGAAGAAATCGTAATGTTTTCTTCTTGCGCCAGGCGCAGTACATATTGTTCCACTTTGCCGCATCTCCTTTCTTATTCGACATATCCGTCTTCTATTTTACATTAAATTTTTTCTTTGTAAATATCAAATTTGAAATCCGCAAAAAAAGTTTGCTTTTCTCTTTTCTTACCGCTTAATTTGTGTTATACTATAAATTGTAATATTGGACAAATTTGCTTTTGGAAAAATACGGAGGTAAAAAACAATGGGAAACAAAGTGAAATTGCAGATCGGCGGCACGGAATATCATCTGCTCGCCGAAGACAGCGCGGAATATATGCAGCAGCTCGGCAGAAGTGTCGATACGAAAATGTCGGAATTCATTTCCGCCTCAAAGGCAGGGCGCACGGATGCCGCCGTTTTGACCGCGCTTTATTTCGCCGATGAACTCAATAAGGAGCGCAAGGCTTCCGAAGGCATCCGCGCACAGTTGAAACAATATCTGGACGAGGCGGCAAAAGCCAAGAACGAAGCGGCGGAACTGCGCCGCAGACTTGCCCAAAACCAGCACCGCTGATATGACGGAATTACTTGCTCCTGCCGGCGGCAGGGAAGCACTGACCGCCGCCGTGCAAAACGGTGCAGATGCCGTCTATCTGGGGCTTGATTCGTTCAGCGCCCGCGCCGGTGCGCAGAATTTTACCGCCGAGACTTTGCAAGAAGCCGTTGCGTATTGCCACCTGTACGGCGTCAAGGTCTATCTCACGCTCAACACACTGCTTACCGACCGCGAACTGCCGGAGGCGGAAAAAGCCGTTCTCCTTGCAGATGAATGCGGCGTAGATGCCGTATTGGTGCAGGACTGGGGCGTTTGGGAACTGCTCAAAAGCGTTGCTCCCGACCTTCCCGTACACGCCAGCACGCAGATGTCACTGCACACCGTATCGGGCGTTGCCGTTGCCGCAGAGCAAGGTGCCGCCCGTGCCGTTTTGGCGCGCGAATTGCGCCGCGATGAAATTGCGGAGATCTGCCAAAGGAGCCCCATCGAGATCGAAACCTTTGCCCACGGCGCACTTTGTATGTGTTATAGCGGACAATGCGAAATGAGTGCCGTGATCGGCGGACGCAGCGGCAATCGCGGACAATGTGCTCAACCCTGCCGTCTGCCCTACGGATTTCACGGCAAAGCGGATCAATATCCGCTCAGTCTGAAAGACTCCTCTTTGGCGGATTATGTTGGTGAGATGCGCGAAATGGGCGTTGCCTGCATCAAATTGGAAGGACGGATGAAACGCCCCGAATATGTTGCCGCCGTCACCGCCATATATGCCAAACTGCTCAAAGAAAACCGCAAAGCCACAAAAGAGGAACACCGTCTGTTGGACGCCGCTTTTTCCCGAAACGGCTTTACCCAAGGATATTTTCTCGGCAAGCGCGGCGCGGAAATGTTCGGTACGCGAAGTGAAAATGCACATTGGCCCGAAGAATGGTTCCGCGATTTGCGCCGACTTTATGAAAAAGAAAACCTGCGCTCCGTTCCCGTACAGATGGAAGCCTTCGTCTGCGCCGAAAAACCGATGCTTTTGTCGGTGCGTGACGAGAAGCATCATGTTTGCGCATCCGGCGATATGCCCGAAACCGCCCGTACCCACGCGATCACAAAAGAAGAGATTGCACAGCGTCTCGGTAAAACCGGCGGTACGGCTTTTCGTGCAGATTCCTGCTTCGTGCAGTTAGATGACGGGCTGAGCGTTTCCGCCGCATCTCTCAATGCCTTGCGCCGCAAAGCATTGGAACTGCTTCAAAAAGAGCGTACCAAAGTATCGCCTCATCTGCACGGTCATTTTTCCTTGCCCGTTTGCAAACAAACACCGCCGACCGCGCCGAAACTGAGCGTTTCGCTCTACGCAAAAGAGCAGTTGTCTGCCGAATTGCTTGCGTTGGCGCCCGAGCGTATTATGCTCCCGATCGAAATATTGGAGCAAATGGATCTTGCGCAGTATCCCCAAGCCAACTTCTGTGCGGTTTTGCCGCGCATCTACCGTACACAGGACGAAGAAACCCTTCGCGCGTCTCTTCTTTCTCTCCAAAAGCGTGGTTTGAAGGAAGTCGCGCTCGGCAACCTCGGTCATTTTGCCGTCTGCCGCGATCTCGGTCTTACCATGCACGGCGATTTCGGCTTGAATGTCTATAATTCCGCCTCTTTGCTCTTTTTGTCCCGTATGGGATTGCAATCGGCAACACTTTCGTTTGAACTGCGTCACGAGCAAATACGGGACATCCGAAAATACATTCCCTGCGAAGCGATCGTATACGGTCGGCTTCCCTTGATGCTGACGGAAAACTGCATCATCGAAAATGATATGGGACATCGTTGCGAAGAAATGCCGTGTCTGAAAGATCGCCGCGGCGAGCAGTTCCCCGTTTTGAAGGCGTATGGCTGCCGCAACGAGATACAAAACGGGAAAACGCTCTTTCTCGCGGACAAGCCCGAATGGCGCACGATCGGTCTTACCACGGCTCGTCTGCGTTTTACCACCGAGTCGGCGGAAGATTGCGTCCGCATTCTGCGCGCTTACCGCCTTGCGCTTGACGCATCCGCTTTTGTGAATGCCTCCGATGCCGCACCGCAGGATCTTACACGCGGACTTTTTTACCGCGGTGTCATTTGATTACATAAAGAAACAGAGGAACATTATGCCGAAAATCATTTTAGGATCACAGTCGCCGCGCCGCAAGGAATTACTGCGTAATATGGGCATCACATCGTTTGAAATCTCCGTCCCCTCGTGCGACGAATCATATCCCGACGGTCTTTCGCCGGAGGAAACCGTTTCCTATATCTCGCGCAAAAAGAATGACGCGATTTCCTGCGGCGAAGAGGATATCGTCATTACCGCCGACACCATGGTTTTTCTTGGTCGGCGCCGTCTCGGAAAGCCAAAGGATCGGGAGGATGCTTTGCAAATGCTGCTTTCGTTGCAAGGACAACGCCACACGGTCTGCACCGGCGTCACCGTGCGAAAAGGCAGTCACAGAGAAACCTTTGCCGTCTCCACGGCGGTATATTTCCGTTCCTGCACCAAGGAGGAGTTGCTCGCCTATATTGACGGCGGCGAGCCGATGGACAAAGCCGGTGCGTACGGCATTCAGCAGCAGGGTGCCCTTTTGGTCGAACGCATCGAAGGCGACTATTTCAATGTGGTCGGCTTGCCATTGTGCCGTTTGGGACAGGTTCTCAAAACATTCGGCATTTCTCTTTTTTAATTTCTACACAAAGGAGGAGCGGAGGTCATGAAAGACTTCTTGGAAAAATACGGCATTCGGTTTTTGGCGATCGCCACCGCCATTGCAGTTTTGCTGAGCGTGTTGAGTTATTTGAGTTCCACTTCGCTTTTTTTGCGCAATTTTTCCGGCATTTTGACGCATCCGTTCCAATCTGCCGCCGCCGCGGTGGAGTCCTGGTCGGAAAGCCGTCACAAACGCTACGAAGATACCGGTAAATTACAAAAAGAAAACGATGCATTGAAACATCAACTCGCCGATGTTCAGGCTAAACTCCGCCGGGCAGAGGCAGACAGCGAAGAAAACGAACGCTTGCGCAAATTGCTCTCCCTTAAAGAACAGCGCCGCGATTTTACCTTTTCCGCCGCACGCATCGTCTCGCACAATACAACCAATTGGTGCTCCGTTTTCACGCTCGATGCAGGTCTCTCCGAGGATATCGCCGTCGGGGACTGCGTGGTAACGGAAGACGGATATCTGGTCGGTATGATTACGGAGGTCGGCAAAAATTGGAGCAGCATTACCACCGTGATCGACTCCGGCACGGAGATCGGCGCACGCATTTTCCGCACTTCCGAAGTGGTGATGGCGGAGGGCGATTTCTCCCTGATGGGTAAAAATCAACTGAAAATTTCCTATCTTGCCGATGCTTCCGGTTTTGTTGCCGGTGACTATGTTGTCACATCCGGTCTCGGCGGTTATTATCCCTCCGGTCTTGTCATCGGCACGGTCGATTCCGTCCGCACGGACAGCGGCGAAGAATTTTATGCCGTGGTCAATCCGCTTGCAGACCTGGATGCGCTCGGCGAAGTCTTTGTCATCACCGACTACGCAGTCGTGGAATAAGGCGGTGACAAGATGATTACAAAACGCGACCTTGCGGTCAAATGGACTGCCTATGCAATCGCTTCTCTTCTTTTGATCGTATTGCATACCTTTTTCCTGCACGATGTTCATATATGGGGCGTTGTGCCGTTCTTGCCGCCGCTTTTGGCAGGTTGCATCGCGGCGACCGAGCCTTGCAAATCGGCGGCGATTTACGCCATTTTCCTCGGTTTTTTCTGTGACATCACTATTTCCGCTCCGTTTTTCGGTCTTTGCACGATCGCATTGACGGCAGGAGCGCTGATTTCCTTTTTGCTTGCCGCGCAAGTGTTTCCCGACACGCTGATCGGTCACTTTCTCGCCTCTGCAAGCACACTTTTGGTCTTTTCCTTTTTTTGCTGCGTAACGCTTTTGATCAAAGGGCAATCCCTTTGGCCCTTGCTCTATATGTGCTTACGAGAGCTTTTGATTTCCCTTTTGCTTTTCCCTTTCGTTTATCCTGTTTTGCTTTTTGTGCATAAACGCACAACACTTTGATTTTGCGGCTTTTTGCCGGGAAAGGATGCGGTGCCATGAAAAATAACCCCTTTGTCCAACGCCTTGCGGTTTTGGGCGGATTGGTTGTGCTCTGCTCCTTTTGCTTTGTCGTTACGCTCATTTCCGCGCAGTTGGTGCACGGAGAAGAATACTTTCTCAAATCCCAGCGTGCCTATACAGATTATGATGTGGTAACGGCATCCCGCGGACTCATTACCGACCGCAACGGCAAAGTGATTGTCAACAACCGCATCACCTACGCGCTCGAATTTGATTCCGACGCGGTTAGCGGCGAAATCAATGACGCTATCCGGCGCATTTTAACGCTTTTATCTACGCAGGAAATTGCATGGCACGGCGATCTGCCGATCACGCAGGAGCCTTTTGCCTATACCGAAGATACCGCGCAGTTGAAAACCCTTGCCAAATATCTGCTGCGTGAAAAACTGATCACGGAAAAGCAGGTCTCAAAAGGGAAGATTCCCACTGTTTCCGCCAAAAAAGTCTTCTCCCTGCTCCGCGATCTGTATGAGGTCGATCTCACGCTTTCTCCCGAAGAGCAGTTTGACATCATCAACTTCCGCTATTCTTCCGCCGTTGCCGCACTTTCCGACTCCGCTTCCTTCCAATTTGTTGACGATGCGGATGTCGATCTGATCTCACGCATCAAAGACGGAAAATTTGAAGGCGTCGAAGTCGTCAAATCCTCCGCCCGTGTCTATGAGACTGATGCCGCCGCGCATCTGCTCGGGCGTGTCGGCAAAATTTATGCCGAAGAATACGAAACGCTCAAAGAAAAGGGCTACGCTTATAACGACATTGTCGGCAAAAGCGGCATTGAACTTGCTTATGAAGATTACCTGCGCGGCAGGGACGGCATTTTGATCACATCCGCCAATGATGACGGCAAAACCACCTCCTCCGTCTATTCGCAAGAACCGAAAAACGGTGGAACGGTGGCTTTGACGATCGACCTTGATTTCCAGGAACAAGTGGAAGGTGCTTTGGACAAGACCATCGGAGCGATGTGCGCTTCCGACGGCATCGAACGCGGCGGTGCCGCCGCCGTGGTAAAGATCGGAACGGGAGATATCCTGGCACTTGCTTCTTATCCCACTTTTTCCCAAAGCACATATAATGCGGACTATCCGACGCTTTCGCAAAACAAACTTTCCCCCTATGTCAACCGCGCTACCTCCGGCACTTATGCACCCGGCTCGACTTTCAAGCCGCTCACGGCGATCGCCGCATTGGAAACGGGCGTCATCTCTACCAAAACGACCGTTAATACGCAAGGTGTCTACCATTATTATGACCTCAAACTGAACTGCTGGATCTATTCCTCCACCCATCAGACACACGGTGTCGTAGATGTGCGCGAAGCGATCAAAGTTTCCTGTAACTATTTCTTCTACGATGTCGGACGCAAAACGGGCATCACCACGCTGGCGCGCTATGCCAAGCGTTTTGGTCTCGGCGAGCCGACCGGTATCGAAATTTCCGAACGCACCGGCACGATGACCACGCCCGAATATGTCAACTCCCTCAAAGGTCACAAGTGGACCGACGGTCAGACACTCACCGCCGCCATCGGTCAGTCGTACAGCCTTTTTACCCCTTTGCAGCTTGCCAACTATATCGCAACGCTTGCCGACGGAGGCGTACGCTATCCGGCTCATTTGCTCAAATCCGTCAAGGCTTCCGACTCACCCGAAATCCTTTCCGCTTACGACAATACGCCTTTGGAGACCATCGAAATCAAGGACGAAAACCTGCATGCCGTTTTAAACGGTATGCACGATCTGGTAACGAGCGGCAGCGTCTCGCAGTATTTTGCCGATTGCATTGTGTCCGCAGGTGCAAAAACCGGTACGGCGCAAACGAGCAACCGCTTGAATAACGGTGTTTTTGTTGCCTTTGCGCCGTTTGAAAACCCACAGATCGCTCTTGCCGTTGTGATTGAAAAGGGCGGCTCGGGTGGTGCGCTCGCTTCTACCGCAGTTGAAATAATCAACGCCTATTTTTCCGAAAATCAGACCTCTGTCGCAGGAGAAAATGTCCTTTTGCGCTGATTTTTGCAAGGAGGATACGGATGTACTATCATTCGCATGACGAAAACTGCAAATCTCCCTTCGGTGCCGTTTCCTGCGGCAGTGAAGTCTTCTTTGCGCTTTATCCGCAGGAAAACGAGGCGGTGACCGCCTGCACTCTGCTCACCTATTGGGAATTTGCCGACGAATGGCACGAAACGCCCCTTCAGGAAGAATATAGCGACGAAAAACGCCGTTTTTGCGGCAAATTTACCGCTCCGCACGATGCCGAATTGGTTTGGTATCATTTTCGGCTCCATTGGGCAGACGGCGGTGAGTGCTGTCTGGACAAAAACGGTTTTTCCCCCTGGAACACCGTTACGCCGTGGCAGTTGACCGTTTATCGGAAAAATCATACGCCATCTTGGTTCGGAGAGGGGATCACCTATCAGATTTTTCCCGATCGCTTTTTCCGTGCGGAAAAACGCTCCGTTGAAACTATGGTCGGGCATCGCAAATTGCACGAAGCATGGGACGAAACGCCCGATTACCTGCCAAATGAGAACGGCAAGATCACCAACAGTGACTTTTTCGGCGGCGATCTTGCCGGAATAACGCAGAAATTGGACTATCTCGCTTCTTTGGGCGTTCGCACCGTTTACTGCAACCCGATTTTTGAATCGGCATCCAATCATCGCTACGACACCGCCGATTACCGCTCGATCGATCCGCTTTTGGGCACACAAGAGGATTATTGTACGCTTTGCGCCGAAGCAAAGACACGCGGCATTCGCGTTTTGCTGGACGGTGTATTCAATCACACCGGCTCGGACAGTATCTATTTTAATAAGTACGGCTCTTATCCCAACATCGGCGCATATCAAAGTTGCGACTCCCCTTATGCACCATGGTATCATTTTTCCGCCTTTCCCGACCGCTACGACAGTTGGTGGGGCATCGACACACTCCCTGCCGTCAACGAAGAAAACAGTTGTTATGTAAACTATATAATTGAAGACGAAGACTCGGTCATCAAGCATTGGCTTCGTTGCGGCGCAAGCGGTTGGCGGTTAGATGTGGCAGATGAACTGCCCGACGGTTTTATTGAAAAGATCCGTGCCGCGATGGAAGAGATTTCACCCGATCATTTTTTGCTCGGTGAAGTATGGGAAGACGGCAGTCAGAAGATCGCTTACGGCAAGCGTCGGCGGTATTTGCTCGGCAGCGGACTGCACGGACTGATGAATTATCCTTTCCGCACGGCGGTGATTGCCTATCTGCGCGGTGGCAAGGCTCAGGATTTTCAAAATGAGATGGAGTCCCTTCGCGAAAACTATCCGCGCGATGTGTTTTACAGTTGTCTCAACTTCCTCGGCACACACGACACGCCTCGTATTCTGACGGTTTTGGGCTTACAGGGCAATCTTCCTCCCACCAAGGGAGAACGCGCTTCCTTCCGCCTTTCCGAAAGTGAGCGCGAACAAGGACTTTTGTTGGAGCGCCTC
Source organism: Oscillospiraceae bacterium (assembly GCA_045642405.1). GTDB lineage: Bacteria > Bacillota > Clostridia > Oscillospirales > Oscillospiraceae > Hominicoprocola. The sequence goes on from JAZUIU010000003.1 coordinate 15,150, forward strand.
GCCGCACTGATCCAGTTTACTTTTCCCGGCTCTCCCTGCATTTACTACGGCGACGAAGTCGGGATGGAAGGATTTGAAGATCCTTTTAACCGCTGTCCTTATCCGTGGGGGCAGGAAAACTTGTCTTTGCGCAATTACTACGCTTTGCTCGGCACTCTGCGAAACCAAAACCGCATACTGCAAAGCGGTCAGTTCCGTTTTCTCGCCGCAAAAGATTCTCTTCTCGCCTTTCTGCGTTTTGACGATGAACATTCCGCCGTTACGGTAATCAACGCAGGTGCAGCACCGCAAATATTTTCCATTCCGTGGTCGGGCAAGGCTTCGGATGCTTTGACCGACCGTATATGGGAAAGTAAAAACGGCAATCTTTCTCTTGAAATACCGCCTTACAACGGCGTTCTTTTGTTCCCGACAAATTAAAAGTTTATCGGCAAATGTTTCATGTGAAACATTTGCCGATTTTTTTGCATTTTCCTGTTGAATTTCAAACAATTTATGGTATACTGTTCTTATATCATGAGAAAGTAGGTGCGCTATGGCAAAAACCGTTGCGATCGTCAATCAAAAGGGCGGCGTGGGCAAAACGACCACATGTATTAACCTCACCAGTGCCCTTTGTGCCGCAGGAAAGCGCGTCCTTCTGTGTGATTTTGATCCGCAGGCCAACTCCACCTCCGGTATGGGCGTGGACAAATCGGTCTCGCAGGGTATCTATGAAGTTCTCATCAACGGCGCCGATGTACGATCCGCTATTGCGAAAACACATTGGGGCGATGTTTTGCCCTCTTCTAAGGCGCTTGCCGGTGCGGGTATCGAGATGATTGGTCGTGACAACCGGGAATTTCTTTTGAAAAACGCATTGGACACGCTCTCAAACGACTATGACTTTATTTTGATTGACTGTCCTCCTTCGCTGGAACTGCTGACGCTCAATGCGCTTTGCGCGGCAGACACCATTTTGGTTCCGGTGCAGAGCGAATATTTTGCGCTGGAAGGTCTTTCGGATTTGATGAACACCATTCGCATCGTCAAACGCAATCTCAACCCGCGTTTGGATCTGGAAGGCGTTCTTTTGACGATGTATGACGGGCGCACCAACCTCGCTATGCAGGTCACGCAGGAAGTGAAACGCTATTTCCCCGGTAAAGTCTATGCTACGCCGATCCCGCGCAATGTGCGGCTTTCGGAGGCCCCGAGTCACGGCAAACCCATTCACGCCTATGACCGCACTTGTCACGGTGCTCTTGCTTATACGGCACTTGCCGAAGAATTTTTGAAGAAAAACGCTTGACAGAAAGGAGTTTTTCAAATGGCTCATCACGGTTTGGGAAAAGGTTTGGGCGCTCTTTTGGGAGAAGATGTCTTTCAAAACGAGCCGACCGACCGTCTTTCTCTCCCTCTTACGCAAATTGAAAACTATGCCGGTCAGCCGCGCAAACATTTTGATGAAGCGGCACTTGCCGATTTGGCAGACTCCATCCGCGAACACGGCATTATTCAGCCGCTCACGGTGCGCCGTCTTTCCTCCGGCTCCTATCAGATCATTGCCGGTGAACGCCGTTGGCGCGCCGCCCGGATAGCCGGTCTGAGCGAAGTCCCCGCCATTGTGATCGAAGCCGACGACCGAAAGGCAACGGAACTTGCGCTGATCGAAAACTTACAGCGTGAAGACCTTTCGCCGTTGGAAGAAGCCGAAGGCTATCGCACACTGATCGACACCTATCAAATGACGCAAGAGGATGCCGCAGGTCGCGTCGGTAAATCGCGCAGCGCCGTAGCAAACGCGTTGCGTCTGCTCAACTTGTGCGACGAAGCACGCAAAGCGCTGGATGAAGGCAAAATCAGCGCAGGTCATGCGCGTGCGTTGCTTTCGCTCGGTGCCGCAGGGCAAAAAAGCGCGTTGGAAGCCGTGATACGCGATGATTTGAATGTCCGGCAAACGGAAATGCTGGTGCGCCGTATGTCCGCCTCTCCGCGCAAAAAGGCACTACCTTCTGCCAACCAACTTTTGATCGAAGGATACGGCAAGTTGGCTGCCGAAGATCTGACCAAGCGTCTCGGCAGAGGATGTCGTATCGTTGCCGGTCGGAAAAAAGGCCGTGTGGAATTGGACTATTACAGTGTGGACGACCTCAATGATCTGCTGGATGCACTTGCTGAGATCAAAAGTCGCAAGGCAGGTGACAAAGCGTGACCGATTTTATTCATGAACACCCGAAAGAAGAGTCTGCGCAGGAGCAAAAGGAAGACATCTATTCCGCGCCCGCCGACTCCAAAACGCGTGCAAAGCGCGTTATGGTCTATGCATTGTCCCTCTTTGTGGTGGCATTTCTCCTTCTTCTTTGGTCTTTTTTGATGAATGACAACAACAATCGCAAAGTTTTATCCAGCATTTCCGATCTGCAAACCTCCGTAAAGGACGACAACGCCCTTACTTCCCGTGTTTTGAAATTGGAAGAGGATCTGGAGTTTTTTGAGCGGCAAAACGAAGAACTGACTCTCTTGAACAAGCAAAATTCCTCGACCATCAGTGCGATGGATCGATTGCGTGAAATGCAGGCAGCGTTTGCAGTCGGTGACTCTGCACTTGCCAAAAAAGCCGCGTTTGAAATGGTCGATTGCGATTTGATTTCGTATTTGCCCGAAACTTCCCAACACACATTTGACGGGGCAGATGCAGAGTCTCCCCGTGCCGCATACGACCGTATGTGCGCTCAACTTTTCCCGGACGGAATGGATCGGGAGTTTGCCGTTTGGCAGAAAAACCGCTGATTGTTTCACGTGAAACATTACAATAAAATGCAATAAATCTATATAAAAGAGGTATGCCCCATGCTCGACATGAAACTCATTCGTGAAAACCCCGATTTGGTGCGTGAAAACATCAAAAAGAAATTTCAGGACGCAAAACTTCCTTTGGTCGATGAAGTTTTGGATTTGGACGAAAAGAACCGCGCCGCCATTACCGAAGCGAGTGAACTGCGCGCCAAGCGCAATGCTCTCTCTAAGGCAAACGGCCCTTTATTCGGTCGTTTGAAAAAGGCGGAAGGTGCAGAAAAAGACGCCATTCAAGCGGAAATTGACGCCAATATGGCAGCCGTCAAGGCAAATGACGCGCGTTTGGCGGAATTGGAGCGTTTGGAGGCGGAATACGAGGAAAAACTGCATCACGATATGCTTTTGATCCCGAATATCATTGATCCGTCCGTTCCCATCGGTCCGGACGATTCCTGCAATGTGGAAGTGGAGCGTTTCGGCGAGCCGAAAGTGCCCGATTTTGAAATTCCCTATCACACCGAGATCATGGAGCGTCTGCACGGTGTGGATATGGATGCCGCAGGCCGCGTCTCCGGCAACGGTTTTTACTACTTGCTCGGCGATATTGCCCGTATTCACGAGGGTGTTTTGGCGTATGCCCGTGATTTTATGATCGACCGCGGCTTTACCTTCTGCATTCCGCCCTTTATGATCCACGGCAATGTGGTCGAAGGCGTGATGAGTCAAAACGATATGGATGCCATGATGTATAAGATCGAAGGTGAGGACCTCTATCTGATCGGCACAAGCGAACATTCGATGATCGGCAAATTTATTGATCAGATCCTGCCTGAAAGCACATTGCCGCAGACGCTGACATCCTATTCTCCCTGCTTCCGCAAGGAAAAGGGCGCACACGGCATTGAAGAGCGCGGCGTATACCGCATTCATCAGTTTGAAAAGCAAGAAATGATCGTGGTCTGCCGTCCCGAAGACTCGATGGATTGGTATGAAAAGATGTGGCGTTACAGTGTGGAACTCTTCCGCAGTCTGGATATTCCCGTCCGTCAGTTGGAATGCTGCTCAGGCGATCTGGCTGATCTGAAAGTCAAATCCTGCGATATCGAAGCCTGGTCTCCGCGCCAGCAGAAATATTTTGAGGTTTGCTCCTGCTCCAACCTCGGTGATGCGCAGGCGCGCCGTTTGAAGATCCGCGTCAAGGGTGAAGACGGCAAAATGTATCTGCCGCACACCCTCAACAACACCGTCGTCGCTCCGCCCCGTATGCTCATCGCCTTGCTCGAAAACAACCTGCAAGCCGACGGCAGTGTTCTCATTCCGAAAGTCTTGCAGCCTTATATCGGCGGCAAAACTGTAATAAAACCCGAATAATACAAACAGAAAGAGGAGAAAAAGATGAAAAAGTTTTTCGAAGAGTTCAAGACCTTTATTTCCCGCGGCAATGTTCTGGACATGGCGATCGGTGTTATCATCGCCGGTGCATTCGGTAAAATCACGACTTCTTTGGTCAATGACCTTTTGATGCCCTTTATCAGCTGGCTTGTCGGCGCACGCGATATGACGGCGCTCAATGTCGTGATCCGCGAAGCTGTGATGGACGGTGAAACCGTTGTCAAAGAAGGTATCACGCTCGGTTTCGGTACATTTGTCGGCACGATCATTGACTTCCTGCTCGTCGCGCTGGTCGTCTTCATCATCCTGCGCAGTTTTAATCGCGCGCATGAGAGAATGGAAAAGCTCAAAAAGAAAGAAGAAGAGCAGGTCGCTCCCGAAGAGCCAAAGCCCACAAGTGAAGAGTTGCTTGCCGAAATTCGTGACTTGCTGAAAGACAAAAACGCGTGAGAGAACTGTTGGAGCGCGGCTTGTCCTCCCTCGGGCTGGACGCCGCAAAAGCATTGCAGTTGCAAGCATTTGCGGAAAAGATGCTTGCCAAAAACGAAGTGATGAACCTCACGCGCATCGTGGAGCCGACACAAGTGGCGCAGTTGCATCTGCTCGACAGCGCCGCCTTGCTTTCCTTTGCCGATTTTAAGGACAAGCGTGTGGTCGATGTCGGTACGGGCGCCGGTTTCCCCGGTGTTCCGCTTCGCATTTTGCGTGATGATTTTGACCTGACCTTGCTCGATTCGCTCGGAAAACGCATTGAGTGGCTGCGCGAAGTTTGTGGGGAAATGGACTTGCCGCGTCTTTCCTGTGTACACGCTCGCGCGGAGGAATTTGCGCAGGAAAACCGTGAATGCTTTGATATTGCAGTCTCTCGCGCCGTTGCCTCCTTGCCCGTTCTTTGTGAACTGACTTTGCCGTTGGTCAAAGTCGGCGGCGTCTTTTTGGCAATGAAAAGCGTGGAGAGCGAAGAGGAGATCAACGCGGCAAAATCCGCGATTGCGGAATTGGGCGGCAAGATCCGCTCTGTTGAGGATTATACCGTCCCCACATCCGATGTGGTTCACCGCGTGATCATCATTGAAAAAATCGCACCGACAAAGGCGCGTTATCCCCGCGCTTTTGCCAAAATCAAAAAAACACCGCTGTAAATACAGCGAAAGGGGAAAGGAGGACAACTATGGGCTCTGTGATTGCCGTTGTTTCCGGCAAAGGAGGAACAGGCAAAACAACATTTACCGCCTTGATCGGCTCTGCTTTGGCAAAGCAAGGATTTCGAACGCTTGTACTGGACTGTGATATCGGTCTTCGCAATTTGGACCTTGCGCTGGGGTTAAGTGACCGCGCCGCAATGGATTTTACCGATGTGGCTTCGCACCGCTGCTCCCTGGATGATGCCGCAGTTTCGCATCCGGACTGCCCCAATCTCTATCTTTTGACCGCTCCGGTCAGTCCGGAGGACACGGTTTTTCCGAAAGAAGAGATGTCCTCCGTTTTACAGGAAGTTCGCTCACAGTTTGACTATTGCCTGGTGGATGCCGCCGCCGGTCTCGGTGAGGCATTTCACCTTGCAACCTGCTTTGCCGACCGCGTCATTGTGGTCACGGGAACGGATGCCACTTCTTTGCGTGATGCACAGCGTGCCGTGATGGAATTGCATCAATTTCCGCAGGAAAATGTGCATTTGGTCGTCAATCGTGTCAAACGCAGACTGCTTTCGGCTCTGCATCATACGATTGACGATGCCATTGACACCGCCGGTCTGCCGCTCATCGGTATCATTCCCGATGATATCTCAGTTTCGCTCTCGCTCGGCAAAGGCTGTGTCGGCTTATCCCAAAGAAACACTCCCGCACAGCGCGCCGCCGCTAACATTGCAAAGCGCATTCGCGGCGAAAAAGTTCCGCTGATGAAACTTTAATCAATTTTCGGAAAGGACAACATCTATGAACATTGCTTTAATGGCGCACGATAACAAAAAGGAGCTGATGGTGCAGTTTTGCACCGCGTACACCGGTATTTTATCAAAGCACACCCTTTGCGCCACCAATATTACCGGTAAAATGGTCTCCGATGCCGCAGGCTTGCCCGTCCAGCTTTTTATGGCGCGCGTCCACGGCGGCAGTGAGCAGATCGGTGCACATATTTCCTACAACGAAATAGACCTTGTCCTTTTCCTTGGCGATCCCAATGATCCGGAGTATGCCGAAAGTCTCAGTTACATTTCCCGTCTTTGCGATCAAAATAATGTGCCGCTTGCCACCAATATCGCGACCGCCGAGTGTCTGATCCTCGGCATGGAGCGCGGCGATTTGGATTGGCGCGATATCGTAAATCCGAAAAACAAGCCGTTTACGGCATAAATTATATTACTTTTAGTATATTTTTAGCATCTTTATACAAAGAGGAGTTGTTTTATTATGATGCAATCTCGCACACACAACTGCAATCAACTGCGCGCCGCCAATGTTGGCGAATCCGTCAAACTGGTCGGCTGGATGGAGACATTCCGTGTCGTCGGCAACAATTTCGGCTTCGTTGTTTTGCGCGATTTTTACGGCACGACGCAGGTCGTGGTCGAAAGCGAAGAAATGATGCAGTCTTTCAAGGACATCAACAAGGAGTCCACGATCTCCGTGGAAGGAGTTGTCCGCGAACGCGCCAGCAAAAACCCCAAACAGGACACCGGCGACATTGAAGTCGTCCCGAACAAGGTGAGCGTACTCGGTCGTTGCCGCTACAATGAGTTGCCGTTTGAGATCAACCGCAGCCGTGAAGCGGACGAGACGCAGCGTTTGAAATACCGTTATCTCGACTTGCGCAATCCTGCCGTGAAGCAGAATATCATTTTGCGTTGCAATGTGGTCGCCGCTTTGCGCCAAGCCATGATGGAGCATGATTTCCTTGAAATCACCACGCCGATCTTGACTGCCTCTTCTCCCGAAGGCGCACGCGACTATTTGGTGCCTGCCCGCAAACACCCGGGCAAATTCTATGCGCTTCCCCAGGCGCCTCAGCAGTTCAAGCAACTTTTGATGACCTCCGGATTTGACCGCTATTTCCAGATCGCGCCCTGCTTCCGCGATGAAGATGCACGCGGTGACCGTTCGCCCGGTGAATTCTATCAACTTGATATGGAAATGGCGTTCGCCACACAGGAGGATGTGTTTGCTGTTCTGGAAGATGTTCTGCCGCCGATCTTTGCAAAATTCGGCAAGTACAACATTGCTTCTTCCGCTCCGTTTAAGCGCATTCCCTATTTGGAGTCCATGGAGCGTTACGGTTGTGATAAGCCTGATCTTCGTATTGATCTGACTGCGGTCAATGTCTCCGAACTCTTTGCCGCAAGTGACTTCGAGCCGTTTGCCGGTAAGACGGTGAAAGCCGTTGCCATTTCCGATTGCACCCTCACGCGCAAGCAGATCGAAAAACTCCTCACCGATTGTGAAGTGCAAAGCGGCAGCAAGGGCTATTGGTTCAAGGTGGACGAGAGCGGCGAACTTGCCGGCGGCGTTGCCAAATTTGTAGATAAGGACGCCGCGTCCAAACTGCTCACGCTTGCTCCGAACACCCTTGTGGTGCTCTCTGCCGGTGATCTTGCCACCAAGATGAGCGGCGTGATGATCAAGACTTTCGGTGCAAACTGCGAAGGTCACATGGATAAAGAGCGTTATGAATTCTGCTGGATCGTGGACTTCCCGATGTACGAGATCGGGGACGAAAGCGGCGAATTGGAATTCTGCCACAACCCGTTCTCCATGCCTGCCGGCGGTCTGGATGTCCTGCTCAAAGCCGAGCGCGGAGAGATCGATCCGCTCTCCATCACCGCAGATCAGTATGATTTGGTCTGCAATGGCGTGGAACTCTCTTCCGGTGCCGTGCGCAACCACGATCCCGAGATCATGGTCAAAGCCTTTGAATTGGTGCGTTTGGGCGAAGAAGATGTGAAAAAGAAATTCCCTGCCATGTATAATGCCTTCTGCTACGGCGCACCGCCGCACGCCGGCATTGCCCCGGGTGTTGACCGTATGGTCATGCTTTTGGCAGGTGAGGAGTCCATCCGTGAGATCATCCCCTTCCCGATGAACAAAAACGCGCAGGATATTATGATGAGCGCACCGTCCGAAGTCACGCAAAAACAACTTGACGAACTGCACATCAGTATTACGGCGACCGAAGAAGAATAATCGACAAATGCCGACCAGCAGGCGATACGCCGAAAGGTCGGCGTTTGACTTGTTGAGGTATCTTTATGGAAAAAACCGTTAAACTTTACTATCAAGACTCCTTTTTATGGGAATTTGATGCCGTTGTCCTTTCCTGTACGGCAGAAAAAGACGGGTTTGCGATCATTTTGGATCAAACCGCCTTTTATCCCGAAGGGGGAGGGCAAGGTGCGGATCACGGCGTATTGGGTGGCGTTGCCGTGACGGATGTCCATGAAAAAGACGGCATGATTTTGCATTTTTGTGCCAAAGAACTGCCCGTAGGAGCAAATGTACACGGCGTGATCGACAAAGTGCGCCGATTTGACCACATGCAGCAGCATTCGGGCGAACACATCTGTTCGGGCATGATCTGCGAGGCGTTTCACTGCGACAATGTCGGATTTCACATGGGAGCAGATGTCGTAACCATTGATTTTAATGCCGAAATCACATGGGATGCGCTTTTGGAAATCGAGCAGCGCGCCAATGCCTATCTTTATGAAAATCATCCCGTGGAAATCCATACCTATCACGGTGAGGAACTGAATACCGTGCAATATCGCAGTAAAAAGGCACTTTCCGGCGATGTTCGCATCGTTTCGTTCCCCGACGCGGATTGCTGTGCCTGTTGCGGCACTCATGTAACGGCAAGCGGACAAGTCGGCATCGTCAAATTTCTCTCTTGTCAGCGGTTTCGTGACGGCGTGCGCATCGAACTGCTCTGCGGTATGCGCGCCTATCGCTATCTGAGCGAAGTTTGGGCGCAAAATCTGCGCGTGGCGCAATCGCTTTCGGCAAAACCGACCGAAAGTGCCGAAGCCGTTTGCAAATTGCAGGCGGAAACCAACACATTGCATTTGCGCATTGCCGCGATTGAAAGCGAACAATGCGCGGCGTTGGCAAAAGAATATCGGGGCAAAGGCGATGTTGTCCTGTTTTGCGGCGAAATGTCGGGCGATGCCCTGCGGCGCTTGTGCGACGCCGTCGGTCGTGCCTGCGGCGGACGGTGCGCCGTATTTGCAGGGGAGGATGGTGCTTGGAAATACGCTATTTTCAAGCAGAGCGATGACCTTCGCCCCTTTGTCAAAACGCTCAACGAAACACTGCACGGTCGTGGAGGAGGCAAAGCCGAATTCGTGCAAGGCAGCGTTGCGGCAAAGCGTCCTGAGATCGAAATATTTCTTAAATCACAAGTTTGATTTATTTGCATTCATCTTTTGCCACGCGTTTGGCAGAAATTGTCACAAAAATGAACGAAAATATCAAAAAAATGTATTGCTTTATTTCTGCTTGTTTTCTATAATAAAAACACAACCAGAAAGGAGAAAGATAATGAAAAAATTCTTACAGCACACTCTTGCACTTCTTTGCTGTCTCTGCATGGCGCTGGCGCTCGTACCGACCGCTTCTGCCGCAGGCGCGAAGAAAGTCCTCTTCATCGGTTCGGATGCGACCAATGATAGTATTTTCTATCTCTCCGAACTTGCTCACCTCGCAGGTCAGGATATGGATGTCGCTTTGGTCGAACTGAAAAACGGCTCTTTGCGCACCCTCGCTTCCGCCGCAGACTCGAATAAGGCTTTGACCTATTCCAAAGCGGACGCTTCCACTGAGTATGAACTCAAAGCCGTCACGGAAAACAGCGGCAAAACGACCGTTTTTGACGCCGTAAAGGAACAGACTTGGGATGTCATCGTTCTGCAAGGCGGCATTATGTATGCACCTTTGGAAACTTCTTATGCAGAAGACCTCAACTATTTGGTCGATCTGGTCGAAGAAATGCAGCCGAATGCCAAACTTTATTGGAATATGGGCTGGGGCGTGGAAAGCAGCAACAAGTACACCATTTTTGCCAATTCTTTCGGCGGCAACACCGCAACATTCTACAACGCTCTTGTCAACTGCACGAAGAATATCATCGCTTCCAACAAGTCCTTTGACGGGATCATCTATACCGGCGCCGCCATCCAAAACGCCCGTGCGACCGCTTTGGGTGAAAAGATGCTGCGCAATCAGATGAACCTCACTTTCAAACAAGGTCGTCTTATCGCCGCTTTGACCGCTTTGAAAACGCTCAACTCCGGCGCAAATCTCGGCAAAGTGACCGTTTCCGCTTTGGACGGCATTCTGACCGACAGCGGCTCTCCTGCCGACACTTATGTCAATAACGAAGAAAACCTCAAACTGATCGTTTCTTCTGTCAATGCCGCTTGCTCGGGCGCACCGAAACTGCTCCCCGACGATGCAAAACCCACGACCAACGACCATGACGGTATCATCACCGTGGCGCAGTCTGATTTTCCGAACTATCTCCACTTCCCCGATGTGACGGTGGACGATAACGGAACGGTCTATGTCTCTGCGTATGAGCATATGGCGCACACGCCCGATCTGGAAGCCCCTGCCGAAGGTGCCGGCCGTCTCGTCTTTTTCAAGAGCACAGACAACGGCAAGACCTTCCAGAGAATGCCCTTTGTCGTGGACGAAGCACAAATGGAAAAGTGGGGACTTTGCAAGATCTCCGACCGCTATGAAAGACTGAAAACCAATCCTTCCCTCAACTACACCTATTATTTCGATCCGCGTGACCCTAACGTCAAGAGCGTCCATGTGGATGTAAACGGTGACGGCAAGAAGGAAAATATCCTCTTCCTCACTTTCTGGTGCCGCGCCTTTAACAAAAACGGTCCCGACACCATGGGTACGACCTATTGCACATACAGTACCGACGGCGGCAAAACATGGGTCACGCCGCAGGGCTTTGTCGTCAATGTCAAGCGCGGCGACATCACCGAATTTGCCGACGGCACCATTCTGATGCCCACATATAGCGGCAACAATGTCTGCTGCTCCGAAGTCACCATTGACAAAAACGGTAAGATCAATGCCAAGATCATTTCCACCATTCCCTGCGGTAATTGGGACGGTCATGTGGATTCTTCCGGTGCGGAGGCCTCATTCATCGCCCCCAACGGCGGAGATACCGTTTACACCAACATCCGCGAATCCGGTGCGATTTTGCGCTCCGATGACCGCGGCAAGACCTGGACGCTGATCGCCAACATTGACGGTCCTGCCCAGCAACCCGGTTGGACACAGATCGACGAAAACCGCGTCTTTGCCACTTGGGTAAATAACGCTCAGCCTCGCTGGACTTACGGCAAAGTCTTCTATCTCGACAAGGCATGGGATGATTCCGGCTTCAAAGAGGTTTACGGCAGCAAGGACTCCACAACCGTCGCACGCGACACCGGCGACCCCTCCTGCGCTACACTCAAAGACGGCAAAGTTATCACCGTGGGCTATGATACCTATTATCGCAGTATCGTGGCTACCGTGCAAGATCCCGACGATCCGGCTTACGCACTCACCGGCTCCACACCTGTTGTCGAGCCCATCCCCGCAACGGGTACGGCTTACGCCAACAAAGATACCGTTGATCTCGACGGCAAACCCACCGAGTTTGATATGTATATGCTCGTAGATAAAAACGGCGGTGAGACCAACTACATCAAACTGCGCGACATTGCCTATCTTTTGAACGGCACACAGGCAAACTTCGAAGTCGGCTACGACGGCACGATCTCGCTGACGACCAAAAAGGCATATACGCCCAACGGCAGTGAACTGAAAACGCCGTTTAGCGGCAACCGCGCCTACAAGGTTTGCTCGACCACCATCAAAGTGGACGGCAAGGTGCCTTCTTTGGCAGGCATCACGCTCACCGACAACGACGGCGGCGAATACAACTACTTCAAACTGCGCGATCTCGGCGCGGCACTTGGCTTCAATGTCAGTTGGAGCGAAGCGCGCGGCATCTATGTCGAAACCGACAAACCCTATACGGCAGACTAAAAACTGAAAATATTCCCAAATATCGGAATATTCTTCTAATGAATTTATACCCCTTGTACAAAAAGCGCTATTCTTTTTGTGCAAGGGGTATATTTTTGTAATTTGCCTTGCTTTTTACCCGTTTTTATGTCAAAATATATTCGGTTACCTTTAAGAAAATCACCCGATTACCGTAAAAGAAAGTAGGAGTAAAAATGAAGAAATTACTAAAACAGTCTCTCGCACTTCTTTGCTGCCTTTGCATGGCGCTGGCACTTGTGCCAACTGCTTCTGCCGCAGACGCGAAGAAAGTCCTTTTCATCGGCTCGGATACCGCCAACGACAGCATCTTCTATCTCTCTGAACTTGCTCACCTTGCAGGGCAGGATATAGATGTCACTTTGTTGGAGTCAAAATCCGCCTCATTGCGTACGATTGCTCCGATCGCCATTCAGGGCACTGCCATCAAGTGCTACAAGGCGGATGCTTCCACCAACTACAAACTGACGGAAAGCGAAACCAAAGTTTCGATCCCGGACGCTCTGAAAGGGCAGGCATGGGATGCTGTTGTTCTGGAAGCCGGTATTACCCAGACTCCGATCAAGGGCAACTACGGCTCCGATCTCAAATATATGACCGACATGATCGAAGATCTGGCTTCCTCCGCCAAACTCTATTGGAATATGACATGGAGCGTTGAGTCCAACAACATTTCCTCTGTGTTCAAATCCTATTTTGAACAGGACGCCGTTAATTTCTACAACACAGCCGTCACCTGCACCAAGGACTATATCGCGTCCAACAAATCTTTTGACGGTATCATCTACACCGGCACCGCCATCCAGAATGCCCGTGCCACCGCTTTGGGCGAAAAGATGACGCGCAACGGAACAAACCTCACCTTTAAGCAGGGCAGACTCATCGCCGCTTTGACCGTTTTGAAAACGCTTGCGTCCGGCGCAAACCTCGGCAAAGTGACCGTTTCCGCTTTGGACGGCATTCTGACCGACAGCGGCACACCGGCGGACACCTATGTCAATAACGCAGAAAACCTCAAATTGGTGACTTCTGCGGTCAATGCCGCTTGCTCGGGCGAACCCAAACTGCTCTCCGGCGGTGCCGCTACGAGAGTCAACACCAACGAAGTGGTTTACAGTTCGATTTCGGTGGATGCTCCGCAATACCTCAGATTCCCCGACATCACTGTGTTGGATAATGGTGATGTCATCGTTGCCGCTTATGAAAATATCGTCCACACTCCGTCCATGAACGGCGATGCCATCGAAGGTGTCGGCTCGTTGGTCTTCTATAAGAGCACGGACAACGGCAAGACTTTCAAAAAGATGGACTTTGTGGTTGACGAAGCGCAGATGGAAAAATGGGGACTTTGCCCCCTTTCCGATCGCTACGAAAGACTCAAAGCCAACCCCAATTATGACTACACCTATTATTTGGACCCGCGCGACCCTAACGTCAAGAGTTTCCATTGCGATGTAAACGGCGACGGCAAGAAGGAAAACATCCTTTTCCTCACTTTCTGGGCACGCGCCTTCCGCAATTCCGACCACTACTCGCAAGGCGGTATTTACTGCACATACAGTACCGACGGCGGTAAAACATGGGTCACACCGCAGTTCTTCACCGTTGGTGTCAAGCGCGGCGATGTGATGGAATTCAATGACGGAACACTTTTACTCCCTGCCTATGCCGGCACGACCGTCAACTGCTGCACCGTTACCTTTGATAAAAACGGCAAAATGGACTGCAAAGTGATCAGTTCCATCCTCGACGAAAAGTGGGACGGCAAAGCAGCAGACGGTGCCGAAGCCTCCTTCATCTCGCCCGATGGCGAAAAGACCGTTTACACCATGATCCGCAACTCCGGCGTTATTATGCGCTCCGATGACCGCGGCAAGACCTGGAAGACGGTCGGCAACGAAGACGGACTGATCAATCAGCCCGGTTTCGTCAAACTCGACGAAAACCGCGTCTTTGCTACTTGGGCAACACCTGCTTCTCCGCGTGAAGTCTGGGGCAAGGTCTTCTATACAGACGGCTCCTGGACCGATTCCAAATCCGTTTTGATTTACGGCAAAAAGCACTCCACGGATGTCGATCGCGATACCGCCGATCCCTCCTGCGCTCTTTTGAAAAACGGCAAGGTCATCACCGTGTCCTATGACTCTTACTATCGCAGCTGCATCATCACAATTCAGGATCCCGACGATGCCGCATACGCACGCATCGGCTCTACGCCCACTACGCCGACCGATCCGATTCCGGCGGCAGGCATTGCATACGCCAGCAAAGAAACCGTTGATCTCGACGGCAAACCCACCGAGTTCGATATGTATAAGTTGATCGACGCAAACGGCGGCGAGACCAACTTCATCAAACTGCGCGACATCGCGTATCTTTTGAACGGCACACAGGCAAACTTTGAAGTCGGCTACGACGGCACGATCTCGCTGACGACCAAAAAGGCATATACGCCCAACGGCAGTGAACTGAAAACGCCGTTTTCCGGCAACCGCGCCTACAAGGTTTGCTCGACCACCATCAAAGTGGACGGCAAAGTTCCGGCACTTGCCGGCATCACGCTCACCGACAACGACGGCGGCGAATACAACTACTTCAAACTCCGCGATCTCGGCGCGGCGCTCGGCTTCAATGTCAGTTGGAGCGCACAGCGCGGCATCTTTGTCGAAACGAACAAACCATACACGGCAGACTAAAACGAATAGTTAAAAAGCAGAGAGGCAAAAATTGCCTCTCTACTTTTTTCAAAATCAGTCGTTTATTTTATAAAAAAGGCCGATTTTTCTATTGCTTTTTTGAAAACGCCGTTATATAATAATTAAGCATCACAAATTATTTGCGAAAAATGACAAATGATAAGGAGAAACACAATGAAAAAACTTTGGAAGCAAACTCTCGCACTTCTTTGCTGTCTTTGCATGGCGCTGGCACTTGTGCCGACCGCTTCTGCCGCAGGCGCAAAGAAAGTCCTCTTCATCGGCTCGGATTTCACCAATGACAGCATCTTCTATCTCTCCGAACTTGCTCATCTCGCAGGGCAGGATATGGATGTTGCTTTGGTGGAGCAAAAAGGCGGTTCTTTCCGCACGCTCGCCCCTGCCGCAGCAGCCGGTACTGCTTTGACTTATTACAAAGCAGATGCTTCTACCGGTTATAAACTGACGGCAACTCCTGCCAAAATCACAGTTCAGGATGCACTCAAAGAGCAGGCATGGGACATTGTCGTATTGCAGCCCGGTCTTTACCACGCTGCCCTCAAAGGTAACTACGGTGCCGACTTCAAGTATATGGTCGATATGGTCGAAGACCTTGCTTCCTCTGCTAAACTCTATTGGAATATGCCTTGGGCCGTCGATTCCAACAATATGTTCGTGACATTCAAAGACTACTTCAACAAGAATGTCATCGGTCTTTACAACGCCATTCTCACCAACACCAAAGACTTCGTTGCCGCCAACAAATCCTTTGACGGTATTATCTATACCGGTACCGCCATTCAGAATGCCCGTGCGACCGCATTGGGTGAAAAGATGACGCGCAACACGCAAAACCTCACCTTCAAGCAAGGCAGACTCATCGCCTCTTTGACCGCTTTGAAATCTCTCAACTCCGGCGCAAACCTCGGCAAGGTGACCGTCGCCGCTTTGGACGGCATTCTGACCGACAGCGGCTCTCCTGCCGACACCTATGTCAATAACGAAGAAAACCTCAAACTGGTGCTCTCTTCCGTCAACGCAGCCTGCTCCGGCACTCCCAAATTGGCAGAAGGTGACACCTCCACCGCTCCTAACACCAATGCCGCTGTTTACAGTTACATTCAGGTCGAGATGCCTCAACTTCTCAAATTCCCCGACATCACGGTTATGGATAACGGCGATGTAATCGTCTCCGCTTACGAAAATGTCGTCCATACGCCCACGATCGGCGATGCCACCGAAGGTGTCGGCTCGTTGGTCTTCTACAAGAGCACGGACAACGGCAAGACCTTCCAAAAGATGGACTTCACCATTGATGAAGCACAGATGGAAAAATGGGGCATTTGCTCTCTTTCCAACCGTTATGAAACGCTCAAAACCAACCCCGAAAACAACTACACCTATTACTTTGATCCCCGCGACCCTAACGTCAAGAGTTTCCACTGTGATGTGAACGGTGACGGCAAGAAGGAAAACATCCTCTTCCTCACCTTCTGGGTGCGCTCTTTTAACAAGACCAACGAATCCACTTTGGGCGGAACTTACTGCACATACAGTACCGACGGCGGTAAAACATGGGTCACACCGCAGTTTGCCAAAGTCGGCGTCAAGCGCGGCGATGTGATGGAATTCAATGACGGTACACTTCTGATGCCCACTTACAGCGGCAAGACCGTCGTCTGCTCCACGATCACTTTTGACAAATCCGGCAAAATGACCATCACCGAAATCAGCCGCATTCCCGACGGCTCCTGGGACGGCGTTCCCTCTTCCGGCGGTGCCGAAGCCTCCTTCATCTCGCCCGACGGCGAAAAGACCGTCTTCACGATGATCCGTCCTTCCGGTGCTGTGCTTCGTTCCGATGACCGCGGCAAGACATGGACGCTCATCGGCAATGAGGACGACGAAATCCATCAGCCCGGCTTCACCAAAATCGACGATACTCGCGTCTTCGTCACATGGGCAGGTACTAAGCAACCCCGTCCGATCTACGGCAAAGTGTTCTATACCGACGGCGCATGGACCGATTCCGCCACCGTGCAGATCTACGGCAAGGCTCAGTCCGTTTCCACTTCCCGTGATACCGGCGACCCCTCCTGCGCCACGCTCAAAGACGGCAAGATCATCACCGTCTCCTATGACTCCTATTATCGCAGTCTTATTTTGACCGTTGAAGATCCCAACGCCGACATATATGCGCGCAAAGGCACGACGCCCGTCACACCCGTGGTCGATCCCATCCCCGAAACCGGCACGGCTTTTGCCAGCAAACAGACCGTTGATCTCGACGGCAAACCCACCGAGTTCGATATGTATATGCTCGTGGATAAGAACGGCGGTGAGACCAACTACATCAAACTGCGCGACATCGCGTATCTTTTGAACGGCACACAGGCAAACTTTGAAGTCGGCTACGACGGCACGATCTCGCTGACGACCAAAAAGGCGTATACGCCCAACGGCAGCGAACTGAAAACGCCGTTTTCCGGCAACCGCGCCTACAAGGTTTGCTCGACCACCATCAAAGTGGACGGCAAGGTGCCTTCTTTGGCAGGCATCACGCTCACCGACAACGACGGCGGCGAATATAACTACTTCAAACTCCGCGACCTCGGCGCGGCACTCGGCTTCAATGTCAGTTGGAGCGAAGCGCGCGGCATCTATGTCGAAACCAACAAACCCTATACGGCAGACTGATTGCATATAAGCAAAAAAGAGAGAAAGTCTTTACGACTTTCTCTCTTTTTATCTTTCGGTTTCATTTTTTATAAAAACAGGTTTTCTGTTGCTTTTTTTCGGTCGATTTTTGTATAATATTTTTATCTACTCTGACCAAAGGAGAAACACAGATGAAAAACTTTTGGAAGCAATCTCTCGCACTTCTTTGCTGTCTTTGCATGGCGTTGGCACTCGTGCCGACCGCTTCTGCCGCGGGCGCAAAGAAAGTCCTCTTTCTCGGCTCGGAATTGACCAACGAAAGCATCTTCTATCTTGCCGATCTTGCGCACCTCGCAGGGCAGGATATGGATGTTGCTTTGGTCGAAGCAAAAGGCTCCACATTGCGTTCTCTTGCATCCGATATCCCGGAGGACACCGCATTTGCCTATTATAAGGCAGACGCATCCACCAATTACAAACTGCAACCCGCCGAAAAGAAAAGCACCGTTCCCGCCGCCCTCAAAGAGCAAAAATGGGACACAGTCGTGCTTCAACCCGGTCTTTACTACGCCGCAACCAAGGGTAATTACGGCTCTGACCTCAAATATCTGACCGATATGATCGAAGACCTTGCGCCCTCCGCCAAACTCTATTGGAATATGCCGTGGGGCGTGGAAAAAAACAATATGTACACCGTCTTCAAAACCTATTTTGACCAGAATACAGCCGCATTTTATAACGCTATCGTCACCAATACCAAAGACTATATCGCCTCGAATAAATCTTTTGACGGCATCATCTACACCGGCGCCGCCATTGAAAATGCCCGCGCAACTTCCCTTGCGGGCAATATGATCCGCGGTATGCAGGACCTCACCTATAAGCAGGGGAGACTCATTGCCTCTTTGACCGCTTTGAAAACGCTTGTTCCGAGCGCAAATCTCGGCAAAGTCACGGTTGCCGCTTTGGACGGCATTCTGACCGACAGCGGCTCTCCTGCCGACGCTTATATCAACAACGAAGAAAACCTCAAATTAATCGTTTCTTCCGTCAATGACGCTTGCTCGGGCGAGCCTAAACTGCTCAACGCCGAAGCCGCCACTCCCGTCAACTCTTCTGCCGCCGTATACAGTTACATTCAGGCAGAACTGCCGCAATTTCTCAAATTCCCCGACATTACGGTCATGGATAACGGCGATGTGATCGTCTCCGCTTACGAAAACATCGTCCACACGCCCACCATCGGCGACGGTGCTACGGAAGGCGTCGGCTCTTTGGTCTTCTACAAGAGTACGGACAACGGCAAAACCTTCCAAAAAATGGATTTCACCGTTAACGAGGCACAGATGGAAAAATGGGGCATCTGCTCTCTTTCCAACCGTTATGAAACGCTCAAATCCAACGCTTCCGCCGGCTATATCTATTATTTTGACCCTCGCGACCCTAATGTCAAGAGTTTCCATTGCGATGTGAACGGTGACGGCAAGAAGGAAAACATTCTTTTCCTTACCTTCTGGGTGCGCTCGTTCCACCGCACCGGCGAAACCTCAAACGGCGGCACTTACTGCACATACAGTACGGATGAAGGTAAAACATGGGCAACGCCGCAGTTCTTCTCCGTCGGCGTCAAGCGCGGCGATGTGATGGAATTCAATGACGGAACGCTTTTGATGCCCACATACAGCGGCACGACTGTTATTTGTTCCACGATCACATTTGATAAGAGCGGTAAAATGGTCTGCACCAAAACAAGCGAAATTCCCGACGGTAAATGGGACGGCGTTTCTTCCAAAGACGGAGCCGAAGCTTCCTTCATCTCTCCCGACGGCGAAAAGACCGTCTATACAATGATCCGTCAATCCGGCGTGGTGATGCGCTCCGACGATCGCGGCAAGACCTGGACGCAAATTGACAACCAGGACGGTCTGATCAATCAGCCCGGCTTCACCAAAATCGACGAAAACCGCGTCTTTGCCACTTGGGCAAGTGCCGTCCAACCTCGTCCGATCTACGGTAAAGTCTTCTATACCAACTCATCTTGGAGCGATTCCGGCTTCAAAGAAATTTACGGCAACAAGGACTCTACAACGACTTACCGTGATACCGGCGATCCCTCCTGCGCTACGCTCAAAGACGGCAAGATCATCACCGTGTCCTATGACTCTTACTATCGCAGTCTCATTTTGACTTTGCAGGATCCCGACGATCCGGCTTACGCCCTCACCGGCTCCACACCTGTTGTCGAGCCCATCCCCGAAACGGGTACGGCTTACGCCAGCAAAGAAACCGTCGATCTTGACGGCAACCCAACTGAATTTGATATGTATAAACTGATCGACGCAAACGGCGGAGAAACCAACTTCATCAAACTGCGCGACATCGCGTATCTTTTGAACGGCACACAGGCCAACTTCGAAGTCGGCTACAACGGCACGATCTCGCTGACGACCAAAAAGGCATATACGCCCAACGGCAGTGAACTGAAAACGCCGTTTTCCGGCAACCGCGCCTACAAAGTCTGCTCGACCACCATCAAAGTGGACGGCAAAGTTCCGGCTCTTGCCGGCATCACGCTCACCGACAACGACGGCGGCGAGTACAACTACTTCAAACTCCGCGATCTCGGCGCGGCACTCGGCTTCAATGTCAGTTGGAGCGCACAGCGCGGCATCTATGTCGAGACGAACAAGCCCTACACGGCAGACTAAAAACTGAAAATATTCCAAAATCGGAATATTCTTCTAATATTTGGCACCTGTTTTTCTACCTCTTTCACAAAAAGCGCATTGTTTTTTGTGAAAGAGGTAGATTCTTATATTTTTGCTTGCTTTTTTTCTGCTTTTGTGTAAAATAACAATCACAACGCACTATACCGTAATCCTATCAAAAGAAAGTTGGTATAAAAATGAAGAAATTACTAAAACAGTCTCTCGCACTTCTTTGTTGTCTTTGTATGGTGCTGGCACTTGTGCCGACCGCTTCTGCCGCAGGCGCAAAGAAAGTCCTTTTCATCGGCTCGGATCTCACCAATGACAGCGTTTTTTACCTTTCCGAACTTGCCCACCTTGTGGGACAAGACATTGATGTTGCTTTGGTCGAGCATAAAAATGCCGATTTGCGTACGGTTGCCGCCGCCGTCTATCAAAATGCCCCTTTGACTTATTCCGAAGCAAATGCTTCCACCCAATATAAGTTCAAAGCCGGCGGCTCAAAGTCGATCACAGATGCTCTGAAAGCTCAGAATTGGGATATCGTCGTGCTGCAAAACAATTTGATCCGCGCCGGTATCAAAAATCAACATGTTGCCGACCTCAAATTTATGACCGATCTGGTCGAAGACCTGCAACCGAACGCCAAAATCTATTGGAACACGAGTTGGTCCGTAGAAGAAGACAGTCCAAATCAGGACTTTATTAAATATTTCGGCAGCAATCATACTGCCCTTTACAACAGTATTCTGACCGTTGTCAAAGAAAAGATCGCCTCGAACAAGTCCTTTGACGGTATTATTTACACCGGTACTGCCATTGAAAATGCACGCGCTACCGCGTTGAAAGGCAATCTGCTGTACGGCAAAAATTCCAACCTTACCTTCAAGCAGGGCAGACTCATCGCCGCTTTGGCTGTTTTGAAAGCACTCTGCCCGAATGCCAATCTCGGCAAAGTGACCGTTTCTGCTTTGGACGGTATTTTGACCGACAGCGGCACACCGGCGGATGCTTATATCAATAACGAAGAAAACCTCAACTTGGTAAAATCCTGCATTCCCAACGGCGAGCCGAACTTGCTCCCCTATACTTCCACTGTGAAAACCAACACCTATAACGGTGTTATCACCGTGGCGCAGGAAGATTATCCGAACAAACTGCACTTTCCGGATGTCACCGTGATGGATAACGGCGATGTGTTTGTCGCCGCTTATAACAACATCTGCCACTATCCCATCAACACCATCCCCTCCCATGAAAGAACGGATATGGCAGCGCTTCCCAACTACTACGGTGAAGGTGCCGGCGAGATCGTGTTCTACAAGAGCAGCGACAACGGCAAGACTTTCCAGAAACTCCCCTGCGTTTTGGATGAGGAGATGTTTGAGTCCTTCGGTCTTTGCAGTCTTTCTGACCGTTATGCCAAACTCAAAGAAAATCCGGACTCCAACTATTGCTACTGCTTTGATGCCCGCGATCCTAATGTGAAAAATGTGCACACTGACATCAATGGTGATGGCAAGAAGGAAAGCATTCTGTTTCTCACATTCTGGGTGCGCTCTTATTACGCAAAGACCGATCCCAGCACCAACGGCAACACCTACTGCACTTACAGTACCGACGGCGGAAACACTTGGGCAAAACCGCAATTCTTCAATGTCGGTGTCAAGCGCGGCGATGTCACCGAACTTGCGGACGGCACGATTTTGATGCCGACTTACTCGGGTAACACCGTAATCTGCTCCGCCATCACATTTGATGCAAACGGCAAAATGAAATGCACCAACCGTTCCTCCATCAAAGACGGTCAATGGGACGGCGATGCCGCCGAAGGTACGGAAGCTTCTTTCATCTCGATCAATGGCAGTGACACTGTGTTTACGATGATCCGCAACTCCGGCATCGTGATGCGCTCCGATGACGCCGGCAAGACCTGGACTGAAATCTATAATATGCCCGGCGAAGTGTTCCAGCCCGGCTTTGCACAAATTGACGATAACCGCATCTATATGACCTATTCCATCGGCGGAGATGCGCGTGAAATTTGCGGCAAGGTATTTTATATTGACGGTGCCTGGACCGATTCCGGCGACAAGAAAATCTATTCTCACGAAATGTCCACCTCCGAATACCGTGACACGGGCGATCCCTCCTGCGCTACGCTCAAAGACGGTAAAATCTTCACCGTTTCCTATGATACCTATTATCGCAGTATCGTCGGTACGATCGAAGATCCCGACAACGATCCCGCCTATGTCCGCACCCGCGTTTCGCCTCCCTACAAACCCGCACCCAATGCAGGCATTGCATACGCAAGTAAACAAACCGTCGATCTTGACGGAAAAGCGACCGAATTTGATATGTATATGCTCGTAGACGCAAACGGCGGCGAAACCAACTACATCAAACTGCGCGATCTTGCCTATCTTTTAAGCGGCACAAAGGCACAGTTTGAAGTCACATTCAACGAAAAAACCAACAGCATCTCCTTGAAGAAAAATAAGGCGTATACCGCAAACGGCAGTGAAATGAACACCCCGTTTGACGGAAACCGAGCCTTCCGCGCAAGTACTTCGCCCGTAAAACTGTCCAGCGGCGAAAAACCCGTGATCTCCGGCATTACGCTTACCGACAACAACGGCGGCGAATATAACTACTATAAACTCCGCGATCTCGGCGACATCCTCGGTTTCAAAGTCGATTGGTCTGCCGAACGGGGTATTTTCGTCGATACCAACGCCAACTGAATAAACACAACAAAAAGAGATATTGCGGTATCTCTTTTTGTTTCTCAAAAACATCCTTTGTGTCCGAATTATCCTAACAATCGTCCGAAAAATCAAGGTGCGGAAAGAATATCTGTGCTATATTTGGTAAAAAGCGGTTTTTGTTCGCACAAACGCAGGACAACCGCAGAAAAACCGTATTTCAGGAGGAAAAGATGAAAAACTATTTGAAAAAAATGATTGCTTTACTCTGCTGTCTTGCGATAACGGCGGCTTTTGTTCCGACCGCACTGGCAGCAAATGGCAAAAAAGTCCTTTTCATCGGCTCGGACTTTACCGATGACAACATCTTTTATCTTTCCGAACTTGCTCATCTCGTCGGGGAAGACCTTAATATCGGCATCGTGGAGCATAAAGGCGCCGATCTGCGTACGCTTGCCGCCGCCGTTTATCAAAAAGCCGCTTTGCCCTATTTTGAGGCGAACGCTTCCACGCAGTATAAACTGATCCCTTCCGGTCAGAAAACGATCGTCGACGCCATCAAATCTCAAAATTGGGATATTGTCGTTCTGCAAAACAGCCTTGTCCGCTCCGGCATCCAAAATCAATATGCTTCCGATCTCAAATATTTTGTCGATATGATCGAAGACCTGCAACCGAATGCCAAACTCTATTGGAATATGAGTTGGGCATTGGAAAGCAACAGTGTCGTCGCCGAATTTTCGGAATTCTTTGACAAAAACAGCACCGCGCATTATAACGCGATCCTTGATTGCGTGAAAGAAAAGATTGCCTCCAACCAATCTTTTGACGGTATCATTTATACCGGTGCCGCCATTGAAAATGCCCGTGCGACCGCATTGAAAGGGAATATGCTGCGCAGCAAAGAGGGCAATCTGACCTTCAAGCAAGGTCGTCTCATCGCCGCTTTGGCTGTTTTGAAAGGTCTTTGCCCGAATGCCAATCTCAGCAAAGTGACTGTCTCCGCTTTGAACGGTATTCTGACCGACAGCGGCACTCCGGCGGACACCTACACCAACAATGACGCCAATCTGAATTTGATCAAGTCCGCGGTCTCTTCCGCCTGCTCCGGCGAGCCGAAACCGCTTCCTTATACTTCCACCGTGAAAACCAACACTTTTGAAGGTGTCATTACCGTGGCGCAGGAAGATTATCCGAACAAACTGCACTTCCCCGATGTCACCGTGATGGATAACGGCGATGTGTTTGTTGCCGCTTATGAAAATATCTGCCATTATCCCATCACGCACATCCCCTCTCACGAAAAGAACAATCTGAGCGCTCTGCCCAATGACGGCGGAGAAGGTGCCGGCAAAGTCGTCTTCTATAAGAGCGGCGACAACGGCAAGACCTTCCAAAAACTGCCCTGTTCCATCGGCGAGACCGAATTGGAAGCGTGGGGGCTTTGCAAAGTCTCCCAACGCTATCAGATGCTCAAAGAAAATCCCGATTATAACTATTGCTATTGCTTTGACATCCGCGACCCGAATGTCAAAAATGTTCACGCGGACATCAATGCCGACGGCAAATTAGAGAGCATTTTGTTCCTCACCTTCTGGGTGCGCTCTTATTTCCCGACCGGCTCTTCCTCCAACGGTATGACTTACTGCACTTACAGTACCGACGGCGGAAACACCTGGACAAAACCGCAGATGTTCAATGTCGGTGTCAAGCGCGGCGATATCATGGCGTTCAACGACGGCACAATTTTGATGCCCACTTATAGCGGCGCAACGGTCGTTTGCTCCTATATCACTTTTGACGCGACCGGCAAAATGAAAATGACCGAAGCCGGTAAAATCGAGGACGGCGCATGGGACGGTGCGGCATCTCCCGGCGGCGCAGAGGCTTCTTTTATCTCACCCGACGGTGAAAAAACCGTTTTCACCATGGTGCGTCCTGCCGGTATGGTCATGCGTTCCGATGACCGCGGCAAAACATGGACACCGATTTACAACATTCCCGGAGAAGCCTATCAGCCCGGTTTTACAAAAATCGACGGCAACCGCATCTATATGACCTATTCCATCGGTGGAGACCCTCGCGAAGTGATGGGCAAAGTCATTTACACCGACGGTGCGTGGCTGGATACCGCCGATAAAAAAATCTATTCCCACGCAATGTCTGTCGAAGCGACACGCGACACCGGCGATCCCTCCTGCGCTACGCTCAAAGACGGCAAAGTCTTCACCGTCTCCTATGATACCTATTATCGCAGTATCGTCGGTACGATCGAAGATCCGGACAACGATCCCGCCTATATCCGCACCCGCGTTTCGCCTGCTTATCAGCCGGCGCCCGGCGCAGGCATTGCATACGCAAGCAAAGAAACTGTTGATCTTGACGGCAAGCCCACCGAGTTTGATATGTATAAACTGATCGACGCGAACGGCGGCGAGACCAACTACATTAAACTCCGCGACATCGCTTATCTCTTAAACGGCAGCGCAGCGCAGTTCAATATCAAGTTCAACAACAACACGATCACTTTGATCCCGCGAAAACCTTATGCCGCCAACGGCAGTGAAATGAATACGCCCTTTTCCGGCAATCGCGCATTCCGCGCAAGTTCTTCCGTCATCAAACTGAACGACGAACATCCCGTGATCTCCGGCATCACGCTCACCGACAATAGCGGCGGCGAATATAATTACTTCAAACTTCGCGATCTCGGCGACATCCTCGGCTTCAAAGTCGATTGGTCTTCCGAACGGGGCATTTTCGTCGATACCAATGCAAAATAAACGAAAAGCAGCAAAAAAGGATGCCGGTGGCGTCCTTTTTTGTTGCTTTTTTGCTTGCGTTTCTTTATAATAAGGATATCAGCTCGCAAAGGAGAAGAAAAAATGAAGCATATTTTCAAAAAAGCGATCGCGCTCATTTGCGGTCTTTGCATGGTTTTGGCACTTGTGCCGACCGCTTCGGCGGCAAATGCCGCAAAAATTCTTTTCATCGGCTCGGATATCACCAACGACACGGTTTATTATCTCGCCGACCTCGCACATCTCACAGGGCAGAATTTGGAGATCGCTCTGGTGGAGCAGGAAAATGCCGACCTGCGCGTACTTGCCGCCGCCGCCTGTATGCAAACGGAACTGACCTATGAAAAAGCCGATGCTTCCACCGGTTACAAACTCAAAGAGGCCCAAAGCAAAACTTCGATTCCTGCCGCGCTCAAAGAGCAGACCTGGGACATCGTGGTACTGCAAAACGGTCTTTTGCAATCCGCGATCAAAGGGATGTACTCCTCCGACCTCAAATATCTGACCGATATGGTCGAAGACCTGCAACCGAACGCCAAACTCTATTGGAATATGCCGTGGGCAGTGGACACGGACAGCAAACTCCCCGAATTCAGAAAATTCTTTGAAAACGACCGCATCGCCCTTTTCAATAACCTTGTCACCTGCACAAAAGACTTTATCGCCTCCAACAAGTCCTTTGACGGCATCCTCTATACCGGTGCCGCCATCGAAAACGCACGGGACACGCTGGGGGAGAAGATGCTGCGCAACGATAAAAACCTCTCTTTTAAGCAAGGTCGTCTGATCGCTTCCTTAACGGCTCTGCAAACCCTTTGCCCCAATGCCGATATGGGTAAAGTGACCGTTTCCGCGCTGGATCGCATCCTGACGGATTCCGATGAAACACAGAAAGACCCCTATCTCAACAACGACGCCAACCTCAAAACGATCAAATCTGCTGTCAATACCGCCTGCAAGGGCACTCCGACCTTGCGCAAAGACGATTATCAGGTGCGTACGCTCTCGCAGGATGGTCTTTTCACCGTGTTGCAATCGTCCATCCCGTATCAATACGAAATTCCCGAAGTCACCGTGATGGATAACGGCGATATCTATGTTTCCGCTTATGAAAATGTACTGCACACACCCGTTTTGCGCGTGCCCTCTTATGAAACCAAATTCCCTGCGGCAGGGGATGTGCGCATTGAAAGCGGCGGTACTTTCGTATTTTTCAAAAGCACGGACGGCGGCAAAACCTTTGAAAAACTCCCCTTTGTCGTTGACGATGCGCAAATGGAGGCATGGGGACTCGTCAGTCTCTCCGACCGCTATCAAAAACTCAAAGAAAACCCCAACTATAATTATACCTATTACTTCGATCCGCGCGATCCCGACATCAAGAGTCTCCATGTGGATGTCAACGGCGACGGACAAAAGGAAAACATTTTGTTCCTTACCTTCTGGGTACGCTCGTTTATGAGACGGGATCAATCGTCTTTCGGTCAGACTTACTGCACATACAGTACCGACGGCGGTAAAACATGGGTAACGCCCGTTCCCAACGCCGCCGGAGTCAAATGCGGCGATGTCACCGAATTTGCCGACGGCACGATTTTGATGCCAACCTATTCCAATCCCTATGCAAACGGCACTTATGTCACGATCGACGCAAACGGCGATCTGCATTATACCCGTGCCTGTTCTATTGCGGACGGGGAGTGGGACAGCGAGTCCGCAGACGGTATGGAAGCCTCTTTCATCGCGCCCAACGGCGGGGACACCGTCTTTGCTCTGCTTCGTTCTGCCGGTGTTGTGATGCGCTCCGATGACCGCGGCAAAACATGGACGCTCATCCATAACATTGAAAACGGCATCACCCAGCCCGGCTTCACGCAGATCGACGAAAACCGTGTCTATGCCACCTGGACGGTCGGCTCTCCGCGCGAAGTGATGGGCAAAGTCTTCTATGTTGACGGCGCATGGTCCGATTCCGGCGATACCCTTTTGTACGGTATCAAGCATTCCACCAGCGCAACACGCGATGTCGGCGATCCGTCCTGCACAATGCTGCCGGACGGCAGAGTTCTCATCACCTGCTATGATATCTATTATCATGCCGTCATCGGCACGATCCAAAATCCCGACGATCCCGCCTACGCCCGTACAAGCGTCAGCCCTGCGTTTTGTGCCGTTCCCAAGAGCGGAACGGCGTACGCAAGCAAAGAAACCGTTGATCTTGACGGCAAACCCACTGAGTTTGATATGTACAAACTGATAGACGAAAACGGCGGCGAGACCAACTTCATCAAACTGCGCGATATTGCCTATCTTCTGAACGGAACGAATGCACAGTTCGATATCAGTTTCAATGCAAAAACCAACAATATCGCGCTTCGCCCGAGAAAAACCTATACGCCGAACGGCTCGGAAATGAAAACGCCGTTTAGCGGCGAACGCGCCTATAACGCCTGTAAAACCGTCATCAAAATAAACGGGGAGATCCCCGCTCTTTCCGGTATTACGCTTACCGATGACGAAGGCGGCGATTATAACTACTTCAAACTCCGCGACCTCGGCACCGTCCTTGGTTTCAAAGTAGATTGGAGCGCAGAGCGCGGCATCTTCGTGGACACAAAGTAAAGTAAGAAAGCAGGGGAGAGTTCAAAAAACTCTCCCCTTTTTTTTGCAAAAAAAGACGACCGAACGGTCGTCTTTTTATCAGCCGATCTTATTGAGTTTGAGGGTCATGCTGCTCTTTTTGTGAGCGGCATTGTTCTTATGCAAAATGCCCTTTGCGGCAGCCTTGTCAACAGCCTTCACGGCAACTTTGTAAGCGCCCTCGGCCGCGGTGCGATTGCCCTCTGCAACAGCAGCATCGAACTTCTTCATATCGGTTTTCAGCGCGGTCTTTTCCGCCTTGTTGCGGGCATTGCGAACCTCTGTGAGTTGAACGCGCTTTTTAGCAGACTTGATATTCGGCAAACCAAACACCTCCTCAAACGGTACTCCGGCGACAAACACCACCGTGCAGTTAGGTATTTTAACAAATTATGCAATAAAATGCAAGTCTTTTTTTGCTTTTTTCTCACTTTTTTTGTATGTTTCTATGATTGGTGGCAACAATAATTTATATACACAATATCTTGTTAAATTCACTCACAGAGGAGCGGTGTAATTTGAATCATCGTACCGATTTGGCGCTGGAAGCACACGAACTATGGCGGCAAGCCAACCGCGACAGCGCGCCGCAGGGCGTTACAACAAAAGAGCGCAATCTCGAAGGTTTTTCCGTCACGGAGGTGCGCATCGAAGAAGACCGCGCCGCACAAGCCCTGGAAAAACCGAAGGGAACATACCTCACGCTGGATCTGCGTTCTTTTTGGCGGCACGAATCGCGAGCATTGGAACGCGCCGTTCTCGCACTTTCCAAAGAATTGCGCGATCTTTTGCCGCACGCACATTCTGCCATGGTGGTCGGTTTGGGAAACCGCGCCATTACGCCCGATGCCGTCGGACCTTTGACCGCCGAACATATTTTTGTCACGCGGCATTTGCGCACCGATCCGGCTTTTGCTTCGCTTTCTCCCGTCAGCGTGGTCATTCCCGGTGTTTTGGGACGGACGGGTATGGAAGCTTTTGAGATCGTCCGCGGTGCCGTCCACGCCGTGCATCCCGATGTCGTGCTGGCGGTCGATGCTTTGGCTTCGCGCAGACTCGGACGCGTCTGCAATACCGTACAGTTGAGCAATACGGGCATTGTACCCGGCTCCGGTGTCGGTAATCACCGCCACGCGCTTGACCGCGCCGCGCTCGGTATTCCCGTCATCGCCGTCGGCATCCCCACCGTGGTCGATGCCAACACGCTGGCGCTTGACATCATTGAACAATCCGGCGTGAAATCGTTTTCTCCGCGTGCGCTTGCCGACTGCGGCAGCAGCGTGATGGTAACGCCGCGCGATATCGACCTGCAAATTCGGGAACTTGCCCGTATCGTGGGCTACGGCATTACGCTGGCACTGCAACCGCAGCTTGATTTTGCGCAACTCACGCAGTTGATGGGCTGACGCTTGACAAACACGCACTTTCGTGTTACAATGCCTCTATTGCAATGAAGGAGAAGAGTAAACACGCTTTTCGCGCGTAGAGAGAAGACGGTCGGTGCAAGTCTTTCGTGAAAAGAGGTCGAAGGCGCTCCCGAGCTGCGATGCGGAAATGTGTCGCCGGTTTCCCGCCGTTATCGGGCAGAGTGCGTGCCTTTTGGCGCGAATTCAGGTGGAACCACGGACTTTATGTTCGCCCTGAGCCGATATCCGGCTTGGGGTGTTTTTTATTTCCCCGAGTCAATTTTGAAAGGAGATTTTTCCTATGGAACACAGCAAAAAAACACTTGATATGATCGTCAACCTCTGCAAAAACCGCGGCTTTATTTATGCCGGCAGTGAAATTTACGGCGGTCTCGCCAACTCCTGGGACTACGGTCCGCTCGGTGTGGAGTTCAAGAACAATGTCAAAAAAGCATGGCTCAAAAAATTCGTGCAGGAGAGTCCCTACAATGTTGGTCTCGATGCCGCCATCATCATGAATCCGCAGACCTGGATCACCACCGGCCATGTTGCCAGCTTTTCCGATCCTCTGCTCGACTGCAAAGCCTGCAAAGCGCGTCACCGCGCGGACAAACTGATCGGCGACACCTGTCCCGATGTCAATGTCGATGCGCTCAGTTTTGACGAAATGGACGCTTTCATTGCCGAGCACAGCGAAATTCTCTGCCCCGTCTGCGGCAAGCATGACTTTACGCCGATCCGCAAGTTCAATCTGATGTTCAAAACCGCGATCGGTGTCACCGAGGACAGCAGTTCCACCTGCTATCTCCGCCCCGAAACGGCGCAGGGCATCTTTGTCAACTTCGCCAACATCGCCCGTACCACGCGCCGCAAACTTCCGTTCGGTGTCTGCCAGGTCGGTAAGGCATTCCGCAACGAGATCACACCCGGCAACTTCACTTTCCGCACCCGTGAATTTGAGCAGATGGAATGCGAATTTTTCTGCAAACCCGGTACGGACTTAGAGTGGTTTGCCTATTGGAAAGACTTCTGTCAGAATTGGCTGCTTTCGCTTGGCATCAAGAGCGAGCATCTTCGTTTGCGCGACCATGAGCCTGCGGAACTCGCATTCTATTCCCGTGCAACCACGGATATTGAGTTTGCCTTCCCGTTCACCCAATGGGGCGAGTTGTGGGGCATCGCCGACCGCACCGATTACGACCTCGGCCGTCACCAGGAGGCAAGCGGCAAAGACCTCACTTATTTCGATACCGAAACCAACGAACATTACATTCCCTATGTCATTGAGCCGTCTCTCGGCTGTGACCGCGTGGCACTTGCCTTCCTCTGCGAAGCCTACGATGAAGAAGTCGTCGGTCAGGACAAAAACGGCAAGGACGATATCCGCACGGTGCTGCATCTGCACCCGTTCCTCGCTCCGTTCAAAGCCGCGATTTTGCCGCTTTCCAAGAAAGATGTCCTCACCGGTCCTGCCAAAGAACTCTATGCCGAACTTGCCAAGGACTTTATGATCGACTACGACGAAACCGGCTCGATCGGCAAGCGTTATCGCCGCGAAGACGAGATCGGTACCCCGTATTGTATCACCTTCGACTTCCAGACCGTCGGAGACGAGGCGAACGGCGTCGCCGCCGACCATTGCGTCACGATCCGCGAACGCGACAGTATGGAACAGGTCCGCATCCCCATTTCCGAGGTCAAACAGTACCTCACCGAGCGCGTTGCGTTCTGATCATGTCAAAAAAGCAAGAGAGCCGTCCGTGAGGCGGCTTCTCTTGCTTTTTAAGAATGAAGAATTTCGGATAACTCCGGCGGAAGCGGCGTTTCGGCTATCACGGCATCAATCTCCCGCAAATTACCCATATTGTATAAATACTTCTTCCCAAACTTACTGCCGTCGCAAAGCAGCACTTTTTTTGTGCTTCGTTTGAACATTTCACGGCGAAGATTGGCTTCCTCTATGGCAGGATCACTCATTTCCCCGTCCAAAGAAAGTCCGTGGCAGGAGAAAAACAGCAAATCTGCATTGACTTTACCGATAAATTTCTCCGCTTGGTTTCCGACATAAGAGAAGGAGTGTATCAGCATTTGCCCACCGGTACAAAACACCTTAATGTTTGCTTCGGCAAGTGCAACGGCTGTCTTGGCTCCGCTTGTGATAACGATCAAATCTTTTTTGCGCGCCAGATATGGCACCATGTGATAGGCAGTCGTTGACCCGTCCAGCATCACGACCATGCCGTCTTGCACCAGCGATATTGCTCTCGCACAAATCTCCGTCTTGACCGTACTTTTTTCGTTTTCCCGAATTAAAAACGGAATTTCCCGATCCGCTGCGCCCTGATTCAAAATGGCACCGCCGTATACCTTGGTAATAAGCCCCTTTTTATGCAGTTCCGTAAAATCGCGGCGCACCGTCGGTTCGCTGACAGACAAAATTTTCGCCAACTGCTTTACCGAAATATCCGGGTCTTTTTTCAGTTCTTCCAAAATCCTTCCATGTCGATCTCCGATCAGCATTTTGCTCCTCCTGTTTGACTGTTTTTGATTATTTCGTTCAGTTATATGATTATTGTGAATAAAATACGGCTTATATTGACTTTTTGATAAAGTTAGGATTTAATACTATCAAAAGAAAATCAAATTGTCAATCACAGGAGGAACCTATGAAAACAAAAGCGGTCAGAATGTATGGCGCAATGGATTTGCGCACAGAAGAATTTGAACTTCCCCCATTGCAAAAAGATGAAGTCCTTTTACAGATCGTTTCGGATTCTCTTTGCACTTCGACCTATAAAGCGGTCAAACAAGGCGCGGCGCACAAGCGCGTCCCCGATGACATTGCAGATCATCCCGTTATCATCGGGCACGAAATGTGCGGAATTGTCAAAGAAGTCGGCGAAGCGTGCAAAACCATGTGGCAAATCGGTCAAAAAGTTGTCATTCAGCCGGCGCTGAAACTGGAAAATTTCTATGATCCCGGTTATTCCTATCCGTATATCGGCGGAAGTGCCACCTATGTTGTCGTTCCTTCGGTCGTTTTAGAGCGAAACTGTATGATCCCGTACAACGGCGACGGATTTTTTAAGGGTTCTCTTGTGGAGGCTCTCGGTTGTATTCTGCGCGGATTTAAAGGTCTTTATCATACAGATTACGAAACTTACAAACGCACAGACGGCGCAAAAAAGAACGGGAAAATTGCCATTTTAGGCGGTGCAGGCCCGATGGGGATCGGTGCGGTCGAACTTGCCATCGGCTACGCCGGTGCCAAAAAAGTGGTGGTGACCGACATCAATCAGGAGCGCTTGGATTTTGCCCAAAAGCACGCTCCGGTTTCCGCAGCAAAGGAAAAGGGATGTGCTTTGACCTATCTCAACACTGCAAATCTCCCCGATGCCGCAAAAACGCTTCTCGACCTTTCCGACGGCGGCTTTGACGATGTTTTCGTTATGGTCCCTGTCCCTGCACTTTTTACATTAGCCGAACGCATCTGCGGTGAAGACGGCTGCATTAACTTTTTTGCCGGACCTCCCGTCCATTCTTTGGACGGTGCGCTCAATCTTTATCGCGTTCATTACGACGGCATCCATGTCGTCGGTACGGCAGGCAGTATCCCGAATGATACGATAGATACGATCCGTCTGCTGGAAGAAAATGCGGTAAACGCAGGCGCAATGGTCTCTCATATTTTAGGGCTCAACGCTGTGGCTGATGCGATTTATGCAATGGAAAAGCCATCGGGTGCCAAGAAAGTCTGTTATACACATTTGGATATTCCTATGATCGCAATAGACGAACTCGGGAAATGGGGGGAGCAGGACCCGATGTATCAAAAACTCGATCAGATCGTCAAAGCGCACGGCGGAATGTGGTGCAGTGAAGCGGAAGAATATCTGTTACAGCACGCAAAACACATTTAACAGCAAAAAAGGCAGGATACATCAAGCAAAATGTATCCTGCCTTTTTTATTTTTTCAGTCAAGTTGACGGCGGCGGGACAAATTCATCGTGCCGTCCTGCATATCGCCGACGCTTTCCAAACTCTTGCCCGTGCCGAGTGCCACACAGGAAATCGCATTTTCCGCCACCACGGTGTGGATGCCTGTGCGCGCCGTGACCAACTTGTCAAATCCGCGCACCAGACTGCCGCCACCGGTCATCACAATACCGTTTGTGGAAATATCGGCGACCAATTCGGGGGGTGTGCGCTCGAAAATCTGGTGAACGGCTTCCAAAATGCGCTCCACCGGCTCTTCAAACGCTTCGAGCATATCGGCAGAAGTTACGGAAACCATTTTGGGAAGACCGGTGAGAAGGCAACGGCCTTTCACATCCATCGTCATCAGTTCTTCCGTCGGGAACACGCAGCCGATCTTGATCTTCAATTCCTCTGCGGTGCGCTCGCCGATGAGCAGATTGTGTTTGCGGCGCATATATTTGACGATCGACTCGATAAATTCATCACCGGCGACCTTGATGGAGGTGGATGCCACCACACCGCTGAGCGAGATCACGGCGATATCGGTCGTACCGCCGCCGATGTCGATGATAAAGTGACCATCGGGTTTGGCAATGTCAATTCCGGCACCGATCGCGGCGGCGACCGGCTCTTCGATCAGATAAACGCGGCGCGCACCGGCTTGGATACCGGCATCCACCACGGCACGCTCTTCCACTTCCGTAATGCCGGAGGGCACACAGATAATAACGCGCGGTTTGATGAAGGAAAAGCCCGTTACCTTATGGATAAATTCGCGGATCATGCGCTCCGTTACATCGTAATCGGAGATCACACCGTCACGCAACGGACGAATGGCGACAATGTTGCCCGGTGTACGGCCGAGCATCGCCTGTGCTTCTTCACCGACTTTGAGCAATTTTCCCGTATTTTTGTCGATTGCCACCACAGACGGCTCATTGAGCACAATGCCCTTGCCGCGAATGTAGATCAGCACGGAAGCCGTACCGAGGTCGATGGCAATATCACTGCCAAAGCAGTTCAAATTCCTAAACCAATTTTTCTTTTTCGTCACTCTCATCTTGACTTCCTCATTTCAACCGAAATTCCGATGTTTTCTCTTCGGGGTTTCCATTATAACCGCATTGTCGCGATTTTGCAACAGATTTTTGTCGAAATTCTGTTTTTCAGTCTCTCGGTGTTGCCAAAGCGGCACAAACCACCTGCTTTGCGCCTGCATCTTTCAACACTCTGACGCACTCTGCCATCGTTGCGCCTGTGGTCATAATGTCATCTACCAGCAAAATTCTGGCATCCTTTATCTTATCCTGTTCCACCGCTTCGTAAACACCGAGTACATTGGCGCGGCGAAATGCCGCATCTTTGCTTCCCGATTGCGGCGGATTGTCCCGTTTTTTGCGCAAAAGCGCAATCGGTTCACTCTGCCATACCTTTGCCATTTCTCTTGCGAGCAATTCCGCCTGGTCGTAACCGCGCTCGCGCATACGCTTTCGGGAAATCGGTGCCCATGTGATAAGATCGAATTCTCCCGAAAACTCCTCTGCCACACACTCGGCAAGTATTTTCCCGTAATGCTCCGCCGCAGACCGCACACCCGAAAATTTATAGCGGAGAAAACCCGTGCGCACCATATCCTCATAATAAAGCGGAATGGCGCATCTCCCGAAACCTCCGCCGGTGCGAATCGGCTTTTCTCTTCTCGGCAGATGCGCTTCGCAATGCGGACAAATTCCCGAAATACCGCCGCGGCCGCAAAATACGCAATGCGGCGGAAAGAACAGGTCCAACAAAAATTCGCGAATGCTCATCTCGCTTCTCCGTTTGCAATGCGCCAACGCAAACCGCTGTAACGGCGCGTTTTGCGCTCATTTTGCGTCATCTGTCCCACCACGGCATCGTCTCCCACGATCACCAAAAGTTCCCGCGCACGGGTAATGCCCGTATAGAGAACGCTTCGGGACATCAAAGACGGTGCGGCAGGTGCCGCCGCAAAGATGACCGCTTTATATTCACTGCCCTGCGCCTTATGTACGGTGGTGGCGTAGGCAACTTCCACTTCGGTAAACTGCTCGTCCGTGTAGGTCGCCACGCGATCATCGTAGCGCACGGTCATACAGGTTCCGTCGGGCGTGATCTGCTCGATCTTACCCACATCGCCGTTAAAAATGCCTGCGTCGAGTGTATCGTCGTCTTTTTGCCAGACGATATCGTAGTCGTTTCGGATCTGCATCACGCGATCCCCTTCGCGCAATATCATATTGCCGATCACTTTTTCGCGCTTTTGCGCAGAGGGCGGATTGAGCGCCGCCTGTAATGCGCGGTTCAATTCCACCGTACCGCAAGCACCTTTCCGCGTGACCGACAAAACCTGGATTTCATCCGGCGCGATCCCCATTTTTTCGGGCAAGCGCGTTTGACAAAGGGAAACCACCGTCTCGCAAAGGCGCACACTGTCACGCCGCGGCAAAAAGAAGAAATCGCTTTGTCCGGCGTTATGGAGATCCGGCACTTCGCCTTCGTTGATCCGATGCGCATTGCGCACGATGGCGGATGCCTCCGCCTGGCGGAAAATATCTTTGAGCGCAATCGTGGCGATCCGTCCGGTACGCAGTAAATCGGAAAACACATTGCCGGCTCCCACCGAGGGAAGTTGATCCGCATCGCCGACCAACACCAAGCGCGTTCCCGGCCTCAATGCCGCCAAAAGCGCGCGCATCAGACACAAATCGACCATTGAGGTCTCGTCCACAATAACGGCGTCGGCTTCCAGCGGCTCTTTTTCGCATTTCTGAAAGGTCACTTCGCCCGTGGCATCGTTCCAACTCATCCCGAGCATACGGTGAATGGTCTGCGCTTCCATACCGCACAGTTCGCCCATCCGCTTTGCGGCTCTTCCCGTCGGGGCACAAAGCAGCACATCCAATCCGGCACGCAAAAAAAGTGCCACGATCCCGCGCACCGAAGTGGTCTTTCCGGTACCCGGTCCGCCCGTCAAAAGCAGTATCTCCTGCTCCGCGGCAAGCTGCACGGCTTCTTTTTGCTTTTGTGCGCATTCGATATGATAAGTCGTTTCCAGATAAGAGATCGCGCCGTCCACGCCTTTGAGGCGGTCGGGCGTATCGGCAAGCATCGCTTCCACGCGCCGCGCCACATACTGCTCCGCCTCCCACATACGAAACGGATAGCACGCCTGCACATTTGCAACCGGCTCTTCTACGATGCGATGAGCGGCGATCAGATCGTCAAGCGATTTTTCCGCGGCATCCGTACTGCATTGAATGAGTTCCGCCGCCGCGGCAAGCAATTTTTCGCGCGGCAAAAACACATGTCCGCCGCTTTGTTCGTTATGGGAAAGTTCAAAGAGGATCGCCGCCTCCACACGCTGTGCGCTCTCGCCGTCCATTCCCATGGAAAGCGCTATGGTGTCTGCCGCGGAAAACGGCACACCATACATCTCACCGCATAAAAGATACGGATCGCGGCGCACCGCTTCGGGCGCATCTGCTCCAAAACGGCGATAAAGCGGCACACTGACGGAAACGGGCAGATCATAGCGCATCAGGAATTCGAGTAAACGGCGCAATCCGACCTGCGCGCGGAACGATTCTCCGATCTCGCGTGCGCGTTTTTGCGTAATGCCGCGGATCGCCTGCAACTGCTCGGCATCATTTTCCAGAATGTCAAATGTTTCCGAGCCGAAGCGTTCCACGATTTTTTGCGCCGTGGCAGCCCCGATCCCACGGATCACGCCCGATGCCAAATAATTGAGCATTTCCGATTCGCTCTCGGGCAGACGGCGCTCGGTCTGTTCCACGGTAAACTGTTCCCCGTAAGACGGATGCGCCGTATAGTATCCCGTTGCGATCAGCGTTTCTCCGGGCGCAAGCGCCGGCATACAACCGACAACAGTGATGAGTTCACCACCGTCTGCCACAATGCGCGCAACGGTATAGCCGTTTTCCTCATTTTGAAAAACGACTGTCAAAACCGTTCCTTCAATTGTGATCCGTTCTTCCATCAATGCTTTTCAATTCTCCTGCTAAGTTTTCCCGTGTACAAATACGGATATTTTCGTCCTTTTTACAGAGCAATCGGGCAACGGACCGCGCCTTCTCGTCGCTCCCGTCGTCCACGATCACGATTTGCACCGTGCGATGCCATCGGCGCAGAGATCGCACCGTTTGTTCCAAATGCTCCGCTTTTCCGTTGACGCAAAGTATGGCTGCGGTTTCCTCGCACCGCTCGGTAAAAAGCGAGACCGCACACCAAACGATCGTCGTCAGACCGACGGCGGACAAAAGGGCAATGATGCCGTCCGATATCAGTTTCATTGTTCTCTCCTCCTCTGCCATACTATGCCGCAGAAGGGAAGAGCGTTCTCATTTCAGTTTTGCTTTCAGATACTGTCCGGTATAGGATTTTTTCACACGCGCAACTTCTTCCGGCGTTCCGGTCGCAACGACCGTACCTCCGCCCGAACCGCCTTCCGGTCCGAGGTCAATGATATAGTCCGCGCTTTTGATGACATCGAGGTTATGTTCGATCACCAAAACCGTGTTCCCTGCATCCACCAGCCGCTGTAATACGGCAAGCAGTTTTTTCACATCATCGGAATGCAGTCCCGTCGTCGGCTCATCCAAAATGTAAAAGGTTTTGCCCGTCGCACGGCGCGAGAGTTCCGTGGCAAGTTTCACACGCTGTGCTTCACCGCCCGAAAGCGTGGTGGACGATTGTCCGAGGCGGATATATCCGAGCCCGACATCGCAAAGCGTTTGCAGTTTTCCGGCAATTTTCGGAATATCGCGGAAAAATTCCGCCGCCTCGTCCACCGTCATCTCCAAAACATCGGAGATATTTTTCCCCTTATATTTGATTTCCAGCGTCTCGCGGTTGTAGCGTTTCCCGTGACACACTTCGCACGGCACATAAATATCGGGCAAAAAGTGCATCTCGATCTTCACCTGACCGTCACCGCTGCACGCTTCACAGCGTCCGCCGCGGACATTGAAACTGAATCGTCCGCTGTTATACCCGTGCGTTTTGGCATCGGGCGTTGCGGCAAACAGATCGCGGATATCAACAAACAAATTGGTATAGGTCGCAGGGTTGGATCGTGGCGTTCTGCCGATCGGCGACTGGTCGATGCAAATGACCTTGTCGAGGTATTCTTCGCCTTCGATCGCATCGTGTTTGCCCGGACGCACTTTCATCCGGTTGAGATCAGCCCCCAGCCGCTTGGCGATCACTTCGTTTACCAAAGAGGATTTTCCGCTGCCGCTCACGCCTGTCACACAGGTAAATGTGCCGAGCGGAACGGAGACATCCACTTTTTGCAGATTGTTCTCCTGCGCACCGCGCACGGTGAGCATCTGCCCGTTGCCTTTTCGCCGTTCCTGCGGCACG
This sequence comes from Oscillospiraceae bacterium, assembly GCA_045642405.1. Taxonomy (GTDB): domain Bacteria; phylum Bacillota; class Clostridia; order Oscillospirales; family Oscillospiraceae; genus Hominicoprocola. Next base: position 54,391 of record JAZUIU010000003.1, read on the forward strand.
GGGATAAACTCTTTCCCCGAAAGATAACGCCCTGTCAGCGATTTTTCGCAAGCCATCACTTCCTCGGGTGTCCCTGCCGCGACCACTTCACCGCCGTGAATTCCCGCGCCGGGTCCGATATCCACCAAATAGTCGGCGGCGCGCATGGTATCTTCGTCATGCTCTACCACCAAAAGCGTATTGCCCATATCGCGCAGATGTTTCAGCGTTTCGAGCAATTTGTCGTTGTCGCGCTGATGCAGACCGATCGACGGCTCGTCTAAAATATAAAGAACGCCCATCAGACTGCTGCCGATCTGTGTTGCCAAACGGATGCGCTGCGCCTCACCGCCCGAAAGCGTTGCGCTGGCACGGGAAAGTGTCAGATAATCCAGCCCGACGGAATGCAAAAATCCGAGTCGGGAACGGATCTCTTTCAAAATGCGCTCGGCGATAAGCATTTGTTGTGTTGTCAGCGTCGGCTTCAATTCGTCAACGAAAGCCATCGCCTCCGTCACAGAACGATTGGTATAAGCGGATATATTTTCTCCACCGACCGTCACCGCCAAAGCCTCGGGACGCAAACGCCTGCCTGCACAAGCAGCGCATGGCTGTTCCGCCATACACTCTTCGAGTTCCGCGCGCACGCTCTCGCTTTGCGTTTCATGATAGCGACGCATCACATTGTTGGCGATGCCTTCAAAGGGCTGATATAAAACGCCTTTTCCGCGCGGTTGATCGTAATGCAATTCCAGCGCTTCGCCCTTTGTCCCGTATAAAATGATGTCGATCACTTCATCGGAGAGTTTTTCCACCGGATCTTTGAGCGAAAAGCGATATTTTTTGGCAAGTGCCTCAAAATACATCCGCGCAATGCCGTCTCCGCGCACATTGTTCCATCCCGAAACGCAGATCGCACCGTCCAAAAGAGAAAGAGAACGGTCGGGAAAGACCAGATCGGGGGAGACTTCCAACTGCACACCCAAACCGCCGCACTTGGGACAGGCACCGTAGGGGTTGTTGAACGAAAAAAGCCGCGGCGTCAGTTCCTCAATGGATATGCCGCAGTCTTCGCAGGCATAATTTTGTGAGAAAAGCAGATCGCGCTCTTCCTGCACTACAAAAACCGAGATCAAGCCGCCCGAAAGATTGGATGCCGTTTCGCACGAATCGGTCAAACGATGCACCACATCGGGACGCACAATCAGTCGATCCACCACGATGTCGATATTGTGCTTGATATTTTTGTCGAGTTTGATCTCCTCGGACAAATCGTACTGACTGCCGTCGACACGCACACGCACATAGCCCGATTTGGCGGCATCTTCAAACACTTTCGCATATTCGCCCTTGCGTCCGCGCACTACGGGCGCCATCACCATGATGCGCGTACCTTCGCCGAGCGCCATCACGCGATCCACCACCTGGTCGATCGTCTGCTGGCGGATCTCTTTGCCGCATTTTGGACAATGCGGCGTCCCGATCCGCGCCCAAAGAAGGCGCAGATAGTCATAGATCTCCGTCACCGTGCCCACGGTGGAACGGGGATTTTGCGATGTGGTCTTCTGATCAATGGAGATCGCCGGGGAGAGCCCCTCGATCGCATCCACATCCGGCTTGTCCTTTTGCCCCAAAAACATACGGGCATACGAAGACAGACTTTCCACATAGCGACGCTGTCCCTCGGCGTAGATCGTGTCGAACGCCAAAGACGATTTGCCACTGCCGGAAAGTCCCGTGATGACCGTCAGCGTATCGCGCGGAATGTCCAGATTGATATTTTTTAAGTTGTTTTCCCGTGCGCCTCGCACAGATATTTTGTCGATCATATTCTGCCTCACTCTGCAATGATCTCCGCCGTTTTGCCGCCCAGCACCGCCAGCAGCTGCCGCGGATCAAGTTCCACCTGTGTTCCGATCCTGCCGCCGCTGACGAAAACGGCGGCAAAGATTTCCACGGTGTTGTGGAAAACCGTCGGGAATTGCTTTTTCATGCCGATCGGCGGGCATCCGCCGCGCACATAACCGGTCACGCTCAAAAGTTCCTTGACGGGAAGAAGGGAGACCGATTTTTCACCCACGGCTTTCGCCGCGCGTTTGAGATCAAGCGTTGCGGCAACGGGAATGACAAAAACAAAATGCCCTCCGCTTGCGCCGCGTGCCACCAGCGTTTTGAATACACACGCGGGATCCTGCCCCAAAATCTGCGCCAGATGCAGTCCGTAAAAGCGGTCATCCATCGGATCGACCGTCTCTTCATGGATATGAGCGGTATAGGTGATCCCGTTGCGCTCCAAAAAGCGCATGGCGTTGGTCTTATCCTCTTTTTTCGCCATTTTTCTCTCCTTTTTCGGCAAGCAGAAATACGCCGCTGAGCACCAAAACGATGCCAAGTCCCTTCCAGATGTCCATACTTTCCCCAAGCAGGAAAATGCCGGTCAATGCCGTCACCACGGGTTCCAGCGTCGCAATGATGGATGCCTTTCCGCCTTCCAGACCTTCCAGTCCCTTTGTGTAAAAGAAATACGGCAGTACCGTACCGATTACCACCACACCGAAAGCACCGAAAATGCCCTTCCACGAAGTAAATACCATGCCGATCGTGCGGTAATCCGCCACGGCAAGAGATGCGAGTCCCGCAAAAACGAATGTCCAGAATATAACGGTATACAGATCATAGTCCTGCAAACTGTAATGCGAAAAAATCGTATATGTTGCATAGCAGAACGCAGAGGCGATGCCGAGCAAAATGCCGTCGGGCGTACCGCTGAGTTCACCGCCTGCCAATCCGCAGACCAGCGCGCAGCCGATCAGGGCAAAAAACAGCGCCAGCCCTTTGCGCCATGTGATTTTCTCGCGCCAAATCAAAGCGCTCATCAACACCACCATGGAAGGCGCCAAATAAAGCAGCGTGCCTGCGGTAGCGAGGGAGCAGCGCACCTGCGCTTGCAGATAGACGACGGAGAGTCCGAAAACGCTCAAAAGTCCGCTGCCGCCTATGGACAGCAGCCGCTTTTTCGGAAAGCGGAACACGCTGCGGCGCACCATGGCAAAAACAAGTACCAGACACACAAGCGAAAGAAAATCGCGGATCGTAACGCGATTAAGCGTATTCGGCTCCACTTCCGCTAAAATGCGGTTAAAATAGCCGAGAAAGCCCCAACTGATCGCCGAGAAGACAACAAAAATTGCATATTTACTCTTTTTCATGTTTACCCTCTCGTAATTCGATGATCCGGTCGCGCAAAATCGCGGCATACTCGAATTCGAGCATGCGGCTTGCCTCCGCCATCGCTTTTTCTAATTTTTTGATTTCCGCATCGCGCTCGCGCTCGGAAAGTTTCCGCTTGCCGCGCTTGCGTGCATTTTCTTCGTCTTTGCCCGTAATTTCAAGGATTTCGCGGACATCCTTTTTCACCGTGCGCGGCACGATGCCGTGCGCTTTGTTATAAGCATCCTGAATTTTGCGGCGACGCTCGGTTTCATCCATTGCGCGTTTCATTGACGGCGTAACCGTATCGGCATAGAGAATGACCAATCCGTCTGCATTGCGCGCGGCGCGTCCGATCGTCTGCACCAAAGAGGTCTCACTGCGCAAAAAGCCCTCTTTATCCGCATCCAGCACCGCGACCAAAGAGACTTCCGGCAAGTCCAAACCTTCACGCAAAAGGTTGATGCCGACCAAAACATCAAAAACGCCCAAACGCAGGTCGCGGATCAGTTCCATGCGCTCGATCGTCTCCACATCGGCGTGCATATAACGCACTTTTACGCCCTCTGCACCAAGATACTGTGTCAGATCTTCCGCCATTTTTTTGGTCAGCGTGGTGATCAGAACGCGCTCACCGCGCTCCGTTCTTTCGTGGATCTCCCGCAGCAGATCGTCGATCTGTCCCTCCACGGGACGCACTTCAACGCGTGGATCAAGAAGCCCCGTCGGGCGGATGACCTGCTCCACGATCTGTCCGGCGCGTGACCGCTCATATTCGCCCGGCGTTGCCGAAACGAAAATGCGCTGATGGATGCGCTTTTCGAATTCTTCAAATTTGAGCGGACGGTTATCGTAAGCGCAGGGCAAACGAAATCCGTATTCGACCAAACTTTCCTTGCGCGCACGGTCGCCGTTGTACATCGCGTGGACCTGCGGCAGTGTCACATGGCTTTCGTCCACAAAGAGCAAAAAATCCTTGGGGAAGTAGTCCAAAAGCGTCATCGGCGGAGAGCCTGCCGGACGGTCGGAGACCATACGGGAGTAGTTTTCAATGCCCGTGCAGTAGCCGAGTTCGCGCATCATTTCCATATCGTAGCGCGTGCGCTGAGAAATGCGTTGTGCCTCGATCGCCTTGCCGTTGGCGAGGAAGTACGCTTCGCGCTCGTTGAGTTCTTCTTCGATTTTCACCAATGCGCGCTCCATTTTGTCGCGCGGCGTGACATAGTGCGAAGAAGGATAGATCGCCACATGGGAAAGCGTGCCGAGCGATTGCCCCGTCACGGGATGAAATGCGCTGATGCGGTCGATCTCATCGCCGAAAAATTCCACGCGCACCGCACGGTCGCGGTAATAGGCAGGGTAGAGTTCCACCGTGTCGCCGCGTACGCGGAAGCGGTTGCGCTCAAACGCGATATCGTTGCGCTCATAACGGCAATCGACCAGACGGTGCAAAAAAGCGTCGCGCTCCATCTTCTGTCCGGGGCGGATGGAGATCATCAGTTTTTCAAAATCTTCCGGCTCACCGAGACCGTAAATGCAGGAAACGGAGGAGACCACGATCACATCACGCCGTTCCAAAAGCGCACAGGTCGCCGAAAGGCGCAGACGGTCGATCTCATCATTGGTCTGTGCGTCCTTTGCAATATAGGTATCCGTGTGCGGAATATATGCTTCGGGCTGATAGTAATCGTAGTAGGAAACGAAATATTCCACCGCATTTTCCGGAAAAAATTCCTTAAATTCGGCACAAAGCTGCGCCGCCAATGTCTTGTTATGCGCCAAAACCAATGTCGGGCGGTTGACTTTTTCGATCACCTTCGCCATCGTAAAGGTCTTGCCCGAGCCGGTCACGCCCAAAAGAACCTGCTCGTCCAACCCCATGGCAATGCCTTGCACCAGCTTTTCGATCGCTTCGGGCTGATCGCCGGTCGCCTCAAACGGTGCGTGCAATTTGAAATCCATCGCCGCACCTCCTCAACACAAAAGACCGTTGTCCTGCAAGGAAACGAAGTCGTTATCGGCAAAAATCAAATGATCCGTCAAAAGAATACCGACCGGTTTGAGTGCGTTTTGCAGCATCTGCGTTGCAATATTGTCCTCATTGGAAGGAAGCGCCAGACCGCTTGGATGATTGTGCGCTAAAATCACAAAACTTGCGTTGCTGTGGATCGCATTTTCCACCATGGTGCGAATGTTGAAATAGACCGAATCCACGCCTCCGTCCATACGAAAACAGCGGATCAGTTTCCATTTTGCGTCCAAACACGCTTCATACATACATTCCGTGCGGCAGCCGAAAAAGAGTTCTTTAAAATATGCGCCGGCATCTTCCTGCGAAGAGAGGATGATCTCCTTTTCGTTTGAAGTCTGCATACGGCGGTAAAGCGGCAATAAAAGCGTAAGCATCGCGGCGGTACTCTCGCCGACCCCCTCCACTTTCTGCAATTCATCCGCCGTTGCGGAAAACACGCCCAAAAGCGTGCCGAAACGATTTAGAAGGCGATGCGCCAAATCGTTGGTATCTTGTCTGGCAACGGCATAAAAAAGCAATAATTCCAACACTTCGTGGTCGGCAAACGCGTCCAATCCGTGCCGCAAAAACTGTTCTTTTTTGCGTTTCCGGTGTCCTTCGTGAATACCCATTTCGGCGCACCTCCTCTCAAAAATGTAGTAATATATTGTATCACGCTTTTTTTATAGTTACAAGAGTAAATTGCAATAAAAAAGAAGACTCCCCGTCGGAAAGTCTTCCCTTCATTTTACTCTGCAAGTTCAATTGTCACGGGGCAATGGTCGCTGCCCATGATTTCGGGACAGATCCCGGCGCTTTTGATCTTATCGCGCAACCGCTCGGAAACAATGAAATAATCAATGCGCCACCCGACATTCCGCTCGCGCGATGCGGCGCGGTAACTCCACCAGGAATAGGCGTCCGTTTTGTCGGGATAAAGGGCGCGGAAACTGTCCACAAAACCGGATTGCAAAAGTTTTGTCATTTTGCCGCGCTCTTCATCGGAAAAGCCCGGATTAAAGTGATTGGTTTTGGGATTTTTCAAGTCGATCTCTTCGTGCGCCACATTGAGATCACCGCAGTAGACCACAGGTTTTTTCCGATCCAATTCACAAAGATAATCGCGCAGATCGTCTTCCCACTGCATCCGATACGGCAGGCGGCGCAATTCATCCTGCGAGTTTGGCGTATAACAGCAAACGAGATAAAACCGCTCAAATTCAGCAGTGATCACGCGCCCTTCGTGGCGATGAATGTCATCGCCGAAATCATAGGTCACAAAAAGCGGTTTGCATCTTGTGATGATCGCTGTGCCGGAATAACCGGCTTTATCGGCGCTGTTCCAGAATACTTCATATCCGTCCAAAGCCAACTCGATCTGATGCGGCTGCAACTTGGTCTCCTGCAAGCAAAACACATCGGCGTTGATCGCGGCAAAGGACTCCTCAAAACCTTTTTTCATACAGGCGCGCAGACCATTGACATTCCAGGAAGCAATTTTCATCTTTTTTCCCACCCTTACAAAAACAAAGGGGCAAAGCGCGATATCGCGCCTGCCCCTCTTTTTTATTGCTCAAATGAAACAACGACGCGGCGATTCGGCTCTGTGCCGATGGAGAATGTGGTGATATGCTCCACATCCTGCAATGCCGTGTGGATCACATGACGCTCATAAGCATTCATCGGCTCCAGCGTCACATTACGGCGTTCGCGCACGGCTTTGCCGGCAACTTTTTCGGCAAGACGCTTCAAACTCTGCTCGCGCTTGGCACGATAGTTTTCCGCGTCGATCTGCACGCGGACACGGCTATGCTCACTGCCGCGATTGACGGAATAATTCGTCAACTGCTGCATGGCATCAAGCGTTTCTCCGCGACGGCCGATCAAACCACCGAGTCTCTCGCCTTCCAAAATGGCGGTATAACGGTTTTTCTCCGTCTCATAGACTTTCACCTCTGCGGCGGAGTCCATGTGCGTTAAAAGACCTTTGAGGAATGTGCGGACGGCTTGTGCCTTTTCGTCGGTGCTTTCTTCACCGTAATCTACGGGAACAAACTCTTCTTCCTGCTTTTCTTCCGCTTTTTTCTCTTCGCGCTTATTCTGACGCTTTTCTTTCTTTTGCAGTACTTCTGCCTGAAAGACGCGTGGCTTGTCCTCTTTTTCTTTGGGCGCTTCCGCCTTACCGTCATCATAACTGACGCGCACGCAAGCCTGTGTTGCGCCGATGCCCAAAAAGCCGGGCTTTGCCATCGTTATTATTTCCACCGAAACATCATCGCGTTCCATACCGAGTTGCGTAAGTGCCTTTTGGATGGCGTCTTCCTCGGTTTTGCCGGTGGTCTCTATTGTCTGAATCATTTTTTTGATCCCTTTCTTTTTTTATTCTCCGTAATGACTTGCATCAAAGGAACGGCCTCTTGCATAGGGCCGATCGCCCACTCTGCCGTTTTCCGTGGTACTTGCTTTCTTATCCGACTTTTCGCTCTTTTTGCCGGACGGTTTGTTTTGCTTAGGCGCACTGTATGCGGCATTCTGACGCTGCATCTCCCGTGCGGCCTCCATTTTTTTCAGGCGCGCTTCGCGTTTTTCTTTTTCTTTCTCGCTCAATTCTTTTTCCATGTGATTATTGTAATATTTCGTCAAAACATACTCCTGTATCATCATGAAAAGGCTGCTGGCGATCCAGTAAAGACCCAGCGCAGCGGGAAGCGTATAAGCGATCCAAAGGGAAATGAGCGGCATAATGATGAGCATAGTGCGATTGGATCTTGCCGAAGCATCCGCGCCGTCTGCATTAGGTGTTCCGCTCATGGAAACCTTGGATTGCAGATAACTCAAAACCGCGGAAAGCACCGGGATCAAAAGAAGCCCGATCACTCCCCATGAGCCCGTTTTCAATTCTTTGAAATGCTCAGACGGAATGGCGCTGAGGTCAACACCAAGGAAAGTATAGTCGATCTTGAAAAGACCTTTGGATGCAAACTGTTTGAACTCGCTCCAATGCTCCGTGACAAATTTGGAAAGCGGCAATTCGCTTGCCTTGTTGACCTCAAAACCGATTTTCTGCGCAGTCTCCGTGATCTTGACGATGGTGCTTTCGGAAAGTTTCATCAAGTGCGTCAAAGGCTGACGAATGATGGAATAAAGTGCGATGAGAAGGGGGAAGGGAAGCAGGCTCCAAAGGCAGCCGCTCATTGGATTGACGCCTTCTTTGACATAGAGTTCCTGCATCTCTTCATTCATTTTTTGTTGATTGTTTGCGTACTTGGTCTGAATTTCCTTGACCAAAGGCTGCACACGGTTCATGCGCATCATACTCTTTTTTGACTTCATCTGGAAGGGAAGCAAAACGATCTTCACCACGAGGGTATATAAGATCAACGCCCAACCGTAAGAATGAATGCCTTCATAAAGAGCGCGCAATAACCACGCGAAGGGTACGCAAAGATAATCCCAAAAGGACATAGCATTTTCCTCCGTGTTTTATTTTAGGGGACAGGATCGTAAATTTTTCCGCCCTTATAGAACGGATGACACCGAAGCAATCTGCGTAACGCCAGAAAGCCGCCCTTGCACGCGCCGTATTTTTCAATGGCTTCCGCCGCATACGCGGAACAAGTCGGAATAAACCGGCAAGTCGGCGGCGTCAACGGCGAAATGTGTTTGCGGTAAAATCGGATCAACGCCAACAAAAACCGTTTCATCTCGTCTCACTCCAAATCGGCAGTTTACGGCAAATATGAAGATATGCTTGCTCCAATTCCCGATAGGTCGCATGCGCAGCGCGACTGCGCGCCACGACCACAACATCAAAACCGGGTTTGAGCTGTTGAAGATTGAGCCGATAGATTTCACGAAAACGGCGGCGGATACGGTTGCGTACAACGGCATGACCGATTTTGGCACTGACGGTAAATCCGACTCGGCTTTGCCCGCGAATATTTTTTCGACAATACACAACAAGATACGGCGAAACGCCGGATGTACCTTTGGCATAGATCCGACGAAACTCATAATTTTGCTTCACCGTTGTTCTTGCATCCATTGGCAAGCCGCTCCTTTCCGACGATACAGACGGCAGAAATAAAGTCCACAAGGGACGGCGATGGATTTTTCATCAAACCGTCCCTGAAAATCTTATTTTTCGGTGTCTGCGTTTCTCACCAAGTGAGGCGTGCGCGGCCTCTTGCTCTGCGACGGGCAAGAACTTTGCGGCCGTTTGCGGTCGACATTCTCTTGCGGAAACCGTGTTCTTTGGAACGCTGCAGTTTCTTAGGCTGGTATGTGCGGGATGTTGCCATAATAGTTTCCTCCTTTTTCATATTGCCGCTTTTTGAAAAGCGGTTTACTCGACAACGGAAAAACTCCGTTGCAGTAATCTTTTTTTGTGCCTTTTGACACAGTGTACGAATTATTATATAGAAACTGCTTTTTTATGTCAAGATATTTTTTCGTCCCTGTTAAAAATTTTATACATATTCTAATATAAAGACTTGATTTTTGTGGAAAACTTTGTTATAATAAGTGCGATAATATGCGGCAGTTTATTGCCAACATCAAAAAACGAAAGAGGCGATCGCTTGAATTCTGTTTCCGATATCTGGACGATGGTCCTGGAAAAACTGAAAAATTCTCTCTCAGAAACTACGGTTTCTTCTTGGTTTGATGAGACTTCTGCCGTTGCGTTAAAGGAAAAAACACTCTATCTTTTCTGCCCAAGTGAATTCAAACGCGGCATGATCGAAAATCTCTATATGGATCCAATCCGCACCGTGTTGAAAGATATTTTTTCCGCCGATTTTTCCGTGCGCCTTCTTTCCGAAGCGGAACGCGCCGAATTTGAATTGGACAAGAAAAAACCGACCTCCCTTTTTGAGTCCGGCGAATTCACTTTCGACACATTCGTTGTCGGTCCCAGCAATCAACTTGCTTGTTCCGCGGCAAAAGCCGTCGCAAATGCACCTGCCGAACATTATAACCCTCTTTACATTTACGGCGACTCCGGATTGGGCAAAACGCATTTGCTTTATGCCATTGCACACGAGATCCGCAAAAAAAATCCTGCGGCACGCATCGTCTATATCAAAGGCGACGATCTGACGATCGAATTGGTCGATGCCATCAAAGTCGGTCCGTCAAAAACCGCAGAAATGCGTGAAAAATACCGCAAAGCCGATCTTTTCCTCGTCGATGATGTTCATACCCTTGCCGGACGGAAACAAACACAGGAAGAATTTTTTAACACATTCAATACGCTTTATGAGTCCAAAAAACAAATCGTCTTGACTTCCGACCGCCGTCCGCGCGAAATGGAATCCTTTGATGAGCGTCTCATTACCCGCTTTGAATGGGGTTTACCCGTGGATATTCAGCCGCCTGAATTTGAAACACGCCTCGCGATCGTCAAAAACAAAGCCGCACAATGGGGTACGGCGATTGATGAAAAAACGGCTACCCGTATTGCGGAGACCGCAACTTCCAATATCCGCCAGATTGAAGGCATGATGAACAAAATTTTAGCCTATCGTGATCTGCTCGGACAGACGATGAATGAAGAACAACTTGCCCAAGCACTGGAAGACTTCATTGATAAGAGTATCAATGCCGTCCCCACCGCCGAGAGCATCATCAATGTCGTTGTTTCTTACTTTAACACCGATCGGGATACGGTTGTCGGTACATCCCAAAGTAAAGAAGATGTGCTTCCCCGTCAGATCGCAATGTACCTCATCCATAAGATCACCAAAATATCGACCAATAAGATCGGCAGTATTTTCTCGCGTGATCACGCAACTGTCCTTTACTCCATTAAGAAGACAAAGGAAAAAGAGAGTAAAGATGCCGAATTTGCTCAGTTGATCCGAGAAATTGAAATGAACATCAACTGCGATTGAACATCAACAGATTTTTCCATAGGTGAAAAGAAAAAATTTTTCTATTTTTTCTTTTTGTGAAAAACAAAATTTTCTTCAACCGCTTTTTCACAATCTGCTGTGAATGTTTTTTCCGCTTATTTTCTTATTTTTTCCTTCTTTTCCACAAATTTTCTTGCTCTACTACTATAACAACAAAAAATATATTTTTCTTTTCTTAAAAAAGACAAAAAAGGAGAATCAGTATGAAATTTTCTTGCGAAAAATTATTGTTGCAAAATGCCGTTATTACAGCATCCCGTGCCGCCGCGGCAAAAAGTTCCATTCCGGCGCTGGAAGGAGTACTTCTCACTTGCGAAGAAGAACGAGTGACCGTTTGCGGCTACAATATGCAAACCGGTATCCGTACTTCCTTTGAAGCAACGGTTGAAGAAGGCGGAAGCCTTGTTCTCAATGCCCGTTTATTCGGCGATATCCTGCGCAAAATGCCGGATGATGTCATCACCTTTTCTTCCGATGAAAAACTTGCGGTCAAATTGCTCTGCGGTGATGCGGATTTCGACATTGTTGCTCTTTCCGCTGATGATTTTCCGGAATTGCCCGAAGTGGAAGAAAAATATGCACTTTCGCTTCCCGAAAAAACACTCAAAAGTATGATCAATCAAACATCTTTCGCTGTTTCCACCAACGAAACAAAACCTGTTTATATGGGTTCTCTTTTTGAAATCAGCGATGCCGGTTTAACGGTGGTTTCCGTGGACGGTTTCCGTCTTGCTCTGCGCCGTGAACCGCTGGAACAGATCACCGGCGGAGCGTTTTCCTTTGTTGCGCCCGGTTTGGCACTCAATGAAGTGGAAAAAATCTGCGAAGAAATTGATGAACTCATTCATATTACGCTTGGTACGCGTCACATTCTCTTTACCGTCGGCGAAACGGAACTGATTTGCCGCCGTCTCGAAGGTGAATTTTTCGACTATAAAAATTCCATTCCGCGCAAAAATCCTATCACGGTGATCGCCGATACACGCGCTTTTATGGAAAGTCTCGACCGTGTCAGTGTGGTGATCAACGAAAAACTGAAAAGTCCCGTGCGCTGCCTTTTTGAAGAAGATCGCCTGATGCTTTCGGCTAAGACCGCTAACGGTGATGCCAAAGATATTTGTCATATTTCCGGAAGCGGAGGTAGTCTTGAAATTGGTTTTAATAACCGTTTCTTAATGGATGCACTGCGCTATTCCAATGTGGATTCCATTAAAATAGAACTCAACACAGGCATTTCTCCTGCCATCATCGTTCCGGCAGAAGGAGAAGAAAATTTCCTTTATATGGTTTTGCCTGTAAGACTGAAAGAAAACTGAGATGAAAACAATTAAAATAACAACAGAATTTATCAAATTACAAGACCTTTTAAAATTTGCCTCTTTGGTCTCCACCGGCGGTGAAGCGAAAATCGTCATTTCGGACGGCGAAGTTTTTGTCAACGGCGAAGTCTGCCGGATGCGCGGTAAAAAAATCCGTCCCGGCGATGTGGTGAATTTTAATGGACAGGAACTGACGGTTTCTTATGGAAATTCGTAATCTTTCTTTGATGCAGTTTCGCAATTATACGCAGGTTTCCGTTGATTTTGATCCTGCGTGTAATGTGATCTGCGGAGAAAACGGACAAGGAAAAACCAATTTGCTCGAAGCGGTGGTCTATCTTTCCTGCGGCAGGTCTCCGAGGACGCATTTAGACCGCGAAATGCTGCAATTCGGCACAAATGAAGCCTCTTTGCGCGGATTTGTAGATGCGCACGGACGCGATTTTCAAATTGATATCGCGATTGCCGAGGGTAAACGGCGCAAAATTTCCGTCAATCAGGTTCCGGCAAAAAAAGCAAGTGATTTGACCGAAATTTTCGGCACGGTCTTTTTCTGTCCGGACGATTTGCAGCTCATTCGCTCCGGTGCGGCGGCAAGGCGCAAATTTATGGATGTTTCGCTTTGTCAGCTTCGTCCGCGCTATGCGGCGGCATTGGCGGAATACAACCGCCTTTATGAGCATAAAACGCGCATCTTACGCGATAGCGAAGAGTGTCCCCAACTGCTGAAAACACTGCCCGATTTCAACGAGCGCATGGCGATACAGGGGGCAATTCTGATTTATTACCGCGCCCGTTATAGTGAGAGACTTCAAAAATATGCCGCCATGGCGCATCGGGAATGTTCGGGCGGTAAAGAAGAGTTGACCGTTGCTTATGAAACGGTCAAAACGGTTTCGGATCCCTTTGCCTCTTTGGAAGAGATCGCCGAACAGTTGCGCGCACATCAAAAAAGTCATGAGCAGGCGGAACTTGCATCAAGGCTCTGCCTTTCCGGTCCGCATAAAGATGACCTTTCGATCCGCATCGGCGATCGGGATGCGCGGCAGTTTGCATCCCAGGGGCAGGCGCGGACAGCGGCACTTGCGCTCAAATTGGCGGAGCGCGACATTTTCCGTGAGATCACGGGGGAAACCCCGATTTTATTGCTGGATGATGTGCTTTCGGAATTGGATGTGCATCGGCAGGAATTTGTTCTCAACCGCATTTCCGGTGGACAGACACTGATCACCTGCTGCGAAGAAGACCGATTGGGCACGCTTTTGGGCGGAAAGGTGTTTCGCGTGAAGGAAGGTACGGTGGAGTAATGTATCTGCACATCGGAAACAATGTGATGATCCCGCAAAAACGCGTGATCGGGATATTCAATTTAGAAGTGACATCGCAGTCCAAAGTAACCGCCGCATTTTTACAGCGAGCAGAGCAGGAAGGTACGGTTATTTCGGAATGCGATGACATTCCAAAGTCTTTTTTGGTCTGTGACCATCCTTACCATCCGCAAATCGTTTATTTATCCCAGCTCAATTCCAAAACATTGCAGATGCGTATGGAACAAGAAAAGTCAGTAACAATCCGAGAAAAGGAGATTTGATATGCAGGAAGAAAACATTACGACAGCCGTATCACAGGAGTATGGCGGTGCGGAAATCCAAGTTCTGGAAGGCTTGGAGGCCGTTCGGAAACGCCCGGGTATGTATATCGGCTCAACCAGTGTGAGCGGTTTGCACCACCTGGTCTATGAGATCGTCGATAACTCGATCGACGAGGCGTTGGCAGGATATTGCAAGGAAATCAAGGTTTCTATCAATCCCGGAAACTCCATCACAGTCATCGACGACGGACGCGGTATCCCCGTGGATATCCAACCGCAGACCGGTCGTCCTGCTTTGGAAGTGGTCTATACGGTTTTGCACGCAGGCGGTAAATTCGGCGGCGGCGGATATAAAGTTTCCGGCGGTCTGCACGGTGTGGGTGCGAGCGTGGTGAATGCGCTTTCGGAATGGCTCGAAGTGCAGGTACATAAAAACGGCAATATCTATCAAATGCGTTTCTCGCGCGGTAAGATCACCGAAGAAATGCACATTGTCGGATCAACTGATCGCACGGGAACGACGGTCACCTTCCAGCCCGATCCCGAGATGTTTGACGAGGTGGAGTATTCGTTTGAAACACTCCATACCCGTTTGCGCGAAGAGGCTTTTTTGAACGCCGGTCTTCGTATTTCGCTCGAAGACAAGCGCCCTGAAAACGCGGAAAAGCCCGAAAAAGAGCGTATGGATTCCATGTGCTATGAGGGCGGTATCCGTGAATTTGTCCGCTATCAAAATCGCTCCAAAGATCCCATCCATGAGGATGTCATTTATATGAGCGGCATGAAGGATGACTCCATGGCGGAGATCGCTCTGCAATATAACGACGGCTATCAGGAAAATGTGCTGTCTTTTGCCAACAATGTCAATACACCCGAAGGCGGTATGCACGAAGACGGTTTCCGTGCCGCTTTGACGCGTGTTTTGAACAACTACGGCAAGCGGATGAAGATTTTGAAAGATGACGACAAAGTTTCGGGCGAAGATTGCCGCGAAGGTCTGACCTGCATCATCTCGGTCAAACTGACCGATGCGCAGTTTGAGGGACAGACGAAGCAAAAACTCGGTAACTCCGAGATCCGCACGCTGGTCAATAACATCGTTTCCGACAAACTCGACCAATATCTGGAAGAAAATCCCGCAGTGGGCAGAACCTTGATCGACAAGGCACTCATGGCAAACCGCGCACGCGAAGCCGCTAAAAAAGCGAAGGAATCCATCCGCCGCAAGACGGGGCTGGAATCCGGTCAGATGCCCGACAAATTGCAGGACTGCAACGAGCGTGATCCGTCTCTTTGCGAAATTTACATCGTTGAGGGCGATAGCGCCGCAGGCTCCGCCATTCAGGGCAGAGACTCCCGTTTCCAGGCGATCCTCGCCATGTGGGGCAAGATGCTCAATGTGGAAAAAGCACGCGCCGATAAGATTTACAGCAACGAAAAACTCTATCCGATGATCGTGGCGCTCGGCGCCGGCATCGGTACGGAATTCAATATTGACAAACTTCGCTATCATAAGATCATCATCATGGCGGATGCCGATGTGGACGGTGCACATATCCGCACCCTGCTTCTGACTTTCTTCTTCCGCTATATGCGTCCGCTCATTGAGCGCGGCTATGTCTATTCCGCTGTTCCGCCGCTTTACAAGTTGGTACGCGGCAAGACGACGCGCGTGGCGTATTCCGATGAAGAGCGCGATGCGATCTCCACCGAAATGCGCGAGGGCAATCCCAACATCAAAGTCGGCATCTCCCGTTTCAAAGGTCTTGGTGAAATGGACCCGAAGGAACTGTGGGAGACCACGATGGACCCCGAAAAGCGCAGTTTGCGCCGCATTACGCTGGAAGATGCCGCCAAAGCGGACGAGATTTTCTCCGTTTTGATGGGCGAGCAGGTCGAGCCGCGCAAAGAGTGGATCGAACGAAATGCGCAGTATGCCAATAACATTGATATTTAAGGAGGTGGAGCGGTATGGGACATAATCGTAATTACAAACCGGAAGACATTGCGTTTCCGAATCAAGTGATCACCGAGAGCGAACTCGTCGGTGAAATGGAAAAAAGTTACATTGAATACGCGATGAGCGTGATCGTCGGCCGTGCGCTCCCCGATGTGCGTGACGGTTTGAAACCCGTGCATCGCCGTATCCTCTACGCTATGTACGAGGATAACCTCACGAGCGATAAGCCGTTCAAAAAATCCGCCACCTGTGTCGGTGATGTGTTAGGTCGTTACCATCCGCACGGTGATGCGAGTGTTTACGATGCAATGGTGCGTCTGGCGCAGGATTTCTCTTTGCGCTATATGCTTGTGGACGGTCACGGTAACTTCGGTTCCGTGGACGGTGATCCACCGGCAGCCTACCGTTACACGGAGGCGCGGTTGTCGAAAATTTCCGAGGAAATGCTCCGCGACATCGAAAAAGAGACGGTCGATTGGGACCCGAACTTCGACGAAAGCCGCACGGAGCCGCGCGTTTTGCCCTCTCGTTTCCCCAACCTTCTGGTCAACGGTTCGAGCGGTATTGCCGTCGGTATGGCGACCAATATTCCACCGCACAATCTGCGCGAAGTGATCGGTGCCTGTATCTGCGTGTTGGATAATCCGGATGCCGGTTTGGCAGACTTGATGCAATTTGTCAAAGGTCCGGATTTCCCAACCAGCGGCATTATCATCGGCAGAAGCGGTATCCGTGCCGCCTATGCGACCGGCCGTGGCAAGATCATTGTGCGCGCCAAGTATGAATTTGAAGAATTCGGGCACGATCACCGCACCCGTATCGTGGTGACGGAACTGCCCTATCAGGTCAACAAGCGTCAACTGATCAAGTCCATTTCCGAGCAGGTGAAAGAAAAACGGTTGGAGGGCATCAGCGATTTGCGCGATGAGACCGACCGCAACGGTATGCGCGTTGTCATCGAACTTAAACACGATGCCAATGCGCAGGTGGTGATGAACCGGCTCTTTGCGCAAACGGCTTTGCAGTCGAGTTTCGCCATCAATATGCTCGCACTGGTCAACAATCAGAAGCAGCCGAAGATCCTCACGCTTCGTCAATGTATCGACGAGTATCTGACCTTCCAGGAAGAACTGATTGAGCGCCGCACGCGCTTTGATCTCAAAAAAGCGGAGGAACGCGCTCACTTGCTCCAAGGTCTTTTGATCGCGCAGGACAACATCGACGAAGTCATCAAAATCATCCGCGAGAGTTACGATGATGCGCGCGAAAATCTGATGGCGCGCTTCGGTTTGGACGAAGTGCAGGCGCAAGCCATTTTGGATATGCGTTTGAAGGCATTGCAAGGGCTTGACCGTGAAAAATTGGCAAATGAGCACGCGGAAATTCTGGAAAAAATCGCGTATTATCAACGCATTTTGTCCGATAAGCAGTTGGTCAAGGATATTCTCAAAGAAGAATTGCAGGCGATCGCCGACAAGTACGGCGATGACCGCAAAACGGAGATCCAGGATGCCGAATGCGACATCGACATTGAAGACCTCATTGAGGAAGAACAGTGCGTCTTTACGCTCACGCGCAACGGCTACATCAAGCGCACTCCCGTGAGCGAATATACGGCGCAGAGCAAGGGCGGCATGGGTAAGAAGGGTATCACCACACGCGATGAAGATACCGTGATGGATGTGTTCACCGCGTCCACGCACGATTATCTGCTCTTCTTTACCGACAGTGGTAAAGTTTATCGCAAGAAGGGCTATCAAATTCCCGAAAGCGGCAAGACCGCAAAGGGTGTTGCGCTGGTCAACTTCCTGCAAATTGAGACGACCGAGCGCGTGCAGGCGATGGTGCATTTCCGCGAAGTGGAAGGTCAGGATATCGACGATCTCTTCCTTTTCATGGTCACGCGCGACGGCACGGTCAAGCGTTTGCCCGTTTCCGCTTTGCAGCATATCCGCAACAACGGCATCCGCGCACTGACGCTCGATGAGGGCGACGCGCTGGTTTCCGTTTTGCAGACGGACGGCAAGCAGAAGATTTTGATCGCCACACGCAACGGTATGGCGGTTTGTTTCGACGAGACCGATGTACGCGCCATGGGCAGAACGGCAGTCGGCGTGCGCGGTATTCGCCTGCGCGGTGACGATTATGTGATCGGAGCAGGTCGCGCCGCAGAAGGCAAGACGGTTTTGACTATTACCGAAAACGGTTACGGTAAGCGTACCGAAGTGGAAGAATACCGCGAGACCAAGCGCGGCGGTTTGGGCGTGAAAAACTATCAGATCACCGAAAAGACAGGTCCCGTGGTGGATATCAAGATGGTGGACGGCAATGAGGACTTGCTCCTTGTGACCGAAAGCGGCATTTTGATCCGCACACCGGTGGAGAATATCCGCATTGCCGGTCGTGCTACGCAGGGCGTTATCGTGATGCGCTTTAAGACACAGGGTGACCGCGTGATCGCCATGGCGCTCACCGAGCATGAAGAGGCAACCGAGGAAGAGCCCTCGGAAAGCACAGAAAAGGAAACGGAAGCGCCGCAAGATGTATGATGAACTCACGCAAGTCGATATTGACAAAATGAAAGAAGAAGTCGAATACCGCCGCACCGTGTTGCGTCCGAAACTGATCGAGGATGTGCAGGTCGCGCGGGCATTCGGCGATTTGAGCGAAAATTTTGAGTATAAATGCGCTAAGCGCGACAAAAACCGCAACGACAGCCGTATCCGCTATCTTGAAAAGATGATAGAGACGGCAAAAGTCATTGCAGTGAAGGGAAAAAGCGGGACAGTCGGTCTTTTTGACCATGTGGTTTTGTTCAACGAAAAACTCGGCAAAGAGCAGGAAATTCAGTTGGTGACCACGCTGCGCCAGAATGCGCTCAAAGGGCTCATCAGCAAAGAATCTCCCGTCGGCCGTGCGATCATCGGCAAAAAAGTCGGTGATCGCGTGACGGTGACGGTCAGTCCGGAACTGCAATACACGGTGGAGATCCGCTCTGTGACGCCGGGGGAAGATGACCGGGACATGGAAATCAGCTCGTTTTGAAAGGAACTCACATGGACTATCGGATTTTGGCATTGGATATGGATGGCACGGTGCTCGACAGCAATCGGCAAATACCGCCGCGCACGGCGCAAGCCATTCATAAGGCGTTGGCGGCAGGCGTGCATGTGCTGTTTGCAACGGGACGCTGTAAAGACGAGATGGATTGCTATCTCAAAGATTTTCCCGATATGAAATATGTGATGCTCCAAGCCGGCGCAACGGTTTATGATTTGCAGGAGAAGAAGTATCTTTACACCTGTGCCGTTCCGGAGGAGACCGTGCATCAGATCGAGGCGATCGGCAGAAAATACGATGCCGCCGTTTCCTACTATATCGGCGATCATGTGATCGTTTGGGACCATTTGCTTGAAAATATGGCGTATTATAATCTGGAATACTATGAGTCTGTCTATAAGGGGATCGCCATTGTCGAGCATCGTTCGGGCGAGTATTTTTTGCAGGACTCCAAGCGTGCATTCAAGGTCAATCTGCATTTTCATAGCCGCGATGAATGGGAAATCGGCGGAGAAGAACTGAAAAAACTCGGTGTCAATTTTGCCACCACGCTCCCCTGCGATTACGAGATTTCCAACGGCAAAGTGGATAAGGGTGCCTGCCTGCGAAAACTTTGCGAGGTGTTGAATGTGCCGATCGGGCAGACGATCGCCGTCGGCGATTCGGAAAACGATACGGCAATGATCGTGGCGGCAGGTCTCGGCATTGCGATGGGGACATCTCCGCAGTCGGTGCTTGATGCAGCCGATGTTGTGGTGGGTGACAGCGATCATGATGCCGTGGCAGATGTGGTCGAACGCTATTTTGGAGTGACAGTATGAAAACGGTGACGATCTATACGGACGGCGCGTGCAGCGGCAATCCCGGTCCCGGCGGTTGGGGTGCCATTTTGCGCTATGGAGAGTACGAAAAGGAACTTTCCGGCGGCGAAAAGGAAACGACCAACAACCGCATGGAACTTTCGGGCGTGATCGCGGCGCTCAAACAACTCAAAGAGCCGTGCATCGTAGAACTTTGGTCGGACTCCAAGTATGTGATTGATGCACTCGAAAAGCGCTGGGTTTACGACTGGCGCGATAACGGCTGGCGCAAAAAGGACAAGAAGCCGGCACTGAATGCGGATTTATGGGAAATTTTACTCAGTGAGATCGCCAAACACGAAGTGCATTATCATTGGGTAAAAGGTCACGCGGAAAACGATTTCAACAACCGCTGCGATGCCCTCGCCGTCGCGGAGAGCATGAAATATAAATAATAAGAGAGAGGCTTTGCCTCTCTCTTATTATTTATAATAGTCCGTTTCGTCTTCAATGGCCATCGGCAGACCGTTGTGATAGACAGGAAGTGTGCAGAATTTGAAACGGGAAATTTTGTGCAGGCGGTCGATCTTTTCTTTCGTTTCCGCGTCCACTTTTCCTTTGCGGACATATTCGTTGACCGCATGGTAGGTAAAGCCGAGATTGTCTTCGTCCGTTTTGCCTGTCAGCCCGTCGGAGGGAGGTTTGACCAAAAATCGCTCGGGGATATGAAGCGCGCGGCCAAGCTCGATAACTTCTTCGGTGGTATACATCCCGAGCGGCGAAAAAGCACCGGCGCTGTCACCGTAGATCGTACAGTATCCTACCCAATCTTCGCTGAGATTGGAGGTGTTGATCACGATGCCGCCATCGACACTTTGCGCGATCGCGTATAGCGTCGCCATTCGCACGCGCGACGGCAGATTGACGCGTGTCTGACGGGATGCCTCAATATCAAGGCGCGCCATTTCCTGCAAAAAGCCTTCCGTTGCCGCGTGGATATTGAACACATAGTGCGGAATACCGAGATGAGACACGATGCCGTCGGCATAGTCGATATCGGGCTGAATGCCGTCGGGCATCTGCACACCGAGGACATTTTCGCGCCCGAACGCCTCCACACAAAGCGCGGCGACGACCGAACTGTCCTTACCGCCCGAAATGCCGACCACGGCGGTTTTTCCGTGGCAAGCCTTCATTTGCTCACGCATCCAATCGAGCAATCCGGATAACTGTTTTTGAGCATGAAATTCGTTCATCGTGGTCTCCTTTATTTCGCTGTTTCCAACGAATAGTCTTTATTTTGCAGGGTAAAGTTTTTTGCAAGTTTGCGGCTGACGGTTATGTGCCGATTTTCGCTGACTAAAATATATTCAAACGGGTGTGTTGCGGCAAGGTTTTTTTGCAGTTTTGCCGCGCCGTTTTCTCCCAAAACGAAAAGTGCTGTGGAAAGGGCATCAGACCACGCGCCGCTTTGCGAAACGACTGTTACGCTGATAAGTCCGCTTTGCGTAGGCTTACCGGTTTTCGGATCGAGAATGTGATGATAGCGTACGCCGTCTTGTTCAAAGTATCGCTCGTACGCACCGGAAGTGGCGATAAAACAGTCGTGCAGGGCAATGACACCGAGCAGCTTCCCCTCTTGCAAAGGATCTTTTATGCCGACGCGCCAAAGGGAGCCGTCCGGCTTTTTCCCGACTACGCAGATTTCTCCGCCGAGGTCCAATGTGCCGTAACAGTGATGATCTTTCATCGTCTCATAAAGATGATCGAGCGTATACCCTTTTGCGATCGCGCCGAAATCCAACTGCACTTTTTCGGCAAGAGCAATGCTGTCTTCCGCCGTCAAAACGGGATGCTCGCGCAAACCGACATTTTGCAAAAGAGATTGCAAAATTGTTTCGCTTGGTACGGTAGGATTTTCCGAAGTGAATTGCCATGCGTCGGAAACGGCCGCCATTGTCGGCTCAAAAGCACCTTCGGTCGCCTTGCAGATCGAAAGACAAAGCGGCAGCAAATCCGAAAGATACGCCGTATTTGCAGGGAGCGTCTCTCCCCGGTTGAGCGCGGATACGGCGGAGGTTTCGCTGTGCCGATCCAATGCGGCATCAATAGCAAAAACCTGCGATTGCATATCATTTGCCGTTTCTTCTGCCGTATCACCGAAAATTTGAAAAGAAGCGGCGGTATCCATGGCAAAAAAATTCATTTCATGCGGTTTTAACGCGGCGCAGGCGGTGCAAAGAAAGAGAAAAACGAGCGAAAGAAAAAGAGAGATCGTCTTTTTCATTTCATCCCTCCTTTTTTACTATATTTTAGCACAATACGAAAAGCGGCGCAACAAAAAAAGAAAGGATTTCCGAAGAAACCCTTTCTTTTTTGTTGCATATTTTAATTACTTGGTGGCAACGAAGATGCCGCGTTCGGCAGACCAGTCGACTTTGAAGCCGAGAGCGGTGCCGAGGTCACGGAGTTTGAAGTAGTTGTATTCGCCGCCGGCATCATCGGTGAGAGTGATACCTGCCAAAGCAGGAACCTGACCGTTGACTTTAATGGTGGTGTCGCAGACTTTGTAAGCACGAGCGCCGGAGAACGGAGTCATCAATTCGCTGCCGTTGGGCGTATAAGGTCTGCCGGTGGTCAGCGAGATCGTGCCGTCGAAGCCGACTTCAAAGTTAGCGGGCGTGCCGTTGAGCAGGAAAGCGATGTCGCGGAGTTTGATGTAGTTGGTCTCGCCGCCGTTTTCGTCAACGAGCATATACATATCAAACGGAGTGGCAACGCCGTCGAGATCGACGGTCTGCTTGCTGGCATAAGCCGTGCCGGTAGCGGGGACGGGAGTGGTGGGAGTGGTGGGAGTGGTGGGAGTCGTGCTGCCGCCAGCGGATTTGCCGGTTTCGGCACCGAGCGTGATCTTGTCGAGTTCTTCACCTCCAATGGGAAGGAACTTGCCGTCAACCTTGTTGAGAAGACCAATGGTGCCGGCAGCGTTCTTGGCGGCAACGAGATCCATGATCATATTTGTGTTCTCGGTGTCGGAACTGTTTTGCAGGTTGTCTTTAAAGAGTTTGCAGGAGTACATCTTACCGCACCAGTTGTAGCGGGGCAGTTTTGTGGCATCGTCAAGTCTTATACGGGCATCAGGTTTATCGCCGAGGTCGGGACCGGAACCGGTGAAGAGGTACAGATCAAAGTGATTGAAACTCTCATTGTAGATGGACTTGTTGGAAGTCTTTTCTACATCGCCGCGGATCTGCTTCTGATAGCCGTTGCGCAATACGATCTCGTAATCGATCGGGGTGTCGAGACCGAAAGATTCAAGGGAGCCCGCGATGGTTTCGGAAGGTTGTGCGGTAGAGGGGAAGAGCATACCGAACTTGCCGGAGGCATCGAGGTTGAGGACAGACCAGCGGAAAGCGGTCTTGGCGCCGTCGCCGTCATGATCCCAATAGTCATAGCCGCCGAGGAAGTAGTAGCACACACCGGTAAAGGGGCAAGCCGGGACATCGGATGTGAACTTGATTTGAGCACCGGTGACATCTTCGCTGGTGATACCGAGCGTGACATACTGTCTGCCGGTGACTTGAATATACTCATAAGTAGTATAATCTTCGGCAGAGGCAGCAACACCGAGTGCGGGCACGAGTGCGAGCATCATGCAAAGCACGAGTGCGAGAGACAATACGCGTTTTTTCATTGTGTTTTCCTCCTAAATTTTTGTTCCGATTTTTGTCGGAATTCTTAAACTCATTTTGCCACAAAAAGAGCGGAAACACAAGACAAAAATGCTGAAAAAATAAGCAAAAAAGAAAAATATCCGATTTGCACAAAATGGACGCTTTGATTTGTGCAATATGCAGTAAATAACTGACAAAAAATAGGAAAATATTTTGATTTTAAGACAATATTCAGTTTGATAATACAAAAAAGAAAGAGCCCCGATTGGGACTCTTTCTCAAATTGTAAGGGGATTTTACTTGGTGGCAACGAAGATGCCGCGCTCAGCAGACCAGTCAACCTTGAAGTTGAGAGCCGTGCCGAGGTCACGGAGTTTGAAGTAGTTGTATTCGCCGCCGTCGTCATCGGTGAGAGTGATACCTGCCAAAGCGGGAACCTGACCGTTGACTTTGATGGTAGTGTCGCAAACCTTGTAAGCGCGAGAGCCGGAGAACGGAGTCTTGAGTTCGCTGCCGTTGGCGGTATAAGCCTGACCGGTCGTGAGGGAGATGGTGCCGTCATAACCGACTTCGAACTGAGCGGCAGTACCGTTGAGCAGGTAAGCGATGTCGCGGAGTTTGATGTAGTTGGTCTCGCCGCCGTTTTCATCAACGAGCATATACATATCGAATTCGGTGGGCTTGCCGTCGAGATCGACAGTCTGCTTGCTGGCATAAGCTGTGCCGGTAGCGGGGACGGGAGTGGTGGGAGTGGTGGGAGTGGTGGGAGTGGTGGGAGTCGTGCTGCCGCTGCCGGAGAAGGTACCGGTCTCGGCGCCGAGAGCGACCTTGTCGAGTTCTTCACCTGCGATGGGGAAGAAGGAACCGTCGACCTTGTTGAGGATACCGATCTTGCCGGAAGCATCCTTTGCGGCAACGAGATCCATGATCACATTCGTGTTTTCGGTGTCGGCTTTGTTCGCGATGTCATCCTTGAAAAGTTTGCAGGAGTACATCTTGCCGACCCAGCCGAATTTGGGAAGACCGTCGGCGGGATCAACCTGAGCGCGACGGGCATCACTGGTGCCGAGGTCGGGACCGGAACCGGTGAAGAGATAAAGATCAAAGTGATTGAAGTTGGGGTTGTAGATTTCCTTATTGGAAGTCTTTTCCACATCACCGCGGACAATTCTCTGATAACCGTTGCGGAAAACGACTTCATAGTCGATCTCGGTGTCAAGACCGTAGGACTCGACACTACCGGTCATGGTTTCGGCTTCTTTTGCAACAGAGGGGAAGTAAACGCCGAACTTGCCGCTGTTATCGAGGGCAAGGATGGACCAACGGAAAGCGGTCTTAGCGCCGTCGCCGTCATGATCCCAATAGTCATAGCCGCCGAGGAAGTACTGCATCACACCGGTGTGATAGCTGGCAGGGATTTCGGTGGTGAACTTGATTTGTGCGCCGGTGACATCAGAAGTTTTGATGCCGAGGTTTGCAAACTGTCTGCCGGAAACCTGGATATACTCATAAGTGGTATATTCAGCGGCAGAGGCAGCAACACCGAGCGCGGGTACGAGTGCAAGCATCATGCAAAGCACAAGTGCGAGAGACAATACGCGTTTTTTCATTGTGTTTTCCTCCTAAAATTTTGTTCCGATTTTTGTCGGAATTCTTAAACCCATTTTGCCACAAAAAAGCCCAAAACGCAAGTGTTTTTTGCAAAATGTACTCTTTGCACAAAAAGAGAAAACTCTTTTTGTGCAAAACGGAAAAAGCCTTGTGTCTCAATGGGTACAGGCATTTCGGACAATGTTCAGTTTTTGAGATTTTCACAAAAGAAAGAGAAAGAATCCCATCGGGATTCTTTCTCTTTTCGAAAATCCGCTTATTATGCTCCGGTCGTGACGAATATTCCGCGCTCGTTGCTCCAATCGACCGTAAAGCCGAGGGCAGTGCCGAGGTCACGGAGTTTGAAATAATTGTATTCACCGCCGGCATCGTCGGTGAGTGTGATGCCGGTCAAAATCGGTTTGTAGCCGTTGATCCGGATGTTTGTGGTGCAGGCTTTATAGGCGCGTTCGCCGGAAAACGGTGTTTGCATTTCGCTGCCGTTTGCGGCATACGGCTTCTTCGTGGAAAGAGAGATCAGATTGCCGCTGAAACCGACAGAAAACTGCGCCGGTGTGCCGTTGAGCAGATAGGCAATATCGCGCAACTTGATAAAATTGGTCTCGCCGCCGTTTTCATCCACGAGCATATACATATCAAATTCCGTCGCTTTACCGTCCAAATCGACGGACTGCCTGCTGACATAAGCCGTACCGGAGTCGGGAATGGGGGGCGCGCTGCGTTTTTCCAAATTACCCTCGACGGCAAGCAAAACGGAGGCTTTGATATCCGCCAGATACGCATCCGTGTTCTGATATTTGGTATCGTCCAAATCGGGATCGCTGGTATGGTATTCGTTGGATAAGATCTTTTCCAACGCCGCCGTCGTGATCAGATCGAGATCGGCGGCAGGATAGATCGTTTTCAGCCAAGTCATGGCGGCGATCAAACGGCCGCTTTTGCAAGAGAGATGATAGAGATCGCGCGTCATATTGTCCTGATAAAAAGCGGTGCGCTTGCTTTGCAGGTCAAGTGCGCGCATATTTTGCAATGCCGCGCCGGCATAGACGATTTTGTCAAAGTTTCCGTTCGGAATAATGATTGTATTCAGACAATCGACAATACTGTCATACATCGCGAGTTGGTCGCGGTTGAAAAGTTTTTCAAAATTGTTGTTGGAATACATCGGCGCGGCAGCCCAGGTCATATTCCAATAAAGTTTGGCATCGGGCTGCGCGGTTTTGACCATGTCGATGAGATACGGCAGATCTTCATATCTGTCCGCCATCGCGCTGTCCATCATGCCATTTTGCAGAGAAACGATGTCCCACTTCTGACTTTTCAGCACATCCGCCACTTTGGCTTTACTGTTGATAACATTCATTGCGCCGTTTCCGGCATCGGATTTATAGTAGACATACGCCGGAGTGTCGTTTCTGGCATAGTCCGCATGCATGGCAAGTGTGCAACTGCCGACATAAAGATAGCCGACGGAAATCTTTAATCCGCACAGTTTGGCAAGACTGCTGAGATAAAAGGAACAGTCGCGCGAAAACGAATTGCCGATCATCAGAACCTGCAAAGGCTCAACTTTGGGATCTCCGATCGGTTCTGCGGCATGAACGGCGCCGCAAAGACAGGAAAGCGAAAGGCAAAGCGCGAGACAAAGAGCAAAAAAGCGTTTCATTTTTTCAAAATCTCCTAACCGTTAAATTTATTCTGCGCCGCCTGCACACCCTCGGAAATAACGGCTTCCGCGGCTTTGAGTGCACGGTCGACGGCATCGTTGATCTCTTTTTTTTCGCCGGAAGAAAATGTGCCGATGACCCAATCAATCATATCGTCCTTCGGCGCACCGACACCGACACGCACGCGGGGATAGTTTTCCGAGCCGAGGTGCAAAGCGATGTTTTTCAGTCCGTTGTGACCGCCGGCACTGCCGCTTGCGCGGATGCGGATCTTGCCGAGCGGAAGCGCCACATCATCGGAGATGACCAAAACGCGCTCGGGTGGAATTTTGTAGAAACGCGCCGCCTCTCCGACGGCTTCGCCCGAGAGATTCATATAGGTCTGCGGCTTCATGAGAAGCACCGATGCTCCGCCGAAGGAAATGACCTCGGTCAAAGCGCGAAAACGCAGGCGGTTGCAGCGAAGATCGTGTGTTTCGATCAAACGGTCTGCCGCCATAAAACCGATGTTATGGCGCGTATTTTCATATTTTTGCCCGTAGTTGCCCAAACAGACCAAAAGCCATGTGGCAGGGCCGGTTTTTTTCCCGAAAAGCATAGTGTCTCCTATAAAGAAACAAAATGGGACGGTGTTGCCGCCCTATTTTGTTCGGATCGATCAGAAGAAGAGTTTTGCCATAGAGTCTTCATTATAAGTATGTGTAATGGCGTCGGCAAACATGGGAGCGACAGACAGATATTTGATGCGTGCGCGGGCGGCATCCTCATGTGCGGGGATGGTGTCAAGCAGGGCGAGTTCTTCAATGGTGCTGTCTGCAATGCGGTCAATGGCAGGACCGGAAAGTACACCGTGCGTCGCGCAGGCATAAACTTTCTTGGCGCCGCCGATCTCCACGATCGCTTTTGCGGCATTGCAGAGACTGCCTGCGGTATCGACCATATCGTCAAAGAGGATGCAGTCCTTGCCGGCGACATCGCCGATGACATTCATCACTTCGCAGGAGTTGGCTTTCTGACGGCGCTTGTCCACGATCGCGAGGCTCATATGCAGTTTCTGCGCAAAGGTGCGGGCACGGGTGACCGAGCCGACATCGGGGGAAACCACAATCATATCTTCGCACTTGTCGCCGAATTTTTTAGCATAGTAATCGACAAAAACGGGGTTGCCGAGCAGGTTGTCCACGGGGATATCAAAGAAGCCCTGGATCTGATTGGCGTGAAGATCCATCGTCAGCACGCGGTCGGCACCTGCGGCTTCAAGCATATTGGCAACAAGCTTTGCGGAGATGGGATCGCGGGACTTTGCCTTGCGGTCCTGACGGGCATAGCCGAAATACGGTATCACGGCGGTGATACGGCCGGCAGAAGCGCGGTGGCAAGCGTCGATCATGATGAGCAGTTCCATCAAACTGTCGTTGACGGGCTTGCAGGTGGATTGGATGAGAAACACATCCGCACCGCGAACGGACTCGAAAAGCGAAACGGAGACTTCGCCGTCAGCGAAACTCTTCACTTCCGAATCGGCGAGTTTGGTGCCCAATTCCTTGCAGATCGCCGCCGCGAGGACCGGGTTTGAGTTGCCGGTGAAAAGCATCATCTTTTTACTGTGAGAAATCATTTTTTGCTCCCCCTAAAAAATATTATTTATATATGTTAAATTATTTCTCGCTCTTCCATAAAGCGCGGCGCTTTGCCGCCCAGCCGTCTTTGTTTTTCTGCTCGGCGCGGGCGATCGCCAACGCATCTTCGGGGATGGGCTTGGTGATCGTAGAGCCGGCGGCGATATAACTGCCCTTGCCGACTGAGACGGGCGCGATCAGATTGGTGTTGCAGCCGATGAAGGAGTCGTCTTCAATGGTGCAGCGGTATTTCTTATGCCCGTCGTAGTTGGTGGTCACGGTGCCGCAACCGAAATTCACGCGCTCGCCGACATCGGAGTCGCCCACATAGGTCAGGTGCGAAACTTTGGTGCCGTTGCCGATGACGCTGTTTTTCAGTTCGACAAAATCGCCGATGCGTGCGTGATCGCCGATTTGGCAGTTGGGGCGCACATAGGCGAAAGGTCCGACCGTGGTATGATCACCCACGGTGCTTTGATTGAGTTGAGAAGCATTGACCGTCGTTTCGTTGCCGATGACGCAATCGCTTACCATTGCATTCGGACCGACCGTGCAGTTTTTGCCGATGACGGTGTTGCCGCGCAAAATCGTGCCGGGCAAAAGTGTCGTGCCTTTGCCGATGACGACACGAGGATCAATATAAGTGGTGTTGGGATCGATCACGCTTACGCCGGCGGCATAGTGTTTTTCCAGAATTTTCTGGCGGCACATCGCCTGCGCTGCACGCAGTTCCTCTTCATCGCCTACGGGCAAAAAGCCGCCCATGATCTCCGCTTTTTCGGGGATGACGGAAAAAGCACCGTTGTCTTTGAGGACTTTGCGGCAGGCATCCGCGCTTGCGTGATAGACTGCGCCGCCGCTGAATACGCCGACCGGCAGAACCACACCGTTGAGGATCATGATCTCCCCGTCAAGTCCCTGCAAACTTTCGCCCAAAAGTCTGCCGTGATTTGCCCCGTCGATCCATGTGACGGAGATATCTTCGAGGACGGCGGTTTGCATCGCTTCTTGCGCTTTGCCGTCAGAGACAATAAAAAACCGCTCGATCCCACGCGCTTTCAGTTCCTCAAGCATCCAAGTCAAAACCGGGCAGAACCATACAGTTTGCAGATACAGCGGTGTTTTTTCCCCGGAGTTCGTTAAAGAATCGGGGAAAAACAAAATGGCGGAACAGTATTCCATTGGTCATTCTCCATTTCCGTTCTTTCTTCAAGTACTATTATAACAGAGATATTGCAAAAATCAACTTTTCTTGCAAAAAAGAAAGAAAAAATTTTTGCCTTGCAAAATAAACGGAAGCAAAAACGGCTTTTTCGAAAAAAAGTGTAAAAAACAAAAAATTTCGGTTGATTTTATTATATTTTTGCGATATACTGTGTAGGATTTCCTTTCAGCGAGGTTATACTATGTTAAACATTGTGCTTGTTGAGCCGGAAATTCCGCAAAATTGCGGCAATATTGCGCGTACCTGCGCCGCGACCGGCGCCCGACTGCATCTGATCCGACCGCTTGGCTTTGATATTTCCGAAAGAGCCGTGCGCCGTGCCGGTTTGGATTATTGGCATCTGGTGACGGTGAGCGTCTACGACAACCTGCAGGATCTTTTCGCCCAACATCCCGAAGCGGCGGAGGATTGCTGGCTTGCCACGACAAAAGCACCGCGCGATTATACGCAGGCGGAATTTACCGACGGATGCTGGCTCTTTTTCGGCAAGGAGACAGCCGGCCTTCCCGAAGATTTCCGTTTTGCGCACTACGATCGCTGCATCCGTTTGCCCATGCGTGCGGAGGCACGCAGTCTGAATTTAAGCAATTCCGTTGCCATTCTCACCTATGAGGCTCTGCGTCAGACCGGTTTTCCCGGATTGACGGGTGTTGGCGAGATGCACGGTTTGACTCATAAATAAAGGAGAAAACACCATGAATTACAACAAAAAAACGATTTATGACATTGATGTCAAAGGTAAAAAGGTTCTCTTGCGTTGCGATTTTAATGTGCCGCAGAACAAGGAGACCGGCGAGATCACATCCGACAAGCGTATTGTCAGCGCATTGCCGACCATCCGATATTTGTTGGAAAACGGCGCGGCGGTGATCGCCTGCTCCCATCTCGGCAAGCCCAAGGGTGAGTGGAAGCCGAAACTGACGCTCGCTCCCGTTGCCAAGCGTCTGGAAGAACTGCTCGGTCAGAAGGTCATCTTTGCAAACGATGTGATCGGTGAAGATGCCAAGGCAAAAGCCGCCGCACTCAAAAGCGGTGAATTGATGCTTTTGGAAAACCTCCGTTTCCACATCGAAGAGGAGAAAAACGATCCCGCATTTGCCAAGGAACTCGCTTCCATGGCGGAAATCTATGTTTCCGACGCATTCGGCACGGTACACCGTGCCCACGCTTCCACCGCCGGTGTGAGCGCTTATCTTCCTGCCGTTTCCGGCCTTTTGGTCGCAAAAGAATTGGAAATCATGGGGAAAGCGCTGGAAAATCCCGCCCGTCCCTTTGTTGCCATTCTCGGCGGCGCAAAAGTGAGCGACAAACTCAATGTGATCAACAATCTTTTGGAAAAAGTCGATACCCTGATCATCGGCGGCGGTATGGCATATACTTTCCTCGCCGCAAAGGGTTATGAGATCGGCACCAGCCTTTTTGATGCCGAAAAGGTCGATTATTGCAAAGAAATGCTCAAAAAGGCAGAGCAAAAGGGCGTAAAACTCCTGCTCCCTGTCGATACGGTCGTCACCGAAGCATTCCCCGAGCCGATTGATGCAAAGATCGCCGTGGAGACCGTGCCCAGCGACAAGATTCCTTCCGACCGCATGGGCATGGATATCGGTACAAAAACGCGCGAACTTTTTGCCGCTGCCGCAAAGTCTGCCAAGACCGTGGTTTGGAACGGTCCGATGGGCGTTTTTGAAAATCCCGTTCTCGCCGAAGGCACGATCGCCGTGGCGCAGGCTTTGGCGGCGTCCGATGCCGTCACGATCGTCGGCGGCGGTGACAGCGCGGCAGCTTGTGAGCAACTCGGTTTTGCCGACAAGATCACCCACATTTCCACCGGCGGCGGTGCAAGTCTTGAATTTTTGGAAGGCAAGGAACTCCCGGGTGTTGCCTGCCTGCTGAACAAGTAATCGAAAATCATTTTATATAAATAGGAGAAAAAACCATGAATCGCAGATATCGCAAAACCCTCATTGCAGGCAACTGGAAAATGAATAAAACCCCCTCGGAAACCAAAGCGTTTGCCGAGGAGATGAAAGCGATCCTCCCCAAGACCAAATGGTGCGATGTCGCCGTTTGCGTGCCGAGTGTGGATCTGACTGCCGCCGTGCGCGGCTTCAAAGACAGCCGTATCGCCGTGGGCGCGGAAAACCTTTATTTCGAAGATAAAGGCGCATATACCGGTGAAGTTTCTGCCGCTATGATCACCGATGTGGGTGCTAAGTATGTGATCATCGGTCACAGCGAACGCCGCACTTTGTTCGGCGAGACCGACGAGATGGTCAATCGCAAGGTACATAAGGCGCTGGAAGCTGACCTTAACCCCATCATCTGCGTGGGTGAAAGTTTGCAGCAGCGCGAAATGGGCGTGACGATGGAGTGGATCGCCTTGCAGGTGAAATCCGCACTTTACGGTGTGGAAGCCGATCAGGTGCGCCGTTGCGTGATCGCGTATGAGCCGATCTGGGCGATCGGTACCGGTAAGACTGCGACCGGCGAGCAGGCGGCAGAAGTCTGCGGTCATATCCGCGCGGTGCTTCGCGCTCTCTACGGCGCACGCATTGCCCGCGGTGTTACCATTCAGTACGGCGGCTCGATGAATCCCGAAAATGCCGCGGAACTGCTTTCCCACGAAGATATTGACGGCGGTTTGATCGGCGGTGCCGCGCTCAAACCCGAGCAGTTCCTTGCGATCATCAACGCCGCAAATCAAAACTAAGGGGTTGTTCGTATGAGTAAAACGCCGACAACATTGATTATTATGGATGGGTACGGTCTGTCCGATCTTTCCGGCGGCAATGCGGTGCAAACGGCGAAAACGCCGGTACTTGACAAATTCTTTGCCGAGTACGCACATACCACGCTTTCCGCATCCGGTCTGGATGTCGGCTTGCCCGACGGTCAGATGGGAAACAGCGAAGTCGGTCACACCAATATCGGCGGCGGCCGCGTGGTCTATCAGGATCTGCCGCGCATTTCCCGTTCCATAGAAGACGGCTCGTTTTTTGAAAATCCCGCCTATTGCGAAGCGATGAACGCCTGTTTGGAAAACGGCACGGCATTGCATCTTTGCGGTCTGCTTTCCGACGGCGGCGTGCATTCCACGACCGAACATATCTGGGCGCTTTTGAAAATGGCGCAGATCAAGGGTCTCAAACGCGTGTATCTGCACGCATTTTTGGACGGACGCGACACCGCGCCCACTTCCGGCAAGCAGTTTTTGACCGAAGCGGTGCAAAAATGCGCGGAGATCGGCGTCGGCAAAATTGCAACGGTTTCCGGCCGTTATTATGCGATGGATCGCGATAAACGCTGGGAGCGGTTGGAACTTGCCTATGACGCAATGGTTTACGGTGAAGGCGTGCAAAACAGTGATCCGCTTGCCGCGCTGGAAGCCTCTTATCAAAACGGCGTGACGGATGAATTTGTCGAGCCGATCGTCTGCGACAAGGAAGGTACGATTTCCGACCACGACAGCGTGATTTGCTTCAACTTCCGTCCCGACCGCGCCCGTGAGATCACGCGTGCATTTGTTGATCCCGCGTTTGACGGATTTCAGCGCGAGTATTTTCCGGTGCAGTATGTCTGCAACACGGAGTACGATGCCGCCATGCCGAATGTTTCCGTTGCATTTCCGCGCATCCGTGTGGTGAACGGTCTTGGCGAATACCTCTCCAAGATGGGGTTGACGCAACTGCGCATCGCCGAAACGGAAAAATATGCGCATGTCACCTTCTTCTTCAACGGCGGCGTGGAAGAGCCTTATGCAGGCGAAGACCGCGTGCTCGTTGCCTCTCCCAAAGTCGCAACTTACGATTTGCAGCCCGAGATGAGTGCTTACGAAGTGACGGAAAAGTGCGTCGAGCGCATCCGCAGCGGAAATTACGATGTGATCATCCTCAACTTCGCCAACTGCGATATGGTGGGACACACCGGCGTTTTCGATGCCGCGGTGAAAGCGGTGGAAACCGTGGATGAATGCGTGGGCAAAGTGGTGGAAGCCACGCTCGGTATGGGCGGTATCGCGCTCATCACCGCCGACCACGGCAATGCCGAGCAGATGCTGCAAGGGGACGGCAAGAGCCCCATGACCGCGCATACGACCAATTTGGTTCCCTTTATTCTCTGCGGGGCCGCCGCGGAACTTCATCCCGGTCGTTTGGCGGATATCGCGCCGACCATTCTTGATCTGATGGGCTTAGAACAGCCCGAAGAAATGGACGGCAAGACCTTGATCGTAAAATAAATCAAAAAAACTTGTTTAGAAAAAGCTCCGACGGTGCAAACTACCGTTGGAGCTTTTTGCTCAATATTGATAAAACCGCATAGCGGTGAAAGGAGCAAATCATGGACGAACAAGAAAGACGGGAAACGAAAAGAAACCGCAGATGGATGGGCGGCAAGGGCTACTACATAGCCCTTTTTGCCGGAGCGCTGGCATTGGCTATTGCAGGTTATCTTTCCGTCATTCCCAAAGAAGATACGGTCAAGCGTGACAAGGATATTGCACAGCAACCGCTGGACGAAGTGCCGCAGATTCGAGAAAAAGAGGACAAAAAAGTGAGCGGCGCGGCGGAACTCTATGTGGAAGAGGAAGACGAGGAAAAACCCGAGCCGACCGTTGTCGTTTCGCCGATCTCAGGCGAAACGGTCGCGGCATTTTCGGGTGAAGCGTTGGAGTATAGCGAAACCTTTGCCGATTGGCGTACGCATGACGGTATCGACATCGCCGCAGACATCGGAACGCAGGTGTTTGCGGCGGCATCGGGCACGGTGCTTTCCGTGAGCGATGACGATCTGATGGGCGTGAGCGTTGTGGTGGAACACGGCGGCGGATATGAGACCACCTACGCCAATATGCAAGATTGCGCGGATGTTGCCGTCGGCGATTATGTCACGACCGGACAGGTCATCGGCACGGTGGGCGAGTCCGCCATGGCGGAGGCAAATCTCGCGCCGCACCTGCACTTTGCGGTGACCAAAGACGGTCACTATATTGATCCGAGCAAATTTTTGGAGCAATAAGAAAAACGGTTGAACGCAACGCGTTCAACCGTTTCTCTTACTTTTTCAGTTCGCCGTTGGCAGATTTGGTAAGGTAAGCGTTGATAAACCCGTCCAGATCACCGTCCATCACGGATTGGATGTTGCCGGTTTCGTATTCGGTGCGCGTGTCTTTGACCAACTGATAGGGCATAAAGACATAGGAGCGGATCTGACTGCCCCATTCGATTTTGAGCTGTACGCCTTTGATGTCGGAAATCTTGTCCGCGTGCTGCTGGATTTTCAACTCCATCAAACGGGATTTGAGCATCTGCATGGCATAGTCGCGGTTTTGGAACTGCGAACGCTGTGTCTGACAGGCGGTGACGATGCCGGTGGGCTTGTGGATCAGGCGGACAGCGGACGAGGTCTTGTTGACATGCTGACCGCCGGCGCCGGAGGAGCGGTACACCTGCATTTCGATGTCTTCGGGACGGATCTCCACCTCGATATCCTCGGGCAGTTCCGGCATCACTTCCAATGCGGCAAAGGAGGTCTGGCGGCGCGCATTGGCGTCGAACGGAGAAACGCGGACGAGGCGGTGTACGCCGTTTTCGCCTTTGAGATAACCGTAGGCGTTTTCGCCTTTGATCATCACCGTTGCGCTCTTGATACCGGCTTCGTCGCCGTCAAGATAGTCGAGCATTTCAAAGGTAAAATCGTGCTTGTTTGCCCATTGCATATACATACGGTAAAGCATCTGCGCCCAATCCTGCGCCTCAGTGCCGCCGGCACCGGCGTGGAAAGTCAAAATCGCATTGCAATGGTCGTATTCGCCGGAAAGAAGCGTGGAAAGACGCGCTTCATCCATCTGTTTTTCCAACGCGGCATAGCCGCTTTCCAATTCTTCAAGCAAAGAGGGATCGTCCATTTCGTTGCCCATATCAATGAGTGCAAGCAGATCTTCGCGCGAAGAGAGAAGTTTTTCATAACTTCCGACCTTGTTTTGCAGTTGCTTGCAGCGTGTCTGATTTTTTTGAGACCGCTCCAAATCGTTCCAAAAGCCCTCTTCATGGGCTTCCAACTCCAAACGCTCGATCTCATGGCGAGAAGCTTCGATTTCCAAAGCCTTGTAGAGATTTTCAAGTGTTTCGTCCATGGCGAGCAATTTTTGCTTGTAGGTATCGTATTCAATGACAGCCATTTTGTGCTCCTTTTCCGTGTATCTTCTATATCCGCGTCATTATAACACAACAAAGGGGCAAAACGCAAGCAAAATTGCGCATTTTTTGGCGTTTGGCACAGGAAGTGCCGTTGTTACATAAAATAGAGCGGCGAGATTTTCGCCGATTTCTCCTGCATAAAGGAGTTCATACGGAAGCGAAAGTTTTTCTTGTGCCTGAGTAAATCCTGTGCTAAAATAAGGGGCAGCGTTTGCTGCTCCTTATTTTTCGGCAAATGCAGGAGAGGACAAAAATGAAGGAATTTTCCGCAGGAAAATTTGATATTGCCGTGATCGGCGCAGGTCACGCCGGGATCGAAGCGGCACTCGCCGCGGCAAGACTCGGTAAGCGCGTGATCTTATTTACGATCAGTCTGGACGCCGTGGGCAATATGCCGTGCAATCCCGCCATCGGCGGCACGGGCAAGGGGCACTTGGTGCGCGAACTCGATGCCCTCGGCGGCGAAATGGCGAAAGCGGCGGATCGGGCGTGCATCCAATACCGCCTTTTGAACCGCGGCAAAGGACCTGCCGTGTGGTCACTGCGTGCGCAGGCAGACCGCCGCCGCTATCAGAATATTATGAAGCATACGCTGGAAGTGCAGGAAAACCTGACCGTTCGACAGGCGGAGATCGTGGATCTGCGCGTGAAAGACGGGAAAGTTTCCGAGGTGGTGAGCGCCACGGGCGGCGTTTACGGCGTGGATGCCGCGGTGATCTGCTCGGGCACATATTTGGGCGGACGCACGATCATCGGCGAATGTATCGAGCAAAGCGGACCGGACGGAATGCACGCGGCAATGGCACTCGGCGAGAAACTTGCCGCGCTCGGATTGCCGATGCGCCGATTTAAAACGGGAACGCCGCCGCGGATCAATCGCCGCAGTGTCGATTTTTCCCAAATGGAACTGCAAAGCGGCGACGAAACGCCTGTTCCCTTTTCCTTTGACACCAAAGAAACGCCGCAAAATCAAGCGGTTTGCTATCTGACCTACACCTCGGAGGAAACGCACAAAATCATTCGGGACAACCTTGACAGAAGCCCCATTTATTCGGGAGTGATCGAAGGGATCGGTCCGCGCTACTGCCCGAGTATTGAAACGAAGATCGTCCGTTTTCCCGACAAACCGCGCCACCAACTCTTTATCGAGCCGATGGGGTTGGATACGGAAGAACTCTATGTGCAGGGTTTTTCCTCTTCGATGCCCGAGGAGGTGCAGCTTCAAATGCTCCACTCCGTCAAGGGATTGGAGAAAGCGGAAATGATGCGTCCTGCCTATGCGATTGAGTACGACTGCATTGATCCGCTTGCGCTTTTTCCCACGCTTGAAGTAAAGACGGTGGAAAATCTCTACGGCGCCGGTCAGTTCAACGGCTCTTCGGGATATGAGGAAGCGGCGGTGCAGGGTTTTGTTGCCGGTGTCAATGCCGCACGGAAGCTGGACGGGAAAAGTCCCTTCGTTTTGGGAAGGGAGCAGTCCTATATTGGTACGCTTATCGACGATTTGGTGACCAAGGGGACGAATGAGCCGTACCGCATGATGACCTCGCGCAGTGAGTACCGCCTGGTACTGCGGCAGGACAATGCCGACGAGCGTCTTTGCCCGATCGGGCATGAACTTGGGCTCGTTT
Source organism: Oscillospiraceae bacterium (assembly GCA_045642405.1). Classification (GTDB taxonomy): domain Bacteria; phylum Bacillota; class Clostridia; order Oscillospirales; family Oscillospiraceae; genus Hominicoprocola. The sequence continues at coordinate 91,860 of JAZUIU010000003.1, forward strand.
CGGACGAGCGGCTGGCGGCGGTGAAAGAAAAGTATGCCGCGGTTTCCTGCGAAATAGAGCGATTGAGCCATGTCGGTGTTCCGGCGAGCGAAGAAGTCAACGCATTGCTTCGTGAGCGCGGTACGACCGAACTGCACGACGGAGCGCCGCTTTTGTCGCTTTTGCGCCGACCGGAGATCACTTACGACGATTTGCGTCTTTTGGATGAAGGTTGTGCCGATTTTCCTGCCGCGGCGGCGGAAAGCGTGGAGATCGCGGTCAAATATGAGGGATATATCCGCCGTCAGATGGCGGAAGTCGCCGATTTTGCCCGTATGGAACGGCACTTGCTGCCCGATGACATCGACTATCTGCAAATCGAGGGCGTACGCTTGGAAGCGCGCGAAAAATTGAATGCTGTGCGTCCGCGCAGTCTGGGACAGGCGAGCCGTATTTCCGGCGTCTCCCCTGCCGATATTGCCGCGCTGGCGATTTGGTTGGAGAGAAAATAAATGGCAAAAAATGCAAAAGTTATTTTTGCGGAAAATCAAAAAGACGGAGACGGGAATCCCTCCGTCTTTTCGTTTCGCGAAAATTCGCATCCCTTGACAAGGGAGGTTGGCAGGTGCGCAAACGCCCCTTGTTAAAGGGCAGCGAAGCGGCGGGGGGATTCGATTTGAGTGAAGAGGGACTCCGTAGGGGAGGGGCTTGCTCCTCCCGTTTCTTCCGCCACCACCCACCAAAGGGGAAGGCAAGGAAACGGGGAAAGACGGATTGCCACGCTGCGCTCGCAATGACGAAAAGTAAAGATTTGCGAAAAAGACTCGTCATTCCGAGGCGACGAAGTTGCCGTGGGAATCCGTTCTTTGAATGAGGAATTTCGGATAGAACCTTCGTAGGGGAGGGGCTTGCTCCTCCCGTGCGCGACGACGGTTTGCGGTTTTCTTTTTCACTTGCGAGGGGACGAGGGCAGTACTTTCCTCGCGGAAGGAAAGTACCCAAAGGTCCGTTAGGGGAAGGGGATTTCGATTTCCCCTTCCCCTAAAACCCCTTTCCTTGAAACGACTCAAAGGAAGGGGCAAATCCCCTTCCTTTGGAAACCATCCCCTTGTTATCCGACATCGTGCGTTTTCTCTTTCTCCCTGTCATCGCGGGGATCGCGGGGATCCGCTTTGTGTCAAAAACTGAAAAAGCACGGATATGCGTATTGCATATCCGTGCTTTGCTGTTATGAGACTTACTTGTACATCTCGACAAGTTTCATCAAGTGCTCGTAACGCTCCTTGGCGGCTGCCTCGTTGCGCTCGAATCTAAATTTTAGAGGTTGTTTTTTTAAAAAAATATGGTATAATTAGTATGCCAAATCAGTTTAATAGGACGAGCAGGAGGGTGTTATTTTACACCTTTTGGCTTTTGCACACTCATTTTTGAATTTGATAAAAATGCAAATTCCGCTTGATGAGTGTTTGGCAAAATCCTGCTTGTTAAGAAACTGGTTTGGCGACTATTGGAGTTTGCGTTTTTTATGCGTCTGCTTCGGTAGGCGCATTTTTTATTTTTTAGGAGGAAATAAATATGAACACAGAAAAATTATCAGGATATCCTTCCATAGATAAACCATGGCTAAAATACTACACAAAAGAGCAAATTAATAAAAAACTTCCAGAAATGACATTAAAGTCATATCTTTTGCAAAGCAACAAAGACAACAAAAAAAGGATTGCTTTAAACTATTTTGGGACAAAAATAACTTACAATTTGTTGTTTCAAAAAATAGAAGAAACAAAAGTGGCGTTTAAAAAAATTGGCTTGAAAGAGGGAGATGTTGTCAGCATTGTGTCTCCGTTTTTACCTGAGGTGGTTTTTGCCATATATGCAATTAACGCACTCGGCGGTGTTGTAAATATGATTGACCCGAGAACGCCAGATAAAAAACTGTTACATTATTATACAATTTCAAAAACAAAGTATTCAGTAATTCTCTCTTCAATTTACGAAAAAGCAAAAAAAATAGAAAACGAGGTTTTAATAAAAAAGAATATTATTATTTCCCCATCGGAATCGTTGCCTTTTCAACTAAAAGTAATAAGTAAAGTAAAAAACAAACAGCGCATAAAGTCATCTCCAAAATATATTCTTTGGAAAGCTTTTTTGAAAAACTGTACGGATAAGCGCGTTAAAGACGCAAAATACAACAAAAATAAACCGGCAGTAATTGTGTACACAAGCGGAACGAGCGGAGAGCCCAAAGGAGCCGTTTTGTCAAACGAATCAATAAATAGTTTAGGATATACGCAAGGAGTAAGTTTAAATCATACAACAGCAGGCGACAAATTTTTATTAATTATGCCACCATTCATTGCATACGGATTGGCTGTTGGATTGCACGGACAATTGCTACGAGGACAGGAATTAATTATGATTCCTTCCTTTACGGTTGATAATTCAAAGGAAATGCTTGGCAGTTTGGTTTGTAAGTACAAGCCACAAACAATAATGGGTGTTCCGTCTTTTATGGTTGATCTTATCGAACATGAAAAAATGATAAAGTCTGATTGTAAGTTTTTGAAAGATCTTATTGTCGGTGGAGATTCTATGACTCGAAAATGCGAAAAGCGAGTAAATAGTTTTTTTGCACAAAAAGGTTGCGATGTAAGAATTACAAAGGGGTGGGGACTTACAGAAGTCAGTTCTGGTTTTAGTTATACAAAAGATAGAGAGAATAATTTAATTGGGAGTGTCGGAATCC
>JAZUIU010000004.1:0-53207 GCA_045642405.1 Oscillospiraceae bacterium
GGCCAAGCGGTCTTAGGAAGACAACTCTGCCTTTCAACTCCTTGGCTCACAGAACGACATGGCTACGATCCGACTTAAAGGAGGCATCCAATGGATCCGAAGGAAAAGCAGAATGAAGTAAGCGAGGAGCCGACCGAAGAAACGGTTTCCGAGCCCACTCCCGAAGCCGAGGCGGAACAGCCCGGCGAAGCACCCGAAAAGGAAAAAGACAAAGAGAAAGACAAAAAGCCGTCCCGGAAAGAGCAAAAGGAGATCGAGTCCCTCAAAGCGCAGCTCGCGGAGAAGAACGATCAGTACTTACGGCTCGCCGCGGAATACGAGAATTTCCGCAAACGCAGCGAAAAGGAAAAGTCCGACCTCTACGCCGCCGCGTACGGCAGCGCACTCGCGGCGTTCCTGCCGCTGACCGACAGCTTGTATCAGGCGTCGATGTTCACCCCCGATGACGAGGGCATCAAGGCACTGACCAAGCAGAACGCCGACATTCTCGAGAAATTGGGCATCAAAGAAATGGAAACGGACGGCAAACCGTTCGATCCCAACCTGCACAACGCGATCATGCACGAGGAGAACGCCGAAGTCGGCGAGAACACCATCGTGCAGACCTTCCAGAAAGGGTATCTGCTGGGCGATAAAGTCCTGCGTCCCGCCATGGTCAAGGTCGCGAACTGACAATCGAAACAAACATCACTTTACAATAAAGGAAGGTATTCATCATGGGAAAAATCATCGGTATCGACCTCGGCACGACCAACAGCTGCGTCGCGGTCTATGAAGGCGGCGAACCTACCGTCATCGCCAACGCGGAAGGCAACCGCACGACTCCGTCCGTAGTCGCGTTCAGCAAAGACGGCGAGCGTATGGTCGGTCAGGTCGCAAAGCGCCAGGCGATCACCAACCCCGACCGCACCATTGCATCCATCAAGCGCGAAATGGGCAGCGATCACCGTGTGAATATCGACGGCAAGAACTATACACCGCAGGAAATCAGTGCGATGATCCTGCAAAAACTCAAAAGCGATGCGGAAAGTTATCTCGGCGGCACCGTGACCGAAGCGGTCATCACCGTTCCTGCCTACTTCACCGACGCACAGCGTCAGGCGACCAAAGATGCCGGTAAAATCGCCGGTCTTGAAGTCAAGCGTATCATCAATGAGCCGACTGCCGCGGCATTGGCTTACGGTGTGGATAAAGAACAGGCACAAAAGATCATGGTCTACGACCTCGGCGGCGGCACATTCGATGTCTCCATCCTCGAGATCGACGACGGCGTGATCGAAGTGCTTGCCACCGCAGGAAACAACCGTCTCGGCGGCGACGATTTCGATGAGTGCGTGATGAAGTATCTCGTTTCCGAGTTCAAGCGCACCGAAGGCGTTGACCTTTCTTCCGATAAGGTCGCCATGCAGCGTTTGAAAGAGGCGGCGGAAAAGGCAAAGATCGAACTTTCCGGCGTGACCACATCCAACATCAACCTCCCCTATATCACGGCGGATGCCAACGGTCCGAAGCATTTGGATGTCACCCTCACCCGCGCCAAGTTCAACGAACTGACCGCACATTTGGTCGAGGGTACAATGGGCCCTGTCCGTCAGGCGATGTCCGATGCCGGTTTGAAGGCCGGTGATCTTGCCAAGGTTTTGATGGTCGGCGGTTCCAGCCGTATTCCTGCGGTGCAGGATGCCGTGAAGGCATTTACCGGCAACGAGCCGTTCAAGGGCATCAACCCCGATGAATGCGTTGCCATGGGTGCCGCATTGCAAGCCGGTGTTCTCACCGGTGATGTCAAGGGGCTGTTGCTCCTCGATGTTACGCCGCTGTCCCTCGGTATTGAGACTATGGGCGGCGTTTGCACCAAACTCATTGAGCGCAATACGACCATTCCCGTTAAGAAGAGTCAGATTTTCTCCACTGCCGCAGACAATCAGACTTCTGTGGAAGTCAATGTCCTGCAAGGTGAGCGTGAAATGGCGGCGGCAAACAAGTCTCTCGGCCGCTTCCATCTCGACGGTATCGCTCCGGCACGCCGCGGTGTTCCGCAGATCGAAGTGACATTCGATATTGATGCCAACGGTATCGTCAATGTCAGCGCAAAGGACCTCGGTACGGGTTGCGAACAGCATATCACCATCACTTCTTCTTCCAATATGAGCAAGGAAGACATTGAAAAGGCAGTCAAGGAAGCGGAACAGTTTGCCGCCGAAGATGCCAAAATCAAGGAAAAGGTCGAAGTGCGCAACCAGGCGGATCAGATGGTCTATCAGAGTGAAAAAACGCTCAGCGAAATGGGCGACAAGATCCCCGAGGACGAAAAGGCAAAGGTTCAAAGCGGTATCGACAAGCTCAAAGAGACGCTCAAGGGCGAAGATACTGCCGCGATCAAGGCGGCGACCGAAGAGTTGACACAGGTGTTCTATCAGGTCAGCGAAAAACTCTATGCGCAGAACGCACCGCAGGGTGATGCCCAAAACGGCGCACAGGGCGCACAGGGCGCACAGGGCGGCGCACAGCAGGACGGTCAGTATTACGATGCCGACTACAAAGTCGTGGATGATGACGAAAAGAAGTAAGAGCCACTTAAAATAAGGGAGCAGACCTTTTATGGCAGATAAACGCGATTACTACGAGGTGCTGGGTGTTGCACGCGGCGCTTCGGAGGAAGAGATCAAAAAAGCATATAAAAAACTGGCGCGGAAGTATCATCCCGATATGAATCCCGGCGACAAAGCGGCCGAGGAGAAATTCAAAGAGATCAACGAGGCGAACGAAGTCCTTTCCGATCCCGAAAAGAAAGCGCGTTACGACCAATTCGGCTTTGCCGGTGTCGATCCCAACTATGGGGCAGGGCAAGGCGGCGGATTTGGCGGTGGTTTCGGCGGCGGATTTGGTGATTTCGGCGATTTGGGCGATCTGTTCGGCAGTTTCTTCGGCGGCGGATTTGGCGGCGGTGCGCGTCAGCGCCCCAACGCGCCGCAACGCGGCGAAAGTTTGCGTACTTCGGTGACGGTTGAGTTTACCGAGGCGGCATTCGGATGCGAAAAAGAAGTGACGGTCGACCGTATCGAAGCGTGCGGCGATTGCCATGGAACGGGTTGTGCCGCAGGTACGACTGCGGAAGTCTGCCCCGATTGCCACGGCAGCGGTATGGTCCAGCAGCGTCGTCAGACACCGCTTGGCTATATGCAGACATCCGCACCTTGCCCCAAATGCGGCGGCAAAGGCAAGATCATTCACCAGCCGTGTCAGAAGTGCGGCGGCAAAGGTTTGGTGCGTCATCGCAAGACCTTACGCGTAAAGATTCCTGCCGGTATTGACGACGGGCAAACGATTTCTTTGCGCGGTGAGGGCAATGCGGGACGAAACGGCGGTCCTGCCGGCGATCTTCTGATCGTGGTTTCCGTGCGTCCGCATGAAGTGTTCCGCCGTCAGGGAACGAGCGTTTTGTGTGAAGCGCCGATCACTTTTGCACAGGCGGCGCTCGGCGCGGAACTTGAAATTCCAACCATTGACGGCAAAGTAAAATATGCCGTACCGGAGGGAACGCAGTCGGGAACGACTTTCCGTCTCAAAGGCAAAGGGATTCCCGGGATCAACGGCCGTCCGCGCGGCGACCAATATGTCACGGTGTATGTGGAAACACCGCGTGCATTGAACAAAGAACAAAAGGAAGCGTTGCGCAAGTTCAGCGAACTGCTCGGCGAAAAGAATTACGAGCAGACGAAACGCTTCTTCGGGAAGAATAAAAAGTGAGGGAGAAAAAATGAAAATTGCACTTGGTTGCGATCACGGCGCATATCAGCTCAAAGAGGTTGTGAAGAAATATTTGGAAGAACAAGGACATGAGCCGGTCGATTTCGGTACATATTCCCTGGAAAGCTGCGACTATCCCGATTTCGGCGAAAAGGCGGCGCGTGCCGTGGCAAGCGGCGAATGCGAACGCGGTATCGTGATGTGTACCACGGGCATCGGCATTTCCATTGCCGCCAATAAGGTCAAGGGAATTCGCTGCGGTCTTTGCGCAAATGTGCTTTCCGCACAACTCACCCGTCAGCACAACAATGCCAATATGATTTCCATCGGCGCAGGGATGACCGGTGAAAAATTGGCACTCGCGATCGTAGATGCGTTTTTGACCACCGAATTTGAAGGCGGTCGCCACGCACGCCGCGTGGATAAACTCAGCGCGATCGAAGGCTGAGTCGTTTCAAATCGGAAAAAGCAGGAAAAAGACGGAATGATCCAATCTTTTTCTTGCTTTTTTGTCGTTTTTTATATATGATATCAGTATTACCGAAAACGGAGGTGAAGCAGATGCAGACAAAGGGATATTCCGGTTACCGCGGAAAAAGGCGCAACAAAAAGACGCCGATGGTGATCGTACTGTGCGTGATTTTCGCGCTGGCATGTCTGTTTCTGGCTTTACAGCGTTTTATTGTATACGATGCCAACGGCGGTGCGCGGTTCGTTTGGCCGGGTAGTGAAAAGAAAACGGAAGAGCGTACGCAAAAACCGGTGGATGTGGAAGTGACCAAAGACCGGAAGCGGACGATCACGACTTCCCGCCCGAAAGATAAGGTCATTCCTTCGGAACTGCGCGGACTGACACTGACTGCCGACTTTTTTGATACGCCGGCGATCGAGCCGTATTCGCTGGGCGAAGAGAACGAAGGGTTCAACACGGTCATTCTTTGCCTCAAAGAGCAAAGCGGAAAACTGCGCTACCCGAGCAAAACGCAAGGAGCCATTGATTCCGGCGCGGTGGAAACGACCGAATTTGCCGCCGCTAATCTCAAAGCATTGGTGACTTCGCCTTATTATACCGTTGCGCAGGTGTATGCGCTTCACGACAGTATTTTTTCCTATGCCAACACACTGCAAACGGCGCTTTTGCGCAGTGATGCTCCCGAGAGCATCTGGTACGATGCGCACAGTTCTTTTTGGCTCGATCCCGAAAAGGAAATGGCGGTGCGATATCTCAAAGCGATCGTTGCCGAGGTGGCGGCGTTCGGGTTTGATGAGATCATGCTCGATGATTTCTGTTATCCGAGAGAGGCAGAGGGGAATTCCCTGAAAACCGTGGATACGAGTCAACGCAAATTGAGCGAGAATACTGCGCTGGCACAACTTGCCGGAGAACTGCGTGCGGCGGTCGAACCGTACAGCGCAAAACTTTCCGTCAAACTGTGCGCCGAGGATGTCATTGGCGGCGGCAGTGAAGCAAGCGGAATCGTTTTTGCCGAACTTGCCGAGATTTTTGACCGCATTTATGTGGAGACTACGGCGGAACAGGCGCCGTCGCTGCGTGCGGCGTTTGAAGGGTATCACGCCGATTTCGTGCCGGTTTTACGCGAAGGCACTGTGGTCGGCAACTGCGTGTACGGTGTGTCGTGATGTTCAAAAGAGCCTATATCGAGATCACCAATCGCTGCAATCTGAAATGCAGTTTCTGCCCCGGCACGAAGCGTCCGCTTCGCGATCTGACGGCGGAAGAATTTGACTGCATTTTGGAAAAATTGCAGGGGCATGTGCAATATATTTACCTTCATGTGATGGGCGAGCCTCTTTTGCACCCCGACCTTGCGCTTTTGATGCAAACGGCGCAAAAGCACGGGATGCAGGTCTGCATCACCACCAACGGTACGCTCCTTTCGCGGCGCAAAGATGTGTTGCTTGATGCGGAAAATCTGCATAAGATCAGCATTTCTCTCCATAGCGCCGAGGGTAACGGCAAAACGGCGCACGAGGCGAAATCCTATTGGGAAGAAGCGTTTTCCTTTTCCTCGGAAGCGGCGCAAAAGGGCGTCATTACCGTGCTTCGCCTTTGGAATGACGGCGGTGCGGACACGCAAAACGCGGCGATTGTCCGCTTTTTACAGGAAAGAACGGGAAAGAGCGATTGGGACGAAGTGCGCGAGGGCAGTTTTCGCTTGGCACCGCACTTTTATCTGGAACACGCCAAAAAATTTGAGTGGCCCGATCGAAATGCCGCCGAGCAGCATACGGAATTTTGCTACGGCTTGCGCGATCAGATCGCGGTTTTGTCCGACGGTACGGTCGTGCCGTGTTGTTTGGATCACGAGGGGGATATCCCCTTGGGCAATTTGTTTGAAGATACTTTGGAGGAGATCATGCGCCGTGAGCGCACGCAGGCAATGCTTCGCGGATTTGCACAAAGAAAGCCGAGCGAAGAGTTGTGCCGCCGCTGTGCGTTTGCGACTCGGTTCAATCGGTGATGAAAGAGCATTGGGAAAACTTACAGAAACTGACCGCACCGCTTTTGTTGTGGTATGATCTGCACCGTCGCACGATGCCGTGGCGCGAAAAGGCAACACCGTATCGTACATGGGTATCGGAGATCATGCTCCAACAGACGCGTGTGAGCGCGGTCATTCCGTATTTTGAGCGGTTTATGGCAGAGGTGCCGGATGTGGAAGCATTGGCACAGTTGCCGCAGGAGCGTCTTTATAAATTGTGGGAGGGGTTGGGTTACTATTCCCGTGCGCGCAATTTGCAGCGTGCCGCCCAAACCGTGATGGCGCAATACGGCGGAGAAATTCCGCAGAGTGTGGCGCAACTCAAAACGCTCAGCGGCGTCGGCGATTATACCGCCGCGGCGATCGCGTCGATCCATTTCGGTGTACCCGTACCTGCGGTGGACGGAAATCTCCTGCGCGTTGCCGCCCGCGTGAGCGGATGCACCGACGATATTTCACTTTCCGCTACCAAGAAAAAATTTACGGCGTATCTCGCAGATGCGATCGACCGCGATGCGCCGGGGAAATACAATCAAGCGATGATGGACCTCGGCGCGACCGTGTGTCTGCCCAACGGTAAACCGCTTTGCGCATGTTGCCCTGCGCGTGCATTTTGCGCAGCCTGCCGCAATCATTTAGAGCAGATTTTGCCCGTGCACGCGCCGAAACCGCCGCGCAAAGCAGAGGAGAAAACGGTATTTCTTCTTGTGGCAAACGGAAAGATCGCCACACGCAAACGACCGGGCAAGGGACTTTTGGCATCCCTTTGCGAATTCCCGAATGTTGAGGGAAATCTGGACGAAGCATCGGCGAAAATCGTCTTGGCGCAATGGGGATTTGAAGTGAAAAACCTTGCACCGATCGGATCGGCAAAGCATATTTTCACACATATCGAATGGCAGATGAAAGGATATTTTGCCGAAGTCAAACAGGAGACAGGCGGTTTTATATGGTCGGATGCAAGCGCCTTTTCCGCACTTCCGATGCCGAGCGCGTTTCGCCGTTTTACCTCGATCGCCCGTGAAAAATTGGAGGCAATATGATTTGTGATCTTTGCCCACGCCATTGCAAAAAAGAGAGAAACGAAACCGAGGGGCACGGTTTTTGCCAAATGCCAAGCGGTATTTATGCTTCCAAAGCGATGCTTCACCGTTGGGAAGAGCCGTGTTTGAGCGGCACAAAGGGTGCAGGCTGCATCTTTTTTACCGGTTGTAATCTCGGGTGCGTTTACTGTCAGAACGGGAAGATCAGCCGCGAACATTTTGGGAAAAGGATATCTCCCAAGCGCCTTCGTGAGATGATGGAGGAACTCATCGACCAAGGGGCGCATTGCATTGATTTGGTCTCACCTACACAGTTTACGCCGTGGATTTTGCCTGCGCTTGCAGAGCCTTTGCCCGTGCCTGTCGTGTGGAATTGCGGCGGTTATGAGAGCATCGAAACGCTCAAAAGCCTTGCAGGTAAGGTGCAGATCTATCTGCCCGACCTAAAATACGCTTCATCGGAAACGGCAAAGCGGCTTTCTTTTGCCGAGGATTATTTTACCGTGGCAACGGCGGCGATCGACGAGATGTTTTCACAGGTCGGACCGTATCGGACGGATAAAAACGGGCTTATCAAAAGCGGCGTGATCATTCGCCATCTGGTTTTGCCCGGCGAACTTGACAATACGCGCCGCGTGATCGACTATGTCAGTACGCATTTCAAAAAAGGAGATATTTTATTCTCTTTAATGAGCCAATATACACCGCAAAAAGATGCCGTCGGCGCGCTTGCCCGACGCTTGACGGGCGGCGAATACCGCACGGCGGTCGCCTATATGCAAAACTGCGGCATCGAAGAGGGCTTTTGCCAACAGCGCAGTTCTGCCAAAGAAGAATATACGCCGATCTTTGATTTGAGCGGCGTTTGAAAAAGCAGGAGGAAAAAAGTATGAGTCGAGTCAGCAAAGAAAATTATTATCTGGACATTGCCCAAACCGTTTTGGAGCGCGCTACCTGTCTCAGACGCGTGTACGGTGCGATCATCGTGAAAAACGATGAGATCATTTCCACCGGCTATAACGGCGCACCGCGCGGCAGAGAAAACTGCGTAGATCTCGGCTATTGCACGCGCGAAGCACTCAAAGTGCCGCGCGGCGAGCGATATGAACTTTGCCGCAGTGTCCACGCCGAAGCCAACGCCATTATCTCCGCATCGCGCCGCGATATGGTCGGCGGTACGCTTTATCTGGTCGGCAGAGATGCCGCGACCGGCGAACTGCTCGGCGATGCGACATCCTGCTCGATGTGCCGCCGTATGGTCATCAATGCAGGACTTGAAAAGGTCATCATCCGCCGCACCCCGACCGAATTTGAAGTCGTACCCGTGGAGGAGTGGGTGAAGTGTGACGATTCGCTTCCCGAGCAGCAAGGCGAATGCTCCTGCGGTTGCTGCAAATAAGCATAAAAAAGGTCTTTCGGAAAATTCCGAAAGACCTTTTTTGTTGCTTCTTATTCGGTGACAAAGGGAAGCAGTGCGATTTGACGCGCACGCTTGATCGCCTCGGTCAACTCACGCTGATGCATAGCGCAGGTGCCGGTCGTGCGGCGGGGCAAAATCTTGGAGCGTTCGGAAATGAAACGCTTGAGTTTTGCGGCGTCCTTGTAATCAATGCACTCGCACTTATCAACGCAGAACTGGCAAACCTTACGACGCTTGCGTGCCATAGCACCGCCGGCGTTAGGGGCCTTGTTCTCAAAATCAGCCATGGTGATATCCTCCTTCAATTGTTATGGAGATCAGAACGGCAAATCGCCGTCCTCCTCAATTTCCGCGAAACCGCCGGAAGCGGGTGCGGCATAATCTTCGGCAGAGGGAGCGGGCGCATAATTGCCGGCATCGCCGCCGCTGCGCTTGCTTTCGCCGAAGTAGACATTGTTTGCGATGACTTCCCAGGATGTACGGTTCTGACCTTGCTTGTCCTGCCATTTGCGGGACTGCAAACTGCCGTCAACAATGATCATGCTTCCTTTTTGGAAGTAGTTGCTGATGAACTCGCCGGTCTGGCGCCAAGCCACCACATCAATGAAATCCGTCTGTTTTTCGCCGGACTGGGATTTGAAATCACGGTCAACGGCAACGGTCAAAGAGCAAACGGACACGCCGCTTTGCGTGCGGCGCAATTCGGGGTCTCTGGTGAGACGGCCCATAATGGTAATGCGGTTTAACATTCGGAACCCTCCTTTATTCGCCCTTGCAGACGATCATGGAACGGATCACGCCATCGGTAATACCGAGGATACGGTCGAGTTCCTTGGGGAAGTCGGGCGCACTGGTGAAAGAGATGAGGACATAGTAACCTTCGGTGATGTAGTTGATCGCATAAGCGAGTCTACGCTTGCCCCATTCTTCCACTTCCATTGCGGAACTGTTCTTCTCGACGAGCGCTTTGAATTTTTCGGTGATCGCGGCAGCGCCTTCGTCACCCTGTGCAGCGTCGATAATGAACACGACTTCGTAATTTGCAGAAATCTTTGCCATTTTCATTGCACCTCCTTTTGGACTATTGGCCCACGCGACGCGTGAGCAAGGATTATCTGCTACATCGGCAGACTACATCATTATACATAAGATCACAAAATTGTCAAGTTATTTTTTCGCCTTTTTGCTGTATTTCGCCCACGCGGTCACGAGCGGAATGCCAAGCGCAAAGCAGACGACTGCCTCGGAAAGCGCAACGGTGAGCGCGTGATAGGCAAAAACGGCGAAAAACGCAGGGGAAGAGCCGACTTCCTGCCATGCCAGAACCGCACCGATCAAAATGCCGTTGCACAGTACGGGCGGCAGACAAGCCACCCATTTGCGGCGGCATTTTGCCGTGAGGAGAGCCGCCAAAAGCGTGGCGCATGAGCCGACGATGATGTCAAGAGGTCCGAAAGGACTCAATATGTTGGCGATCAGGCATCCGATCCACAGTCCCCAGGCGGTCTCCGGCACCAAAAACGGCAAAAGACAAAGTGCCTCGGAAATGCGGAATTGAATCGGACCGTATGCCAGATTGAGCCACGCGCAAAGCAGGGACAACGCGGCATAAAGCGCGGCGATGACGGCGCTTTGCGTCACGGAACGAACGGAAAACGGCTTTTTCATTCCGCAAGTTGCGGCAATTTTGCCATCACGGCGGCACAACGCGGGCAAAGCGCACCGTTGTCGCCGTCTTTTTTGACGCAAGTCAGCACTTTCCAGCAACGATCGCACTTTTCACCTTCTGCTGTGGCGACCGTAACGCCGAGCGCATCGCCGACGGTCAGCGTCACATGGGAGACGATGAAAAGATCAGCCAAAGCATCCTCGTTCATCTCGCCAAGGAAGGCATCTTCCTTGGGGACGGTGAGCGTGATCTGTGCTTCGAGGCTCTTGCCGATGGTCTTGTCGGCACGCGCCTGCTCCAAAGCACTGTTGACGGTGGTGCGGATTTCGGCAATGCGTGCCCATTTTTCCATCGCGGCGTCATCAAGCGCGTATGCGGCAAAAGGCTTATTCATCGTGTTGAGCAGGACATTGCGCGCATCGTCACCTTTGCGGTGCGGCATGGCAAGCCAGATTTCATCGCAGGTGAACGCCAAAATCGGCGCAAAGAGTTTGGCAAGCGTGTCAAGGGTGAGATAAAGCGCACTTTGGCAAGCGTGACGGGATGCGCTGTCGGCGGCGTTGCAGTAAAGACGGTCTTTGACGATGTCAAGATAGAATGCCGAGAGCGTGGTCACGCAGAAATCGTTGACTGCGTGGGAGATGACATGGAATTCGTAGTTGTTATACGCCTTTTCAACCTGTTCGATCAAGGCATTGAGTTGCGTGATGAGCCAACGGTCGAGTTCTTCCAATTTTTCCGGTGCATCGAGCGTTTCGGGATCAAAATCGACCAGATTGTCCAGAATGAACTTGCCGGTGTTGCGGAATTTAAGGTAATTTTGGGAAAGTTGTTTGAAAATGTCGGGCGAGCAGCGCACATCGACATGATAATCCGCCGAGCCTGCCCACAGACGGAGCAGGTCTGCACCGTTTTGCGAGATGATCTCGTTGGGGTCCATGCCGTTGCCGAGGGATTTGTGCATCGCCTTGCCTTCACCGTCCACCGTCCAGCCGTGCGTCAGACATTCTTTGAACGGAGCGCCTTTGCCCAAAGCACCGACGGCGGTGAGCAGGGAACTTTGGAACCAGCCGCGATATTGGTCGAGACCTTCGATATACAGGTCGGCAGGCCAGAAGCCCTGATCGCGCTGCATGGAGGCAAAATGCGTCGAGCCGGAGTCAAACCAGCCGTCGAGGGTATCCACTTCTTTTTCAAAACCGCTCTTGCCGCCGCAATGGGGGCAGGTGAAACCCTTGGGCAGAATATCTTCCGTCTCCATTTCAAACCAGGCGTTCGAGCCCTTTTCACCAAAGAGCGCGGAGATCGCCGCGATGCTCTCTTCCGTTACCACGGGTTTGCCGCAATCTTTGCAGTAGACCACGGGAATGGGCAGACCCCAACGGCGCTGACGGGAAATGCACCAATCTGTGCGTTCGCGGATCATGGCCTTCATGCGGTCAATGCCCCATGCCGGCAGCCAGCGCACATCGTCGCAGGCATTGCACGCCTCATCCTTGAAAGCATCGACCGAGCAGAACCATTGCGGCGTGGCGCGGAATATGATGGGGTGCTTGCAGCGCCAGCAATGGGGATAGGAGTGAACGATGTCTTCGGAAGCGAAGAGTGCGCCGCTTTCCTTCATATCCGCCAAAATGACGGGATTGGACTCTTCGATCTTCATGCCGGCGTACTTGCCGGCATAGTCGGTATGTCTGCCTTGATCGTTGACCGGAACGACCATATCCATGTTGTATCGGCGGCAGGTCTGATAGTCGTCGGCGCCGAAACCGGGCGCGGTATGGACACAGCCCGTACCGCTTTCCATTGTGACATAGTCCGCCAAAAGCAAACGGGAGGTTTTGGGCAGGAAGGGATGATTTGCGAGCATATTTTCAAAGAATGCGCCCTCGTGACGCTCCACGATCTCGTACTGCTCAATGCCGCCGACCTTCATCACTTTTTCGCAAAGGGCTTCGGCGACAATGTACATCTCGCCGTTTGCACCACGCACGATCACATAGGATTCGGACGGATTGAGCGCGATGGCGAGGTTGCCGGGAAGCGTCCAGATCGTCGTCGTCCAAATGACGAAGAAGAGTTTGCTGTGGTCGAGGTGGGAGAGTTTGCCCAAATCGTCGTGCATCGGGAACTTGACATACACGGTCGTGCAGGGATCATCCTGATATTCGATCTCGGCCTCGGCGAGAGCGGTCTCGTCGTGTGCGCACCAATAAACGGGTTTCAAACCCTTGTAGATATAGCCTTTTTGATACATTTTGCCAAAGACCTTGACTTCCTCTGCCTCAAAGGAGGGATTCATGGTCTTGTAGGGATGATCCCAATCACCCACCACGCCCATGCGCTTGAAACCTTCGCGCTGGACATCAATATAGTGGTCGGCAAACTCGTGGCAGGCGGAACGGAACTCGGGCACGCTCATCTTTTTGCGGTCAAGTTTGCTCTTTTTGATGATCGCGCTTTCAATCGGCATACCGTGGTTGTCCCAACCGGGAATGTAGGGCGTGTAAAAGCCGCGCATGGCGTAGGAGCGGACAATAAAGTCTTTGAGCGCCTTGTTCAGCGCGTGTCCCATGTGGAGATTGCCGTTGGAGAACGGAGGACCGTCATGCAGGGAAAAACGGGGGTGACCTTCGTTCTTTTTCAGCATTTCGCCGTAAAGGTCCATGTCCTGCCAGCGTTTGAGCATTTCCGGCTCGCGCATCGGAAGTCCGGCACGCATGGGGAAGCCGCTTTTCGGCATATTGAGGGTTTCTTTGTAGTTCATATTGTATCCTCCCAAAAGAGTATTTTTGAAAAAAATAAAAAACGCCTTTATCTCCAAAAGAGACAAAGACGAAATCTCTGCGGTACCACTCTTGTTGCCACCGCCGAAACGGTGACCGCTCTTGCGCGATAACGGGCGCATCCGACCTGCCTTACTGGTTTCGGGCAGACTGCTCAAAGGTGATTTTCCGGCATCCCGACACACCGCCTTGCACCAAACGGCGGCTCTCTTCGCTGTCAGAGAGATGCTGTACTCTTCCTCATCACGGCATTTTCCATATCTGCTAACAATATAACGGCTTTGCGCCGATTTGTCAAGCAAAAAAGCCAAAAACACGGGAAATCTCCTTGACAAAAGGAAAGATCAATGGCATAATGAGAAGCAATTTTGATATATCACAGAGGAGAGATACAAAATGGCAAATGAAATCAAACGGATCGGTGTTCTCACCAGCGGCGGCGATGCCCCGGGTATGAATGCCGTTGTGCGTGCCGTTGTGCGTACGGCGCTCAGCCGCGGTGTGGAGTGCATCGGCATTCGCCGCGGATATAACGGACTCATCAACGGCGATTTTATCCGTATGGGCTCCGGCAGTGTCAGCCATATTATCGACAAGGGCGGCACAGTGCTTTATACGGCGCGCAGCGAGGAGTTTATGAAAGAAGAGGGGCAAAAAAAGGCGGCGGATACCTGCCGCTTGCTCGGCTTAGACGGTGTGGTCGCCATCGGCGGTGACGGTACATTCCGCGGCGCATTGGCACTTTCCCGTCAAGGCATCCCCACCGTCGGTATTCCGGCTACGATCGACAATGACATTGGCTGCACGCACTACACGATCGGATTTGACACCGCCTGCAATACGGCGGTGCAGGCGATCGACAAACTGCGCGACACGATGCAGTCCCACGAGCGTTGCTCCGTGGTGGAAGTGATGGGCAGACAGGCAGGGTATCTTGCCCTTTATGTCGGACTTGCCACCGGTGCGACTGCCGTTTTGATCCCCGAGCGCGATGTGGATGTCGAGCGCGATGTGGTGGAAAAAATCCGCCGTGCCCGTCTGGCGGGAACGACGCATTATATGGTCGTGGTCGCCGAGGGTGCAGGTCACGCGATGGATATTGCGGAGAAGATCCACGAGAGCATCGGGCTTGATCCGCGTGTGACCGTGCTGGGGCATATCCAGCGCGGCGGCTCTCCCTCTTCCCGGGACCGCGAGACTGCAACGCGCATGGGTTACGAAGCGGTGACGGCATTGCTGGACGGCGATGTGAATTGCGTGGTCGCCACCAAGGACGGGCGCGTGGTACGCCTTCCGATTGAGGAGGCTTTGACGATGCAAAAGCCGTTTCCGGCAGAGCGCTATGCCGTTTTGGAAGCGGTGACCACTTCCCCGAGTATTTGACAAAAAAAGAGCCTTTCTGACATGCACCCCAAAAGTGTCTGACTTTTGGGGTGCATACCATTTTGGCTCTTTTATTTTTTAATCGGTCAATTCCGCGGCAAGCGGATAGTTGCCGCTGTTTCGACTGGTCGGAAACGCAATGCCGGAAATCTTTTCAAGCAGTGGGATCGTCTCTTTCATTTCGGCGCAGATGCGCAGAGAGATCATGTCCGGTCTTGCATCATACGGCTGCATTCTTTGCTCACGCGGCGTCAGGAAATTGATGTCGCAACACGCCAAATTCTGATCATCGCCGTAGAAAAGCGGCGTGAGTTGACGGTAGTGACCGGCTTCGACATCGCGCATGGCGGTATCAAAGACTTTTTGCGCTTCTTCGGCAGAAAGTCCGAAATTGCGCGAATCGTATCTGTCATCGGCGAAAATGATACATTGACCGCCGGTGATCTTCCGATCTTCTTCTAAATCCGTCGGATTGAAGTCGAGCATATAAGCGCAGACAACTTCTTTTTGTGCAAAGAAATCCAAAAATGCACGAGTGAGTTTGTCATCGGCGGCATTTTCCTGCTGCGGCAGACGGAAGGTATAACTGCGACGGCAATGAGTGCCGTCTTTGAGATTATAGAAGATGCGGATTTCGGCGAAGTTGACTTTTTCGCTGTCTAAAATGTTGTCGCGCTCATATTCGTAATACGCGTTATTCGCGGCAATGCCGTCGGGCGAGATGGCGACTGCGTGCAACGCGAGCAGGGAGTCGATCGTCTCCGGATCATCGAGAGCACCCTGGGTGTAATCACCCGAAGACCAGACATTGACTTCGACATTTTCGATCGCATCGGCATCAGGCAGCGTTTTTTCATAGCCGGTGACATCCAGATCCAGACACACGCAGAAACAGGAGATCACCGCAACGATCCCGATGATGCTCCAAAGGCTCTTGCGGAATACGCGGAAACTCTTTTTGAGGATCATGGATGCGGCATAGAAACCGAGCAAAGCCCCTGCGCTGAGCGACACGATCGCACCGATCAGATTGCCGTGTCCGTCGATCTGATTATTGAAGAAGATCCAATAGATCGCAATACCGACCGAAAAAGCGGCACAAAGGGCAACACCGTATTGGAATACGGGATACATCCATGAGAAAACCACCGTGTTGCCGGAATGTTCGCTCTTGCGCTTGCGGTAAAGCAAGAACGCGATCGCGGCTAAGACCACGCCGATCGCGGCATAGATCACATAGCACGAAAGCCCGTTGAAGCAGACATCGGCGATCTGACCGGCATCGTCATAAATGCGGTCGACCGTCACATTGCGAAACATGGAGACCGTCGGCGAGAGCCACTCGCAAACGAAGGATGAATTGTCCATACAATAGCCGTAAAGAAACAGGCTTGCAACGCTTTCAACCGCCGTTTCCAAGGCAACGGCAAGGAAATTGAAGACGCCGTAGAATACGGGTGCCGCCAACACCTGACCGGTGCAGTGCATACAAAGCACGCCAAAGGAGTAGAAAAACACGGTGGGCAAAGCAAAGGAAGCGAAGCCGACGGCGAGTGCTTTGGCGTCGATCTGCGGCAGGCAGATGAGCGTAGCGATCACAAAGGTGACGACCTGCGTGGAGATCTGCGCAAAAAGACCTGCGAGATAATGCGACAAAAAGAGATTGTCGCGGCGAAGCGGCAACGCGTGCATACCGCCGGTGGAGCGGGGAAAGCCGAGATAAGCGAACATCGCCATGGCAAAGATGATACCGCTGATGGCGGAGATCGTGATGCCGGCGGAATGAGATGTGCCCATGATCATGGAGCGGATATCGTAAAAGGAGGGGTTGCCGACGGCAAGATAACTGCCGAGGGAGCAGGGAATGACCAAAATCAGCAAAATGGCATATCCGCACCAAAGCGGCCAGTTGCGTCTGAGCGCGCCTTTGAAAAGCGTGCGATTAAAGCAGGATGTCACGGACGGCATAGTCTTCTCCTCCTAACTCATAAATAAAGATTTCTTCGAGTGTCAGCGGAATGGTGTCGAGCAAAATCGGGGACAATACCGCGAGTTTTTGCCGGATCTCCTCCGCTTTGCCTCGGAAAATGTAAGTATGGACACGACCGAGCGCACTTTCGTGCAGAGGCGTGAGTCCTTCGGGCAGTACGATGGGAGCGTCCTGCTCGACGGCAAGCTGCACCTTGACGGTATTGTCCTGCAAGTCGGAAAGCGAACGCTCCAAAAGGACGCGGCCGCGATTCATAATACCGACATGGTCGCAGACATCTTCGAGTTCGCGCAGGTTGTGCGATGAGACCAGAACGGTCATACCGCGCTCAGACACATCCTGCATCATCAGGCTCCATACCTGGCGACGCATCACGGGATCAAGACCGTCCACGGGTTCATCGAGCAGGAGGTAGTCCGGCTCGCAGCAAAGCGCCAGCCAAAAAGCGGCTTGCTTTTGCATCCCCTTGGAAAAGCGGCGGATCATGTGCTTTTCATCCAGTTCAAAGACCTCTTTGAGTTTTTCATAGCGGTTCATATCAAAATGCGGATAGATGCCGCGGTAAAACTGCATCATATCGCGGATGGAAGCCTGGGCAAAATAGTGCCATTCATCGGGAATGGAGGCGATGACCGACTTGACGGCAGGGTTTTCCCAAACGGGCAAGCCCTCAAAAGCGATCTCGCCGGAGTCTTGTTGCAATACGCCGGTCAAGTGGCGCAAAAGGGTGGTCTTACCGGCACCGTTCGGGCCGACCAGACCGTAAACCGAGCCTTTGGGTACGGTGAGTGTTGCACCGTCCAATGCCCGATGACCGTCAAATGATTTGACGACATTTTTCACCTCAATCATTGAGAGTCCTCCTGACATAGTTTTTGGATTTCCGCATCCGTTACGCCGAGTACGCGCAGTTCGGCAACGACTTCGCGGATGTGGCGGCAGAGTTCTTTTTTACGCGCATCGTTTTTCGGCAGTGAGGCAAAATTGCCCTTGCCAGCCACACAGCAGCAATACCCTTCCGCTTCCAGCGTATTATAGGCACGCTGAATGGTGTTGGGATTGATGGCAAGTTCCGCCGCCAAAACGCGGACAGAGGGGAGTTTTTCTCCCTCCTGCAATGCACCGCATACGATCAGTTTGCGCAGTTCATCGCACACCTGCTCGTAGATCGGGCGTGTATCACGGTAGTTCAAAGTAATCAAAGCAGCACCTCCTTTTGCTTGTCTGTACTAACTGTACTAATACAGTTAAAATAGCACAGTGTTTTTTATTTGTCAAGCGTTTCGTGCAAATTTTCTTGATTTTTTTCAACTTGCATATTATAATGATCGCATCACTATATAATAGGAAGTAATTTTGATTTCCCGTTAAATATCAGAAAGGAACAAAAAAGTATGACGATCAGTAAGTTTATTTCCGCGCTGGATAATTTTGCGTGGGGACCTGTGATGCTGGTGTTTTTTGTCGGCGTCGGGTTCTATCTCAGCATTGCGACCGGCTTTTTGCAGTTCCGCAAGTTCGGCTACGCGATGAAAAATACCCTCGGCAAACTTTTCAGAAAGCAGTCTGCCGGCAAAGGCGAAGTCACGCCCTTGCAGGCGATGACCACCGCTTTGGCGGCAACGGTCGGAACGGGTAACATCGCCGGTGTGACCGGCGCGATCTTCGTCGGCGGCCCGGGCGCGATCTTCTGGATGTGGATCTCCGCTTTGGTCGGTATGCTGACGAAGTATTCCGAAGTGGTGCTTGCCGTGAAATACCGCGAGCGCAACGCTGACGGCGACTGGGTTGGCGGCCCGATGTACTTCATCAAAAACGGGCTCGGCAAGAATTGGAAATGGCTCGGTGCGCTTTTTTGCATTTTCGGCTCGCTGGCGGCATTCGGTATCGGTAACGCCACGCAGGTCAATTCCATCGTCAGTTCCATCACGGGCGCGTTCAGCACCTGCGGCTCGGCTTTCGTGCAGAAACAGATGATGCTGTTTGGCACAAAAATTCCCGTTTTGAGTCTGATTATCTGTGCGGTGGTCGCCGTGATCCTTGCGTTGGTCATTTTCGGCGGCATCAAGCGCATCGGCTCCGTGACGGAAAAACTCGTTCCGATCATGGCACTTGTCTATATCGTTTCCGCTTTGCTTGTGGTCGGTATGAATTACCGCTTCATCGGTGAGGCGCTTGCACTGATCGTCAAGAGCGCATTTTCCGCCAAAGCCGCACTCGGCGGCGCAGTCGGTATCACGGTGATGACCTCCATCCAAAAGGGTGTCGGACGCGGCTGCTTCTCCAATGAAGCCGGTCTCGGTACTGCACCGATGGCACACGCCGCCACTTCCGAAACCGATCCCGTCAAGCAGGGTATGTTCGGCATTTTTGAGGTGTTTATGGACACCATCGTCATCTGCACTCTCACCAGTTTGACCGTTTTGACCACTTACTGCGCAGGCAATCTGGATATTACATGGGGCGCCGGCGGTGACGGTACGACCGTTGCGGCGGCGATCGGCTCCGTGCTCGGCGGAACGGCAGGCTCTTTGATCATCGCATTCTGCCTTTCTCTCTTCGCACTTTCCACGGTACTCAGTTGGGCGCTTTACGGTGTGCGTTGCTTTGAGTATCTGTTCGGCGTGAAGTGGGGCAACGTGTATAAACTCGTTTACATCCTCTTTACTTTCGTGAGTATCACGATGAGTTTGCAGGATGTCTGGAATTTGGCGGACGCCCTCAATGGCTTTATGGCGATCCCGAACCTGATCGGTCTTTTGATGCTCTCCCCCGTGGTATTCAAATTGACGCGTGAACATTTTGCAGGTTTGAAAAAGTAAAAAAAGGAAACGGCTATCCAATGGCTTTGCGCCGATGGATAGCCGTTCTTTTTTAATGTTCAAAGAAGTCGCTGAAAAACTGAAAGGGATTATAGAAGTTGTACGGATTGCCGTATTGCGGCGTCTGCGGTGTTTGCGGTATTTGCTGAGGCGTTTGCGGTGTCTGCGTCTGTTCCTCTTGCGCCGCGTTTTGCGGTGTGGCATCGAAGGTGAGCGAAACATCAATGGTCTTGCCGCCGCGGAATACTTTTAATTTTACCGTGTCCCCTGCGGCATAACTCTTTTTGGCGGCAGACAGGTCATCCATAGAGGTAATTTCCTTTTTATCGAGTTTCGTGATGACATCGCCCATCTGCAATCCGGCTTTTTGCGCCGCCGAGCCGTCTTCCACAGAATAGATGAAAACGCCCTTGTTGATCGAGAAGCGATACTGCTGCGCCATGGTATCGGTCAGCGTGCCGGCGTTGATGCCCAAATAAGGCTTGTTGCCGACATAGCCGTTGGTGATGATCTCGCGGATCATGGCGGAGACATCGTTGATGGGAATGGCAAAACCGAGCCCTTCCACCGTGGTCGTGGAATAGGTGGAATACTTGGCGGAGACGATGCCCAGCACTTCGCCGTACTCATTGACCAACGGACCGCCGGAATTGCCGGGGTTGACCGAACAGTCGACCTGGATCATATTGAACGGAGTGCCGTCGACATTGATGGCGCGGTTGGCGCAGGAAACGATCCCCTGACTCATCGAAAAAGTCAGTTCGCCGAGCGGATTGCCAATGGCGGCGACCGCCTGCCCGACATTGATCTTTTCCGAATCACCCAGCGTGACGGGCGTCAGTTCTTTCGCGTCGATCTTCAAAACGGCAATATCATAATCCTCGTCGCCGCCGATGATCTGTGCGGTGTAGGATTTGCCGTCGTACATGGTGACTTCCGTTGAAGTGGCGGATTGCACGACATGGTAGTTGGTGACGATATAACCGTCATCGGTGATGACAAAACCGCTGCCGGCGGCGGCACTTTCCACAGGCTGACCGAAAATGTTCGTCTTTGTGGACGAAGAATTGATCGAAACCACACTGTCGATCACGGCGCGATACACTTCCGGCATCGTCATTTTCGTTTTGCCGTCCACCTTGATGACCTCAACACTCGGCGCTTTGCGATTGCTGACGGTAATGGCGGTGCTTTTCGGCGTTTGCGTCAAACGGGCGACGCCGGCTCCTGCAAATCCGCCGCAAAGCGCACAGCAAAGAGCAAGTGCCACGATGCGAACGCCGATGCGGTTTTTCTTTTTCGGGGGTGTCTCCTCATACGGTGCGTCATAGACCGGCATATCGTTTTGCGGGTCCGGATAGGCGCGATAGGGATCATTTTCCTCAAACATACCCAATTCCTCCTTTACGGTATTGTTCTTATATTGTGGAGTATAGAATGAGAATATGTCTAAAATATGAATAACTTTTAGATAAATTATAAATTCTCTTGTGATTTTCGGGGCAGTCGATTATAATGAAGCAAAGAGGTGAGAAAGATGCTCAAAATCAGCGGCATAAAATTCGCCGATGCGGCGGACAAAGCCGCGCTTTGCAAAAAGGCGAGTGAAATACTGCACGAGAAGGTGGAAAACTGCACGGTTTTGCGCCGCAGTATCGACGCGCGAAAAGGCGTCTTTTTCACCTATCAGATCGCCGTTTGCGTCAATGACGAGCGGCGCGTTTTGCAAAAATGCAAAAAAGAACAGGTGAGCCTCTATTGCCCCGAAGTGTATGCGCCGCCTGGTTGCCGCAAAACCTTTGCCCAAAGACCGATCGTGGTCGGCTCCGGTCCTGCCGGACTGTTTGCCGCGCTCCTTTTGGCGCAAGGCGGCGCAAAACCGATCGTGCTGGAACGCGGCGACGCGGTGGAAGTACGCAGGGAGAAAGTGGAACGCTTTTGGAAAGACGGCATTTTGGATACCGCGAGCAATGTGCAGTTCGGTGAAGGCGGTGCCGGCACTTTTTCCGACGGAAAACTCAATACGGGGACGAAAGATGTTCGCCACCGTTTTATTTTGGAGCAGTTCGTGCGGTTCGGCGCACCCGAGAGCATTCTGACCGACGCCAAACCGCATATCGGCACGGACCGCCTTTTTACCGTCCTGCAAAATATGCGCCGCCACCTCTTAAATCTTGGCGCAGATATCCGTTTCGGACATCAACTGACGGGGTTGGAGAGTCGGGACGGTCATGTGACGGCGGTGCGCGTGAGGTCGGGCGAAAACGAATATCGCGAAGAGACCGACAGCGTCATTCTGGCTCTCGGGCACAGCGCACGGGACACTTTTGCCGCACTGCGCGATCTTGGGATCGCCATGGAGCAAAAGCCTTTTGCCGTGGGCGTTCGTATCGAGCATCTGCAAGCGGATATGGATGCCGCACAGTATAAAGATCATGTCGGGCATCCCTCGCTTCCGCCGACTTCCTACCAACTTGCCTATCATACGGCGGACGGGCGCGGCGTATTTTCATTTTGCGTCTGTCCGGGCGGCAGTGTGGTGGCGGCGGCATCGGAGGAAAACCGCGTGGTGACCAACGGGATGAGCGAATATGCCCGGGACAAAGAAAATATCAACGGCGGAATTCTCGTCTCCGTCACGCCGCAGGATTTTCCGACAAAGGATGTGTTGGCAGGGGTTGCCTTTCAGCGCGAGTTGGAAGAAAAAGCGTTTGCTCTCGGCGGCGGAGGCTATATCGCTCCGGCACAGACGGTGGGCGATTTTTTGGCGCATCGGGCAAGCACGAAAGCGGGCAAAGTGAAGCCGAGTTACCGCCCTGCGGTGCGGTGGTGCGATCTGCACGATTGTCTGCCGCCGTTTGTCTGCGAAGCGATCGAAGAAGCACTTCCGGCATTGGGACGAAAAATCAAAGGTTTTGACCAAAGCGATGCCGTTTTGACGGCGGTGGAAACGCGCTCTTCCTCTCCGGTGCGCATTTTGCGCGATGAGACATTTCAGGCGTCTTTGCGCGGTGTGTTCCCATGCGGTGAGGGAGCCGGTTATGCCGGCGGTATTATTTCCGCCGCAACGGACGGCATCCGTTGTGCCGAACGGATTTTACGATAAAAAAAGAGAGCCGGCGGCTCTCTTTTTTTATGTTTCTTCGGGGGGAACGATCGGCTCATTTGTCATGGAAATGTGTTGCGCCGGCGGTTCGACCGTGTCGGGCGAAGAGGGACGGAAACCGTCTTGCAGGCTTTCTTCCGTGTCATTTGCCGTGGCAGGATCGCGGCCTTCCAGGATCGCGACCATTTCGGCACCCGTAATGGTTTCCTTTTCCAAAAGATAGGCAACGACTTTGTCCATATCTTCGCGGTTTTCTTTGATGACATTGACGGCATCGCCGTAGCATTGCTCGATGATGTCCTTCACTTCGTTATCCATAATGGCGGCGGTGTCCTGCGCACAATCCAAACCGTAACCGCCGTCAAGGAACTGCGAGCGGATCGAGCCGAGTGCCATTTTGCCGAGCTTTTCGCTCATACCGTACATGGCGACCATATTGCGCGCAATGGCAGTTGCCTCCTGGATATCCTGCGATGCACCGTTGGTCATGGTGCTTAGTACCACTTCTTCCGCGGCGCGGCCGCCCATAAAGACGGAGATCTTGGCGAGCAGTTCGTCGCGTGTACGCAGTTCCGTTTTGTCTTCCTCGGGCATCATCAGCGTGTAACCCAAAGAGCCTTCCGTGTGCGGCACGATGGTGATCTTTTGCACCGGCTCGGCGTGCTTTTGCTTGTAGGCGACCATTGCATGGCCGACCTCATGATAGGCGACGAGTTTCTTTTCAAACTCGGTCAGAACGCTGTTCTTCTTTTCGCTGCCGGCGATGACAAATTCAAATGCGGCGAGCATATCTTCCTGCGTGACGAATTTGCGTCCCTTGCGCACGGCGCGCAGTGCCGCTTCATTGGCAAGGTTGGCAAGGTCGGCACCCACACAGCCGGCAGTCGCCAAAGCGACTTTTTTAAGGTCCACATCTTCGGCAAGTTTGATGTTGCGCGTATGGACTTCCAGCGTGGCGAGACGGCCTGCCAAATTCGGACGGTCGATCGTGATGCGGCGGTCGAAACGGCCGGGACGCAGCAACGCCTGATCCAAAACCTCCGGACGGTTGGTCGCGGCGAGGACGATGACGCCTTTGCCGGGATCGAAACCGTCCATCTCGGCGAGCAGTTGGTTGAGCGTTTGTTCGCGCTCATCGTTGCCGCCGTTGAAGCGCCCGTCATCTCTGCGCTTGCCGATGGTGTCGATCTCATCAATGAAGATGATGCACGGTGCGACCTTTGCCGCTTCGCTGAACAGATCGCGCACACGCGAAGCACCTACGCCGACGAACATCTCCACGAAATCGGAGCCGGAGATGGAGAAAAACGGCACATTGGCTTCACCGGCGACTGCCTTTGCCAAAAGCGTTTTACCGGTACCGGGAGAGCCGACCAAAAGCGCGCCCTTGGGAATTTTTGCGCCGATGGCGGTATATTTGGCAGGATTATGCAAAAAGTCGATGATCTCCAAAAGCGACTCTTTTGCCTCGTCCTGACCGGCGACATCACGGAACGAAACGCCCGTTTGCTTTTCCATGTAGAGCTTGGCGCGGGATTTGCCCACACCGCCGAAACCACCCATGCCGCTGCGCTTGGAAAGAATGCTCGTGAAGAGGATGAAGATGCCTGCCATCACCACGATGGGCAGGATATATTCCAGCATAAACGCCAGAATGGGAGAGCGTTCGGGCACAAAAGGTTTGGAGTAATCCACACCGTATTCATCCAGCAGCGCGAGCAGGCTTTCGTTGCCGTCGGGGATGATGGTGGTGAAAAGCGTGTAGTTTTTGCTGTATTGATTGCCGGCTTTATCCTGATAGACGACGCCTTTTTGAGGCGTGATGGTAAAGACCTTTTCGCCGAATTCCACGGATTTGATCTTGCCGTCTTTCACGAGACCGACAAACTCACTGTACGCGATCTCGCAGGATGCCGCGGCTTGCTTCGATTGCAAAAGAGCCGTACCGGCATAGTTAAAAATAATGGTCAGAATGACCGCCCAAATCAAAATGGAGATGAGACCGCGCGGTGCTTTCCCTTGGTTTTTGTTGTTATTTTGGTTCATTTCTGTCCTCCTTGCGGAAAATCTCTTTCTTACGGGCATTGTATCACATTCTTTTTCGCGGCACAAGATGCCAATCGTGAATTTTTAGTAAAGTTTTCGTTCTTTTCCTCTTCCTATTTTCTGCATCTTATGTTATAATGTCAAAGAATATAGAAATCGGGCGAAAGAGGTAGAACGATATGAAGGAAGAGACAAAGGCGCAAGCGCAGTTTCAGGAGCGGGAAAGCGTGGATGACGGCGTCATCGAAGGACGCAACGCCGTGATGGAAGCATTGCGCGCCGGTGCGTCGATCGACAAGATTTTCATCCAAAAAGGCGAAACAGACAAAACCCTCGGACATATCGCATCCACGGCACGCGCCGCAGGGGTCGTGGTGGTGGATGCGGACAAGCGCAAACTTGACGCGATGAGCCATACCCATGCGCATCAGGGTGTGATCGCTCTCGCTTCCGTGCGAGAATATGTTTCGGTGGAAGATATTCTCGCCATTGCGCAGGAAAAAGGCGAAGCACCGCTTCTGGTGATCTGCGATGAGATATCCGATCCACACAATCTCGGCGCGATCATCCGCACGGCGGAATGCGCCGGTGCGCACGGTGTTATCATTCCCAAGCGCCGCAGTGCAGGGCTTACCTCCATTGTGGGAAAGACCAGCGCAGGAGCGGTGAGTTATGTGCCCGTGGCGCGTGTGCCGAATATTACGACGCTTTTGAAAGACCTGCAAAAAATGGGCGTTTGGATCTTCGGCACAGCGGCGGACGGCGCGGTTTCCCTCTACGAAGCCGATCTCAAAGGTCCTGCCGCGATCGTGATCGGAAGTGAAGGTGAGGGGATGAGCCGATTGGTGCGCGAAAATTGCGATTTTCTCGTCAGCATTCCCATGAAGGGGAAGATTTCTTCGCTCAACGCGTCTGCGGCGGCGGCAATTTTACTGTATGAAGCGGTGCGGCAACGCATCGGATGATAAGGATGTCGGACTATGGATTTTGAAGAAATTTTGGAAGAAGTGAATACGGACCAAGAGAACACGGCGGATGAAGAACTGACGCTGGAAAGTATTCTGACCGAATACGGCGGCGGGATGGAAACCACGCTGCTCTCGGGTGCAGAGCCGGAAGGGCAGGAAGAGATCGTTTTGCCCAAACGCGTGAAAAAGTCGGTTTTCGCGCGTATTTCGGAGAAAGTGAAGGCACGGCTGGAAACGATGAAAGCGGCTGAAAATGCCGAAGAGGTTCCGAAAGAGCAGGAAGAGTCTGCGGAAGAGCCTGCGGAAGAGCCTGCGGAAGTTGCTGCCGAGGAAACGCCTGCCGATGCGACGGAAGAGCCGGCGGAGGAGCCGGAGGCAATCGACGCACCGCTTGCTCCGGGCAAGGAAAAGAGCGTCAGTTTGCAAGAGGTTTTGGAACAGACGGTGCAGTCCGTGATGAGCGAGGACGAGCCGATCATCCTGCCCAAGGAACGCAAACTCTTTTTTGGACGCAAACGCGAGCGCGATACGGAAGAACTCTATGAGAATATGGCGCGGCAAAAGGAAGAAGAGGCGGCAAAAGAGCCGGATGAAGAAGAACAACCCGAGCCGCCTGCACGCAGGACTGTGCAGCATTATCAGGACTGCCTGCTGCGCATCGACCGGGTATTTTGCCCGGCACTTCTGACCACGGTTTTGATGTGGATCGCGCAAGTGGTGATGCAGGTGATCCCCGCACTGCGTGACTATGCCGCATCCCCGATCACGGCGCTTGTCTTTTGTGCGATGGAATTGGCGGTTTGCGTCATCGGACGCGAGATTTTTATCGAAGCCTTCCGTGCTTTGCGCGAACGCCGCATAACGATGGAACAGCCCGTTGCACTTGCTTGCATCGTGACGGCACTCGATACGGTTTTGAGCGTTTTCGTAACGGCACGGGCGGAACTGCTTTCGTTCCATGCCGTGGCGTGCACGGGCATCGTTTGCCTGCTTTACGGGCGCAAACTGATGTATCGCGCCATGTATGATACCTTCCGCGTGGCGGCGCTGGACGATACGGCGTCGGTCATCACCGTGACGGCAGGCGGCGCGGCAAAATACCGCGGAACTTCTGCCGGATTTTATCATTGCGCACACAAAGAAAATGCGTCCGAGCATTGGATTTTGCTCGTGCAGCCGCTTTTGCTTGCGGCAACATTTGTATTTGCCGTTTTGGCAACGGTGGAAAACCAAGCACCCGAGCGGTTTTTGTGGAATTGGTCGATTTTGCTCTTTGCCGCAAATTCACTCGCGTTTCCGTTGGTCTATGCTTTGCCGTTCAAGCGTTTGGCGCACCGCTTATTCCAAAGCGGAACGGCGCTCGGCGGCTATGGTGCGGCAAAGGAGATTTCACAAAGCAACTGCGTGATTTTGACCGACGGCGATCTTTTTACGGCAGGGACGATTGTGCCGGGAAATGTAAAACTCTTCGGAGAAGAGAGCGGAAAAGCGATTGCCTATGCCGCGGCAATGGCGAAAGCATCGGGGAGCGGCTTGCAGTCGGTCTTTCATCAGATGCTCGAAAGCAGTGGCGGCGTGCAAGAGCGCGTGTCGGACTTGGATTTTTATGAAGAAGGCGGCGTCGGCGGCACGATCCACGGCGAGACGGTATTGTTCGGTACGGCGCAGTTTTGCCGCAAGATGCACATTACCGTTCCGAGCAGTAAGTTGAAAACGGCAGTTTATCTGGCGGTGGACGGCGAACTGATTGCGATATTTGCATTGAAGTATCTGCCGTCGCAAAATACCGGTTGGGCACTCCATGCACTGCGCCGCAGTCATTTGACCGCTGTTTTGGCAGTGCGTGACGGCAATATTACGCCGCAGTTGCTCAAACGCAAGTTCAAATTGCGCGGCGGTGTGGTTTTCCCGAAGATTTCCACGCGTCTGGCACTTTCCGAAAGCGGCAGCGGAAAACCGTATGCTTTGTTGCTGCGCGAAGGCGTGACGCCTTTTGCCGAAGCGACTGTCGGCGCAAAACGCCTGGTGCGCACGGTGGGGAGTGGCACGGTGCTTGCCATTTTAGGCAGTATCGTCAGCGAACTTCTGGCATTTTACTTTACTTTCATCGGCGCACATTCTACGCTGACACCGATCAATATGATCCTCTTTTTGCTGCTTTGGGCATTTGCCGCACTGGTCAATGCCTGGATGATTGACCGGTTTTGATGATTTAGACAAAAAAATAATAAAAATATGAAAAAATATAGTTGAATTGTCTAATAATTTATTGTATAATACCATTCAGGTCGGAATTTTTCCGACGGGATTCACAAGAACGGAAGGAGACTTTTTCCTATGAGCGCAAAAGATGTACGCAATATCTGCCTGCTGGGACATGGAGGCAGCGGTAAAACGACCCTTGCAGAAAGCCTGTTATTTTTGACCGGAAGCATTGACCGTATGGGCAAAGTTGCCGACGGTAATACGGTTTGTGACTATGATCCTGAGGAAACCAAGAGAAATATTTCGATTTCTCTTGCGATGGCTTTGGTGAAATATAAAAATCTGCGCATCAATTTGATGGACGCACCTGGCAACTTCGATTTTGCCGGTGAAGCCCTCTGTGCGGCGCGCGCCTGCGATTGCGCCGTGATCGTTTGCGGCGGCAAGGTTTCCGCCGGTACGGAGCGCAGTTGGAAAATGCTCGGCAAGAAACCGCGCATCATTTTCGTCAGCCGTACTGATGAAGAAAACAGCGACTATTCCGCGTGTTTCAATGATTTGAAAGAGAAATTCGGCTCTGCGATCGCACCGCTGACCGTTCCCATTTCGCCCGACGGCAAAAAGGTGACGGGTATCGTCGATCTGCTCCACAACACGGCGTATACCGTGCAGGGCGGCAAGACCGCCAAGTGCGATATTCCTGCCGATATGGCAAGTGCCGTGGAAGAGCAACGCGCGGCTTTGATGGAAGCCGCCGCCGGCAGCGATGAAGAATTGATGGAAAAATTCTTTGACAGCGGCGAACTTTCGGCAGAAGAGATCGCACGCGGCATGAAGATCGGCGTGCAAGACGGAAGTGTGGCTCCCGTGATCTGGGGCAGCGGCTTCACCGGTCTCGGTGTGGAAGTTTTGTTGCAGGCGATCGCGGAACTCGCACCCGTTGCAACGGATATGCCGGCTGAAGCGGCACAGACCGAAGGCGGCGAGAGCGTGGAAGTGGCTTATGCGGAAGACGGCAAGACCGTTGCGTTCGTCTTTAAGACCATTTCAGATCAGTACGGCAAATATTCCCTCTTCAAAGTGGTGCGCGGCAAAGTGACTGCCGATATGTCCCTTTACAATCCCAGAACGGGCAACACCGAAAAACTCGGTCGTCTCTACCTCATCCACGGTAAGAAGAATGAGGAAGTCAAGGAAGTCTGCTGCGGCGACATCGGCGCCATTGCCAAGATGGAGCGCGTCCGCACGGGCGACACCCTCTGCGATCCCAAGGAGATCGTGACTTTGGAAGGCATCTCCTTTGCGCCTTCCTGCTACTCCCGCGCGATCGCACCGAAAGTGCGCGGTCAGGAAGATAAACTCGGCACCGGACTCAACAAACTCAATGAGGAAGATCCGACCTTCCACATCACCAACAACGCCGAGACGCACCAAATGGTCATTTCCGGCGCAGGCGATATTCAGATCGATGTTTTGGTTTCCAAACTCAAAGCGCGTTTCGGCGTAGAAGCCGTTTTGGACACACCGCGCGTAGCTTATCGCGAAAAGATCCGCAAGACCGTGCAAAAGCAGGGACGCCACAAGAAGCAGACCGGCGGCAGCGGTCAGTTCGGTGATGTTTGGGTTCGTTTTGAGCCGAACGAAGAGTCCGAAGAGATGGTCTTCGCCGAGGAAGTGTTCGGCGGCAGCGTGCCGAAGAACTTCTTCCCTGCCGTTGAAAAGGGTTTGCGCGAAGCCTCTGTCCACGGTCCGCTCGCCGGTTATCCCGTGGTCAACCTCAAATGCGTGCTTTACGATGGATCCTATCACCCTGTCGACTCCTCCGAAATCGCATTCAAGACGGCTGCCAACCTTGCCTACAAGGCGGCAATGCCCGAAGCATCTCCCGTGCTTTTGGAGCCGGTTTGCGAGCTGAAAGTCACCGTGCCCGATCAGTATATGGGCGACGTCCTCGGTGATCTCAACAAGCGCCGCGGCAGAGTGATGGGTATGAACGCCACGGAAGACGGCGACCAGCTCATCGAGGCGGAATGCCCCGAGGCGGAACTGATGAATTACGCCATCGACCTTCGCTCCATGACGCGCTCCCGCGGCTCGTTCGAGATGAAATTCGTCCGCTACGAGCAATGCACCGCCGACGCACAGGAAAAGGCGATCGCCGCCGCAAAGGCCATGCAGGAAGCCGAACAGTAATTGTATCATAACGAAAAGTAAACCGGATGGATCAAATGATCCATCCGGTTTTTGCTTGCTCCTCCCGTGTGGGACAACGGCAAACGGCGGCAGCAAGCAGCCGCCCTACGGGAGAGATTTTTAGCTACCTGCGTTTATTTCGTCATCGCGAGCGGAGCGTGGCGATCCGTTTTTTGGACGGGGGACGCGGATTGCCACGGCGCGGAGCGCCTCGCAATGACGATGGAGACGGGAGGAGCAAGCCCCTCCCCGCTTTTTTATTTTTTGTATTTCTTGCAGGCGGTTTCGACGGCGTCTGCAAAAAGGTCGCAAAGCATACAGAACTCCGACTCGTACATGACCTCTGCGAGCAGCAGGTCGATGGTCGCGATAAGGCTTTCATCCTTACCAATATAGAATTTTGCAAAAAAAGACGTCCGATTGAGTTCGTTGGCAAAGCGATATTTGTCTTCGGGCATCGCCAGAAAGCGTTCAACGTGGCAAACCGTGGCGGAGGCATAATTCTCCGATGGGATGTCGATGATCAGCGGTATTTTTCCGAGCGTTTTGTTTTTCAAAAGCAACACATAACAGTGCTCTTTTATCTTTTCAAAAGAATAATTGCATTCTTCCCAAAAAGATATCAGACTTTTTTCAAATTCCATATTCAATGCCTCTTCAACTTTTTGAATTTTCGCTTGATCGCCGTCCATTTGCGGTCCGACCACCAATAGAGAAGGAAATAGAAGAGGGTTATCGCGTCCACAACGCAGTAGATTGCGGTAAATAAAACGGAAACGCCTTTTGCCGCCACGGCATTGCCCATGTGCTGCGCGATCGCATGACCGAGCAGGATGCACCCGAGCGTAACGCCGCCGGCAAAGATCAGATCAACGATCAGCCAGCAAAATACTTTCTTACTCATAAATCATTCCTCCTTCTGATGAAAGAGTGCGGTAAAAATACCGCACTCTTTTGTGATTACCTTTGTTTGTTTACAGAAGAAACGAAAATACGCTTATCAGCATATCCCGCTTGACCTTGAAGTTTGTCACGCGCAATCCGTCTTGCTTGACTGCTATCTCGGGCGGACACCATACAGCTTTGACCAGACTTTCCATTCACGGAATAATAGACTTCGTATGTATATTCACTGGACATTTTTTTCATCTCCTTTCGTCGCTGATTTCCTCAGCAACAAAACAAACGACATGCTTGCCGAAATGTTGCTATTGGATTTTGTTTTTTGCTTCCGGTATGTTCAATGCCGAAATATATTGGGTATACATCTTTCAGTCAACATTGAAATGGCAGATGTAATTTTTTGGTGTTTGGTGCTGCATTTTATTGTTCTGTGTTTTCAGTAAGCACCAAGTCGCTTTCAGTAAGCACCACGATGTTTTCATTAGGTGCTGCATCTGAGCAGTTTTCTTCTGCTTGCGATCCCACTGACGATTCTGCAGCTGCCTCTTCAACGGCTGCAATTAAGGGATCGAACATCCCATTGACTGTCTCCTGTAACTCGTCTGCACATTTTCTAGCATCCTCAAGAGTTTTCATTATATGTTGATGCTTTTTTTCAGGATTGAAGGCACATTGAATCCCCTCTGCTACATCTGTAACCTTTTCGGAAACAATATCTTTCAGATTCTCGGTTATGTTCTGTACCGTTTCGTTTTCTTTTGCCAATTGAAATGCCCCTTTTGCTGCCATAGAAAGAATAGTTGAAAAAAGCCCCATAATACGATCCCCTCCGTTTTTTGTTTTCTGCGATTGACATAGTAAAGATTATCTTTCATCCGACTGTTCAAAGATGTTATGTATCATACTTCGACATCTTTTAGACGATAATAACATATTAAAAATGTTTTGTCAATAGAAATAACATTTTTTAGAGTGCATACCGCTTGCACATTACTGCTATCCTATAATAGAAGGAGGCGGTATGATGGATGGCAATTTTGTGCGTGAGCGCATCACGCAGTTGCGTATGCTCAAAGGTGTTTCGGAATATCAGATGAGTTACGACCTCGGACATAGCCGAGGTTATATCAATAACATTTCTTCGGGGAAAACCTTGCCCTCTATGCTGGAATTTTTGGCGATTTGTGATTATTTCGGTGTTACGCCCGCTGAATTTTTCAACACCGGCTTCAATGATCCGCAGGCATCACGGGAACTTTTCGATGCCATTAACCATTTAAGCGCCGACGAAGCGAAAGTGATCAAAACGCTATTGGATATTATCGGCAGAAATAAATAGAAACGGATGGATCATTTTTGATCCATCCGTTTCTGTTTATTTCGTTTTGCGCGCTTCGTTTGCCTTCTCCGGTGGGAGAAGGTGGCTAAATCGAAGATTTTGACGGATGAGGTCGCTTTGCTGACAACCCCATCCGCTTCGCTTCGCTCAGCACCTTCCCCCACTGGGGAAGGCATACATCTGCCACAAGTGGCGCTCGCATCGCTCCCCGTAGGAGAGGAGAAAATAAATAAAAAAGAGTTTCTTTTGACAAAATGCCAAAAGAAACTCTTTTTTATGTTTCATTGATCAGCCGTTGTTTTGCTGGGCTTCGATTTCTTCCAAAGCGTCCTTGCGGGAGAGGTTCCAGCGACCTTTTTCGTCGATCTCCATGAACTTCACCCAAATCATATCGCCGACGGTGACCACATCTTCGACCTTTTCAACGCGCTTGCGGTCGAGTTTGGAAATGTGCACCAAACCGTCTTTGCCCGGGGCGATCTCCACGAAAGCACCGAACTGCATCAGGCGCACGACGCGACCATAGTACAACTTGCCGACTTCGGGCTCAAACACGATGTCGTCGATGCACTTCTTCGCGGCATCGCAGGCAGCGGCATCGGAAGAGGCAATGTAGATGGTACCGTCTTCGTCAATATCGACTTTGGCACCGGTATCGGCGACGATCTTCTGAATGACGCTGCCGCCCTTACCGATGACATCGCGGATATGCTCGGGATCAATGTGCATGGTGATCATCTTGGGTGCGTAAGGCGAAACCTCTGCGCGCGGCTTGTCGATGACGGGGAGCATGATCTGATCGAGGATCTCGCAACGGGCATCGTAAGTGATGTCGAGCGCGTTGCGGATGATCTCCATGGTCAAACCGTCGTTCTTCAAATCCATCTGAATGGCGGTGATACCTTTTTTGGTACCGGCGACTTTGAAGTCCATTTCGCCGTGGAAATCTTCCACGCCCTGGATGTCGATGAAGGTGGTGAAACCGCCTTCGTCATCCTGAATGAGACCGCAGGAGATACCGGCAACAGGAGCCTTGATCGGAACGCCCGCGTCCATCAAAGCGAGCGTCGAGCCGCAGATCGAGCCCTGAGAGGTGGAGCCGTTGGAGGAGACCACTTCGCTCACCACGCGGATGGCGTAGGGGAATTCCTCTTCGGACGGGATCACGGGGAGCAATGCGCGTTCGGCAAGTGCGCCGTGACCGATCTCGCGGCGACCGGGGCTCTTGGCGCCGCGGGCCTCACCGGTGGAGTATGCAGGGAAATTATAGTGGTGCATATAACGCTTTTCGGTCTCCTCCCAAATGGAGTCGATCTTCTGATTGGCGGAAAGCGTATCGAGTGTGCAGACGGAAAGCACCTGCGTCTGACCGCGGGTGAAAAGACCGGAGCCGTGGACGCGGGGCAGAACGCCGACTTCCGCGCCGAGGGGGCGGATCTCGTTCTTCTGACGGCCGTCCACGCGGTGACCTTCAAGCAGCCACGCTTTGACGATCTTCTTTTGGAACTTATAGGTGATCTCTTCGAGGTACTGATCCATATCGGGATGCTCATCGAGATAACGCTCATGCCACTTTTCAATCATGGCGTTCCAGCGCGTTTCGCGGACATTCTTATCGTCGGTATCCATGGCGGCTTTGGCTTCGTCCATAAAGTTGGCGACGATGTCATCAAACAACTCCTGATCGAATGCGGCGTGAGGATACTCAAACTTGGGCTTGCCGATCTCGGAAACCATACGGTTGATGAGTTCGATCTGCTTTTGATTTTCATTGTGCGCAAGTTCAATGGCGCGATACATCGTGTCGTTATCCACTTCGTTGGCACCGGCTTCGATCATCACGACCTTCTTGCCGGTGGAAACGACCGTCACATCGAGGTCGGAGACCTCACGCTGAGCGGAATTGGGATTGAGCACGAGTTCACCGTTCACCAAACCGACTTTCAGCGCGGCAACGGGGCCGTTCCAGGGGATGTCGGAGATGGCGAGCGCGGCGGAAGTACCGATCAATGCGGCAATTTCGGGAGAGCAGTCATGATCGACGCTCATCACCGTGCACATAATGGAGACATCGTTGCGGAAATCGTAGGGGAAGAGCGGACGGATCGGGCGGTCAATGACGCGGGAGGTCAGAATGCCCTTTTCGCCGGGACGGCCTTCGCGGCGGTTGAAACTGCCGGGGATGCGGCCGACGGCATACATCTTCTCTTCAAAATCGACGCTCAAGGGGAAGAAATCCACACCGTCACGGGGACGGGGAGCGGCGGTCGCGGCGACGAGCACGCGGGTGTCGCCGTAGCCGACCATAACGGCGGCGTTGGCAAGTTCGGCGAGTTTGCCGACTTCCAGCGTCAAGGGACGGCCGGCAAGGTCCATTTCATACTTGCGGTAGTTGGGGAATTGCTTGTGCGTAATGATGGTAGACATAGAGATAACTCCTTTCAGAATGTGTCGGGAGTTGCCCTTTTGTATTTGAAAGCATGTCCGAAGATCGGGCACAGTTTCAAACACAAAAAGCGGCGGACTCCCGTGAAAAAATAACAACAGGTGACGGAGAAATATTTCCCCGTCACCTGATTTGTTCTTACTTACGGATACCCAACTTGGCGATGAGGGCACGGTAACGCTCGATATCCTTCTTCATAAGGTAGTCGAGGAGGTTACGGCGCTTACCGATCATGCGGTACAGACCACGACGGGAATGGTTGTCATGGATGTGCTCTTGCAGATGCGCGGTGAGCTGGTTGATGCGCTCGGTGAGAATGGCGACCTGGACCTCGGGGGAGCCGGTGTCGTTCTCGTGGGTACGGTTGGATTCGATGATAGAGGTTTTTTGATCTTTGAGCATCATGGTATTTTTCCACCTTTTCTAAAATATTCTCCCTATGCTGAGTGCGCGGTCAGGTGAATGCGCCGACAGACTAAGCATGGGAATTGCGCTCAAACGCCTGTGTATCATAGCACACTTTTTTTATATTGTAAAGAATTATTTTCAAAAAAACGCAAAATATTTGTAAAATATTCGCAAATGCTTGCATTTACAGGCAAAAGCGTGGTACAATATTCATAATTATGTCCCTCTTTCATTCGGAGCGGACAGGAAAAGAGGATCACAACTATGGAAAAACAGAAATTTTACATCACCACACCGATTTACTATCCGTCGGACAAACTCCACATCGGTCACTCCTACTGCACCGTGGCGACTGACGCCATGGCGCGCTACAAGCGTTTGCAGGGCTACGATGTGATGTTCCTCACGGGAACGGACGAACACGGACAGAAAATTGAAGATAAAGCCCGTGCCGCAGGGGTTACGCCGCAGCAATTCGTGGATCACATCGTGCAAGGCGAAAAGGGCATTTTGGATCTTTGGAAACTGATGAATATTTCCAACGACCGATTCATCCGCACGACGGACGAATACCATGTCAAAGCCATCCAAAAGATTTTCCGCCGTATGTATGATAACGGTGATATCTATAAGGGCACTTACAAGGGCAAATACTGCAAACCCTGCGAGAGTTTTTGGACGGAGAGCCAACTCGTGGACGGAAAATGTCCCGATTGCGGACGCGCCGTGGAGGATGCCGAGGAGGAAGCCTATTTCTTCCGCCTTTCCAAATACGCCGACCGCGTGCGTGATCTGCTGGAAAATACGGACTTTTTGCAGCCGCGTTCCCGTGTCAATGAGATGATCCACAACTTCATTGATCCGGGCCTTGAAGATTTGTGCGTGTCGCGCACTTCGTTCACCTGGGGCATCCCCGTTGATTTTGATCCCAAGCATGTGGTCTATGTTTGGGTGGACGCGCTTTCCAACTACATCACCGCGCTCGGCTATGAAAACGACGCGCACGATGATTATGCAAAGTTTTGGCCGGCGGATTATCACATTGTCGGCAAGGAGATCGTGCGTTTTCACTCGATCATTTGGCCGGCGATGCTGATGAGTCTGGGCGAGCCTTTGCCCAAACATATCTACGGGCACGGCTGGCTGGTCATCGACGGCGGAAAAATGAGCAAATCCAAGGGCAATGTGGTCGATCCCTATGTGCTTGCCGAGCGTTTCGGCGTGGATGCGCTGCGCTTTTTCCTGCTGCGCACCTTCCCGTTCGGCACGGACGGCAATTTCTCAAACGAACTGCTCATCAACACCATCAATGTTGATCTCGCCAACGATTTGGGTAACCTCGTCAGCCGTACGACCGCCATGGTCGAAAAGTATTTCGGCGGTACATTGCCCACCGAGCGCAAGGCGGAAGCGTTGGACGATGATCTTATCAGTATGCTTTCTTCCCTGCGTGATCGCTATGAGGCGCAGATGGAAAAACTGCAATTTCAGAATGCGCTGGACGAAGTGTTCAAGTGCATCCAGCGCGCCAATAAATATATCGACGAGACCGCACCGTGGACACTCGCCAAGGACGAGGCAAACAAAGTGCGTTTGGCAACGGTGATGTATAACCTTTTGGAGAGTATCCGTATCTGCGCCGTACTGCTTTTGCCGTTTATCCCCGACTCCGCCGAGAAGATTTTCGAGCAGATCGGCGCTTGCACCGGCTGCCGCAGTTGGGACTCTGCCGCTGCATGGGGCAAACTTCGCGCGGATGTCACCGTGCACAAGGGAGATGCGATCTTCCCGCGTGTCGATGCGCAAAAGGAACTTGACGAACTTGAAAAATTGCAGGAAGAGCAGAAAAAAGCCGCACTTCCCGCTTTGGAGATCGAGCCGTTTCGCGAAGAGAATGTCGATTTCGACACCTTCTGCAAGTCCGATCTGCGCGCCGTGAAGATCAAGGCGTGCGAAGCAGTGAAAAAGAGTGAAAAACTGCTGCGCTTCACCCTCGATGACGGCAGCGGAACCGACCGCCAGATCCTCTCGGGCATCCACAAGTATTATGAGCCGGAAGAACTTGTCGGCAAGACGGCGGTCGCTATTTTGAATTTGCCGCCGCGCAAGATGATGGGTTTGGAGTCCTGCGGCATGCTCATTTCCGCCGTTCACACGGAAAAGGGCGAGGAGAAACTGCATCTTCTGCTTTTGGATGACTCTATCCCTGCCGGCGCGAAACTTTGCTGATCGGGGGCAGCGCGATGAATTTGCTTTTTGATACCCACGCGCATTACGATGATCCGCAATTTGATGCGGATCGGGACGCAGTGCTTTCCTCTTTGCAGGAGAACGGCGTGGGGCTTGTTTTGGTGCCCGGCTGCGATCTTGCAACTTCGCGCAAGGCGCTCGCCCTTGCCGAGCAATATCCCTTTGTTTACGCCGCCGTGGGATGTCACCCCGAAGACTGTGCCTCTTTCCGTGATGCGGATATCGCAGAGTACCGCGAAATGGCGAAACATCCGAAAGTCGTGGCAATCGGCGAGATCGGACTCGATTACTATTGGGAACAAAATCCCTCGCGCGAA
Source organism: Oscillospiraceae bacterium (assembly GCA_045642405.1). Taxonomy (GTDB): domain Bacteria; phylum Bacillota; class Clostridia; order Oscillospirales; family Oscillospiraceae; genus Hominicoprocola. The sequence goes on from JAZUIU010000004.1 coordinate 37,549, forward strand.
GTGCAGATGCACGCTTTGCGCGAGCAACTCAAATTGGCACTTGCATTGGATCTGCCCGTCATCATCCACGACCGTGACGCCCATGCCGATTGCTATGATTTGGTACGGGAATTCAAGGGATTGCGCGGTGTGTTCCATTGCTATTCAAGTTCCTTTGAGTTTGCCAAACCTCTTTTGAAAATGGGTTGGTATCTCGGCTTTGACGGACCTTTGACATTCAAAAACGCGCGGCGCAGTGTGGAAGTCGCCGAACAGGTGCCGCTGGACCGCGTACTGCTCGAAACCGACTCGCCCACGCTGGCTCCCGAGCCGATGCGCGGCACGCGCAACGATTCGACCAAACTGCACTTCGTGGCGGAAAAATTTGCCGCGCTGCGCAATATGGATGTGGATGAGGTCATCCGCATCACCAATGAAAACGGCAGAAGACTGTTCGGAATTGCGGAATAAAGAATAAAAAAACAAATGAGTTGTACCGCGGTACAACTCATTTGTTTTTTACTGTAAAACTTTTTTGTTGCCGTGCATGGCTTTCATACGAAGTTCCTTGTTCAAAATGGTCTTGCGGATGCGCATGAAATGCGGTGTGACTTCCAGAAGTTCATCGTCTGCCAAAAATTCGAGGCACTGTTCCAAACTCAACTGCTTGGGCGGCACAAGGCGGAGCGATTCATCGCTGCCGGCGGCGCGCATATTGGTCAGCTGTTTCTTCTTGCACACATTGACGGTGATATCTTCGAGTTTCGGGCTGACACCCACCACCATGCCTTCGTAGACCTCGACATTCGGCCCGATGAAAAGTGCGCCGCGCTCCTGCGCGTTGAAAAGCCCGTAAGTGATGGACTCACCGGCTTCGGAAGCGACCAGAGAACCTGTGTTGCGGCGCGTCAACTCGCCTTTGAAAGGAGCGTAGGAGTCGAACACGGAAGCCATGATACCCTCGCCCTTGGTGTCGGTCAAAAATTCGTTGCGGTAGCCGAAAAGACCGCGGGCAGGAACGAGAAATTCGATTTTCATACGGTTGCCGACAGGCGTCATTTCCAGCATATCGCCCTTGCGCGCACCGATCTTTTCAATAACGGCACCGACGGAATCCTGCGGCACATCGACCACGAGACGCTCGATCGGCTCGCACTTTTTGCCGTCGATCTCCTGGTAGAGAACACGGGCAGGAGAAACCTGGAATTCATAGCCTTCGCGGCGCATCGTCTCGATCAGAATGGAGAGCGACATCTCGCCGCGTCCGGCAACATTGAACGCATCGGAAGCGTTTTCGATTTCGGTCACGCGCAGCGACACATCTTTGAGCATTTCACGCCACAAACGGTCACGCAGTTGACGGGAAGTGACGAATTTGCCGTCGCGTCCGGCAAAGGGAGAATCGTTGACGGAGAAGGTCATTTCAATGGTCGGCGCGCTGATCTTCACAAACGGCAGCGGCTCAATGACGAAAGGATCACAGATCGTGTCGCCGATGGTCACATCGCCGATACCGCTCAGGCAGATGATATTGCCGGCGGAAGCCTCGGTCACGGGCTCTTTGCCCAAGCCCTCAAACTGATACATTGAGACGGCTTTCGCCTTTTTCGGTGCGGCGTCTTTATCGTGGAAGTTGCAAACGGCGATCTCCTGGTTTTGCTTCAAAACGCCGCGTTCAATGCGTCCGATCGCCATGCGTCCGACATATTCGCTGTAATCAATGGCGGAGACGAGCATTTGGAACGGAGCATCCACCTCGGCTTCGGGTGCGGGGACATATTCCAAAATTTTCTCAAAAAGCGGTTTGAGGTCGGTGCCGGGCACATCGGGAGAGAAGGATGCCGTTCCGTTTCTGCCGGAGCAGAACAAAACAGGGCTATCCAGTTGTTCGGGCGTGGCGTCAAGTTCAATGAGCAGTTCCAACACTTCATCTACCACTTCGTGGATGCGCTGGTCGGGGCGGTCGATCTTGTTGACCACCACGATGACGCGATGACCGAGTTCCAATGCGCGTGAGAGCACAAACCGCGTCTGCGGCATCGGACCTTCGGCGGCATCTACCAAAAGAATTACGCCGTTGACCATCTTCAAAATGCGCTCCACCTCGCCGCCGAAATCGGCATGCCCCGGGGTGTCGATGATATTGATTTTCACATCGCCGTAGCGAATGGCGGTATTTTTCGCCAAAATCGTAATGCCGCGCTCCCGTTCAAGATCATTGGAGTCCATCACGCGATCGACGACCTCTTGATTTTCACGGTAGACACCGCCCTGTTTGAGCATTTCGTCGACCAAAGTGGTCTTGCCGTGGTCAACATGGGCGATGATGGCGACATTGCGCAGTTTTTCGTTTACCATATTGTATCTCCTTTTCGGAATTATTTCTCAACAACCTGATAGTATATGACTTTTTTTCACCGTTTGCAAGAATTTTTTTGATTTTTTCGCAATGGGATTGACAAGGAAGAAAAGGGACGATACAATACCATTGTATTTGCCCATGTAGCTCAGTTGGATAGAGCGACCGCCTCCTAAGCGGTAGGCCGGAGGTTCGACTCCTCTCATGGGTGCCAAAACAGCCGGATCCCATAACGGAATCCGGCTGTTTGCTGTATTTTGTATATACAGTTCATGTGTCTTTTCTCAATATATCCAAATACTCGTGATAAACGAATATCTTTGATCGGGCGGAGGAACCGGACTGCTGTAAAATACCCATGTTGCAGAATGTCTTGATATCTTTTGCCATTGTGTTATAGGCGCAGTGCAGTGCCTCCGAAGTTTTGACCGTCTCGATGATCGGGCTTTGTTCGATATAGCGCAGCAGCGCAAACAGCCGCGCGCGGACTCTCACAGGTGCGTTTTCGAGTGCGGCTTCATTCTTCTGCCGCAATGCCGTCAATTTGTCTATCGTTTCGATGGCGTCTTCTGCGGTCACTGCAATTCCGCGCAGGAAGAATTTTATCCACTGCTCATAGTTGCCGGCACGTCTTATTTCTCCCATCCGGTCGTAGTATTCGATCCGGTTGGATTTCAGGTAGCAGGACAGGTACAGTACCGGCAGTTTAATTGCCCGCTTCTGCATCAGATACAGCGTGATGAGCAATCTGCCGACTCTGCCGTTGCCGTCAAGGAACGGATGGATCGTCTCAAACTGGTAGTGTATCAACGCCGCTTTTATCAGCGGATCGGTTTCGTCATCATCGTCATTGATATATTTTTCAAGGCCAGACATACACGCATTCATATCCTCCACATTCGGCGGGATATATCGAGCGTTCTTTAATGTGCTGCCGATGCCGCCGATCCAGTTCTGCGACTTTCTGAATTCTCCTGGTGTTTTATCACATCCGCGCACACTGTTCATCATCACTTCGTGTGTCTCGCGTTTCAGGCGATTGCAAAGCGGCAGTTCTTTCAAGCGTTCAATAGCGAAATTGATTGCTCTGACTACATTGACAACATCGGATACTTCTGCATTTATATTCTCATCTATTTGAGGATTTAACACATCATCGAGCGTGCACTGCGTTCCTTCGATTTGTGAGGAAATCAGTGCCTCTTTACGAACATACATAGATATAAACTGATCGACATTCGGAATTCTGTCCGCGATACCGTCGAGTAATGCCAACTTTTTATTTGCTTCTATCAGCAGCGTCTGTCCTTCGGCATCGAGTTCAATGGGCGGAACGGGCGGCAGAGGAGCGGGATAGAACGATGTATATTCCAAATCACCACTCAGGTTTTTAACCGTTCTTCCGGCTCTGTTTTGCATGGTATCATCTCCTTTGGAGGTTATTTATATTATTATATCACTTTTTCTCAATTAGTCAATGCTTTCTGAAATAATAAAACATAAATATTTCACAAAATACAGCAATCGTGAAAGTAGCACGCTGTTTTTGCCGTCTTCCTTTCACGATTCAACATCCGATAAGAACAAGAAATATTTGCCCAAAAAGACCAAAGTGGTGATTTGCCACTTTGGTCTTTTACATAATTGCGTATCATCAAACGCGGAACAAAAACGCCGGAGTTTTCACTACCATTTTTCCACCAATGGACGGAAAGAGTCGGGATAGCGGATCACGCCCATCACGCCGTCCAGTCCGCCGGTGTTTCCGAGGAAATTGTCCATCCGTCGGGGAAAACTGCGTCTTGATACATGAAATTCACCTTTATTTTTTCAGTTTTGCGGTTTTTTCGTATGCGGCGATCACGGCATTGGAAGCCGCCGCACGCACACCGCCTTTTTCAAGTTCCATCACGCCGGCGATCGTCGTGCCGCCGGGGGAGCAGACCTCATCTTTGAGCTGCTCGGGGTGCTTGCCGCTTTTCAGAAGCATTTCCGCACCGCCGCGCAGGGTTTGCGCCGCCAAAAGCGCCGCCTTATCGCGCGGTACACCGCAGGCGACCGCACCGTCTGCCAAAGCCTGCGCGAAAAGGTAGACATAGGCAGGACCGCAGCCGGAAAGTGCCGCCGCCGCGTCAAAGAGCGATTCATCGAGTTTGAGGATCGTACCGGCAGGCTTCATTAAAGTGAGAAATGCCGTTTCGTCCTCTGCACAAACGCCGCTTGCACAACAGTAAAGGATCATACCCTCACCGACTGCGGCAGGAGTGTTCGGCATGATGCGGATCACGCGATTGCTCCCAACCGCCGCCGTGATCTCCGCAAGGGACACACCGGCCGCCATAGTGACCACGGTCGCTTCGGGCGCGAGTTTGCCTTTGAGCGATGCCGCAACGGAGAAAATGACATTCGGTTTGACGGCAAGAAAAACAAATTGCGCATTGGCGGCAAGATACTCCGCATCGGTGACGGTTGAGCCGACGAGCGCGTCGTGCAGGCGCTGTACCTTCGCCGTATCCCGATCACATAGCGCCAGCGCGGAGACGCTTTTGTGCACCGCGGATGCCAGCGCACCGCCCATATTGCCTACACCGATAAAACCGGCTTGATATTTCATAAAAATCTCCTCCTTATCGCACATTGCCGTTTCCGCGGACAATGTATTTGTAAGTGGTCAGTTCGCGCAGTCCCATCGGACCGCGTGCGTGGAGTTTTTGCGTGGAGATGCCCATTTCGCATCCAAGCCCGAATTCGCCGCCGTCGGTAAAGCGCGTGGATGCGTTGACATAGACTGCCGCACTGTCTACCATATTGCAGAATTGCGCCGCCGCCGCATCGTCTCGCGTGACGATCGCTTCACTGTGATGTGTAGAGTGGGCGGCAATGTGTGCAACGGCGCCTTTTGTGCCGTCCACGGCGGCAACGGCAAGGATATAGTCGAGAAATTCCGTGTCAAAATCCGCGGCATCGGCACGCTTCGCGTGCTTTGCATAGGGCAGGCATGCTTCGTCCATGCGCAGTTCCACCGGATGCGCGCACGCAGTGAGCCTCGCTTCAAGAAGCGGCACAAAGTCCGCAGCGATCGCACGGTCAATCAAACAGACCTCTGCCGCGTTGCACACGGACGGACGGCTCGTTTTCGCGTTTTCGATGATGTTCAGTGCCATATCGAAATCGGCAGTCTTTTCTACAAAAATATGGCAGATACCCGTGCCGGTCTCAATGCAGGGGACGGTGGCGTTTTTCACGCAGGCTTCGATCAGCCCCTTGCCGCCGCGCGGGATCAGAAGATCAATATAGCCGTTGCCGCGCATCAACTCATTGGCACTTTGACGGGAAGTGTCCTCCACAAGCATCACGCAGTCGGGATCCAGACCGACTTGCGCAAGTCCTTGCTGCATCGCAAGCGTAATGGCGTTTGCGCTGGCGTGGGCTTCTTTGCCGCAGCGGAGAATACAGGCATTGCCGCTTTTGACGGCAAGCGCCGCCGCATCGCTCGTGACATTCGGACGGCTTTCGTAGATGATGGCGATCACGCCGAGCGGCACGGAAACTTTTTCGATTTTCAGTCCGTGCGGACGCTCGTGCGCTTCCAGCACACGGCCGACGGGGTCTTCGAGTTTTACCACATCGCGGATGCCGTCCGCCATGGCGCAGATCCGTTCTTTCGTCAGACGGAGACGGTCGAGCATCACATCGGAGATTTTGCCTGTCGCGGCGGCGATATCCTCTTCGTTGGCGGCAAGGATCGCATCGCAATGCGCCGTGAGCGCATCTGCCATAGCGAGAAGCGCACGGTTTTTCTCTTCTTCCGACAAAGCGGCAAGGGAAGCGGAAGCGCGTTTGACGCGCTGCATCAGTGCAAGCGTTGTGATCATGCTTCTTTCCTCCCGAGGAAACGGGTGCCGACGGGTTTTCCGTCGATCACGCCGTAAAGCACAAACGGGTCTTTGCCGTTGGTAATGACCATCTCACAGCCGACGGAAGTCGCGATCTTTGCGGCTTCGATCTTGGTGACCATACCGCCCGTGCCGACATTGGAACTGCTTCCGCCTGCGAGAGCTTCAATCTCGGGCGTGATCGCTTCGATCACGGGGATGAGCGTGGCGGAGGGATCTTTATTCGGATCGGCGGTATAGAGCCCGTCGATGTCGGAGAGCAAAACAAGCGTGTCCGCCCCGATGCTTTTGGCGACCATGGCGGCAAGCGTGTCATTATCGCCGATTTTCAGTTCGTTGACGGCAACGGTGTCGTTTTCGTTGATGATCGGGATCACGCCGAGCGAAAGAAGTCGGTCGATCGTGTTGGAAAAGTTTTCATGTTGGGTGCAGTCGCTGAAATTCTCGGCGGTGACGAGAATTTGCGCGACGGTGTGGTTATATTCACCGAAAAGACGGCTGTAAACATACATCAGTTCGCATTGTCCCACGGCGGCGGCTGCCTGTTTGAGCGCGAGATCTTTGGGGCGTTCGCCGAGCGAGAGTTTGCCCATGCCCATACCGACTGCACCGGAGGAGACGACGATCACCTCGCAACCGGCATTTTTGATGTCGCTGATGACCTTGCAAAGCGATTCAATATGGCGGATATTGAGATGCCCTGTCGGATAGGCGAGGGTAGATGTGCCGATTTTGACGATCAGTCTCATAGAAAAACCTCCGTTTGCAAAAGAAAATCATGATTTGCAATTATTATAGAATGAAAACCCTGCCGCGTCAAGCAAAAAAGCGTACGGCAGGACTTTTTGCTCCGCGGCAAGACGCTTCGATGCTTTTTTTCATCTTCCCTGCCGCGTATTTGTTGAAATTCTACGAATTGTAGAGTAGAAATGAGGAAATGAGCAAATGATAGGTTTACAAACTGTTACCATTATGCTACTTTGAAAGAGAGAGGTGAGAAAATGAAAAATATCAATCAGGTATTCGCCGACAATTTGAAAAAACAGCGGAAACGGCTGGGATTGTCACAACTTCAACTCGGAAAAATGCTGTCTTATTCCGAAAAATCGGTGAGCAAATGGGAAGCCGGGGTTTCCTATATTTAAAGATATACCTAGACCACGCTTACAATACTTTCAAAGGGTCTGGAATCTGTTCTGCAGATTTCAGACCCTTTTTAGCAATTTTGCGGATGATTTGATAAATGATATCCTTGGATTCACCTGAGTCGGGCCATTGACATGACACTTACCTCTGCAATAGAAGAGATGATATATATGTATGCCTGATATCTTGCAATTTATAAAGAGGATCGAGCATTTCCACTCAATCCTCTTGAAAGAACCAATTATCAAACTGAAGATTTATTGCCCTCGCTTGAACGATAAAACTGAAATTTTATGCGGGATCTTCAGCGCACTAAAACGATCCGTCAGCGATCAAATCAAATTCCAGCAAACGGCGGGTTTTTCCCAGCAGCAATCGGTGCGCACAGTCCAGCGTTTGCGTGTAACCATCGGGCATGCCATTGCGGATCCACTCCAAAAGCATACCGACAGCCATGGATTGATATGCGTGCCAGATAAAATGCAGATCGTCCTCAGAAACAGTCAGTCCTTCGGCAGCTTTTCTGACATATCCCTCAAAAAGCTTACTGGTGCATTCATACAGATATTGCTCCAGAATCGCATGATTGATAGAATAATAGACATGGTAAACAAGGCGTCGAGAATCAATGGCAGCTTCAAATACGTGCTGCAGGGTATCTTTCCAGTCTTCATCAAAAGAAGCCCTCGTCACCCGTTCGAAGGAGCGGGAAATGGATGCTTTCAACAGCGCATAGATGTCGTCAAAATGATAATAAAAAGTATTTCGGCTGATGTCGCATTCTTTACAAATGTCACGCACCGTAATTTTATCCATAGGCTTCTGCCCCAAAAGACGGACGAATGCGTCCATAATGGCATTTTCTGTAAGATGTGTCACACCATCACCCTTTCCGCAGGAAGATACTGTTATTATACGCCCAAGTACCGGAAAAGTAAATACCGAAGGGCAGTTCCGCAACCGGAGACGGAAAATGTTTTCGTACAATTTTACAGATGTGTCACAAAATAGGACACTTTTCCTCACCTATCCGTTGTGAGGCCACAATGCAATTCATAAAATGGTGCTGTAAAATCATGAGGATTCTGCAAAAAAAGGGGAATTTTCCCCGCAGAGTATGCAGAATAAGGAGGAATTGCGTTGAACAAAAAGACACACGGAATGAAGCGGGTATCTGCCGGACTACTGGCGGCGCTTCTGCTGGCCAGCAGCGGCACGGCGCTGGCGGCACCCATAGAAAACGGCGTTCATGTCACCTGCGACGAGGCCTATTACGGCACTACGGATTACTACGGCAATCTGACAGAGGGCAGCGTGGTCAAGAGCTATGTGGTCAACGGCCAGACCACCCTGACGGACTACGGCTCCTATGACGAAGTGGTCAATCTCACGGACGGCACCGCTCCCGTCACCGAGAATGACTCCGCGATGTTCCGATTCCCGGAGGGAAACGTCCCCTCCCACTTCTATTTTGAGGGTAAGACTGCGAAGCCCTTTGCCACCCTTCCCTGGTCGGTCTCTCTGCATTACGAGTTGAACGGTGTTCCCACCAAGGCGGAGGATCTGGCGGGCAAGACCGGCGTGGTGGAGATTTTCTTTGATGCCATTCCCAACGAAAATGCCAGCGAATACGCAAAGAATAATTACACGCTGGAGGCTATGGCCATCTTTAATCAGGATGACATCCTGTCTCTGGAGGCTCCCGGCGCACAGGTGCAGCTCATCGGCAACCTGCGGACGGTGCTGTTCGTAGTACTGCCCGGTGAGGAGCAGCATTTCTCCATTCGCGTGGGTGCTGATAGTTTCTCCTTCGGCGGCATGACCTTCCTCATGGTGCCCGCCACCCTGTCCCAGTTGACGGAGATCGCCAAGCTCAGCGAACGCAAGGACGATCTGGAAGAGAATTACCGCAAGCTCTCCGGCAGTCTGGATACCCTTCTGGACTCCATGAACGGCATCAGCGGCAGTCTCTATGAAACGGCAAAGGGTCTGGATCAACTGGATCAGGCCAGAGATACGATTTCCACCGGAAAAGATGCTCTCTACACGCAAGCGGATGCGGTGCTGAGCGACATCGACACCTTGAATCAGTCCCTCTCCGGCCTGCCCGGCCATCTGGACAGCGGTGCGGCCGCTGTGGATGACACCACCAAGGCACTGGACGAGGTCAGCACCGCCCTGCACAAGCTGCAAAAACAGTTGAAAACCACAAAGGACGATCTGGACGATCTGGAAGATCGTCTGGAGGATCTAAAAAAAGACAGTTCCTACGCAGCCGACAGTCTGGAAGCTCTGGGCAAACAGGCCGACAAGGTGAAGGTGGACAGTGACAAGCTGCTCTCTGCACTGGTGGAACTGGACGTAAAGATCGGCGGCGGAGACATCACCATGCAGGGCATGACTGCCCAGCAGATTCAGGAAGCACTGCAAAGTGCCGACAGCCTGCACACCATCTATCGCTCTGTGGGCAGCGGCAAGCCTCTGACACAGAAACAGTTCCTGCTGGCGGCGCTCATCGCCAACGGCAGCACGGCTGCGGATGCACAGGCACAGTTAACACAGGCGGCCCAGATCACCGCCGCCATTGAAGGCCTTGTGTCTCAGGGCATGGCTCCGGACGCTGCAAAGGCCGCCGTGTATACGCAGGCGCAGATGACTTCGGAGCAGATTGCCGCTTTTGAGGCCGCTTCTGCCAAGCTAGGCCAGTTAAAGACGATCTACGCTGCTTTCTCTCCAAACGGCGCCATGGACGAGGAGGCGTTCTTTGCCGCCATGCTGGTAGCTTCTCAAAAAGCCTCTCAGGAAAACGCTTCCGCGCAGGCGAAAAAACTGCTGACGCTTTACACCTCCACTCGGAGCATGACCCGGAGTGTGGAGGATCTTTGCAAACAGCTGGGCTACAAAAAGGGCATTTCCGGTGATTTCAGTGCGCTTCTGGAGGACATTTCCGACCTGCTGAAGGAGATGGATACGCTCTCCGACACCGCAGATGCCATGGTGGACACTCTGGACGATACGCTGGATGCGGCGAACAAGCTCCATGACGTCGTCAACAAGTACGCTCCCGATCTAAAAGCCGCCCTGTTGGAGACAAAGGACACCGTCTCCGCCCTCACCAATACCCTCACCAACACCCACAGCTTCCTCTCTGCCTTTGAGTCCCTGATGAAGAAAGCGGGCAAGGAGCTGGACACCGGCACCAAAACCACACTGGAGGGCCTTGCCGCCGCTCTGCGGGCAACAGCCAATAGTTTGAACACCACCGGCGATGTGAAGTCCGCTAAACAGAACATCAGCGAGATCGTGGAAAACACCTGGGACGAGTACACCGGTGATACCAACCGTCTCCTGCTGATAGACGCTTCGGCAGCGGCAGAATCCCTCACCGATCCTCGCAATCCGGCTCCCACCAGTGTGCAGGTGCTGATCCACACTCAGGAAATTAAGGTTGAGGACGCAGTCGCGGAAGAGATCGCAGCGGCGGAGGCTCCTCACACCACCTTCTTTGGCCGGATCGCCCAGATGTTCCGTGACCTGTGGGCAGCCATCACCGGTATTTTCCATTGATGGGAGGAGCATTCCATGATTGAAACACTCGCACATCGGCTGACACGTAAGCCAAAGCTGGTAACACTCATCGCTGCCCTGCTGCTGATCCCCTCTCTCATCGGCTTTGTAGCCACTCGCGTCAATTACGATATTCTGACCTATCTGCCGGAGGATTTGGAATCTTCTCAGGGCATGGATTTATTGCAGGAGCCGTTCCACATGGCGGCCACCAGTATGCTGATCGTGGAAGACATGCCGGCAGGCTATACGAATGAGTTGATCAATGAGATCAAAAAAGTACCCGGCGTTTCCAATGCCGTGTGGCTCAGCAATCTGGTGGGCGTACAGATTCCCACGGACATGATTCCCGCCGAGTTTCGGGATATGTTCTTCTCCGGCAGCGGCACCATGATGATCATTCAGTACGACAAGGCCGGTGCTTCGGAAGAAACCATGAACGCCATCGAGGAGATTCGCAGTCTGTGCAACGAAAAGTGCTTCCTGGCGGGCTTCTCCGTGGTCATCAAGGACACGAAGGATCTGGTGAACCGGGAATTGCCGGTGTTTGTGAGCCTTGCCGTGCTGCTGAGTCTGCTGGCTATGGCGGCAACGATGGAAGCCACCATCCTGCCGTTGATCCTGATGATCAATATCGGATTGGCGGTGGCCTATAACTTCGGCTCCAACATCATTCAGGGCGAGATCTCGTACATTACGCAGGCCATCGCGGCAGTGCTGCAGCTGGGCGTCACCATGGACTATTCCATCTTCCTGTACCACCGCTATGAGGAAGAACGGGCCAATTATGAAGATAATCGAGACGCCATGGCTCAGGCGGTCGTGGCGGCATTCCGTTCTTTGACGGGTTCCAGCGTTACCACGGTGGCCGGCTTCCTGTCTCTGTGCGCCATGCGGTTGACGCTGGGCCGGGATATCGGCATCGTGATGGCGAAGGGTGTTGTGTTAGGCGTAGCCACGGTCATTCTGGTGCTGCCGGCCATCATTTTGCTGGCTGACAAGCCGCTGAACCGATATCACCACAAAACTCTGATTCCGTCTTTTGATCGGGTCAATCGCTGGACACTGAAATACCGCAGGCTGTTAGTAGTTCTGGCGATTCTGGCATTCATCCCGGCTTATTATGCAGAGCATCATGCCGACATCTATTACAAGCTGGACGAGTCGCTTCCGCAGGATATGGCTTCTACGGTCGCGAATAAAAAGCTGAAGAATGAGTTTGATATGTCCACATCGCATTTCATTCTGCTACGGGACGATCTGGCCTCCACGGACATGAACACGCTGGAGAGTGACATTAAGGCCCTGCCCGGTGTCAGCAGTCTGGTGTCCTACCACTCCATTCTGGGCACCGGCCTGCCGGACTTCTTCATTCCGGAGGATGTCCGCAATCTGCTCAAGCAGGGCGGCTATCAACTTCTGATGGTGAATTCCAAGTATGAGACAGCATCGGATGAGGTGGCGGAGCAGTTGGAACAGATGCAAGACGTGGTAAAGCGGTATGATGAAGCTGCCATCATCACCGGTGAGGCAGCGCTGACGGCAGATCTGATCAAAGTGACCGACGTAGACTTCCGGGTGACAAACTACATTTCCATTGCCGCTATTTTCCTTATTGTGGCCATTGTGTTCAAGTCCCTGTCGGTGCCGGTGGTATTGGTAGCGGCCATCGAGCTGGCCATCATTGCCAACGAGGGCATAGCCTACTTCACCGGAGCACAGGTGGCCTTCGTGACGCCTACGGTCATCAGCGCGGTGCAGTTGGGTGCCACGGTAGACTACGCCATTTTGATGACTACACGCTTTCAGGAGGAGCTGCGTGCCGGGAAGGATCGGATGGAGGCTGCGCTGATTGCGGCTAATTCCTCCGACGGTTCGATTCTGACCAGTGCGCTGGTCATGTTCTGCGCGACTATGGGTGTGTCTATGGTGACCTCCATCTCTCTGATTTCCGATATCTGCACCATGCTTGCCCGCGGCGCTGTGATTTCGGCCATCGTCAGCATGCTGATCTTGCCGGCATTGCTGTGCGTGTGCGAACCAATCTTCCATAAAACCAGTTGGAAGTGGCGGGCACCTGCTGCGTCCAAAAATGCTGCCGCATGATTCACCCATCGAATGTTCTATTCCGTTTTTTGCAAAACAGGAGCCGTTCAGTTTTTTCTGAACGGCTCCTGTTATTACAGAATTAATATCAAAGTGTCTCTCCGCATTGAATTGGGACTATGCGTTGCCACATAAAAGATTTTACGCACTACGGCCTGTTTTGCATTCATTCTCGTCATGATGTGCAGGATCTCCTGAACTGTCTGGCTCATGCCATTGATACCGATTCACGCTATATTCCGAATGCAATCCTCGGGCGTTTCGGCGCAGATTCCATCGCTTGCGCGCAGCGTTGCACCATGGACAGCAGCCACCGCACTCATAACGGCCGCGACAGAACCGGTGGAGGCGGCCGCAATGACAATAATAAAAGCTATACGGCTTGCTGATATTCGCGGCTTTTATTTTAGGATCTTGCGTGCAAGCTTTAGAGCGAACCACTGCCAAACGACGCATCATATCTGATTCATTCTGGTCGGGGACAAACCGTCTCTCTGGGGCTATGTGCTCCCGACCAGGGCAACATATCGCAACGGCGCAACCGTTGCGAGGTCATGCGGGTGCAATGCACCCGCGTGACTGTGCCTCTGCCGCCTGCGACGCCAGAGGCACAAACGGCGAGGCGGCTTTGTCGCTGAGCCGATGGCGACCCGCAGGACGCCATCGGCGGCGGGCGGGCATCCCCCCTGCGCATCGCGCAGGGGGGATGTCACGGATGCTGCCGAAACTTTTCCCTGCGTAGTGATCCGGAAAGTTGAGAAAATATCTTGATCATTTCAAACCAACGGTGTGCCGTTCCATCGAAAAGCCCATCATTGGGTTGGCACAAATTGTTAATAAATTGTGAATTTTTTGAATGTTACATATTGTTCTTTTTGTATTTTTTCAGGCGACTATTGTGGCATTTTCATGGTTTTTTTGTGTTTCTTTTGCATTATCCGCTGTCGAAATATTTGAATAATTTAAAACTGAATTATCTAGTATTACATTAACAGCCCCCTAAAAAACAATCATGAAAGGAGAACATCTTCGAGGAGACCACCGAAAATCAGGACAAGCATTTTCCGGAAAGAAGGAAACGATCGCCGCATCTGCAAGCAAATCGCACGCAGAAAACGGCAAAAATTCCGAGCAAAATCACCGCCCGGAATTACAAACGCCGCCAAGCACCAACTACCTCTCGGGATACTTTGCACCAGAGACCACGCCCAAAAACTCTTTGGATAGTCCAGACACTCTGAATGGTGTTCTATCCGCTATGTTTTTCACAGATACAAGCCGTACCGGAAAAACATACTGAACACCCCAAAAGACGATTCCCCAGCAAATCCAGCACCGGGCAGCTGGTGAAAAAAGCTCGTATTTCTTAACAGACGGCTCCATTGCATGGGGGAAATCAGGGCAAAAATCGAAAGCATCCGAGGTGGTATCTATAAAAAGAAAATCTCTTACTCGCCAAGTCTTTGAAACCTTTGACGGAATGAAGGCATACGGTGAAAGTAAGCATCAGGACAAGCTGCTGAACGAGGGGCACAAGCCCTCCATCAACAAGATCTATTCCTACTCTACGATGAAAAACTATTTGGACTCAGGAGTTCATTTCACCAAGTGGGTACAGGAACAGCATGGCTGCCGCACCCTGGAAGAAGCGCGGCCCTACACCGGAGAGTATCTCCGTGATCGTACGGAACAGGGTTTGTCTGCCTGGACAGTGCATCGGGATGCCGCCGCATTAGCCAAACTGTATCAGTGCAAGAGCACGGAATTGGGGGCCGAACTCCCTCCCCGCCTCCGCTGTGATATTACGCAGCATAGAGATTTCAGCACTTGGAAGGGTCACTTCAGCGAAGCAAACCACCGTGACTTGGTGGAAACTGCTCAGGCCTGCGGTCTGCGTCGGCATGAGCTTGCCGATCTGCGTCCTGAGGACGTACAGCGTACCGATGACGGCCGATGCATCGTTCATGTGGTGCAGGGAAAGGGCGGCAAAGAACGCTATGTAAAAGTACTCTCTGACGCACCCGCCAGGGTCGCAGAAGCCGCTCCCGCTGAAGGTCGAGACAAGGTTTTTGAGCATATCCCCAAGTATGCGCCTATTCACGCATATCGGGCTGACTATGCACAGGCTTACTATGCAGAGCGTGAGGAAACAAACGAAGATCCAGACCAGCACCAGTTATATGTGTGCCGTGGAGACGATCGCTCCGGGGATACATATGACCGTCAAGCGCTGTTAGAAACCAGCCGTGAGATGGGCCATAACCGGCTGGATGTGATGATGAGTTATACATACGAAAAATAAAATGACAGAATGCCCCCATAAAGGGGTCGATCTGGTACACAATGTCTGATTTTAGGAATTTCCTATATCTACATCGACGATAACAAATGAATTATAAACATGACTTCGCCCTACAGGGAAAATGGATATCGAGAACCCAAGGTACCAAAGGTCAAAGATGTCATGAAGAAAAGTCCTATCATCGAAAAAACGCCCCTCCTGACGACTGGACCGGGCAATGAACAGTATTTTTACTGCGGCAATACTCGTATTAAGATCCGTGAGCATTTTGCTCCGCGGCAAGACGCTTCGATGCTTTTTTTCA
>JAZUIU010000005.1:0-33100 GCA_045642405.1 Oscillospiraceae bacterium
TCTCGATATCCGAGATGGTGTTCTCGCATATCCATTATAACACCTATTTTGAATTCTGCACTGTATTTTTTATTTGTTCGTCCTGTTTTACCCATAAAAATATGCACCTCCAAAAGTGTCTAACTTTTGGGGTGCATATCATACGCGGGTGGATTTTTATTAGCTTCTCTATTCATTATAAAAGTCATTACATTTATTGCAATAAAGAACTTGACAAAAGTAATTACTTTGTGCTATATTGCGATTGTAATATCATAAGGAGGTGTGCCGATTGGTAAAAAAGAAACCGGTTTTGCCTGATTATGAATCGGTTACTCCGTTCCTAAAGGGGCAAGCTTCAAAAATATTCAAAGATGTTGCCGACAAGGACAAAGTGCTGATTGTACAGAAGCAAAACAAACCACAGAATGTGATTATTTCATACGAGCGATACAAAAAGCTTGTTGATGAAGGAGCGGATATATAATGATACTGAATGAACTTTTTAAGAATACGAATTACGATGATACTCTTTTCTCTGATGAGGCAAGAAATGCCATTTAAGAATCTGTTTTTTTCAAAAACATAAAAGGCAAGGATGTACCGTACATCAAATGCTTGGTGCGGGGTAAAGAAATCAAGCTCACCCCAGAAGAAGCTGTGCGGCAGTTGTATCTTTACAAACTGATGCACGAATACGGCTATCCTGCCGACCGAATCGAGCTGGAAGCCCCCATCCATTTTGGTCGTGAGGTAAAACGGGCGGATATTGTTATTTCCGATAAGGAAGTGACACAATGCCAAAGAAATCTCCAACCCCTGACTTCGGCTACACGCCGGAGCAGATAAAAGAAATGCAAGACTTTTTTGGCATGGAGCGAAACGGATCGCGGTGCTTCAAAATCTTGCACGAAAAAGTTCAAAAAGTGTCTTCCCTTATCTTTGTTTTATGGTATAATATTCCTATCCATTCGGAAGAAAAGGAGAAGATACTATGCGTACGATCCAAGCAGAAGCGTTGACCAACGAGGCGTTTGCACCGTTCGGTCAGTTTTATTCCATGAGCGATCCCTCAGGCTATGCCCTGTGCGGCGAACTGCATCAATTTTTCCCCGACCGCGTGAATGCGGCGGCATGGCACAACATCGGCTTTTCACCCATCATCGTGAAAAAGCCCGAACGCTATGTAATTACGCAGCAGGAATATCACACGACGACATGGGAAATGATCTTGCCGCTGGACGATGATATGATCCTGCATTGCGCTCCGGCGTCCGCGGGTGTGCCTGCCAACGAAAATGCAAAAGCATTTCTCGTGCCGAAAAATACGCTGGTCAAAATGAATGCCGCGATCTGGCATCTTGCGCCGCTTCCGGCGCATGAAAAGCAACTCCACGCGATGATCATTCTGCCCGAATGTACCTATGCCAACGACTGTACGGTGGTCGATCTGACACCCGAGCAGCAGTTTGAAATTGTTCTGTAAAAAGGAGAAAAGAAAAATGTACGGTAAAAAAGATTGGTTTTTCCCCGATACCCAACTTCCCCCTGCCGGCGGTGATCCGGAACTGTTCGGCCATGAGTCCTATATGGTGCTCAATCCTAACGATGTTGACGCAACGGTCGACATGGTGCTTTATTTCACCGACCGCGATCCGATGAAACTGCCGCCGTTTGAGGTCAAGGCAGGTCGCGTGATCTGCGTCCGCGCCAAAGAGAATGAAGGCTTGCTCGGCTATGATCTGCCCGTCGATGTGCAGTACGCCGTCAGCCTGCACGCTTCTGCTCCCATCGTTGCCATGTACGGCAGACTCGATATGCGCAGCGGTCCGATGGCGTTCTATTCCCATCCCGGCTACGCGGAATAAAAAAGACAACAAAAAGCACCGTATTCCGATTGGAATACGGTGCTTTTTGCATCGTTTTTATGACTCAATATCACCTTTGGGTTTTTCATATCCCTCGGGATAGCCCTTTTCAATCGTCCAGCCGGCGGCTTCACGGCTGACGCGATAGGCGTCAAGACGGGATTCCACACAGACGATCGCGGCGATGAAACACGGGAACGCCACGGCGTGAACGATATTGGCGATCTTTTCCGTAAAGTCGGTCGCGGCAGGGAGTTCGCAGAGGATCCACGCCAAATAGACGGCGGCGACCAGGCAGGAGAGGATCTGATTGAGCAAAATGCCGCCGGGACTCGGATGCCGATCGGCATTGATCGAGAAGTGGTTGACAAAAAGCGTTGCGACCAGCACCAAAAAGAAAGGAGCAAACATTTTGTCAAACAGGCTTTCCATTTCGGTCAGATAGGAAAGTGAGACCATCAAAAGCACCGTCAGCACGGAGCCGATCAGCCCTTTCATCACATTTTTGCTGTGATCGCGGTAGGAACAGTAGACGCAAAGCAGAAAAATGGCAAGCAAGAGGAAAATGCCGGTGGAGCGAATGCTGTCGGGATGTGCGATGAGCATCAGCGACGCGAAAAACATTTCGCCGAGCACGGCGATCGCGGTCACGGCAAGGAAAAAGCGGTCATTGGTAAATAATTTTTTCATTTTCATTCTCCTTTATGTCCCAAAGTGGCTGCCATAACGGCTTTGATGGTGTGCATACGGTTTTCGGCTTCATCAAAAACAATGGACTGTTTGCCCTCAAATACTTCGTCGGTCACTTCCATGGCATCGCGGCGGAAACGCTCACCCATTTCTTTGCCGATGGTGGTTTTCAGGTCATGGAAAGCGGGGAGGCAGTGCATAAAGACGGCATTTTCTCCGGCTGATTGCATGATGCGGCGATCGACTTGATAGGGGGAGAGATCGCGGATGCGCTCTTCCCAAATTTCCATTGGCTCGCCCATCGAAACCCAAACATCGGTATAGATGACATCGGCACCCGATGCGCCTTTTTCGAGATCGTCGGTCAAGGTAATTGATGCACCCGTTTGTTTTGCGATTTCGCGGCATTTTGCGACCAAAACCGGATCGGGGAAATAGTTTTGCGGCGCGCACGCTACGAAATTCATACCCATTTTGGCACATCCGACCATCAGGGAATTACCCATATTATAACGCGCATCACCGAAATAGGCAAGAGTGATGCCGCTTAATTTGCCGAAATGTTCACGCACGGTGAGAAAATCCGCTAAAATCTGCGTGGGATGGAATTCATTCGTCAGCCCGTTCCACACGGGAACATCAGCGTAGGCGGCGAGTTCTTCCACGATCTCCTGCCCAAATCCGCGGTATTCGATCCCGTCAAACATCCGGCTGAGTACGCGCGCGGTGTCGGCGATGCTTTCCTTTTTGCCGATTTGCGAGCCGGAGGGGTCCAGATAGGTGACGCCCATGCCGAGATCATGTGCGGCGACTTCGAACGAACAACGCGTGCGCGTTGATGTTTTTTCAAAGATCAGCGCAATGTTCTTGCCCTCGCAAAGACGGTGCGCAATGCCGGTTTTTTTCTTCACTTTGAGATCGGCGGCAAGGTCAAGCAGACCGGAGATCTCCTCCGGAGTGAAATCAAGTAATTTGAGAAAGTCTCTTCCTGTGAGATCCATTCCATCACCTCTTTTTGTATTATAATACAAATTTGATATTTTACAAGTCAAAATGCAGGATAGGGAATCCCTTATCCTGCATTTTATGAAATCAGCCGAATTGTTTCAAATATTCCTTCGCCTGTCTGATCTGCATCTGCACGGAGGAAACTGCCGTGCCGCCGAGCGAATTGCGGCGGGACATACAGGCTTCGAGCGAAATCGCATCATAAAGGTCCTTTGCAAATACATCGCTGTACTGCTGATAAACGGTAAGCGGCAAGTCTTCCAATACCGTATCGTTTGCGATACAATAGGCGACCAACTGCCCCGAAATCTGATAGGCACTGCGGAAGGGAACACCCTTTTTCGTCAGATAATCCGCCAAATCGGTGGCATTGAGAAATCCTTTTTGCGCCGCCGAGAGCATATTGTCGGTGCGCGCTTTCATCGTTTCCACCATCGGTGCGACCACCTGCAAACACATTTTCACGGTGTCCGCACAGTCAAATACGGACTCCTTGTCCTCCTGCATATCCTTGTTGTAGGCGAGGGGAAGCCCTTTGAGAACGGTGAGCATGGCAATGAGATCACCGTAGACACGACCGGTCTTGCCGCGACAAAGTTCCGCCATATCGGGGTTTTTCTTTTGCGGCATGATGGAAGAACCCGTGGTGAAACGGTCGGAGAGTTCGACAAAACGGAATTCCCAACTCGACCAAAGGATCATTTCTTCGGAAAAGCGCGATAAGTGCATCATCAAAACGGAACAGGCGGAGAGAAATTCCACGCAGAAATCGCGATCGGAAACGCCGTCAAGACTGTTTTGCGCCACTTGGGAAAACCCGAGTTGTTCCGCTTCCCACACGCGGTCGGTGGGATAGGTCGTACCGGCGAGCGCGCAGCAGCCGATCGGGGAGACATCCATCCGCTTTTTGCAGTCCTCTAAACGACCGATATCGCGCATGAGCATCTGCACATACGCCATCAGATGATGCCCGAAGGTGACAGGTTGGGCGCGCTGCATGTGCGTGTAGCCCGGCATAATGGCGGATTGATAAGTTTCTGCCTGCGCGGTGAGCGCAGAGATGAGATTAACAATAAGCGAAACGATGGCGGCGATCTCGTCGCGCAGATAAAGACGCAGATCCAGTGCCACCTGGTCGTTACGGGAACGGGCGGTATGGAGTTTTTTGCCGGCATCGCCGATGCGCTCGGTCAAAACCTGCTCGATGAACATGTGAATGTCCTCGGCAGAATAGTCGATAGTAAGTTTGCCGCTTTCCAGATCGGAGAGAATGCCTGCAAGCGCGTCAATGATACGGTCGGCATCGCTTTGCGCAATGATGCCGCATTTTTGAAGCATCGCCGCGTGTGCCATTGAGCCGGTGATATCCTGACGGAACATCCGGCAGTCAAAGTGAATGGAAGCGTTGAAGTCGTCCGCGATCTGATCCAACTGACCGTCGGAGCGACCTGCCCACATTTTTGCCATGTCTGTTCTCCTATTACAGTTTTCCCAATTCGCGGTAAGCTTGCACCTTGGTCGGCAAGCCCCAGCAGTTGATAAAGCCGGCAGCCTGCGCCTGGTCGTAGTCACTTTCACCGAAGGTGACCAGATTTTCGGAATAGAGGGAATAGGGGGAAGTGATACCGGCATTGATCATATTGCCCTTGTAAAGTTTGATTTTTACCGTGCCGGTGACATACTTGTTGGATTCGTTGGCAAATGCGGTGAGTGCTTCCTGCAAAGGCGTATACCACTTGCCGTTATAGATGAGATCGGCATAGTCCACCGCAAGTTTCGATTTGAGGTGCATCGTCTCTTTGTCGACGGTGAGCATTTCAAGTTGTTCATGCGCAAAGTAGAGAATGGTGCCGCCCGGCGTTTCGTAAATGCCGTGATCCTTCATACCGATCAAGCGGTTTTCCACGATGTCGAGAATACCGATACCGTTGGCACCGCCGAGAGCGTTGAGTTTGGCAATAATGGCGGAGGGTTTCATTTTTTCGCCGTTGACGGCGGTCGGCACACCGGCTTCAAAGTCGATGCTGACCAAAGTGGGTTTATCGGGTGCCTGATAGGGAGAAACGCCCATTTCCAAAAACTTTGCCTTGTCGAGATCCGGCTCGTTGGCTGGATCTTCCAGATCGAGACCTTCATGGCTCAGATGCCACAGGTTTTTATCTTTGGAGTAGTTGGTCTCGCGGCTGATCTTCAAGGGCACATTGTGCGCTTCGGCGTAGTCGATCTCCTCGTCGCGGGATTTGATATCCCACTCGCGCCAGGGCGCGATGATCTTCATATCGGGCGCAAAACGCTTGATGGCAAGTTCAAAACGCACCTGGTCATTGCCTTTACCGGTACAGCCGTGCGCAATGGCATCGGCACCTTCCGCTTTGGCAATTTCGGCAAGTGCTTTGCCGATGACGGGACGGGCAAACGCCGTGCCGAGCAGATATTTTTCGTATCTGGCATCCATTTTCAAAGAGGGGATAATGATTTCATCCACCATCTCATCCGTAAGATCGGCAATGATGAGTTTGGAAGCACCGGTTTTGATGGCTTTTTCTTCCAGACCGTCCAATTCATCTGCCTGACCGACATCGGCGGCGACCGCAATGATCTCGGGATCATTGTAGTTTTCCTTCAACCACGGAATGATGATCGAGGTATCCAGACCGCCGGAATATCCCAAAACGATTTTTTTGATTTGCTTTTCCATAACAATTGCCTCCTGCAAAATTCATTTATATTCATCATTATACACATAAAACAGGCTGTGTCAAGCGCAAAACGGAAAAATATTCAAAAAATAATGAATATTTTTGCGAATTATTCATTGCTTTTGCATATTTGAAGACGGCTGAAAGACAAAAATTTTTTTCAAAAAGAGGAATAAGTTGGGAAAAAGTGGGAAAAATGAAAGAAAATGCTTGCAATCCGATTATATATGTGATATGATACCTGCGATGAAGGTGGTAGAAAGAGTGGACCGTGAGGCCCGCTCTTCTTTTTGCAAAACCTGCAAAAACAGAAATTGCGGAGGCAAACATGAAAAAAGTGACGGAAATCGTTCGGGAATTGTCTCTCCCGGTCGTGCAGGAAAACAACTGCGAATTGTGGGATGTGGAATATGTCCGCGAAGCGGGGCAATGGTATCTGCGCCTTTATATCGACAAAGAAGGCGGCGTGAACATTACCGATTGCGAAGCCATTTCCCGTGTGGTGAGCGATCTGCTCGATGAGGCGGACCCGATTCCGGAAAGTTATATTTTTGAAGTGGCGTCCGCCGGAAGTGAGCGACCGCTCAAACGCCCGGGCGATTTTGAAAAATTCATGGGCGCAAAAGTGGTGCTCAAAACCTATCAGATGCACGAGGGGAAAAAAGAATTTCTCGGGATACTGCAAGGGTACGACGACGGAAATGTTACGCTTTTGATCGACGAAAAACAAGAACTGTTTTTGAAAGACGAGATCGCTTTGGTGCGTCTGCACTGCGATTTTTGAACATATAATCATTGAGAGAGGCTAAAAGGAGTAGAAACCATGAAATGCCAGGATATTTTTAACGCACTTGCCATGCTCGAAAAGGAGCGCGGAATTCCCCAGGACTTTATGATGGACAAAATCATTCAGGCACTCACCACGGCGTATAAGCGCGATCATGAGGGCGTGGAGAATGTCTATATTGAGGTCAATGAGGATAAAAAGGATATTCGGATGTTTGTGCAAAAAGAAGTGGTCTCCGAAGTGGAATTCCCCGGCACACAGATTTCCGAAGAAGACGCCAAGGCTCTTTCCGCAAAATATGCGCTCGGCGACACGGTGAATATCCCCGTGGACAGCATCGAATTCGGCCGCATTGCCGCAGGAAACGGCAAGCAGGTGATCATCCAGGGTTTGCGCGAAGCGGAAAGCGGCGCGATCTATGAGGAGTACAACAACAAGCAGCACGAGATCCTCACCGGTGAGGTGACGCGGATCGATCCCGTTTCCGGCGATATTTCGCTGCGTATCGGTAACGGTGCAGAGGCAACGGAAGCCAGATTATCTTCCGGCGAACAGGTCCCGGGGGAAACGCTGGTGGAAGGTCAGCGCGTGAAGGTCTATCTGATGGATGTGCGCCGTATGGGACGCGGTCCGCAGGTTTTGGTTTCCCGTACGCACCCCGGTCTGGTCAGACGCCTTTTTGAATTGGAAGTGCCCGAAATTTTTGACGGCGTGGTCGAGATCAAGTCCGTCTCCCGTGAAGCGGGCAGCCGCACCAAAATGGCGGTGGAAAGCCACGATCCTGCGGTCGATCCGATCGGCGCTTGCGTCGGTCAGCACGGTATGCGCGTGGAGAAGATCGTAGAAGAACTGCGCGGCGAGAAGATCGACATTGTGAAGTACAGCGAAGATCCTGCCGCGTATATTGCCGCGGCATTGGCACCGGCTGATGTGGTGGATGTGTGGATCGCGGATGAAGGCAAAGCCTGCCGTGTCATCGTGCCGGACGATCAACTTTCTCTTGCCATCGGCAAGGAGGGACAAAACGCCCGTTTGGCGGCGCGTTTGGTCGGCTATAAGATCGACATCAAACCGCAGTCGTATCACGACGAGAGCGAACAGTAATTTTTCGGAAAGGCGGCAGCACACCGATGCAAAAAGTGAAGAAAATTCCGCAGCGCCAATGCGTGGGCTGTCGTGAGATGAAAGAAAAACGCAGTTTACTGCGCGTGGTAAAGTCTCCGGAAGGAGCGATTTCTCTGGATTTCACCGGAAAAGCATCCGGACGGGGCGCATATGTTTGCAATGCATTGGAATGCTTGCAAAAAGCACGCAAATCACGCGCATTGGAGCGCGCCTTGGAAACGGCGATCCCCGAAACGGTTTACGATGCCCTGGAAGGGGAGATGAAGCAAGGTGGATAAAGTATTGGGACTACTCGGACTTGCGCATCGCGCAGGGACGGTCGAAATCGGAGAAGAGCCGACGGCGGCGGCGACACGGGCAAAGGCGGCACGCCTTTTGGTGCTGGCATCCGATGCCGCGGATAACAGTTTTCGCCGTGCGCGTCATTTTTCCGAGTCGGGGGCTTGCCCTTTGCTTCGCCTGCCCTGTACCAAAGACGAACTCGGCAGTGCGTTGGGCAGAACATCCTGCGCAATGGCGGCGGTTACCGACATAGGGTTTGCCAAGACCATTGCCGAGCGATTGGCGGAGCAGGATGAAGCGAAATACGGTGAAACGGCGGAGCGGCTTCGCGTGAAAGCGGCGCGTTTTGCCGAGCGCAAGCGCGAAAAGATACAGCATGAGAAAAATGTGCGGTCCGGAAAATATAAGGCCGCAAAAAAGAAAGAAGAATCCATTGCCGCTTCGCCGCAGAGCGAAGACAAAAAAGAAACCGTGAAGCGAAGCGCAAGCCGTCCGCACAGAAGTGCAAGTGAGCGTATGAAAGCAAAGCGAAATGCGCAAAAGCAAGACGCGAGAAGTCGCTATGCGGCGGCACGCCCGGTGAAAAAGGGCAAAGGTTCTCACAAGACGGTCAAACGGACAGATAACACAGGGAGGTTTTGATAGTGGCAGTTGCAGCAACAAAAACAAAAGTGCGCGATGTCGCAAAAGATTTCGGTTTAACCGGTAAGGAGATCTCTGCGATTTTGGAAGAATACGCAGGGGTGACGAAAGGACCGGCACAAGCGGTGGAGGAAGCGGAACTTTCTGTTATTTTCGACTGCCTGACGAGCAAAAATCAGGCGAGCATGGAGAGTATCTATGTGGATACCTACCATGAGGAAACGAAGAAAGAAGAAGCGCCTGCAAAAGAAGAAAAGAAGCCTGCAAAAGCGGAAAAATCCGCGCCCAAGGCAGAAAAAAGCGAAGCAAAACCTGCCGAAAAAGCACCTGCACAGAAGCCTGCCGAAAAACCGGTCCATGTTTCCCGTGTGCCGGAGAAGAAGATCGTCGATACACGCAAAGCCACCAATGTCAACCTTGATAAATATGACGAGCGTTTGCAGGATATGGCGGAGCGCAGCGGCGGCAAGCGCATGGAGCAGAGCAACAAGGAAAAATTCCGCAACAGCGGTAAAAACCGTGGCAAACAGCAGATGACCTTCTCCAACAAGCGCAAGCAGGAAGAGGCGGAAAAGATGCGCCGCTTGCAGTTGGAGATCATCAAAAAAACGCCGCTTAAAGTGGAGATCCCCGATGAGATCTCTGTTTCCGAGCTTGCGTCCCGTATGAAGAAGACGGGTGCGGAAGTGGTCAAATGCCTGATGAAAAACGGCGTGATGGCGTCGCTTTCCGAGATCATCGACTTCGATACCGCTGCCATTATCGCCGAGGAACTCGGATGCAAGGTGGAAAAAGAAGTCGTTGTGACGATTGAAGAAAAACTCATCGACGATCACGAAGACAGTGAAGAAGATCTGCAATTACGCGCACCTGTCGTGGTGGTTATGGGACACGTTGACCACGGTAAGACTTCTCTTTTGGACTATATCCGCAGTGCTTCCGTTGCCTCCGGTGAAGCAGGCGGCATCACACAGCACATCGGCGCCTATCAGGTGCAGATCAACGGCAAACCCATCACCTTTTTGGATACGCCGGGCCATGAGGCGTTTACCTCCATGCGTGCCCGCGGTGCGATGATCACGGATATTGCCATTTTGGTCGTTGCGGCGGAAGACGGCATCAAGCCGCAGACCGTGGAATCAATCAACCACGCAAAAGCCGCAAATATCCCCATCATCGTGGCAATCAATAAAATGGATAAACCCGACGCCAATCCCGAGCGCGTCAAGCAGCAGTTGACCGAATACGAACTGCTTGCCGAAGATTGGGGCGGCGATACGATCGTATGCCCGATCTCCGCAAAGACCGGTATGGGCGTGGATAAACTGCTTGAAATGGTCGCATTGACCGCCGAAGTCGGGGAACTGAAAGCAAATCCCAACCGCGCCGCTTCCGGTGCAGTGGTCGAAGCCCGTTTGGATAAAGGCCGTGGTCCGATCGCCACGCTTTTGGTGCAAAACGGTACACTTCATCACGGCGACATCATCATTGCCGGTACAGCCGTCGGCCGTGTCCGTCAGATGATGAACGATAAGGGACAGCGTCTGCAAGAGGCAGGTCCTTCCGTTCCGGTCGAGATCATGGGACTTGGCGAAGTGCCGGAAGCCGGCGCACACTTCAACGCCGTTGCCGACGAGCGTTTGGCACGCGAATTGGTGGAACAGCGCAAGGCGGAAGAGAAGCAAAAAGCAAACGCACCTGTCACCAAAGTTTCTTTGGAGGATCTGTTCGATCAGATCCAAGCCGGCGAGATGAAGAATTTCAACATCATCGTTAAGGCGGATGTGATGGGCTCGGTCGAAGCGGTGAAGGCGTCGCTGGAAAAACTTTCCAACGAGGAAGTCCGTGTGCGCGTCATTCACGGCGCAGTCGGCGCGATCAACGAAAGCGATGTCATGCTTGCCGCAACATCCAACGCGATCATTGTCGGATTTAATGTCCGTCCCGATGCCGTGGCACGCGAAAGTGCGGCGCGCAGTCATGTGGATATGCGGATGTACCGCGTGATCTACGATGCGACCAATGAGACCGAAGACGCCATGAAGGGTATGCTTGCGCCGAAATTCCGCGAATCGGTCATCGGTCATGCCGAGATCCGTCAGACCTACAAGGTCTCTTCCGTCGGTACGGTGGCAGGGTGCTATGTGACAGACGGTAAGATCCAACGCGTCTGCGATGTGCGTATCGTGCGTGACGGTATCGTGGTGCATGAAGGTCAACTTGCCTCCTTGCAGCGTTTCAAGGATTCCGTGAAGGAAGTCCAAAGCGGCTACGAGTGCGGTTTGAGCATCGAAAAGTACAACGATATCAAGGTCGGCGACATCGTGGAATGCTATGTCATGGAACAGATCGAGGAATAAAACCGATACTGCGGGGTGGGCGATCTGCCTGCTCCGCAGTTTTGACAAAAGGAGGAAACGGCGATGGCAAGTAACCGAATCAGCCGTGTCAACGAAGAAATTCAAAAGGAATTGAGTGCGAGTTTCCGCACGCTGAAAGACCCTCGTGTACAAGGCGGTATGGTGACGATCACGCATGTGGACACCACACCCGATCTTCGCTATGCACGCGTCTATGTCAGCGTGCTGGATAAGACGCAGGAAAAAGATGTGATTAAGGGCTTAAAAAGCGCCGGCGGATTTTTGCGCCGTGCGCTGGGGAATGCTTTGCGTCTTCGTTACACGCCGGAATTGCAGTTTGTCGCAGACGATTCGATCGAATACGGCGCACATATTCTGGAACTTTTGCGCAAGGCAAACGCCGAACAGAAGCCGGAGGAAGAAGCATGACGATCAAAGAAACGGCAGAATTTCTGCGCAAACATGACCGCTATCTCATTTTAACGCACCGTCGTCCCGACGGAGATACGATCGGCTGTGCGGCGGCACTGTGCGCTCTTTTGCGCGCAAACGGGAAAACGGCAGGCGTTTTGCACAATCCCGAGGTGACGGATCGTTATCTTCCCGTGATTGCACCGTATGATGCGGATACAGATTATCACTATGATACGGTGGTGAGCGTGGATATCGCGGCGTTGAGCCTGTTTCCAAAAGGCACGGATGATTTGAAAGACAAGGTGGATTTGGCGATCGACCACCATCCGAGTTATGAACAGTTCGGCAAAGAGAGTTTGGTGGACGCATCTGCCGCCGCCTGCGGCGAGATCCTCTGCGCTTTGGCGGAGGAGTTCGGCGTATTGACAAAAGAGGTGGCGTTGCCGCTTTATATTGCGGTTTCTACGGATACCGGTTGTTTTGTCTATTCCAATGTCACGGCGCAGACGCATCGCGTGGCGGCAGATCTGATCGCGACGGGGATTGATTTCCGAAGCGCGAACAAACTCTACTTCCGCACCAAGTCCCAAAAGCGATTGGCGCTGGAAAATGCGCTTTACGGCGGCATGAAATTCTACGACCAAGGTCGTATCGTTGTGATGCAGTTCCCGCTTTCTTTGACAAAGGAACTCAATCTCAAAGAGAGCGATGCCGAAGATGTTGCTTCTCTCGGCGGCGTGATCGAGGGAACGGACTGCTCGGTGATGATGCGAGAGAGCGATGAGGGCTGGAAAATTTCATTGCGTTGCGGAGCACGCGTAAATGCGACTTTGGCTTGCTCTTATCTCGGCGGCGGAGGACATCGTGCCGCATCAGGTTGTATCGTGCATACGCACGATGCCGATGAAGCGGAAAAGAAGATTTTAGAGGCGATCGCACGCGCCATAAAAGAGGAACAAGCAAATGCCTGACGGATTTGTGATCATAGATAAACCGGCAGGCTGGACCAGCATGGATGTCTGTGCAAAATTGCGCGGCGTGATGCACGAAAAGCGTGTGGGACACGCCGGAACGCTCGATCCGATGGCGACCGGCGTTTTGCCCGTTTTTGTCGGACAGGCGACTAAGGCGATCCCCTTTGCGGAAGACGGCAAGAAGGAATATTTTGCTGTCTTGCAACTCGGCATCACCACCGACACGCAGGATACCACAGGTGAGGTTTTGAGCACTTGCGCCGTGACGGTGGAGCAAGCAGATGTCCGTGCCGTTTTGCCGCAGTTTCTCGGTGAGATCGAACAGATCCCGCCGATGTATTCCGCGATCAAGATAGGCGGAAAGAAACTTTGCGATCTGGCGCGTCAGGGCAAAGAAGTGGAGCGAAAAGCGCGCAAGATCACGGTTTACGAGTTGGAACTTTTGCCGTGTGACGAAAAAAACTGCGTTGCATTGCGCGTGCTTTGCTCCAAAGGCACCTACATTCGCACCCTTTGCCACGATATCGGCGCGGCACTCGGTTGCGGCGGCGCGATGGCATCTTTGCGCCGCACGATGGCTTCGGGCTTTTCCGTTAATGAGGCGATTTCGCTGACACAGGCGGTGGAAGACGGAGAAGCATGTTTGTCGGCGGTCGATCACCTGTTTCGTACTTACGCGACTTATACGATCGAAAATGCGGAGCAGGAGAGACGCTGTCGTTGCGGCAACCCGATATCGGCTGCCGTTGCAGACGGCATTTATCGCGTTTATGCGCAAAACGGCACATTTTTGGCACTTTCCGAAGCAAAAGACGGCGTTTTGACTTCAATACGCAATTTTTTCAGCGCACCTGCGCTTGGATAAGGATGGATGACTATGACAAACCCGAGCGTGATTGCCCTTGGCTTTTTTGACGGGGTACATCTCGGACATGCGGCGTTGATCGAAAGGACGACGGCGCGCGCAAAGGAACTTTCATGCCGCGCATTGGTATTTACTTTTCAAATTGCACCGAAGGCGTTTGTAACGGGCGAAACCGTACCGCTTCTCACTACGGTGCGCGAGCGCTATGACCGTATCCGCACACAGTACGGTGCGGAAGTGATCGCACTGCCGTTTGACGAAGCGGTGCAGAAGATGCCGTGGCAGGATTTTTTACATCAACTGATCGAACGGTACGAAGCCGTTCATCTGGTGGCAGGACACGATTATCGCTTTGGTTACCGCAACGAGGGTACACCCGAAAAATTGCGGGAATTTTGCAAAGAACACGGCATCGGTTGTGATATCATTCCCTGCGTTTATCAAGAAGGCGTTGCCGTCAGTTCCCGTCATATCCGCACCTTGCTCCAAGAAGGCGATGTGGAGACGGCACAAAAATTTTTGGGCTATCGTTATACGCTCGGCGGCGAAGTGATCCACGGAAAAGGCAGGGGGAGAAAAGAACTGTTCCCGACGGCAAATCTCTCCGTGGCAAGCGAAAAACTCATACCCAAAGACGGCGTATATGCCACACGGGCGATTTTGGAAAGCGGAGCAGTATATGCAGCGGTAACCAATGTCGGAAGCAATCCGACGGTAGACGGAGACTGCGTGAGTGTGGAAAGTTTCTTGCCGGACTACACGGGGGATCTTTACGGGCAGAAGCTGCGCATTGAATTTGTGCGACGCCTGCGCGACGAGATAAAATTTGAGTCCGTTGCCGCGCTGAAAGCGCAGATCGCGCAGGATCTGGAAGAAGCCAAAAAATAAGAGAAGTCGGTTGACTCCTCTTATTTTTTTATCGTTTTGGCAAAGCCTTCGGCAAAAATACGCGCGGCATTGCGCGCTTCTTCAAAGGAGTTGCCTGCCGCACCGACTTCCAGAAGAAGAGAGCCGAGCGTTGCGTGCTGATTGTAGCGCGAGTTGCGTAAAACGATGGGGCGCATCAAAGTCGGGTACTGTTCGCTGATCGTTTGTTGTACGGCGCAAGCCAATTTCAGATTTTCACGCCATAGATCGTGTTTGGCACCGCCGCCGTCCGTGCCGATGACAAATTCCATCTGCGCGGCATTCGGATTTTCCTCGCAAAGCAGTTTATACGGTGTGCCGCGGCTGTCGCTGACGGCATCGCGGTGGACATCCAGCACAAAGGCGATGCTCGGATAACGCTGCTTTGCCTTTTCGATCGTTTCGAGCGAACGGTTATAAGAGCCGGAATAACTCGGATAATCGTGGAGCGTGCAGTCGTGAATGACACCGATGCCGTAAGAGGAAAGCGTTTGCGCGATCTCTTCCCCGATGGCGATCATATTATAGTTGTTGTCGAGCGTGCGGCGATTGTCGGTTTCTTCATAGTGTTCATCGCTCGGCAATGTGTACGATTCGGTGGCGTGCGTATGGACGATCAGCACCTGCGGCGCGGCGGTTTCGTTGTATGTTGCGGCAAATGTACCGTCAAACCAACCGGACTCGATTTTGCGCGAAGAACTGTTGTTGCAATAAACATTGCCCCATAGATTGCCGTCTCGCGAGGCGGAAGGGCGCAAAGTTTGCGAGGGAACGCCGTTGTCGCGTACGGTCGTCGTTTCGACGATCTGCGGTGCGGTTTCATCGTGCGCTTTTGTGGGCTCCGCGTGATTTTCCATCTCCTTTTTTGCGGAAGGAAGCGGAAGAGGATCGGCATATTGTGATAAGATCGGCGCTTGCCGGACAGCGAGAGCGGAAAGCGGCGAAAGGTCGGAGCGGTTTCCCCACACGCCGAGTTCCGAGCGCACCAGTGCGAGCGGAAAAGAAAGATCGGTTTTCATCTGTGCGGCAACTTCGCGGATGGAATTTGCTCTGGCGGCAATGCAAAGTGTTGTGATCGTACCAAAGACCAAAACAAGGGAAACTGCCGCGCGAAAAGCCGTTTTTTTCTGTTGCATAGCAAAACACCTCTTGGACAAACATACGCAAAGGGACGGGAAAATATGTTGCATCGGGAAAAAAGAAAATCGGGGAGATACGCCAAAGTGTTGAAAGGACGGAAAAAATTGCAGATTATCGGTGATTATCGGGAAACATAGGCAAATTTGCTTATGTTTTCTTTTTTTCTTCGGCGAAACACGACGCGCTTTTTGCCTTTGTCCCGTTACAATAAAGAAAAACAAAGGGGAAGGTGGACAAGTCGTGCAGAGCAAAGATGCTATTTTGCCGAAAATCAAGTGGAACAGGATCGGAGCGTGTTTTGTGCGCTTTCTCTTCGGCGCGATCCTGTGCGCCGCGCGTATGTTCGGCGGTTATGTGCCGTTTGCCGTCGGCTTTTTTGCGGCGGCAGGCGGTGAAGTGGAGGGAGCGGCGGCACTATGCGGCGGATTTTTCGGCGCGTGGCTCTTTCTGGATTTTTCACACGGACTGCGCGCCATGGCGATCGGAACATTGCTTTTTGCCGCCAATCACGCCTTTTCGGGGCAGAAATTCACGCAAAAACCGCTCTATTTGCCGCTGCTGACGGCATCGGTACATCTCGCGGTTGAATTTGCCTATGTACTCGGCGGCAATGTTTCCGTTGCCTCCTGCTTTTTCTCGGCAGGGATCAGTGCATTGTGCGCATTTTGGTATCGCGCCGCCTTTTCCCGGGCGGAGCACGGGAAAGGCATCGGAGGACTGATTGTGTTGGTCAGCGCATTGACGGCGTTGGCATCGTTTACCTTCGGCAACGGTTTTTCACCCGGGCGGATCGCCGCGGTGTTGCTGACGCTTTTGCTCGCCTTTGACGGCGACAGTGCTTCTGCGGCAGTCGGCGGATTGGGCGTTGGGCTTTGTATGGATTGTCTGGCGAGCGAGACGACCTTTTTTCATACCGCACTTTACGGTTTGGGCGCGCTTGCGGCGAGCAGACAGCGGCACGGCAACCGCCTCAAAGCGGGCGTTGCGTATTTGTTGCCGGTCGCTTTGCTCACACTTCCGCTCGGCGTACAACAGGGCGTGGTGACGATCTGCGAAAGCACGGCGGCAGTTTTGGCATTTTTGCTGTTGCCGCAAAAATGGTTTG
Source organism: Oscillospiraceae bacterium (assembly GCA_045642405.1). Lineage (GTDB taxonomy): Bacteria > Bacillota > Clostridia > Oscillospirales > Oscillospiraceae > Hominicoprocola. The sequence continues at coordinate 16,845 of JAZUIU010000005.1, forward strand.
CCGGCAGGCGGATCGCCGCACGGGAAAAAGAGTCGGAGCAGACACCTTTGATGACGATGAAAAACCGCTTGGAGCAAGCGGCGGCGGCATTGCGCGAACTTTATGAGAGCGTTTCCCGCACAGAGCATCAGCCGCCGGAAAACCCCAATGTCATTTTTACGCGCACGGCGGATAAACTCTGCCAAAAATGCGCCATGAACGATATCTGCTGGGGACGGGATTACGACCGGACGCAAACGGCGCTCAATGATGCCATACAGCAACTACTTGCCTCGGGAGAAGGCACGGGAGAAGAATTTCCGTCTTATTTCATTGACCGCTGTGCGCATTTTCCACGCTTTTTGCAGTTGGTCAACGAGGAATTGAATGCCTACCGTCTGCGCAGGGAGTGTCGGGCGAACGATGAGAAAGCGGCAACTTACGCGGCGGCATCCTATGCCCGGGCAAGTACGATTTTGCGTGCCGCGGCAGAAGCGGAGGGAAGCGTGGTACACAGGGATATGCGTATGACCTATCACCTCGGCTCGGCACTTTGCCCCAAGACGGGGGAGACGGTCAGCGGAGACAGCGTCGGCTCGTTTCAGACGGACACGGGTGCATTGTGTGTTGTGCTGGCGGACGGAATGGGAAGCGGTGAGGCGGCAAGAAGGGAATCTTCGCTTGCCGTACGGCTTTTGGAACGCTTTCTCAAAAGCGGCATTCCGCCGGAACTCTCCCTGCGCACTTTGTGCGGCGCACTCACCGTGCGCCAGGAACAGGGAAACGGCTTTACCACGATTGATCTTTTGCATCTGTCTTTGCAAAACGGGGATGCGACCTTATACAAATACGGTGCGGCACCGTCTTATCTCAAAAACGGCGGTCGGGTGCGGCGCATGACCTGCTCTTGCCTGCCGATCGGGTTGCAAGGCGAAAATACCGCACCGGAAGCAACGCCGTTTTGCCTGTCGGACGGCATGATTTTCGTTATGGTGACGGACGGCGTCGCCGATGAAACGGACGACGAATGGCTGCAAAATCTGCTTGCCGGATGGTCGGGAGACGATCCGCAGTCGCTCGCGGCGGCAATTCTGGCGGACAGTTATGAGCATCGGGGAACGGTGGATGATCGCGGTGTATTGGTACTGGCGCTTCACGAAGATACGGCGCAGAAAGTATAAGATTTCGGCAAAGCGGTTATACTTTTCCTATCCGTGCAAAAGGAGAGATGCGCTATGGTGAAAGGACTGTCCCGACGCGTGATCGTGGTGGAATCGCCGGACGGCAAACTGTTCGAGCAGGCGATTTTTATCGTGCGTGAAAAAAACGCGCAAAAAGACGCCGTGACGGAGGATAAGCTGGTGGATGAGGCATTGAAAATCTGCCGAAACTACCTGCACAAACGGGAAAACCGTTTGCCGCGCAACACGGCGCTTTTGTGGGCGATCATCGGCGCTTGCGGCGTCTCTTTGATCTGGCTTTTGTGCCTTTTGCTCGGAGCGTAGGCTGTTGCCGTATTTTTCCTTCCTCTCTTTTGCGGAGTGCAGATTTTGCACTCCGTATTTTTTTATAAAATGGGTATTTACAAACCGTATAGTTTTCGATATACTATACTTCCGGTATTTTTTCGGAGGATAGAAAGATGAATCAGGATTATGCACGGACATTGGCATTGCTCCGCAAGGACAAAGGAATATCGCAGCGGCAGGCGGCAGCCGACCTGGGTGTTTCACAGGCACTTTTATCGCATTATGAAAAAGGTGTACGCGAGCCGGGGCTGGCATTTGTGCGCCGCGCCTGTGACTATTATCACGCATCGGCGGACTATATGCTCGGACGCACACTTTCGCGTGACGGCGTGACGATCGAGGCGGAAGAAGTCCTTTATTTTCAAGAGGGAAAGGACGGTTTGCACAGTGAAGCGGTTGCCGCTTCCGAACGCAGGCGCGTTGTCAATGCAAACAATTTCCTTTTTGAACTGCTCGCCAAAATCGGTAATCAGGATGCGATCGGTGCCGCAGGGCGTTATCTCAGCGGTGCGATCTACCAGCTTTGCCGCATTTTGCATAAAGCGGGCGGCGGCAATGAACAATACTTTTCGCTTTCGCAAGAGCCGTTTGCCGCAGGCGCGGTAGAGGCAGGGATGCAGGCGGATAAAGTGGAGTTTACCCTGGTGCTGCAAAAGCAAGAGGGGAAGATGCCTACAATGGAAGACAGCGCGTTGACCAAACGCTATCCGGGACTTGTGCAAAGTACGGCGCAAGTGCTGCACGGCGTGGAAATGCGCACGAATGAATGGCTGGAAAATGCCGACGGAGGCAGAAAATGAAACAGGAAAACATACGCAATTTTTCGATCGTTGCCCATATTGATCACGGCAAATCCACGCTCGCCGACCGCTTGCTTGAAAAGTGCAATGCCGTCTCGGCGCGTGAAATGGAAGATCAGATTTTGGATAATATGGACCTTGAGCGTGAGCGCGGTATCACGATCAAAGCACGCGCCGTCACCTTTGACTATAAAGCGCAGGACGGTGAGACCTATACGCTCAATCTGATCGACACTCCGGGCCATGTGGACTTCAACTATGAAGTCTCCCGTTCCCTTGCGGCTTGCGACGGCGCGGTTTTGATCGTCGACGCCTCACAGGGGATTGAAGCGCAGACGCTGGCAAATACCTATCTGGCGATGGAACACGATCTGGAGATCCGTCCGGTACTCAATAAGATCGATCTTCCGGCGGCAGATCCCAAGCGCGTCAAGCAGGAGATTGAGGATATTTTAGCCTTGCCGGCAGAGGATGCACCCGAGATATCCGCCAAACTCGGCATCAATATCGAGGCGGTTTTGGAAGATATCGTGCAGAATTTGCCTGCACCCAAAGGCGATGCGGCGGCTCCGTTGCGTGGCTTGATTTTCGACAGTTTTTACGATGCCTATCGCGGTGTTGTGGTGTATTTCAGGCTGATGGACGGCACGATGCGCGCCGGTCAGGAGATCAAACTGATGGCGACGGGTGCTACCTATAAAATATTGGAGTGCGGCGTGATGCGTCCGCTCGGACTGGAAGCAACGGGCGAACTGCGTGCCGGTCAGGTCGGCTATTTTACCGCCAGTATCAAGGATGTGCATGAAACACGCATCGGCGACACGGTGACCGATGCGCATACCCCCTGCGCCGAGCCGCTTCCCGGCTATCGCAAGGTGCGTTCCATGGTCTACTGCGGTATCTATACGGAAGACGGCAGCAAATATCCCGATTTGCGCGACGCACTCGAAAAACTTCAACTCAACGATGCAAGTCTTACCTTTGAGCCGGAATCTTCAGTGGCACTCGGCTTCGGCTTCCGCTGCGGTTTTTTGGGTATGCTCCACATGGAAGTGGTGCAGGAGCGGCTCGAGCGCGAATTCGATCTTGATCTTGTTACCACGCTTCCCTCGGTCATTTATCATGTCTATAAGACGGACGGCTCGATGGTCAAGGTGGACAATCCGCACAACTATCCCGATACGGCGGTGATCGCCCACGCGGAAGAGCCGTATGTCAAGGTGACGATCGTCACGCCGCCGGACTATGTCGGCAATATCATGCCGATGTGCCAGGAACGACGCGGTGAATTCAAAGATATGCAGTATCTCGATACTTTTTTGGTGGAGATGCACTATCAGATGCCGCTCAACGAGATCATCTATGACTTTTTCGATGCGCTCAAAGCCAATACCAAGGGCTATGCGTCGCTGGACTATGAACTTTCCGATTACCGCGAGAGCGAGTTGGTCAAGGTGGATGTGCTGCTCAACGGAGATCAGGTGGATGCACTTTCCTTCATCGCACATAAGGATAAGGCATACGCCCGCGCCCGGAAACTCTGCGAGAAACTCAAAGATAACATTCCGCGTCAACTGTTTGAAGTGCCGATCCAGGCGGCGATCGGCGGCAGGATCATCGCACGCGAGACCGTCAAAGCCATGCGCAAGGATGTTTTGGCAAAGTGCTACGGCGGCGATATCACGCGCAAGAAGAAATTGCTTGAAAAGCAAAAAGAGGGCAAAAAGAAAATGCGCAGTCTCGGCACGGTGCAAGTGCCGACCGAAGCGTTTCTTGCCGTTCTCAAACTGGATGAATAGGCTGAACTATGCGGTAAAAAAAGAAGAGAATACAATAATTTGTGCAAATTGGAAAACCTACCACAAAATAGGCGTTTTGTTGACAAAATGCACAAAAAATATGTTAAATTTTTGTTAAGATTTTTAAAACTTATGCTTGCGTTTTTTCGCCGGTTATGGTAAAATGACACCGTGATAGTAGAGGTATGCCCATAAGGGTCGTCATTTGACGCAAACGCGGCATTACCGGATACATTTGTAAATTTTATGAGAGATACGAGGAATGCGAAAATGGAAAAGAAAGTGTATGAGGCTCCTTGCGCCGAAGCAACCGTTTTTGCCTCTCAGGACGCCATCACGAAGTCCGATCTTCACGGAACGGCAGGCGTCAACTGGGATGAAAACTGGTTTGATTCGTAATTTTTAACGATGTGGTTTTACACTTTGGCACACCATTACAACGATTAGGAGAATCAAAATGAAAAAAACCGGGAAAACACTTTTACTTTGCGGCATTATGCTGGCACTTCTTTGCGTGAGTGCATGGGCGGCGAACACGCCGAAAGTTTGCGGTATGATGAATGTGACGACACATAGTGACATTACCGCTACGATGCTTGACGCAGAGGATGCCGCAGTAACGGCAGAAGATGCGTTCTATCCTTTGGCGGAGAAGGTCGAAGTTACCTATTCTGCAGCGGAAGAAGGCAAATATTATGCTGTATTTCTGCTTGTCGGTGAAGAGGCTGAGATCCCTACCGAGAGCAACTTGCAGTATATCGATCAGGTGCAGGCCGGCAGTGACGGCATGACGGTTACGGTTTATCCCAATGCGTTGACAAAAGACGGGACCTACCGTATTTTCCTTTCCAGCAATGCGACATCGGGCATTAAGAGTTTGACCGAGGTAGCGTCTTTCACTTATTTTGAGCCGGCACCCTATATCCTCGGCGATGTGAACGAGGATGAGGAAGTTGATTCCAGAGATGCTTCATGGGTATTGCAATATAGTGTTGAAGCGCGCACTTTTTCTGATGTACAATTGCTTGCAGCCGATGTGAATGAGGATGAGGAAGTTGACTCTAGAGATGCTTCATGGATATTGCAGTGCAGTGTCGAGCTTCGCGAGTTTTAATGTTTGAGTTTTTGGGGGGAAAAGCATGAATACGAAAAAGAAATCTTTTGTCACCTTAATTTTGGCGTTCATCCTTTGCCTTGGTTTGTCAACTGTGGCATTCGCAGATGAGGATATTTTTCCGGCTGTGTCGTATAGTTTCAACGATTTGAGTGTTAATGTCGTATTTAGAGCCATCAATGCGGACACTCAAGTGGAAACAGTTATTTCCAACGATACTGTGAGTACTGATATGACTTTGGAGTTATTGCTCGTTCCGCAAAGCAGCGTTTTGCTTACGGCAGATCAGTTCGATATTTCTTTTGATCCCGCCTACTTTAGCATCGCTACAGTGGCTTCGAAAAAGGCAATTTCGGATGTGGGTGCTTTAACAGTCAACACTCTTTCGGGTAGCGGGCGCAATGTTCTCAGAGCAAGTTTTGCAAGCGATGAAGCTGTTGAATTGGAAAAGGGAGATATTTTGCTGAAACTCTATTTAACACCTCAGCAGGCAATATCTGTAACCGATTTGAAAAACCATATTTCGGTTGAGGCATTGAACAGTTTAAAATCGCAGACACTGTACGGCATAACAAAGTGCAAGTCTTATGTGACAAATGAAGATCCTGCTGTTATGGCACAGTATATGATGTCCTTGACCTATTTCCCCTCTGCGGTCACGGCCACTTATGATGATACCGAACTGAGCAAGAGCGCTACAGTTGCCCAAGTGGAGGAAACGATCTCTCTTTCCGAAACTTACGGTGTCGGCGGCGAAGCGGTCACCGACTTTACACTCTATACCAACGAGGCTTGTACAAGCGCCTTGACCGATGGCGGCTTGCAGGTCGGCAGCAATACCCTTTGGGTAAAGACCGCGTTTGGCGGCAAGACTTCTGTTACCGTGACGGCGTTGGATACCGCCGGCGAAGATTTTCAAACGATTTTGGATCAACTTGCAAAAGACGCCGCCTATCAGGTGACAGAGGATTTGGATGCGCCCACTACGGATTTGGTACTCAGCGACGGCAAAATGCTGGATCTGAACGGGAAAACGCTCAAGGTCAAGAGTTTGACGCTCAATAGCGGCGCGATCATCGGCGGTGAAGGCAAGTTCTACGGCGATTTGATCACTTCTTCGATAACACTTACACCGTCTTTCACCGGCACAAACGGCGGTTGGATGCCCATCAAGCGTACAGACAGCGATGGCAAGTACTATGCTTTTGAAGATGTCAGTGCCACAAGTATCGAGACCAATAAGGAAGAAAAAACCAAAGGCGATGTCGAAACGCAAGCGGCAAGCCAGTTGGCGGGTATTTTCACTTTGCATGATTTCTTCAAAGACAATATGGAAGAATTGGTGAATGAAGATAATAACTATACATTCACCCTTTCCGTTACGGTCACGACCACGGCAACTACTGTTGACTTTACCCAGGTCGATGCTGAAGATCAGGCACTCAAAGATCCCGTTCAAAAAGAAGTCGTTGGCGGAAAAGTTACCTTTGAAATGGAACTGAACGATGCGATCAAGGCTGCTTTGCTTGACAGTCAAGAGATCGAAAGCGTTTATGCTCTCGTTAAGAAGACCGGCAGCCTTACCATCACGGATATGACTTATGAACTCAACATTCATAATGAACTCTTTGCCAAGAGTTCCGGTACGATCCTTCTCGGTACAGTTGGTTTCAACTGGTTGGGTTTCGGATCGTAAGCGGACGGCAATTCTGCGCAAACAAATAATCAAAGCCGCAGGTGAAATATCCTGCGGCTTTATATTTCAAAAGTAAGATAGCAAAGTTACAATTTTGCTTTTGGCGGAGCGCATTTTTGCGTTTGCTTTACGAATGCAAAGCAACGCTTTTTATCATCGGGGCATCCCGGTTTATCAAAACTGAGAAAAGGTGTGGTAGGATGAAAAGAAAAGGGTTTCAAACCGTGATTGTTGCGTTGCTGACTTTGACGGTTTTGCTCTCTACCGCACAGGCAAGCGCCCTTACCCTTCACAAAAAACCCTATACTTCCGGTGCGGTATCAGGGGAAGTGATGATGGCGATCAACACTTCACTTTCTACGGTAAGCGCGGGAAATTCCACATTTACCGCAGAAACCTTGTGGCAGGAAGATGTCGGGGAAGTCAATGCGCAGAGCGAAACAGATTCGGCAGTGCGCACCGAAGTCAGTCAGATTTTTTATGATGAAGAGACGGGTGAGATCAATGAAATTTTGTCTGCCCGTTTTGAAGAGCCGGAATATTTGGGCAAACGGGAAAAACTCCTTTTCTCGCAATCGGGCGGTACACCGGTTTCCTATCAGGTCGGTGACATCAAAAATATTGTCGATGGTGTTGCAAGCAAAACCCGTCAGTTGGAATGTATGGTCGTGGGAGAGCATTGCACCGTTTGGGGCTGCAATAACGATGAAACAACGGCGACAGGCTTGAAGATCAGCCTTGAAAATGCCCAAGCCATCGCTATGAAGTTTGATGATGTCTGCGGCAGTATGGTCGATGCCTTCGGCGATTGGCTGGATGCGGACGGAGATGGAAAACTTGCCGTTTTCTGCTACGACATCAATCAAGACTATACCAAAACATCGGGCAATATTCACTCCGGCGGCTATCACGGCGGATACTTTCAGGAGAGCAATCTGGTGGACCCGGTGAGCGGAAATGCCGGTAATTTCCATTTTTCGGTTAAAAACACCTCATTTGGTATGGACTGCATCCATATTGATACCTACCCGACTATGGGAAATGACAAGAGAAAACTTTTTTCCGAGGTCGACAAAGCCTATCCGACATTGTTTCATGAGATGCAGCATCTGATCGAGCAGTCTTATCGGCTGACAGGGAAAACCTATTATAACGGTATGCCGACTTATCTCAATGAGGCATTTTCCATGGCGGCGGAACACATGCTTTTCGGCGCGGAAAACAATAGCCTCAGACAACGCATTTTATGGTTTAATTGCGCCTCTTACGGCGCAGGTTACTACCAGTTTGGTTCTCCTTTGACCTATTTTGATGAGAGCACTTCGCAGGTTGCGATGCATAATTATTCCAACAGTTATCTCTTCGGGCAGTATATCCGCACGCGCTATGCACAAAAGACCGGCGATCCGACCGGCAACACGCTGTTTCGCTATATTTTGGAGGCGTATCATAAGGCATACGGCGGCGATCCCTTGCAGATGATCGTGGATCTGCTCGGGACAACGAAACAGGAACTGCTGCGCGATTTCTGGGCGGCAGTTTATCTCAAAGAAGCGAGCGGTGTGTGGGGTTTCAACGGCGAGAAATGGGCAGAGCAAATCCAACCGACCGTCAAGCCTTTTCAAACCGGGACAAGTGATGTGATCAAAGCGGGCGGCTGTATTTATTACACTGTCCCGAACGGTTCGGCGAAGATAGCAAGTGCCGACGGAAATCTGTCGTTTTATACCTTCCGTGAGCCGCAAGCGGCATCGGTCGCAGACGGAAAACTGACCGTTTTTGCGGAAGATTGCCCGAGCCGCATTGTGGCTGCCGTTTTTGACAGTACCGGTCGGCATTTGTTGCAGACAAAGTTTCTTGCTCCGTCCGAACATGGCGAAGCGGCGTGGGAAGATGCGTTGCTGCGATCAAAAGAGGTACGGATCAAAGTTTTATTTTTAGATGAGAATTGGCAGCCTTGCTTAGAGGTAATTGACATTGAAAACCGATAATAGGAAAAAGAAAATTTGGCTCATTTTGCAGATCGCTTTGCTCGTCTTTACGCTGGTTTGGATTTGGGGGCATTCCTGCGTTTCTATCCCCGAGTCCTCATCGGAAAGCGGGCGGATCGTGGCGTTTTTACAGCGCATCTTCCACGGCACCGCATGGGAAGAGCATATCACCGATCATCTGGTGCGCAAGATGGCGCATTTTGCGGAATTTGCCTTTTTGGGCGCACAGATCATGCTGCTTTTTTTGCGCAAAAAGCAGAGACTTTTTTGGGCGGCGATCTCGATCGGTGCCGGCGTTGCGCTTTTGGATGAGACCATTCAGATTTTTGCCGAGCGCGGTGATCGGATCGCAGATGTGTGGCTGGATATCGGCGGCGTGACGGCAGGTGTCCTCTTCATGTTGTTGTGTGCGGCGATTTGGCGCAATCGCACAAAAAAATTATAGATATTTGGTACAAAAAAACGAAAAAATATCGCTTGCATTTTATTTTTTTTGGTGATATCATAGATATGGTGAAGTGTAGAAAAGTAGTCTTTTGTACTTGTTTTGGCGTCAAGAAAAGAAAATGACGCCAAGACGCTTAAACTTTACGATGAGTTTGAAGCGTTGAGAACTGCTTTTTCATTGAAATAGAACAGACAGGAGATCAAAATGAACGAAAATCTCAACAATAACACCAATAGTACCAATGCCCATAAACCCGCAGACGAAGCAATCAACATTGACATTCGCCGATTGATCCAAACATGGATCTATCGTTGGTGGGCGATTGCTCTTGTGGCGGCGATCTTTGCCGTCGGAACATTTGTTTACTCCTCTGTTTTTGTTACCAAGATGTATCGCTCCAGCGTGATGATCTATGTGAACAACAGCAGAAACAGCGATTCAAACGACTTCGTTTCCAGCGGTAACATTTCTGCATCCAAGGAACTTGTCGGTACCTATATCAAGATCATCAACAGTGACTCCGTGCTGCGCCGCGTGATCAAAGAGAAAGATCTCGGACTTACCACATCGCAATTGCGCAGTATGATTTCGGCGTCGCAGGTGGAAGATACGGAACTCTTTATGATCTATGTTTCCTCCTCTGATCCGATGAAAGCGTACAAAGTCGCACACGCTTTGGGTACGGTTGCACCGAATGTGATCGAAGAGTATATCGTAGGTAGTTCCGCCAAGATGATCGACGATGCAGTCATTGCGACAAATCCCTATTCTCCGAATCCGCCCCGTAACGCGTTTGTGGGCGCTATGATCGGCGCAGTTTTGGTCATTGCTTATTTGACCTTGCAACAGATTTTTGATACGCGTATTTTGACCGAAGCGGATTTGGAAAATGTTTCCGAATTGCCCATTTTGGGTAAGATCCCCGAATTTATCCATGAGACAGAGGCGGAGGAGAAAAAACCCGAGGAAACAAAAACTGAAGATAAGGAAAAAACGGAAGGGAGTGGCAAGAAATGAAACTTTTTGAAATGAAAGACGAAAAAGTAAGCCGCTCCACAAGTGAAGCTTTGCGCCTGGCGGCAGACCGCATGAATTTGCTGAGCGCAGAAGAAAACAAGAACAAGTTTTTTGTCCAGGAATCCTATAAGACACTTCGTACCAATGTGCGTTTTGCCCTTGCGGAAGTTTCCGACTGCAAGATTATCGCCGTCACCTCGTCTCTTCAGGGCGAAGGGAAAAGTATCACGGCGGCAAACTTGGCAATCGCCTTTTCACAGGCAGACGAGCGCGTTTTGATCATCGACTGCGACTTGCGCCGCCCGAAATTGGCGCGTTTGTTGCAGATGCACGCGACCTGCGGTCTTACCAATGTTTTGCTTGATAAGAACCTGTTGCCGAAGGCAATTTTGCACTACGGCGACAGCCGTTTGGATGTCATGCTGGCAGGTAATATTCCCCCGAATCCGTCTGAATTGCTCGGTTCTGTCAAGATGGGCGAATTGTTGGAAACTCTGCGCAAATCCTACGATTATATCATTTTGGATACGCCGCCGGTCAATGTCGTTATTGATACCGTGACTGTGGCTCCCAACATTGACGGTATTTTGTTTGTGGTGCGCGGCGGTCACTCCGACCGTTTGGAAGTGGCATATTCCATGCAGCAACTTTCCTATGCAAAGGCAAAGGTGCTCGGTTTTGTTCTCAACGGCATCACTTCCGAAATGGACAACTACGGTTATCGTAGACGCTACGGGCATTACAGCCGTTACAGCAAATACAAAAAATACGGCAGATACGGCAAGTATGGCTACGGTAAATATGGCTATGGCAAGTACGGCTATAAATACGGCTATAAGTATGGCTATAAATACGGGTACAAGTACGGCGGTTATTTCAATAACTCGCATTATGTTTATAATCCCGAAAGCGAGCAGAAAGCAAAGGAAGAAAAGAAGGACGATTCGTCAAGTAGAGGAAACAAATGAACGATTTGCATACGCATATCCTTCCTTCTATGGATGATGGCGCAAATCAAGTGGAAATGAGCTTGCAGATGCTTCGTCAGGAGCATCTGCAAGGCGTTTCAGAGGTTGCGCTTACGCCGCATTATTATCGGAAGGACGAAACCATTTTCAAGTTTTTGGAACGCCGGGATGCAGCGTATCGTAAACTTTGCGAAAAGATTATTTCGCTTCCGGAGCAAGAGCGCAGTCAAATACCGAAGCTGGTTTTGGGTGCGGAAGTGGAATGGCATCCCAATTTGCAGGATTGGGATGGCATCGAAAAACTCTGCTATGAGGGAACGACTTGCCTTTTGATTGAGCCACCCTTTTACGATTGGACGGACAAGTTTTTCACGGACTTATTTGAACTGATGAACATTTACGGGTTGACGCCCGTGATCGCACACATTGACCGCTATTTCAGCATTGCACCGAAAAAGTATTTGCATCGTATCTATGATATGACGATACCCGTGCAGATCAGCGCGGAGTCCTTTTTGATCAGGCAAACGCGCAAAGCGGCGTTGCAGGCGGTTAAAAACGGCAATGCGCAAATTCTCATCAGCGATTGCCACAATCTTACGGAGCGCGTTCCAAACATCGCAATGGCGATGGAAGTCATTACCAAACATTTGGGTGAGCAGACCGCAAAACAACTTTCCCAAAATACGCAGTACTTATTGAAAATCTGAAAACGGCTCAGATATCGGATCCAAACGATCTGTTCCGAGCCGTTTTTGTTGACAAACGGGAGATAGTATAGTAAAATCATCTTGTGAAAAGGGAGTAGCCCGTCGCTTTCCGCGTTGAAAAGGTCGTCATCACGAGGCAGTCGCCTCCGGCTTTTTCGTAAAAGGGCAAGACTTTTACCGAAGAGGGAGCACTCTGCGGTAAAGGTCTTTTTGTTTTTTTAGGAGGTCATGATGGAATTTTTATTGGAAGGATTTCGCGCGGTGACATGGCAGCAAGGCGTGATGTATGCCGTAGGCGCATTACTCATCTATCTTGCGATCGCCAAGGAATATGAGCCGGCATTGCTTTTACCGATGGGCTTTGGCGCGATATTGGTCAACTTGCCGTTTTCGGGCGTATTGGATCAGGTCGTGGAGGGAGTCGGCACGACGCAAGGCATCGTGCAGTGGCTGTTCCACATCGGGATCGAGGCGTCGGAGGCGATGCCGCTGCTGCTTTTCATCGGGATCGGCGCGATGATCGACTTCGGACCGCTGCTTTCCAATCCGAAAATGTTTCTCTTCGGTGCGGCGGCGCAATTCGGCATTTTTATGACGATGGTTTTGGCGGTTTTACTCGGTTTTCCGCTTGCAGATGCCGCATCCATCGGTATCATCGGCGCGGCAGACGGCCCGACTTCCATCCTGGTTTCGCAGGTACTGCATTCCAACTATATCGGTCCGATCGCTGTTGCGGCATACAGTTATATGGCGCTTGTGCCGATCATCCAGCCGGCGGCAATCAAATGTGTGACGACGAAGAAAGAACGCGCCATGCCCATGCCGTATAACCCGAAAAATGTATCCAAAGCGTTGCGCATTTTATTTCCGATTATGGTGACCGTAATCGCAGGGTTTATTGCGCCGATGTCCGTTTCGCTGGTCGGATTTTTGATGTTCGGCAATTTGCTGCGCGAGTGCGGCGTTTTGAATAACCTTTCCGAAGAGGCGCAAAAATCGCTTGCCAATCTGATCACGCTTCTGCTCGGTATCACGATCTCATACAGTATGCGTGCAGAGGCATTTGTCCGATTGGAAACGCTGATTATTATGTGCCTGGGCTTGATCGCTTTCGTGTTTGACACCGTGGCAGGTGTGATGTTCGCCAAAATATTGAATTTGTTTTGCAAAAACAAGGTCAATCCCATGGTCGGTGCGGCAGGGATTTCCGCGTTCCCGATGTCGGCGCGCGTGGTGCAGAAACTCGGCTTGGAAGCGAACAACCAAAATCATCTTTTGATGCACGCGGTGGGCGCGAATGTGGCAGGGCAGATCGCTTCGGTGCTTGCCGGAGGTATGATCTTAAATCTCATTCCGCAGTTGCTTGCAAAGTAAGGAGGAAAAGCGATGTTCGGTAAAATTGATATGTCCGCGCTCCGCGCGGCATTGTCCGTGACGGGCAAAGGGATGCTCGGCATTTTTGCGGTGATGCTCGTGATCACGCTTTTGGTGTTCCTGTTCACAAAATTTACAAAATCATAATACATTTTGCGCGTAAATGCGTTATAATAGAGCAAAATCACAAAGGAGATGCGCAAAATGGCAAAAAAACAATTCAAGGCGGAGTCCAAACGCCTTTTGGACTTGATGATCAACTCGATTTACACGCACAAGGAGATTTTTCTGCGCGAAATTCTCTCTAACGCGTCCGATGCGATGGATAAACTCTGCTACCTCTCGCTCACGGACGAAAAAGTGGGCAAGAGCCGCGGAGATTTTGCGATCGTGCTTCGCGTGGACAAGGAAGCGCGCACGATCACGGTGTCCGATAACGGCATCGGTATGGATCGGGACGATTTGGAGAACAACCTCGGCGTGATCGCCTCTTCCGGCTCCTATCAGTTCCGGCAGGAAAATGAAAAAACGGACGATGTGGACATTATCGGTCAGTTCGGCGTCGGATTTTACAGCGCCTTTATGATCGCCAAACGCATTGAGGTGACCACGAAGAAATACGGCACGGCGCAGGCTTACCGCTGGGTGTCCGACGGTGCAGACGGCTACACGGTCACCGAGTGCGGGAAAGAGGATGTCGGTACGGATGTCGTGATGTATGTCAAGGACGACACCGACGAGGAAAAATACAGCGAATTTCTGGAAACCTATCGTTTGCGCGAATTGGTGAAGAAATACTCGGACTTTTTGCACTATCCCATCCGGATGCTTTTGCCCACACAAAAGAAAAAAGAGGGCAGCAGCGAAGAAAAACCCGAGTTTGAGACGGTGGACGAGTGGACGACGGTCAACTCCATGGTGCCGCTTTGGCAGCGCAAGCGCAGTGAAGTGACGGATGAGGAGTACGCCAAATTCTACCAAAGCATTGCGCACGAATACGATAAACCCCAGCGCATCATCACGGTGTCCGCCGAGGGGAATGTGACCTATAAAGCGTTGATGTTTGTGCCGTCCGTGCGCCCGTTTAATTTCAACACGGCGGAATTTCAAAAAGGTTTGCAGCTTTACAGTGCCGGCGTGATGATTATGGACAAGTGCGAGGCGCTTTTGCCCGATTATCTGCGTTTCGTGCGCGGCGTGGTCGATTCGCCGGACCTCAATCTGAACATTTCGCGCGAATTGTTGCAGCACGACCGTCAGTTGCAGGTGATCGCCGCCAACCTCGAAAAGAAGATCTGCGCCGATCTTGCAAAATTCTGCAAGGATGACCGCGAAGGCTACGAAAAATTCTACGCGAATTACGGCAGAGCCATCGGCTACGGCATTGCGTCCGAGGGCGGTGACAAGCGCAAAGATACGCTGCAAAATCTCTTGATGTTCTACTCCTCGACTGAGCAGAAACTCTCCACTTTGCAGGAGTATGTGGATCGCTGTACGGAGGAGCAGAAATACATCTATTACGCCGTGGGCGAAGATGTGGCGGTGATCGACCGTCTGCCGCAGACGGAATTGCTCAAAGAGCACAAGTATGAGATGCTCTATCTCACGGGTGACGGCGATGAATTTGTGGTGCAGATGCTTCGGGAATTCGGGGGCAAGGAATTCCGCTCCATCCTTGACGGCGACCTTGACCTCGACGGTGAGGAGAAAAAAGACGAAAAAGCGGACGAGCAGTACAAAGAATTGCTGGACTTCGTCAAAGACGCATTGGGCGACAAGGTCAAGGAAGTCAAGGTATCGCACCGACTGAAAACGCATCCCGTTTGTATGACGGCAGGCGAGGGCTTGAGTTTTGAAATGGAAAAGTATTTCAAGAGCCTGCAAATGCCGACACCGGTTAAGGCAGAGCGCATTTTGGAACTCAATGTGGAACATGATGCGGTGCAGGCGATAGATAAGGCACGCGGCGAGAATGCGGACAAGGCGAAAATGTACGCCGAAATTCTCTATCATCAGGCACTTTTGATCGCCGGACTTCCGCTGGAAGATCCCGGCGCCTATACCGATCTGATCGCCGGATTGATGCAGTGATCATAATAAAGAGGAGCGGATGCTCCTCTTTATTTATATAGTATAAGACGGATTGCCACGGCGCTGCGCGCCTCGCAATGACGAGGGAGGTTGGTGGTTCTTAACCCCCCTTGTCAAAGGGGGGACAGAAAAATCTTTGATTTTTCAGGGGGGATTCTTGTGCGATGACGCACGAGGGCAAAAGAGGGAACGGGAATCCCTCCGTCACTCGCTGCGCTCGTGCCACCTCCCTTTAACAAGGGAGGTTGGTGCGCTTATAACCCCCCCTTGTCAAAGGGGGGAAGATGTGAGCGGAGCGAGCATCAGGGGGGATTCTTGTGCGATGACGCACGAGGGCAAAAGAGGGAACGGGAATCCCTCCGTCACTCGCTGCGCTCGTGCCACCTTCTCCCACCGGAGAAGGCATGCGGATCACCACGGCGCGATGCGCCTCGCAATGACGAAATATTTAAGATGTGTAAAAACATTCGTCATTCCGAGGCAACGAAGTTGCCGTGGGAATCCGTTCTTTGAACGAGGGAATTCCGGATAGAACATTCGTGGGGGAGGCGCTTGCTCCTCCCGAGTGGGAATCCGTAAAATCCCCTATCTTTTACCCTTCCCCTTAGGGGAAGGGGGACCGCTTGCGGTGGATGAGGTTTGCGGCGACCCCATCCGCTTCGCTTCGCTCAGCACCTTCTCCTGTTGCGGGACCCAAAAAAATCATCGGGCTTACGCTATCCTCGATTTTTTTTGACCCC
>JAZUIU010000006.1:0-4769 GCA_045642405.1 Oscillospiraceae bacterium
GCGATAGGGGACGGGAATCCCTCCGTCTTTTCGCTTCGCGAAAATCCACCTCCCTTTAACAAGGGAGGTTAAGAGGTAAGAACCTCATCCGTCATTCGCTTCGCGAATGCCACCTTCCCCCAAGGGGAAGGCAAAGAGGTAATTTGATTGGGAAATGGTGATGGAATGAAACTCGGATTTGCTTTTTGCGGCTCGTTTTGCAATCATGCAAAAGTGCTGGATGTCTATGAAAAACTTTGCGCAAACTATGAGGTCGTGCCGATTTTGTCGGAAAATGCCGCCGCGCTTTCCACGCGATTTGGCGAGGCGGAGCAATTTCTCGCGCGTGTGCAATCCGCCGCGAAACGACGCGCTGTGCGCACGATCATCGAGGCGGAGCAGGAAAAATGCGACTGCATCGCCGTCGCGCCCTGCACGGGCAACACACTCGCCAAGATCGCGCTGGGGATGACGGATGCGACCGTGCCGATGGCGGTCAAAGGTCACCTGCGCAACGAAAAACCGCTGGTCATCGCGCTTGCCACCAACGACGGTCTCGGCGCAAGCGCACAGAATATCGCGTCGCTTCTCATGCGCAAAAGTGTTTATTTTGTCCCCTTCGGGCAGGACGATCCTTACGGGAAACCGCGCTCGCTCATTGCCGATTTCACCCTGCTCGGCGACACGATCGCCGCGGCGGTCGAGGGAAGACAGATCCAACCGCTGTTGTGCGGGGGGAGAGAAAAGAATGAAAAATGAAAAATGAAAAATGAAGAATGAAGAATGAATCCCTCCGTCAAAATCTTCGATTTTGCCACCTCCCTTTACAAGGGAGGTTGGTGGTTCTAACGCACTTCTTTGACAAGGGAGGTTGGTGCGGATTGCCACGGCGGCAAAGCCGCCTCGCAATGACGAGACATTTGGATGTGTAAAAAAATGTGTCATTCCGAGGCAACGAAGTTGCCGTGGGAATCCGTTCTTTGGACGAGGGAATTTCGGATAGAACCTTCGTAGGGGAGGGGCTTGCTCCTCCCGTGTGCTCGCCAAATTTTCGCATTGCTTTTGCGGGCGAACACAGTTCGCCCCTACGGGATCGGCAAAAGAGGGAACGGGAGATGCGGATTGCCACGGCGCTGCGCGCCTCGCAATGACGAGGATTTCGTAGGGAAGGTTAAGAGGTAAGAAAATCCCTCCGGTTTTTAACCGGAGGGATTTGAAGTTTATTGCTTTTTATCACTCTTGCTATCACTCTTACTGTCACTCTTGCTGTCGGTCTTTTTCTCACTCTTGCTATCACTCTTACTCTCGCTCTTATTTTCGCTCTTGTTGTCGGTTTTCTTTTCCTCGGCGGGGGCAGCCGGATCTTCGACGGGCTCGATCGGATTGCCGTTTTCATCGACCAAAACCGCTTCGTCCTCGTGCTTGCAGATGCCCATGAGTTCAAGGTCGGACAAAAGGCGCATACTGTCGTCCGCCAGGGTGAAACCGCCCTCTTCACTGCCGAAAAGCGTGCGTGTATAGCCGCCGAGATACTTCGAGACATTGTTCGCTCTGAGATTGACGACGCCGACCTCTTCGCAAAGTGCCTCCGGACAGAGATCGCCGGCGAGCAGGTGCGATTGCGTGCAGATCTCCACGCCCGTATGCCCGTCGCAGGTCATCGTGGGGACACTGCCCTTGGCGACATAGACCGTCTGCGTGCTTGAACAGCCCGGACCTGCCAGAAGTCCCGTCTTTTCGCATACCTTCACGGCGGTCATTCCGTCGTTTTTCGCGGAGAAATTGCAGTCGGGCAAGCCGTTGTGGGCCTCCTTCATCACCTTTTTCCAAAGCTGCGCCGCAGGGTTGCCCGAACATGAAATATGCGTGGGCGTATCGTAGCCGATCCACACCGCCGCCGTATAATACGGCGTGTAGCCGACAAAGTAACGGTCCTTGTTGCTGTCCGTCGTACCGGTTTTGCCGGCAATGTGCATCCCGGAGAATTTTGCCTCCGTACCGGTACCGGAATCGACCACGCCCGTGAGCAGGCTGTTGATCGAATAGACCGTGCTTTCCTTCAAAATCACGCGCGACTTGCTCTTCTTCTCCAATACGACATTGCCCTCGCTGTCGCATACCTTCGTGTAGGTGCGCGGCTCGGTATAGACGCCGTTGTTGGGGAAGGAGGCGTATGCCGCCGCCATATCGCGCGTGGTCACGCCGTGCGTAAAGCCGCCGAGTGCCAGCGCCGCGGAGTTCTTGTCGCTCTTTTCATTCAGCGTGGTCAGTCCGAATTTTTCCGTCAGATACTGATAGGACTTGTCAAGTCCCAACTTCTCCACCACGCGCACGGCGGTGGTGTTCGACGAGTGTTTGAGCGCCGTGGAAAGGGGGATCAGCCCGTAAAATCCGCTGTATGCGTTCTTCGGCCACGCTTTGCCGCCGAGCACGCGCACGGGATAATCGTCCACCACCGCGGACGCCGCGATCGTCCCCGTATCCAGCGCGGGGGCATAGGTCGAAAGCGGCTTGATCGCACTGCCGCAGGCACGCGGATTGACCGCGTAACTCCACAAAAATGCACCGTCGCGCTTGCCGAATCTGCCCACGATTGCCACGACATCGCCCGTGCTGTTGTCGATCACCGTCATGCCCGATTGCAGCCACTGCCCCTTGGAGGACTTGTAGTTGAGATTGGCGCGGTCGGCGAACACCTTCTCCGCCTGATTCTGAATGGCGGGATCGACCGTCGCATAGATGCGGTAGCCGCCCGTATAGAGAAGATCGCGCGCAAGCGAGCGGCTGTAACCCTTCTCATCGACCAGATCGTCCAGCACATCGTTGAACACCTGCTCGACAAAATAACTGTCGTACTTCGTGCTTTCCGTCTCCGTGTTTTTCTTCGTCACATTCGCGCCGTCATCCCAGCGGTAGACCAATTTCTCCGCCTTGGCATCCTCATACTCCTCGCGCGAAAGATAGCCCTGCTCGTACATCTTATAGAGCACCGTCAGCTGACGCGCACGGTTTTGCTCGCGATACCAATCGCCGCGCGCGGGATCGTATTTATACGGGTACTGCGTGATGCCGATGATGCTCGCCCCTTCCGCCACGGTCAGATCCTTGACCTCTTTGCCGAAATAGCCCTCCGCGGCGGCGGAAATGCCGTACGAGCCGTTGCCGAAATAGACCAGATTGAGGTACATCTCCAAAATCTCTTCTTTGGAGTAGTTGTGCGCGAAACGGTTGGCGCGGAAGATCTCCATCACCTTGCGCTTGACGGTCGTCTTATTGTCGTCGGTCAGATTTTTGATGACCTGCTGCGTGATCGTCGAGCCGCCGCGCGTCGTCTCTCCGCCGAGAAGACGGTTGCCGATCGCTGCTGTCGTCGATTTCCAATCCACGCCGCCGTGCTCGAAGAAACGCTCATCCTCGATCGCCACGAGCGCCTGCCACACATGGTCGGGAATGTCCTTGAAATCCACCAGCGTGCGGTTTTCCGTGCCGTGGATCTTTTGCAGTTCCTGCCATTCGCCCTTCTCGTCCTGATAGTACACCACGCTCGAAAGTTTCATCGTGTAGGCGGACGCATCGACATTGATGTAAGGTCCGAGCGAGAAAATGACATAACTTGCGAAAATGAGCAGGAAAAATGCCAGCGTCATGCCGCAGATCGCAAGCACCGTGCCGCCGTAATAGGAAAGATGAGGATGGCGTTTTTTGAAAGAACGCCCCCGTTTGCGCGCTGTATGCAAACCGCTTTGTACGGTCGTTTTCATCTGATGCAAAGATCCGTTCATTCGTTTTTTCTCCTTATCTCCGCAATGATACATTATTTTACCACGCTTGCCGCGCGATTGCAAGCGATTTTTCCCGACACTTTCCTCTTGCCTTTTGCCGGAGAATAGGGTATAATGAAAAAACCGATACGAAGGAGGTAAACGAAATGAAAGAAGACTACGGCCCGAATATCATTACGCTGACCGACCAGGACGGCAAAGAAATCGAATTGGAATATGTGGACGCTTTGGAGTGGGAGAACACGACCTATATGGCGTTTTTCCCCCTTGTCGAGGAAAATGCCTCCGAAGAGGAGGAGGATTACGGTCTCATTCTGCTCAAAAGCGAATTGCAGGACGGCGAAGAGATCCTCGTCACCATCGACGATGAGGATGAACTTGACACCGTCTATGAGCGGTTTATGCAGCAACTCCTCGAAGACGGGGAGGAAAATTGAGGCGGTTTTAAGAAGACGAAAGGATGCGGATTGCCACGGCGCGATGCGCCTCGTGGTGACGCTCCCTTATAACCCCCCTTGTCAAAGGGGGAGCGATGCGAGCGCCGCCTGTGGCGGATGAAGCGAGCTGAGCGAGTGGCAGCGGTCAAAAAAAATCGAGGATAGCGTAAGCCCGAAGATTTTTTTGGGTACCGCAACAGGAGGAAGATGTGAGCGAAGCGAGCATCAGGGGGGATTCTTGTGGGATGACGCACGAGGGCGCGATAGGGAACGGGAATCCCTCCACCGCAAGCGGTCCCCCGTCTCGCTGCGGCTCGGTCACGGCACGGGTCTGATGTGCCACCGGCACATCATTCAACACCGTGCCCCCGCTTCGCTACCTTTGACAAGGGAGGTTGGAGGTTCTTAACCCCCCTTGTCAAAGGGGGGAAGATGTGAGCGAAGCGAGCATCAGGGGGGATTCTTGTGCGATGACACACGAGGGTGCGATAGGGGACGGGAATCCCTCCACCGCAAGCGGTCCCCCTCCCTTTAACAAGGGAGGTTGGTGGTTCTAACGCACTCCCTTTAC
>JAZUIU010000007.1:0-29302 GCA_045642405.1 Oscillospiraceae bacterium
AGTCACAACCTCCGGCTAAGCCGGAGGCTTGAATAAGCCCTAGAAGGGCTTTTTACAGGCCACACCCCTAAAGGGGCTCCGAAAGAGGTTCGCCACTTGCATTACTTCTTCGGGCTACCCCTAAAGGGGTGTTTCCTTTTGCCTACTTTATCTTGTTACCCGTAAACGGGTCTACATATTCTTGTATACTCATTTGGTCTGCCATTTCATCCTCTTGTAATTGATTCCTTATGTATTCCGCTATTTGTTTTTTATTGCGTCCTACAGTATCTACATAATATCCTCTTGCCCAAAAATGACGATTCCCATATTTGTATTTCAAATTTGCGTGTCTGTCAAAAATCATTAGGCTACTCTTTCCTTTGAGAAACCCCATTATTTGGGCAACACTATATTTCGGTGGTATTTCTATCAGCATATGTATATGGTCGGGGCATGCTTCTGCTTCTATTATCTTTACACCTTTTTGCTCGCATAATTTTCGTAGCATTTTCCCTATGTCCGTTTTTATTTCTTTATATATTGCTTGTCTGCGATATTTGGGTGCAAATACAATATGGTATTGACATCTCCACTTGGTATGTTCTAAACTATTTATGTCCTTCTCTTTCATGGTTAGGACCTCCTTGATATATTTTTGTTGAGTTGGCGAACCTCAACTTCAAATATATCAAGGAGTTTTTATTCTGTCCATAGCTAAAGCTTTTTCACCACTGGCAGAGCCAGTGGATTTACAACCATGATAAATGATAAACAGGAAGCACCACGCGAAAGTGCTTCCTGTTTATTGTTCTTCCCGTAGTAATTCGTCCAAAGTCTTATCGAGTATTCTGCTGAAAAAAACAAGTTCAATATCCGTTACAAACCGCTGTCCCGACTCGATGCGCTGGACGGCGTTTTTGTCAATGTCAAGCCCGATCAACTGTAAACGATCCGCAAGCGCACGCTGCGAAATCTTCATTTCCTTGCGGTAAACAGCGATCTTTTTTCCGCAAAGATTGTTCCGATGGTCAACTGTTTTGTTGATGAACATAAAAATTTTCCTCGCTTTTTGACATTTAGTGCTTGTCAACAAGGAAATTATATGCTATGATATCCTCAAATATGACATTTAGTGAATGTCATATAATATAAAAAAAGGGGAAAAAGATATGTATTGCAGAAATTGTGGAAGAGAATTAAATGAAAACGCAGCCGTATGCGTTACTTGCGGTGCGTCCGTCGGTACAGGCAACAAGTTTTGCCCAAACTGCGGTGCAGAAACAACCGCAGAGCAAGCCGTTTGTCTGAAATGCGGTGTAAATTTGGGCAATGCCACTACCAAAGGCAGCAGCAATAACAGCGGCACCGGTAGTGTCAAAGCTACCCGCAGAGAAGAGGGAAAACTGGTTGCCGGTGTATGCTCCGGTATCGCCTATTCGACAAACTGTAATCCTTGGCTGATCCGATTGCCTTTTATTCTTGCTGGCTTTTTCGGTATAGGTTTAATCGCCTATATTATCGCAGTTTTCCTTATACCGAAAGAATCATAATTTAAAAAGAAGGCATCGAACGATGCCTTCTTTTTTATCCCATGAACATCTGTGTCCAATAAGAGCCGTTTGCAACATAGCCCACACCGATCTGCGTATAGGATCGGTTCAGAATATTGGCTCTGTGTCCGTCGGAGTTCATCCATGCGGTCACGACCGCCTGCGGCGTTCGATAACCCATGGCGATATTCTCTCCTGCCGCGCGGTAACGCAGTCCGAATGCGCGCATCATCGTAAACGGCGAACCGTAGGTCGGGCTTTCGTGGTTAAAATAGCGCAGGTCGCGCATATCCTGCGACTTATAGCGTGCCACGCGAGAGAGTTCCCAATTTTCCTGCAATACCGTAAGGCCGTTTGCACTTCGGATCTCGTTAATCAGGCGAATAACCTCCTGCTCGTAGCGGCGCACCGCGGCATCTAACTGTGGGATATTCAACACATCACCGGGATAGATACGGTTGGGATCGGCAATTTGCGGATTGGCTTTTATGATCTCATCTGTTCCGACTTCATAGCGCACCGCAAGTTTCCACATCGTATCGCCCGAGACCACCGTATGCGTCGTTGCGGCAAAAGCGGAAATGCTCATCGCGCCGCAAAGCACAAACGCCGTCAGTATGGCAGATAGTTTTTTCATCAAAAGACCTCCTTTCCGCCTTTTATTGTAATCGCTTGTATTTCACGGTGCAAGACACAATGTTTTCCGCAAATGGCAAAAAAAGATTGCTTGTGCCCGGTGTTTTTCAGAACACCCGGTACAAGCAGTCTTCTTTTGTTTTGATTTTACTTTTTGCGTGCGACCAATGCAACCGCCTTGGCGACGATACTTTCAACATCCATACCGTGATCACGATAGAGCAGTTCCGGATCACCGGACTCGCCGAAACGGTCACGGATGCCGACCAATTCCATCGGAACAGGGCAATTTTGACAAACAACTTCTGCAATCGCACCGCCGAGACCACCTAAAACCGTATGATCTTCGATCGTCATGATCGCTCCGGTCTCTTTGGCGCATTGAATTGCCGTTGCCTTGTCCAGCGGCTTGATCGTCGGCATTTCGACCACGCGAACGCAAATGCCGCGTTCTTTCAGAATTTCGGCGGCATCCATTGCCTTTTTGAGCAGGATACCCGAGACGATCATCGTCATATCCGTACCGTAATCCAAAATCGTGTAAGATTTTCCGATCTCAAATCGGTAAGTGGCAGGATCAAAAATATCCGCGACAGCGTTGCGGTGCAAGCGAATATACAGTGGACCTTCAAAATCGACCGCCGCGTGCGCCAACGCTCTGGCGCTCACCTCATCGGAAGGCTGAACGACCGTCATATTGGGGAATGAGCGCATAATGCTGACATCCTCGATCGCCGCGTGCGTTGCACCGTCACCGCCGACCTGCAATCCGGCGTGTGTACCGATGATCGTCACATTGAGGTTGGGATAGCAAACGAAGGTACGCACCTGTTCGCAAGCGCGCATACTTGCAAAAACCGCAAAAGTCGCAAGAAAGACCTTGTTTCCGCAACTTGCCAAACCTGCCGCCGCACCGACCAAATTCTGCTCGGCAATGCCGAATCCGAACTCGCGCTCGGGATATAAAATTGCAAACTTATCCAAACCGCAGGCTTTGGTGTCCGCGTTGCAGACCACAAAATCCGTTTTTTCTTTTGCGATTTCGATCAATTCCGCGCCGAAAGCCGCTCTTGTTGCAAGCAAACCCATCTTTATTCCGCTCCCTTCTCGATATCTTCTATCGCTTGGCGTAACTGCTCTGCATTCGGCGCCGCACCGTGCCATGCCGACTGATCTTCCATAAAGGAAACGCCCTTGCCTTTCACCGTTCGGGAAAGGATGACCGTGGGCGCACGCATCGTGCGCGCTTCGTGGAGTGCATTGAGAACGGAGCGCATATCGTGCCCGTCGATCTCGATCACATTCCAGCCGAAGGCTTTCCACTTATCCGCAAACGGCTCTTCGCGCATAATGTCATTCACCCAGCCGTTGATCTGCACACCGTTGCAATCCACGATGGCGATCAGATTTTTGAGGTGATAGTGCGCCGCCGTCATTGCCGCTTCCCACACCATGCCTTCCTGACACTCGCCGTCGCCGAGCATCACATAGGTCATATAGTCCTGATGCTTCCGCTCGCCCGAAAGTGCCATACCGACGCCGATGGACAAGCCGTTTCCGAGTGATCCTGCCGTCATATCAAGTCCGGGTACTTTGTTCATATCGGGATGCCCCTGCAAAATGGAATGATACTCACGCAGGGTATCCAATATTTTCTTGTCAAAGAAACCGCGCTGCGCCAAAGCCGCATACAGTGCCGGACAAGCATGACCTTTGGAGAGGATAAAGCGGTCTCTGTCCGCCCAATCGGGTTTTTGCGGATCAATATTCATCACATGGAAAAAAAGTGCCGTGATCACCTCGACCGAAGAGAGCGAACCGCCGGGATGTCCCGCTTTTGCCTTGTAGATCATATTGAGAATATCATGGCGAATCTCCACCGCTTTTGCTTCCAAATCGCGCACATCCTGTTTGGTGTAATAATTGGTATTCACGCAAAACAATTCCTTTCTTGTCTGATTTTGATTGTATTGTAGAAGTCTCCTGTCACAATCGCAATCTCAATAAACGGTCTTAGTTATTACTTTTCCTAATAAATCAGGCAATAGGTCTTGTATTCTTGGCGTTTTTGTTTTATAATGTCAAAAAGAATGTCGGATCAAGGAGAAAAAAATGAATTTACATCAAATTGAATGCGTCTTGGCTGTCGCAAAATACAATAGTTTTTCGCTGGCGGCGGACAGTTGCTATATTAGTCAATCCTCGCTTTCCCAGCAGATCGCCAATCTGGAAAAGGAACTCGGCGTTTCGCTTTTCAACCGCACCACGCGCTATATCCAAATCACGGAAGCCGGCAAAGATTTTGTTGCCTACGGCAATGCCATCATACGCAATATAAACACAATGAAGGAAAAAATGTTTTCTTACTCCAATCTGCTTTGCGGTACGATCAACATCGGCGCGATCAACTCGGTGGAAAAGGTACATTTCAGCGATTTGATTGCCGATTTCTACTCGAAATACCCCAATCTCTCCGTCAATATCATCCGGGGTGACAGTTTTTCCCTCATTGACTCGCTGGAAAAGCAGAATATTGATGTTGCATTTTTGACGATGCCTGTCAATGCCAAATATGCCGACATCTGCTTTGAGGAGATCGGGACAGACGAATACTTTTTGGTCCTTCCCGAACAGCACCCTCTGGCACGCCGAAAATACGCACAGTTGCAGGATTTCAAAGAGGATCGCTTCATCATCCATCAGCCGAGTCAGGCGGTCAGCAATATCTGCCTGCACGCGTGCAACGATGCCGGATTTTCGCCCAAGATTGCCTGCCGTATCAGCGCAACGCCGATCGCGCTCAATCTGATTGCCAAAAACATCGGCATCGGCATCTTCGCCTCCGAAGAACTGCAATCTTACCATGTCAAGGGCATTTGTGCTTTGCCGCTGAAAAAGCCGATCCAAAAAGTGATCGCCATGGCAACGCTGCAAAAACACGAACTCTCTCCGCTCACCGCAGAATTCATCTCCTTTGCAAGGGAATATATCAAAGCAGAATAAAGCAAAAAATCCTGCCCGATCGGGCATGATTTTTTATGCTCTATTCTTCGGTTTCTTCCGTTGTGCCTTGATATCCTCTTTCCATTCGCTCAGGATGCCGCAAATAACGGCGGAACGCGGCGTAAAACACGGCAAAATCGTGTCCCGTGCAGAAGCGTTCATCCATCACGACCGAAAGCGGCATAATGTGCTTGTCAAAATGTCCGTTGATGTAATCGGGTACCGGTTTTCCCATGCAGATGAAGATGCCCGTCGTACCGAAATCGTAGCAATGGTGGAAAATATGGCTGGTATTGATCGAAGCAAGATTGGTAATGAAAAGGCTGGTGTGGAAGGGGCTGAGATCAATGATCGAGCGTGGCAGTAACCCGAGATTATCCAAAAGCCGCGCCAAACCGACCACAAGCGTCGGCAAAAGCGGAATGGAGAACATAAAATTGGCAAATTTGTCGGTTTTATTGTCAAATTCCGCGTTTTGATTTTTTTCGATCGCGTCTTCGATCTTCTGATTGATGGAGATCACATCGTCATCGTCCTCAAAAAAGACTTTGAGTGTGGTCTCATCGGGCGTACCGTCGGCACGGTCTTTGAGCATGGCAAAACTGACGCAGAAATGATTGCGCTGGTACACATGGTGGTGCATCACAAAGCGATTGATCTTCGGAAACTCCCGGTAAGCCTTAAAATAAGCCGCCAGAATGAGTGCCATATAGGAAATGCGGATGCCCTCTTTGCGCTTTGCATGGATGTATTCGCGCATCCGATCCATATCGGCATACTCGGTGATCATATTCATCGCATCGTAACGGTGCGGCATGATGTAGGGTACCGCCGACATAATTGCGGATTCGTCTTTAATTCGTTTTCCGTCTGCCCGCATAAAAACCGACTCCTCTCTTTTTGATGTTTTCATTTTACGCTTTTTCGCGCCTTATTGCAACCTTTTTTTACATTCTTCGCGATGTCGCCGATTTTTCTGTAATTTTTTTTGAAAATTTTCAAATTTTTATTGATTATTCGGTCATTTTATTCTATACTGTTTGGGTATGAAATTATCTTGTACGGTATGAAACCAAGGAGGTATTTCCCATGAAATACGGAAGAACATTCAACTTTGCCGCAGGTCCTGCCATGATGCCGGAGCCCGTGCTGGAAGAAATCCGCGATGAATTGCTCAACTATCAAGGCAGCGGTATGTGTGTGATGGAAATGTCGCACCGCTCCAAAGTCTTTGGGCAGATCGCAGAAGAGGCAGAGGCTGATTTGCGTGAATTGATGGGCATTCCCGACAATTATAAGGTACTCTTCATTCAGGGCGGCGCAACACTGCAATTTGCCGCGATCCCCTGGAATTTGATGAAAAACGGCAAAGCCGTCTATATTGAAACCGGCGCATGGTCGAAAAAAGCCATTGCCGAGGCGAAGAAATATGGCGAAGTCATCGTTGCCGCTTCGTCTGCCGACAAAAATTACACCTATGTCCCCGATTGCTCCGATCTCGATATTCCCGAGGACACCGACTATGTGTATATCTGCGAAAACGAGACCATCCATGGCATTACCTGGCAGCAACTCCCCAACACCAAGGGACATGTGCTGGTCGCCGACCAATCTTCCATGTTCCTCTCCAAGCCCTGTGATGTCAGTAAGTACGGTATGATCTATGCCGGCGTGCAAAAAAATGTCGGTCCTGCCGGTATGGTCATTGCAATCATCCGCGAGGACTTGATCCGTGAAGATGTCGATCCCAAGATGCCCATCTATATGCGCTATGATACCCACGCCAAAAACGGTTCGATGTATAATACACCCAACTGCTGGGATATCTACTGCTGCGGCAAGGTCTTCAAATATCTCAAAAGCATCGGCGGTCTCACCGAGATGAATCGCCGCAATGTGGAAAAAGCGAAGGTGTTCTACGACTTCCTCGATTCTTCTAAACTGTTCTACGGCACGGTGGAAAAGAGCGTGCGCAGTCTGATGAATGTTCCCTTTGTCACGGGCGACAAGGATTTGGATGCCGAAGTGGTCGCCTACACCAAAGAACACGGTTTTGATAACCTCAAAGGTCACAAGAGTGTCGGCGGTCTGCGTGCTTCCATTTATAATGCCATGCCCAAAGAAGGCGTGGAAGCATTGGTCGAGTGCCTCAAAAAATTTGAAGCCGAACACAAATAAAGGACGGTCAAGTATATGAGAATTTTAGTGACGGACGGTATGTCCAAAGACGGCATTGCGCAGGTCAAAGCACAAGGTCATGAAGTGGTGGAGCAATTCTATGAGCCCGATGCCCTCGGCACGGCTTTGCGTGAGTTTGACATCGTTGTCATCCGCTCCAAAACCAAGATCCGCAAACAGCAGATCGACGAGGCGAAGGGCAGTAAACTCAAATGTATCATCCGCGCCGGTGTCGGCGTAGATAACATTGATGTTGCCTATGCCAAGGAAAACGGCATCGAAGTGCGCAACACGCCCAAAGCCCCCTCTCAATCCGTGGCGGAACTCGCCATGGCGCATATGTTCTCCTGCGCCCGTTTTATCTCCGTTGCCGGACACACGATGCGCGAGGGAAAATGGGAGAAGAAAACCTATGAAAAAGGCACGGAACTCGGCGGCAAAACGCTCGGCATCGTCGGTTTCGGTCGTATCGGTCAGAAACTCGGCACAATGGCAAAGGCGATCGGCATGAAGGTCATCGCATTTGACATTTACCATATCGACGGCATTGAAGAGCAACTCGGCATTCCCTATGTCGATATGGATACGCTGCTTGCCACCTCCGACTTCATCTCCGTCCACGCTCCTGCCGTGGATGGCGGTGCACTCATCAACAAAGCGAACATCGCCAAGATGAAAGACGGCGTGATCATCGTCAACACCTCGCGCGGTACCAATGTGGATGAAGATGCCCTGCTTGCCGCTTTGGAAAGCGGCAAAGTCCGCGCCGCAGGTCTGGATGTTTTTGCCGTTGAGCCTGCCGTCAACGAAGCACTCTATGCCCATCCCCATGTCTCCTGCACGCCGCATATCGGCTCGGGCACGGTCGATGCGCAAGGCCGCATCGGCGAAGAAGTGGTGGAAACCATTCTATCTTTTGCATAGGCTGAAGAGAGTTGAACTCTGTATGCCCTGACTTGTTAAATTTCCACCATACGAAATTGTCAGATTTGATGGGCCCTAAGTCAAAAACAAATGACACATCGCCGTATCGCGGTGTGTCATTTTTTTATATACCTCTCATAAGATAAAGGGAACAAACAACAAGAGAGGTATCTTATGGAACTGTGCCGAAATGAAGTGACCTTGTGCGGCTTTATCGCACAAGAGCCCGTTTTTTCACACGAAAACCACGAGCAGCGTTTTTACCGTTTTCCTTTATGTGTAGAGCGTTTGTCCGGGCAAAGCGACTATCCGATGATCGTGGTATCGGAATACTTATTGGAGAAAAATGCACTCACCGCCGATCTGCCGATCCGGATAGACGGTCAACTGCGCTCCTACAACAACAAAAGCGGACAGGGTAACCGCTTGATCCTGTCCACATTTGCCCAAAATATCACACCTTGCGACGGTACGCCCTACAATCGCATCGTCCTCTCCGGTGTATTATGTAAACTTCCTACGCTCCGCCGCACACCGCTCGGCAGAAGCATCTGCGATCTGCTGCTCGCCGTCAACCGTCACTACGGGCGAGCGGATTATCTGCCGTGCATCGCATGGGGACGGCTCGCCATTATGCTGGGGCAATACCAAGTCGGAGACACGGTGGCATTTGAAGGGCGCATCCAAAGCCGCACCTACACCAAGCAGTTGGAAACGAGAGAGACGGAAGCGAGAACGGCGTATGAAGTTTCCGTGATGCAATTACTGCAAGAAGATGTATAGTTTTGCTTGCTTTTTTTGCTCGTCGTTGTATAATAATAGGAAAGCGGAAGTAAATTTCCGCCAGCCGATCATAGGAGATTTGAAATGCAAACAAAAGACTTGTCGCTCGGCGTGATCGACTCCGGTGTCGGAGGATTGAGCGTTGTGCGTAAATTGCAGCGCAAGTTGCCCAATGAAAACATCATATTTGTCAGCGACAGTGCCAACTGTCCTTACGGCAATCTCTCCGCCGTGCAAATCTCGTCTCTCACCTGCCGTATGTTGTCCTTTTTGGATGAAAAACAAGTGAAATGCACGGCGATCGCCTGCAATACCATTTCCACTTTGGTCGAAGAATTGCGCCGGCGGTTTTCCTTCCCGATCAGCAGTATCGTGGAAGCGGCAACGCAGTTGGTCATGCGGGAAAATTTGCAGTGCGCGGGTTTGATCGCTACCGAATTCACGGTAAAATCCGGCAAATACCAAAAACTGCTCCGTGACGCGCATTCCCCCTGCCGTATCGTTGCCAAGGGCTCTCCCCTTTTGGCGGCGCTCATTGAGCATCGGGATCTCTATCCCATACAGATCCGCCGCGAGATCTGCGACACCGTGGATGCCATATTGGCGGAGGAAGCGGTCAGCGATCTGATTTTGGGTTGCACGCACTATCCCTTAGTGGCGGATGTTTTTTCCAAGTGTTATCCGCAGTTGCGGCTGATCGATCCTGCCGCTGAACAGGCGCAGACTCTGCATAAAACACTTTCGGAAAAAAATTTGCTTGCCGACCGCAAGCAAGGCTCTCTTTCCATTTATACCACGGGCGATCCGCAAGTATATACCGACCTTTGTGCGCGCCTCGGGATCGGAAACATCCGGACAATCGAAAAAGTACAATTATGAAAAGAAAGATTTGTCTGCAATCGCAAGACAAATCTTTCTTTTTTGCGCATATAGTAATAGTGGGGTGAATGCTATGATCACAGAATCGTTTTCCGCCGCCGTTGCGCGTTGTTTCGGCTCACCGGAGGCGTTGCGGTGCATTGTGTTTTTCGCTTTAAAGCGGCAAAGCAATGTGCATCTCTATCTCACGGCGCAAAACGGCGATTTGAGACTCTTTACCACAAAAAATGCCGCATTGCCGAATGCCGCCGTTTTGTTTCACGCGCAAGGAGATGACGAGGAATGCCTGCAAATGCAATGGGATATTTGCGATTGGCGCGCTTGCCAAGCCAAATGGGATCAGCACTTATCGCAATGTCCGCTCTACCCCACGCCGTAAAAATGCGCTTGAACGAATGTTCAAGCGCATTTTGCTTTTATATTATTCCGCGTCTTTGAAAGAAACTGCCTGATCGAACAAAGCGTAAACTTTTTCATCGGGCTTCTTCGTGCAAAGCGTAGCCACCACGGCGGCGGCAAGTCCGAGGATCGTGGCAGGCACGATCTCATATACGCCGAAATCGGCGAGGAAAATCAGCCAAAGGATATCCGCAGCAGCACCCACGGCGATACCCGTGATCGCGCCGGCGAAGTTAAAGCGTTTCCAGAAAAGGCTGAGCATAATAGCAGGACCGAATGCCGCGCCAAACACGCCCCACGCGTTTTCGACCAAACTCATGATCGTACCGCTCTTGGGATTGGATGCGATCAAAACCGCCAAAAGGGAGATCACCAAAACCACGATACGCCCAACCCAAAGCATTTCCTTGTCGCTTGCTTTGCCCTTGCGCACAATGGGTTTATACACATCGCTTGCAAATGCGGAAGACGCGGCAAGCAACTGCGAGTCCGCAGTGGACATGGAAGCTGCCAAAATTGCAGAGAGCAAAACGCCCGAGAGCAACGCCGGGAAAATCTTGCGCACCATCTGAATGAAAACGGTGGACTCATCCGCAAGCTGATCGCCGAGAAGCAAATGCGCAATGATTGCGGATGCCACGGAGAAGATAAGGATCAAAATCGTCCAGGTAACGCCGATCTTTGCGCTCTTTTTGAGGTCTCTGTCAGAGCGCAGGGACATAAAGCGCACGATGATATGCGGCATACCGAAGTAACCGAGTCCCCAGCCGAGTCCGGAAACGATATCTTTCCAATTCGTGAAGATGTTCCAATAATTTGCATCATTGAGCACAACGGTGGGTTGTGTGCCGACGGTCTTGACCACGAATAAAGCGAAGATCGGGGCGACCAGCAAAGCCGCCAGCATCAAAAGTCCCTGGAAAAAGTCCGTCCAGCAAACGGCGGAGAAACCGCCGAGGAAAGTATAACCGATGATCACGATCGCGGCGATATACATCGCAGTCGTGGCATCCAATCCTTTGATGACCGTACTGAAAAGCGTGCCGCAAGCCTTGATGGAAGAGGCGGCGTAAACTGTGTATGCCACAAGGAAAATCACGGCGCAGAGGATCTGCAACGCTTTGGACTTAGAGAGAAAGCGGTTGGTCAGATACTGTGGAATGGTGATGGAGTCATCGGAAACAATGGAGAATTTGCGAAGACGGGATGCTTCAAAAATCCAACTGCATGTATAGCCGAGCGCAAGACCGATGGCGATCCATGTCTTCCCGAGACCGAGCGCAAATACAGATGCAGGCAAACCCATCAACACCCACGCGCTCATATCGGAAGCACCGGCGCTGAGCGCGGAAACCCAAGGTCCCATCTGACGGCCGCCGAGGAAGTAGGTCTTCTCGCCGCCGGTGCGGTCCTTGATGAAAAACCAAATACCGATACCCAGCATAAAAAGCAGGTATACGATAAACACGATACTTTCAACAGTAAACATTTTCTTTTTCTCCTTTCGGCAATCTCTGCCGTTGACAATGGAAACAGTATAACACACAAAACGGCAAATGACAACAAAAAAATGCCGCTGCGGTGTTTTTTTAATTTTTACCAATCCGTTTTCCCCTTTGCAAGATTGCAAATCCGTTTTCCCCTTTGCACGGCATAGGTATAAGCAATTGCCGTACCGCTTTTTGCATGATGATCCGACAAATAGTTATTTGCACACTTTTCTCGGAACGGTACAGCGTTTTCGTCATAATAAAAAATGCAGATTTCGCTTTCCCGAATCATCGCCTGATTGCGCTCGACATAACTTGCCCGTCCGGCATTACCAACGCCTTTCGGGCAGATACTTTCTTCGTATCCGGCAAGTAAAAACTGCATCGTATAATCGTCGGTATCCTCGTAATCCTTGCGAAAATGAATTCGCTTGATTTGAGGGTATTTTTCTTTTAATTTCGTGACCAAATCATAGCACAAATCGTTAAACTTTGAATGATCGCCGAAAATAAAATTGACCGTACCGCTTTTGATCAAATCAAACAAAATACTCTGCAACCGTTCTCTTAATTCCGGTGTATCATTGATTTTTCGATGTCCGATAAAACATACTGAATGTTCCATTTTATGATTTCACCTCCGAAAAACTATGCGTCATACTTGCGTCATTATACCACCGTTTCATTTGTGATGCAATTTTTTCGCTATAATTGAGTCATAATAATGTTATAGTCAATGAGGTGCATTATGGAAGATAAACTTTTAAGATATACTTTAAGGGTAGACCGTATTCTCTTCAAAAAATTCAGATATATTGCAGAATCAGAAGGTCGTTCTGCAAATAAAGAGATCGAGCAGTTTTTGAAAAAGAAAGTAGCGGAATTTGAGAAAGAAAACGGAAAAATTGAATTATAATTATAAATGCCGCCCGACTTTGGGCGGTTTTTGCTATTACAACCGAAAGAATCCGAATGTGTGCAAATATTTTATCAATTTTAAAAATTATATCTATTTATTTTAGATATGTCAATATAAATGTATAGAATAACGCGATAGTTGGCAACCTTTTGTATAGTACAATTATACAAAGAGGTGGTGGAACTATGGAACGAGAAGATTTTATCAAAAGATTAGTTGATTTGCGCATCAACAAGGGTGTTTCCGCCCGTGATATGAGCCTTTCGATCGGACAAAGCGCAGGATATATCAACAACATTGAAAATGGTGTCAATCTTCCCTCAATGACCGTCTTTTTCTATATCTGCGAATACCTTGGAATAACTCCAAAAGAATTTTTCGATACCGAAACGAGAAATCCAACCAAATCGCAAGAACTTTACGAACTCACGAAGGGCTTGCCGAGCGAGAAATTGGATAACTTGATTGCATTGGCAAAAAATCTGAAATAGGCAAAAAGAGAGGTCTGTTTTGACCTCTCTTTTTGATAATCCGAAATTTGTTTGATAAATTATAATTCGTTGCTTTTCATCTTTGCATGGCATACGGATCGCCACGCTTCGCTCGCGATGACGAAATAAACGCAGAAATGTAAAAATCTCGTCATTGCGAGGCGCGTCGCGCCGTGGCAATCCGCCTTTGCCTTCCCCTTGGGGGAAGGTGGCACGAGCGCAGCGAGTGACGGATGAGGTATAACGGATTCCCACGGCAACTTCGTTGCCTCGGAATGACGATTTTTTCGTACATCGCGCGTTTTTCTCGTCATTGCGAGGCGCGTCGCGCCGTGGCAATCCGTCCCCCCGTCGGTAATGTTGACATCGCGGTTTGAAAATTTTATGATAAGCGTTGTAACCTTTTGCATAAAATCGGAACTAATATACCGGAAGGAGGTGTTTGGTGTGGAAACAAATGCTTTGCTCGACAGTTTTTTGCAAAACGGTCAGTTGGATATGGATGCCGTTATCGAAACATACTATGAGTCCGTTTTGAAAACTGCCAAAAGTAAACTCCCCAATCCCGAAGACGCCGAGGATGTTTGCTCCAATGCCTTTGTGGTCTTATGGCTCAATCACAAAAACGGCTTGATCAGTGAAGAGACCTCCATCCCCTCCTATCTGAGCGGGATCGTCCGAAATCTCGTCAACAAGGAGTACCAAAAGCAGTATCGCGAAGGTCCGACAGAGCCGATCGACGATTTGGAAATACCGGACGCTTTTACCCCGGAACAAGCGATGGAGCTAAAAGAAAAAAGCCGCATTGTCGAAGCCGCGATCGACGGTTTGTCCGAAGAAAAACGAACGATCTTCCTTTTGTTTTACTACAATGGCAATTCCGTCCGAGAGATCGCGGAAGCATTACATCTTTCCGAATCCAACATCAAAGTTTCCCTGCACAGGGCAAGAAAAGAAATCCGAAAAAAATGCAAAGAAAGAGGTTACCACTATGGAAAATCGTGATCTTGATAACATCAAACGCAGCGTGAGAAACAAAATCGTACTGTCTAATATGGAAGCAGAGGAAACCGCAAAATCGCCCTGCATCACAAGACGCGTTGTCATCGCACTTGTCGCCGTTCTCGTGTTGGGCTGCGGTCTTGTCACCGCCAACGCCGTGACAGACGGTGCCGTTGTCGAAGCCGTTCGCTCGTTCGTTGTCAGAATTGACGGAAAGGCGGCGGATGCGAATCCGGAAAAATCCGAATGGGAAGGTTTCGACCGCTACCGCTATCAAAAAGATAACACGCAGATCATCATGGACGTGAACACAGATGAGGTCGGTCCCGACGATGTGGAAGTGAATGTCGACAGCGAAACGGGCGAAACCAAAATTACGATCGGCGGAAAAACCCCGGAAGAATCCGGCTATGCCATTTTGGAAGTCGACGAAGTGACCGATCCCGTGACCGGCGAAACGGGCAAAGGTTATTATGTGATAGACGCTCCGAGCGATAAATAGGTTGACTATGTGCGTATGGCGTGATATGGTTTGCATAGAATAACAGCGGATGTGCTGACCCCAACGAAGTTACTGCCGCCGCTATTGACGAAGGCAGAGCGATGATGAAAGATAAAAGTGCTCACGGATATAAAATTTAAGGTCGGCACTTGATGTATGAAATGGATAACGGTATTTTGGTTTTAATGTTAAACCGTGTCGGCAGTTATTCCGAATTGTTCAAATAAAAGAGTGCGGACAAAACGAGATGCAAGCCGAGCACGCCACGGACAAACAAAGCAGATATTAAACTCTTTGCGTTAATTATGCAAATTTGTTAAAACCCCTATAAAACTTAAAGGAAACAACAAATGAATAATTTAGTTAATTTTATTAAAAACAGAAAAGTCAGTTTCGGAAACAAAATAATCAATTCTCTTTTTTGGCCTTCATTTATTATGATGGCACTTGTTTCGGTGGTAGCGGTTTCAAATACCGTAATTGTCGGCAACATTGTCGGCGAAGACGGTTTAAGTGCAGTTAATTTAGTATTCCCGTTTTATGTGTTTGCCAATTTCTTTGGCTGTATAATAGGTATGGGAAGTTTTATTCTGTATTTTCGTTATCTGGGAGAAAGCAAGAAAGAAAAAGCCGATAACATTTTTACGCAGGGATTGTTTTTATCAATTACAATCGGAATACTGTTATTTTTAATAATGAATTTCTGTGAAAATTTATTTCTTGATAATTTGAATATAAACGAAGCGGTCAGGACGGAAGTACAAGATTTTTGGGAATTTGAAAAATATCTTATCGGCATTGTTCCTATCAACTATTTTCTACTTCAAATGATTTATACGGATGCGTCGATAAACTTATTTGCGAATGTCTCATTATTTGTTTTCGGAATAGGATTATCAATTTTATTTACAAAATTATTCGGAACTATGGGCGCAAGTCTTGGTATGCTTATCGGTACGGTTCTTTCAACGCTGATTTTATCCACGCATTTTTTTACCAAGAAAAACGTTTATAAAATCAGATGGCATTTTTCTTTGAAAGACGTAAAAGAAATATGTAAACTTTCACTTGTTGATGCTTCCAAATACCTTGACAGCGGTCTTTTGTTAGCATTTATCAATTATTTTGTTTTAAGAAATTTTTCTCAATCAATGCTTCCGATAACCTCGGTTGTTTTATCAATTTTTGATATTCTTGTTGTTTTTGATTCTGTTGGTGCCGCATACACTCCCGTATCCGAAGTTTATCTTGGTGAAGGCAATAATCTCGATCAAAAAAAATGTGCAAAACATGCATTTTTACTGTCGTTGATTTTCGGTTGCGTGGGCATGGTAATAATGTTAATAATTGCTCCGTATATTCCCTCATTTTGCGGTATTTCATTGGAAAGCGATATAGAAATCGCAACTCACTCCATTCGCCTTTATTCGCTTTGTATGCCGTTTGTCTCAATGTGTTTTATGCTGATATCTCAATACGTTATTGTCAGAAAAATAGGTTTGGCGGTTATGCTTGAATGGACAATAAATTTCATTTCTCCGGTAATTTGTATTCTGATTTTCGGCAATATTATCGACTTCGACGGAATATGGATTGCTTTTTTCGTTGCAGAATTGTTGACGCTAATCGGGTTTATAGCGGGAATACGGTTTATTGCCAAAAAGCAAAACATTTTTCTTATAAAAGATTGTGACTTTCCGATATTCAGTCAATCTTATATCGCATCAGAAGAAAATTCCATTGTCGCAAGAAATGACGTTAAAAACTTTTTGATATTTAACGAAATACCGAATGATACCGTTCGAAAAATAATGTTGCTTATCGAAGAAAGTGCAATGATAGTTTTTGAAAAAAACAAAAACAAAAAAGTAATTATTCAGTTTACGGTGCAAATTCATAATAACGAAATTACAGTTTATGAACGTGATAACGGCATTCATTTTGAACTTTCCGATACCAATGCAAAACTAAATGATTTCAGACAATATGTTTATAACAATATATTGGACAAATATTTTAACAAGCAATACTTTTTAACGATAAACTATAACAGAAATATCTTTTCTTTTAAAATGAATCTTTAATTTGAAAAACACAGAGCTTTTTATGCTGAAAAAGTGCTATTTTGCTCTTTTGACATCGATTTTTATCGACTTATAACGACATATATCAAAAAAAGCAGACCAAAATGTCAAATTTTGGTCTGCTTTTGCTTTAATATTCACTTATATTGGGTTATAACGACTTATTAGTCAATTGGTTTCATCGTGGGAAACAAAATGACATCGCGGATGGAGTCTGCGCCGCAAAGGAGCATAGCGCAGCGATCCACGCCGAAGCCGAGACCGCCCGTCGGCGGCATACCATATTCCAGCGCGGTGAGGAAGTCCTCATCCATCATACCTGCCTCTTCATCGCCCTTCTCGCGCAATTCGACCTGCTTTTGGAAACGACCACGCTGGTCGATGGGATCGTTGAGTTCGGAGAACGCATTCCCCATCTCACAATGGCAGATGAAAAGTTCAAAACGCTCGGTCAGACGCGGATCCTTCGGACTGCGCTTGGCAAGCGGCGATACCTCCACGGGATACATCGTGATAAAGGTCGGCTGGATGAGTTTTTCCTCGACCTTCTGGTCGAACGCTTCGTAAAGCGCATTGCCCCAGGTCGGCTCTTTGCCTTCCATATCCACGCCGATGCTCTTGGCGAGTTCCATCGCCTTTTTGTCGTCGCCCTCGATCGCCATAAAATCGACGCCGAGGTACTCTTTGACGGCATCCGCCATCGGCAGACGGCGCCAACCGGGCGTCAAGTCGATGTCATAGCCCTGCCATGTGGTCTGATAGGTGCCCAAAATCTCCTTGGCGGCGCCGGAAAGCAGGTCTTCAAACAAATCCATCATACCGTTAAAATCGGTAAATGCCTGGTAGAGTTCCACCGTGGTGAATTCGGGGTTGTGCTTGGTGTCCATACCCTCGTTGCGGAAAATTCTGCCCACTTCGTACACGCGCTCCATACCGCCGACGATCAAGCGCTTCAAATGCAGTTCCGTGGCGATACGCATATACATATCAATATCCAGCGCATTATGGTGCGTGATGAACGGACGCGCCGTCGCGCCGCCGGAAATGGTGTTGAGTACCGGCGTTTCCACTTCCATAAAGCCGCGGCCGTCCAAAAAGCGGCGCAGATAACTCTCAAAACGGGAGCGGATTTCAAAGTTGCGACGGGATTCGGGATTGACGATCAAATCCACATAGCGCTGACGGTAACGCATTTCCTTGTCGGTCAAGCCGTGGAACTTTTCGGGAAGCGGCAAAAGGGACTTGGAAAGGAGTTTCACTTCGCGCACACGCACGCTCATTTCGCCGCGCTGTGTGCGGAACACATCGCCCACCACACCGACGATATCGCCGATGTCGTACTTCTTAAATCTGTCGTAGACTGCCTCGTCCATCTCATCGCGGCGGGCATAAAGCTGAATCTTGCCGCTGCGATCCTGCAAATCGCAGAAACTCACCTTACCCATACCGCGCTTGGACATCAAGCGGCCGCCGAGCGAAACCGTCTTGCCTTCCAAATCATCAAACCGATCGCGCACTTCCTGTGCGTGGTGCGACACCTCAAATGCGGTCTCGTCAAACGGATTTTGTCCTTCCTGCTGCAAGGTATTGAGCTTATCGCGGCGGACGCGGAGGATCTCGGAAAGATCCTGCTGTACTTCCTGATTATTTTGATTTTGCTGTGCCATATCTCTTTCCTCTCTCAGCGTTCGATTTTCACGATGCGATATGCGATCACGCCGGCAGGTGCTTCCACCTGCACTTCTTCGCCGACTTTTGCGCCGACAAGGGCCTTACCAAAGGGGGATTCTTCCGAAATGGCGCGATTGGCAAAGTCCGCTTCCTGCGAGCCGACCAATTTGTACTCGGGCAATTCTTTACCGCTTTTCACATCGGCGACTGTCACGCGGCAACCGATACCGACAACATCGGCACCGTCCTCGTCACCTTCCACGATCACGCTATGGAGCAAAATTTCTTCCAATTCCGCAATACGGGAATAGAGTTTGCCCTGCTCGTTTTTCGCTTCATCGTATTCGCTGTTTTCGCTCAGATCGCCAAAGCCGCGTGCCTCTTTGATGAGGTCTGCCACTTCTTTTTCGCGCACGGTTTTGAGGTAGGTCAATTCGTCCTGCAACTCCTTGTTGTGCGCGGCGCTCATTTTGTATTCTTTACTCATGGTAATCTCCTCCGTTTCGCCGATCCCGTCGGCGTAATTATTCAAGTTTGATCAGTAAGCAACGCCCCAATAGATATCGGTCGTGCATTCTTTACCGCAGCAAACGCATTTGCCCTTCGTTCCGCTTTGTTCCAGCGGCATACAACGGGACGAAACGCCCGCTTTTTCTTTCATTTGCAACTCGCAATCGAGTTCGCCGCACCATTTCGTCTTGGCAAAGCCGCCTTCCTGCTCCATAAACGCCTTGACTTCCTCGAGCGTTCCGCACTCTTTGGTGTGCGTGTCGAGATTTTGTTTGGCGCGGTCAAAAAGTCCCTTTTGCACTTCTTCCAAAAGTGCGGGAACGGCAGTGGTCAACTCGGAAAGGGACACCGTGGTCTTCTCAAAATTGTCGCGGCGCACGGCAACGCAAACGCCGTTTTCGATGTCGCGCGGTCCGATCTCAATGCGAAGCGGCACGCCCTTCATCTCGTACTGTGCGCATTTCCAGCCGAGCGAATTGTCGCTCGTGTCGATCTTGGCGCGAATGCCGGCGGCTTTGAGCGTTTCATAAAGTTCGGTCGCCTTCTCCACAACGCCTTCCTTGTGCGCGGCGACCGGCACCACGATGACCTGGATCGGTGCGACACGCGGCGGCAGTACCAACCCGTTATTATCGCCGTGCGTCATAATCAGTCCGCCGATCGTACGGGTGGAAAGTCCCCAGGATGTCTGGTGCGGATACGCCTGCTTGTTCTCCTTATCGGAGAAAGTGATATTGAAGGCGCGGCAGAAACCGTCGCCGAAATAGTGAGATGTGCCGGACTGCAACGCTTTGTGATCGTGCATCATACACTCAACCGTGTAGGTGCGCTCCGCGCCGGCAAATTTTTCCTTATCGGTCTTATTGCCGCGCACAACGGGCATCGCAAGAAGGTTTTCCAGACAATCGGCATAGACTTCGAGCATCTGCTCGGTCTCTTCCATTGCCTCTTCGCGCGTCGCATGGATGGTATGACCCTCCTGCCACAAAAACTCGCGACCACGCAAAATCGGGCGCGTCGTCTTCTCCCAGCGCAGGACACTGCACCATTGATTATACTTGCACGGCAGATCGCGCCAGGAAT
Source organism: Oscillospiraceae bacterium (assembly GCA_045642405.1). GTDB lineage: Bacteria > Bacillota > Clostridia > Oscillospirales > Oscillospiraceae > Hominicoprocola. The sequence continues at coordinate 20,087 of JAZUIU010000007.1, forward strand.
GCACGATGTGGCTCCAATGGTCGCAAAAAAGTGTCTCGGAGGTCGGGCGAATGCAAAGACGCTCGTCGAGTTTTTCCTCGCCGCCGTAAGTAACCCAGGCGCATTCGGGTGCAAACCCCTCCACATGATCCTTTTCCTTTTGCAAAAGGCTTTCGGGGATCAAAACCGGCATTGAGACATTCTCGTGCCCCAATTCCTTAAAGCGCTGATCCAAAAACTGCATGATATTTTCCCAAATGGCATAGCCATACGGGCGCATAATAAAAAGTCCCTTCACGCCGGAATAATCCACCAGTTCCGCCTTGATGCAAACATCGGTAAACCATTGGGCAAAGTCGACTTCCATATCGGTGATCTGTTCCACTTTTTTATCTTTTGCCATGCTGATTCTCCTTCGCTTAGTCTAAGTGTATATTGTATTGTTTTTTTACCGAATTGTCAAGTATTACCGCTTCTTTTATCTCTAAAATCTTCGACTTTTTGCCCTTGCAATTTATATTCAAATGGAGTATATTAGATATATCAGTAGCATTTCTATTGAAATTCACTTGAAGGAGAACAAAAAAATGGAATTAAAAGGTAGCAAGACCGAAGCCAATCTGATGGCTGCTTTTGCCGGTGAATCCCAGGCAAGAAACAAGTATGATTATTATGCTTCCAAAGCAAGAAAGGACGGTTACGAGCAAATCGCCGCTCTCTTTGAGGAAACCGCCCGCAACGAAAAGGAACATGCCAAGCTTTGGTTTAAACTTCTCAACGGCGGCAGCGTGCCCGGCACCGAGCAGAATCTTTCCGATGCCGCCGACGGCGAAAATTTTGAGTGGACCGATATGTACGCGGGTTTCGCAAAGACCGCTCGCGAAGAGGGTTTTGACCGCATCGCCGCGATGTTTGAAGGCGTCGCCGCGATCGAAAAAGCGCACGAAGAGCGTTATCGCAAACTCCTCGCCAACATCAAGGACGGCATCGTCTTCTCCCGCGACGGCGACACCGTTTGGCAGTGCGCCAACTGCGGCCATATCGTGGTCGGCAAGAAGGCACCTCAGGTTTGCCCCGTTTGCGCACATCCGCAGTCCTATTTCCAGATCAAAGCCGAAAATTATTAAGAAAAACTCAAAAAACGAGGTACGCAAGTACCTCGTTTTTTTATTATAATTCCCGCAAAAATTCCGCGTTGTCATACATCGGCAAGACGAAATCACACCTGCGGTCAAGTTCACGGCGAATGCGCGCCGCCAAACCGTCATCCAGCAGTTTTTTCAGTTTTACGCGAAACGCATCCGTACAGGCAGGACAGTCGGTCGCCAGCATTAAAAGAAATTTCCCGTTCCGCTGCGTTACAAAAAGCGGCCACAAACTGCACGAAAACGGTTTTTCGTCCTCCGTGCAAGTACAACCTTCCGCTATTTTCAAATGTGCACATTGATACCAACCCTCGCGCACCGTGCTTTTTTGAAGCGGAAGATCGGCAAATACTTTGGCATCATACGCATTGAACCAACAGCAGTATTTACAGTCGGCACACACTTTTGCCGATAAAATCGTTTTCAGCATCTCGGTCTCCGTCAAAACTTATTGTTCCAAGTATTTTTTGATCGCGGCAAATGTCTCATCGCCGATATCGTGTTCGATCTTGCAGGCATCACGTGTTGCTGCCTCGTGCGGCACGCCGATCTCCTCCAAAATGCGCGTGAGAATGGTGTGCCGCTCGTAAATTTTCTGCGCTACCTCTTCCCCACACTCGGTCAAGGTCAAAAGTCCCTCCTTATCCGCCGTCACATATCCGCCCTCTTTGAGCAGTCCGACGGCGCGGCTGACGCTCGGCTTGCTGAATCCCATATATTCGCCCACATCCACCGAACGCACCGGCCCTTTTCTGGAGAGGATCAAAATGGTTTCCAGATACATTTCGCCTGATTCCTGAAGCAACATATTCTCACCGCCTTTTGCTCAGTATAGCACAAAGCGATCCGTTTGGCAAGTCACTGCATTCTTTTGAGCGTTTCCGTGATCCACGCGTAAACGCGTGCGGTGGATGAGGTTGCTACGGATTCCCACGGCAGTGTGCGCACTGCCTCGGAATGACGAATATCAGCATGATGCGCATTTTCCTCGTCATTGCGAGCAAAGCGTGGCAATCCGCGTCCCCTCGTCATTGCGAGGAGCGTAGCGACGCGGCAATCCGTACTTCCTCTTCGTCCCGTGCGTCATTGTGTACGACCTCATCCGCCTCGCTGACGCTTCGGCACCTTCCCCCACCGGGGAAGGCAATGCGGTTAAGGAGAAGATTGGAAGAGTTAAAAGTCCAGATTGATCCATATAGCGGGGCGGACGGGGTTTGGATTATTGCAGTAATCACCGCCGTCTCCATATAAAGCACCATCTTCCTCTACAACCTCAGGTATGTATTGATAATCGCAAGTGGGCGAGCGTAACCACCATTTGCAACTGCGACCATCTTGATCTTCGCAAGTCCTTGCATCATCAGAAGCAAAATATAGTTCCGCTTCGTTATCGTTAAGTAAAAATACTTTATCCGTGACAAAGTTGGACGCATAATCATAATCATAATAATAATCATAATCATAATAATAATCAACCAAATCTACTGATACTTCGCTATCTGCAATAATTCCTCTCTCAATACTGTTAAAGGCGCTGTTTAGAAAATCCGAATTCAGCCACTTGCGCAGTGAGCAGGTCTCCCATGTGACATCATCAAAAGAAGTATGATACGCTCTTTCATCCAATGCTTTTTCGCTGATCATAAGAATTTTGTTATCTTCTTTTGCTAATACGCGCCAAACAATATCTTTGCCGTATAAAGTACCAAAATTCACTGTATCGCCGACAATTGCTTCTTTCATCGATGCTTGAAAGTACTTTGTTTTAATGTTCAGAAGTTTTTCTTCACTATCTTTATAAGAAAGTCCGTCCAAAAGCATATAAGCCGCTTCATAATTTTCGGAATCGATAAGTTTCACAGCTCTATCGTATTTGCTGGATGCAATCGCCTCATTGTTACCGATTTCTTCCAGCAAAGTATAGGCGGAATCGTAGTCTCCGGAACTAAGCATAGCCATAGCTTTATTTAATTTTTGCTTTGGAATAATCACCGTATTGAGCACGATGATAATAGCAACACACGCTACCATGATCGGGATCACGATTTTGGCTATTTTGATCGTTTTCTTTTTAACCTTTTCGACGACCTTGCGGCGTTCTTCCGCTTTGCGCTCTGCCTCGATGCGTTGCTCTTCCGCAAGACGCGCTTCCTCTTCCTGCTCGGCTTTCAATCTCTCGTCGCACTTTTTGCGCAGTGCCGCCATGTCGACGGTCGAGATCGTATTCCAATTGGCGTCACAGGAATGGCACATTTTTTCCTCAGCGCGATTGATCGCACCGCAGGAGCAATGCCACAAGTCAAGATATTTTTGCGGTCGGAAGGTCGCATCCGCACATTGGCAATGCAGGACAAATTGATATTGCAACTGGGGTTCGTCTGTTAAAACCTGCGGCATAACGATCGGCTGCCATTCTCCGCTCGGCGCTGTCCAGATACTATTGTCGGAAAAGACAACTTCCGTCACACGCGCCGAAAAGGAACGCACGCCGGTATCATCTAGGAAAAGGGCAGTCTGTTCTCCGAAGGTATTATCGCGATTGCCAAACAAATCGAGATACTGCCGTGTGATCTCTTCCCCCAAAGTACGCCCGGCTGTATCTTTGCACAAGAGTGCTACGGTCAATGCCTTGATCGTTTTATCCGTGATACTGCAAAATTTCAACTGTGCCAGCACGCTTCCGTTCATATTGTCTTCCAGCAAGGCACCTGCGGCAATCAAGACGGGCGATGTCTCTATATAGAGGTCAGAGGGAAGCGAAAATAATCTTCTATACCGTTCGCTCATATTGATCCTCCCTTACAGTTCAGGTAAATCAAGGCTATCGGTTGTTGCTTTTGAAAAGGTCTGTACCGTGCTGCCTTTTTGATTCGGCAAAACCGCGACCATCAGCATCCCGATCCATCCCAATAAAAGCGTATACCAAAAATATTTTGATTTGTCGTGACCTTTCTGCTCCGCAATGTTTCCGAATTCATTTGCGACAACGATTGCGATCACAATAACGAGAACAGAGCCGAGAAAAATTAAAAATCCCATTTTTGTTTCCTCCTATATTTTTCGGATATCGACATTTTACATCACATCTGATGTAAAGTCAATACATCATTTGTGATGTATTGCATAATACTGACTAAGAAGATAGGAGGTATTATGTATGAAGGACTATACGCTTCGCATTCGGGCTTTGCGCGAGGATCACGATCTGACGCAGGCGGAAATGGCGCAAATTTTGGGCACGACGCAGCAGGTTTATGCGCGCTATGAATGCGGCGTCAACGAAATGCCACTGCATCATCTCTATACCGTTTGTGACCATTTCGGCGTAAGTTCCGATTATATTTTAGGATTACCTGCCGGATTGAAACGACCGAGATAAAAAGGGGCTATGGTTTGCACCATAACCCCTTTTTATTGTATTCTTTTGAGCGTTTCCGTGATCCACGCGTAAATGCGTGCGGTGGATGAAATCGAGAGCCGCTCGCGCGGTGAATGGATATCCAAAATATCCGGTCCGATGGAAACGCAGTCAAAATCTTCGATTTTCCCGGCAAAAATGCCGCATTCCAAACCGGCGTGAATGGCGCTGATCTGCGCCTCTTTTCTGTTTTGCGTGCGATACACTTCGCACATCAAATCGCGCAGTGGGCTCACTTTGCGGTATTCCCAAGCAGGATAATCGCCATCGAGTTCCATTGTTCCGCCGAGCATCTGTACTAAATTCCCGATGCGGTCGGTCAGCATCTCTTTTTGTGTACCCAAACTGCTGCGCACGCAATGATGTGTTTGCAGACTTGTTTGCGTCATCTCCGCTACGCCGAGATTGAGCGAAGTCTGCACCAAGCCGCCGATCTCGTGGCTCATTGCATAAACGCCGTTTGGCAAGTTAGTCAAAAGGCAAAGTGCGCGCCTTGTAGTTTCCGCATCGCAGACAGTCTTTGCGTCAGTATCTTGCACCGTTACCTGCAAATCGGGATCGGTCGCGCCGTATTCGTCTTGATAGATTTTTTTCCATTCGGCGGCAAGGCGTTTGACCTTTTGCACATCTTCCGCCACGATCACCGCTTGCGCCGAAGAGGGAATGACATTTTCCTTCACGCCGCCGCAAAAATCGGCAAGCAGAATTTCCGTTTCCTTGCAAACCGTCAGCAGTAACCGTGCCAAAAGCGTATTGGCATTGGCTCTGCCGCAGTGGATGGCTTCACCCGAATGTCCGCCGGTCAAACCCGAAACGCCGATTTGCAGCGCACTTGCATCATTTTTCACGCGTTTTACAGGCAATATGCATTTTGCCGAAACACCGCCGGCACAACTGACCGTGACAACACCCTCTTCCTCCGAGTCGATGTTGATCATGGTTTTTCCGTGCAAATAGGACGCGTCCAGCGCCGATGCGCCGAACATCCCGATTTCCTCGTCAACCGTAAAAACCGCCTCAATCGCAGGCGTCGGCAGGTCGCTCTCCAAAATGGCAAGCATCATCGCCACGGCGATCCCGTCATCACCGCCGAGCGTCGTGCCCTGCGCTTCGAGAAAATCGCCGTCCACATAAAGGTCAAGTCCTTCGTGCGCCATATCCTTGGTGCAATCCTTCTCCTTCGCACAGACCATATCCGTGTGCCCCTGCAAAATGACGGTCGGCGCAGTCTCGTAGCCTTTGGCGGCATCCTTATAAATCACGACATTGTGCATCTTGTCGCGTACATAACGGAGTTGATGCGCCGCGGCAAAATCCTCCAAATAATCGGCGATCGCCCCTACATTTCCCGATCCGTGCGGAATGGCGCAAATCGCTTCAAAATAATCAAATACGCGTCGTGGCTCCTGCTTAACAATCGACATTGTGCATCCCTCCTATGAAATAGCGGCAAATTCTTTTTCAATTTCGGCAAGCATTTCTGCTTTTTTTATTTCATCCGCAAAAGATGCCGACACACCGTTTCGCAAAAACTGCTTGATCTGCTCCCTGTCAAAACCAAACACATCTCGTATCTTGCGATACTCCGTGCGAATATCCGTTCCCTCGACCGACGGATCATCGGTGTTGATCGTGACCGTCACGCCATGCTCCAAAAAGAGCGGAATCGGCAAATCGACAATGTGCGCTACGATCGCCGTGCAGACATTGCTCGTCGGACAGATTTCAAGCGGAACTTTTTGCTCTGCCAAACGGCGCACCACCGTCATATCCTCCGCTGCGCGTACCCCGTGTCCGATGCGGCAAGCACCCATATCAAGTGCCGCCCGTACACTTTGCGCACCGTCGCCCTCTCCTGCGTGGATCACAAACGGTACCCCCTGCCGTTTGGCAATGGCAAACAGGTTTACATAATTCTTTGTCGGAAACGGTTTTTCCGCGCCTGCCAAATCAACCGCGCAAACGCCTTTCCCTAAGAATTTCTTTGCAACAGCAATGGTTTCCTCGTTTTTCGTTTCGTTGTCTTCGCCGCGCATACAACAAAGGATCAACTGCGCCGGAATACTTGCATTATGTAAACCACCAATGGCGGCAACCACGACATCTTCCTGTGAAAGACTGCCGTCGGTACATTTTTGCGGTGCGAAGCGCAGTTCGGCATACATCACGCCTTGCTCTTTGAGTTCTGCCAGCAGATTTCTTACAGCGAAGGTGATCGCCTCTTTCGTCTGTAAAAGGGAACATGGAAAAGCAAATTTTTGCAAAAATTCCGTAAGATCCTTGCACTGTTTCCCCACGCGCAGCTGCGCCAAAACGCCTTCGTCGCTCTCGGGGATCGTGATCCCCTGCATTTGGGCAAGCGTCCGCGCCGAAACGAGCGAGATCGCGCCGTCCAGATGCAAGTGCAAATCAACGAAACAATGCAGTTTTTCAAAATCGAGTTCCGCCATAGCCGCCTCCGAAATCGTAATATCTGCATTATAGCATCACCGCGAAGTGAAGTAAAGCAAAACAACGCAAGAGATCATCTTGCGTTGTTTTGCTTTATTGTTTTCAATTATCTCTCTTGCTTTGCCCACAAGCGCAGGTGCTGACATAGTTTTCATTCACAGATCCGCACTGTTTACACTTCCATTGACCTTCGTTTGCAATGGAAGGACGATCGTAATCTGAATGACTATCGGAATAAATGGATTTTTTTGAAAAATTCGAATAATTACTTTTACCTCGATCCGGTAAGGCAGCTACCATCAACATACCGAAAATGCTAAAGCAAAAGACAAACCATCCGTATTTTGTTCCATCGTATCCTTTCTCATCTGCAATCTTGCTAAACTCTACCGAAATAAGGATAGCAAGAGCAAGCCCAACAAGAGTAACAAGAAATATAACCATTTTCTTTTCTCCTTTCTTTTTATATTCATAGGCTTACCTACTGCGCAAATTATACTCAAATATTGAGTAATTGTCAATACTCAATATTTGAGTGTGATATGATGTCAATAACGAAGGAAAGGCGGTGAGGAGATTGAATTATCGGGAGCGTATGCGCGCCGTTCGGGAAGACCGTGATTACACGCAAACGGAAATCGGTGCGGTGATCCATAAGTCGCAGCAGGGTTATAATCACATCGAAACCGGACGCGCGGAGTTGAAAATTGATGATTTGATCGCTCTTTGCCGATTTTACAATCTCTCATCCGATTATCTGATCGGTTTAACGGATATTGAATGCAGTAAGCACAGGTGAAATCACCTGTGCTTTGTTAAATCTTAATATCTGAGTTTCGTCCTCGTGAGGGGATGGTTTCCAAAGGAAGGGGTACTCCCCTTCCTTTGCGTCGTTTCAAGGAAAGGGGTTTCAAAGGGGAAAGGGAAATCGAAATTCCTTTCCCCTTTGCGGACCTTTGGGCACTTTCCTTCCGTGAGGAAAGTGCCGCTCTCGTCTCCTCGCAAGGAAAAAAGAAAACCGCAAACCGTCATCGCACAACAGGAGGAGCAAGCCCATCCCCTACGAAAGTTCTATCCGCATCCCCCTCGTCCGGCGCAAGGAAAACGGATTCCCACGGCAACTTCGTTGCCTCGGAATGACGAAGATTTTTTACACATCCAAATGTCTCGTCATTGCGAGGCGCATCGCGCCGTGGCAATCCGCATGCCTTTGCCTTCCTACCAAAAGAACGGATCGCCACGCTTCGCTCGCGATGACGGCAAAAGGAAACGCACAATGTAGGATAACAAGGGGATAGTTTCCAAAGGAAGGGGATTTGCCCCTTCCTTTGCGTCGTTTCAAGGGATGGAATTTTTAAGGGAAGGGGAAATCGAAATCCCCTTCCCTTAAATGCGCCTTTGCCTACTTTCCGCGCAAACGGAAAGTAGGATCATCCTCCACATCTTGAATCCAAAGACGCGAAACCAATCTCCTATCGCAAAATTCTGCACAACAGGAGGAGCAAGCCCCTCCCCTACGGCTATGTTGCACGAACATTATTCATTATTTTTTCCCCCGTCCGGCTCCCCTGCGTAGGGGAAAACGCAAAAAAGGAGAACATCTTTCGATGTTCTCCTTTGTGTTGGCGCTACCTATCTTACCGGGCCGTCGCCAGCCAAGTATTGTCGGCAGAAACGAGCTTAACTTCCGTGTTCGGAATGGGAACGGGTGGACCCTCGTCCTAATCAGCACCAACTATTCAATTTGCTACACCCTGAAAACCGAACAAAGAAAGAGGGAGAGTAAGGCATTGCCTGCAATTCGTAGGTCAAGCCCTCGGGCTATTAGTACCGATCAGCTGCATACATTACTGCACTTCCACCTTCGGCCTATCAAACAGATCGTCTTTCTGTGCCCTTACTCCATAAAGGATGAGAGATCTAATCTTAGGGGGAGTTTCACGCTTAGATGCTTTCAGCGTTTATCTCGTCCGTACATAGCTACCCAGCTATGCCCTTGGCAGGACAACTGGTGCACCAGAGGTACGTCCATCCCGGTCCTCTCGTACTAAGGACAGCTCCCTTCAAATCTCTTTCGCCCGCAACAGATAGGGACCGAACTGTCTCACGACGTTCTGAACCCAGCTCGCGTGCCGCTTTAATTGGCGAACAGCCAAACCCTTGGGACCGAATTCAGCCCCAGGATGCGACGAGCCGACATCGAGGTGCCAAACCTCCCCGTCG
>JAZUIU010000008.1:0-13420 GCA_045642405.1 Oscillospiraceae bacterium
TCTGCGACCTGAAATGAGTGGATTTTTGAGCAGAATTTTGTGCGGAGGATGCAGACGGGCTGGCGCCCGTCAAAGACGACAAGCAAAATAATGCCGAAAATACGCCATTTCAGGCGAGTTCGGATTTGTGTGTTATGCTTAAGATACGAACTCGATTTTGATGGTGGGATTTGTTACCTTTTAGGTTCCTTTTGTATTACAACCCCAATCCCCTCGCCACTTCGTGGCCCTCTCCCCTTTGCAAGGGGCGTTTTTTCGGATCGCCACGCTCCTCTCGCGATGACGAAGAACGAAGAAATGGCAAATATGTCGTCATTGCGAGGCAACAAAGTTGCCGTGGCAATCCGCTTTCTCCGTAGGGTGGCTGCTTGCTGCCGCCGCCGTTCCCACTCCTCCATGTGCCGGGTTACAGTTCACGAAAGCGAAAAAAAGACCGCAACATTCATAGGCACAGCCTTCCTGTGCCATAGAATATCGTGGTCTCTCGGTTTCCTGTAAAATTGTGCAAAAAGCGGTTGACAAAAGAGCGTAGTTTCGCTACGCTTGCTTGCTTGCTTGCTTGCTTGCTTGCTTGCTTGCTTGCTTGCTTGCTTGCTTGCTAAGATTTTGTTCGCTTCAAGCACGATTGTCAACCCCTATCTTGTGTATTTTTTCATTCGTTTGGCAAAAATAAATCTATACATAGTATTTATAACACAATATTTTTTCTTTTGCAATAGAAATATGGGAAATTTTGTATATTTTTTTCAGTGTAAAATGCGGTTTGCTTCTTTTTCGGCAAGATCGGATACGGCGTCGAAGTCAACATACGGGTGATAGACTTCTTCGAGCAGATCATGCGCCGTTTTTGCTTCTTTTAACCGCAAAACCGCTTCATTGCAAATTGATTTTTGCAGATTGCCGATCAAATGCAATTTTCCTTTTTCCGCTCTCGTCAGTTTTTGCTCCGCCATACCGCTGAAGCGAATTTTACGGTAGGCTCTTTGTGGGTAGTGGTACAAATCATTACTTGTAACGATCGCCAGCGACCGGTGCGGCAAGAGCAAATGAGCGATCCGTTCCGGTATAAGCGGATCGCGGCAGATCAACACTTGCTCCCCTGCCGTTTCCATTACTTTTGCGATTTCGGAAAGGACCGTATCGGCAACTCCGTAAGGATCGACAATTTCATAGACCTGCTTGCAAAGCGCATCCACCGTATCGTATCGGCAAATTGCACCTTCATGCGTCAATCCGCCCAAAAAGATTTCCGCGCTTGTTCCCGTCTGTGCTGCATCGCCCAAATCTCTCGTGATTTTCTTGATATAGGATAATGTTTGTTTACTGTTTTTGATCCCGGCAAGCATTTTTTTGCGCTCCGCATCCAATACACCGTAAGCGCGCAAAACGCGGTATGCCTCCTGATACTTTGCCTTGTATTGCCGATAGTAAAGGCAAGCCGTCTGCTTTTGCGCTTTGACTTTATCCAAATCATAAAAGCGGCTGAAATCAACATAGCGTTCCCGAACAATGGCGTATTTCGGCTCTACGATGTGCGGTGCCGTTCCGTCAACGATGCCGACGCGGCGATCGGGTATGATGATCCCGTCAAGAGATTGCGGATCACCGGAACAATGTATGTAATCGACGGTTTCGCCTGATAGTTCGCATCGTTCGGCGATCTGTTTCATAAAGGTCGACTTGCCGCATCCCGGTCCGCCTTTTAAGATCAGCAAATCATCAAAGTGGTCTTCCAGCAATCCGTCATACAATGAAGAAAATCCCCGGCTGCTGTTCGCGCCGAGGAAAAAATGTGCCGCTTTACGCATAGCATCTCCTCCTATCACGATCTATACAATCCTATGCGTTTTATTTTGTCCGTGCAACAAAAAAAGATGTTCAAATCAGTTTTGAACATCTTTTTTCATTATAATTGCTGCAAGACTTTTTCAATTTCTTCGCGTTTGGCAAGCCCTATGGAAAACGCCGTTGCACTGCCGCAGGCGGCACCGAGTCTGAGCGCATAAGCATACTCTTTTGTTTGCAGATATCCTGCCAAAAATCCGGCGACCATACTGTCACCGCAGCCGCAACTGTTAACAAGCGTTCCTTTCGCCGTACCGATGGAATGTACTTGTCCGGTTTCATCCAGCAAAATTGCGCCGTCTTGCGCCATGGATACCAGCACATTACGCGCACCCATTTCCTGCAATTTGCGCGCGTAATGTACAATCTCATCTTTGTTTTTGACGCAAACGCCAAACAATTCGCCGATCTCGTGGTGATTGGGCTTGATCAAAAACGGATGATACGGCAAAGAGCGCAAGAGGGATTTTCCCGTTGTGTCTATGATAAACTCTGCTTTTTTCAAAAGCGCGCAACGCATCATCTGTTCGTAAATATCGTCGGGTGTTCCTTTGGGCACAGAGCCGGACATAACGAGGTAATCGCCGCTTTGCAAAGCATTGATTTTGGAAAGGATGTCTTGCACCTCATCTTCTTTCGGGAGCGGTCCGTCCGCATTGATGTCATACTCACGCTCTGCTTTTATTTTAACATTGATGCGCGTATTGCCGTTTTTGACACGGGTAAAGTCGCAATCAATACCGTCTTTTTTTGCCAAGCGCTCCAACTCTTCTCCTGAAAAGCCGCCGACAAACCCGAGCGCACGATTGGCGATACCGAGTTGCGACAAAATGAACGAAACATTGATCCCCTTGCCGCCGCCGAAAATTGCGGTTTCTTTGGCACGGTTGATATCTTCGTATGTAAGCAAGTCAAGTTGCATCACATAGTCGAGTGCCGGATTGAGCGTAACGGTATAAACCATCGGAACATTCCTCACTTTGTGAAAATCTGTGCGTCTGCGCGGCGCATATAAGTTTTTTCCAGCATTGCCTTATGGGAAAGGAATGCAGGATCGTCAAAATACTTTGCACCTTTCGGGCAATTTCTGACGCAAGCGTGGCACTTCACGCAAATTCCCTCGACCACGCTGAAATCCTCACGGCTGATCGAACCCATCGGGCAAAGGGATGCACAAAGTCCGCACCCAATGCACTTATCGGGATCGGTCTGCGGTTTCGCCTTCAAAAAGACTGCCGGCTCGCCGTCTTCGCCAAGAGGACGGTAATACGGTGCATCGGCATCACCCGGCACCGTTACAGGCGAAGGAACGGTATCTGCCTTTGTAACTTTTGCCGCAACTGCCGCGCCGAGTTTGGCGAGCGTTGCCATATCCTCCTCATCGGGGCGACCGGCGGCAAGCACATCGGAAAAGACATGGCGGCAGGCAAATGCACCGGCACCAACCGTGTGAAATCCGTTTTGTTCCAATGTCGCGCAAAGTTCCGCCAAAGAGTTGTCAAAACTGCGGTTTCCGAATGTCACAAGCGGCAAAGCGAGCGCATCGTTGCCCGTAAAACCGCTTTGCACAAACGGCAGTATCTTATTGGGCAATTTCCCCGCATAGGTCGGGGCGCCGAAAACGACCAAATCCCGTGCGTCGAAAGCATAATGCTCCTCACGGGAAGCCGGAAGCGTAAAATCGACTGTTTCCAAAGGAACGGTGAAACTTTCCGCCAAAGCGTTTGCCAAAACGGATGTGAGTTTTCTCGTTGAGCCGACGGGACTGAAATAGACTGCAAAAACGCGTTTGATCTCCATGATTTTTTTCCTCTTTACAATTGAAATTCTTCTGCGCTGTGGGTTTGAAGGCTCACATCCGACGATCTCGGCGGAATGCGTTTAAGCGGATCATAGGAAAAACGGCGGCAATTTGATGTGACATCCGTAATGCCTTTTTTCGCACAAACCACTTCCCTGTCGTTGATGAGACAACCGTGCGCACAATATGTGCAGTTCTTTTCTATATTTTTGCGAAACAGACCTCCCATTTTGCTCCTCCTTTATACGCTTTCGACCTTGATTTTGTCATCCTGCATGGAAGCGTGTAATTTGCAAATCGGCCGTTCATACGAGGCGATGATGCAAGACGCAATGGAGTCTTCCAATTCCTTTTGAATGGTGCGGCGCAGATTACGCGCACCGTAAGTGAGCGAATAGGACTTGTGCGTCAGATAAGCGGCGACAGACGCGTCATAAGTGAAGGTGATGCCCTTTTCGGCAAGACTTTCCGTCAACTCACGCAGCATCAAATCAGCAATGGCGGAGAAATTCTCCTCATCCAGGCGGTTGAAGCAAATGATCTCGTCCACACGGTTGATGAATTCGGGGCGCAAAAACTCGCCCAGTGCCTTCATGGCTCTTTCGCGGTTTTGCTCGTTCATACTCTTGCCGAAACCGACAACGCCCTCTTTTTTATCGGAGCCGGCGTTGGAAGTCATCACGATCACGGTATTTTCAAAATTGACCTTGCGTCCATGTGCATCAGTGATCTCACCGTCATCAAGGATTTGAAGCAGAATGTTCAAAACATCCGGATGTGCCTTCTCGATCTCGTCAAAAAGTACCACTGCATAAGGCTTACGGCGGATTTTCTCCGTCAGTTGACCTGCCTCATCATAACCGACATAACCGGGCGGTGAGCCGATGATACGCGAGACGGAATACTTCTCCATAAACTCCGACATATCCAGGCGGATCAAAGCATCCGGCGAATTGAACAAATCGCAGGCAAGTTGCTTGACCAACTCCGTCTTACCAACCCCCGTCGGACCGACAAAGATAAAGGAAACCGGCTTATGCTTGGGCGAAATGCCGACACGGTTGCGGCGAATGGCGGCGCTGACCGCACGGATTGCCTCGTCCTGTCCGATAATATGCGAGCGCAAACGGTTTTCCAGTTCGTTCAGCCGTTTGAATTCGTCTTCCCGAATACGCGTGGCGGGAATTTTCGTCCAAAGTTCGATCACGCGTGCCAAATTATCCATCGTCAGTTCCGGATCACCCACGGCGCAAAGAGCATCCAACTCGCCTTTGAGTTGGATAATGCGGCTGCGCAGTTCGGCAATGCGTTCGTAATCGGGATCCGCTCCCTCCGTGCTTTTCTCCTGTAACAGCGTCTGTTCCTTTTCACAATCGGCGATCTCGCGGCGCAATTCCATGCGGCGGTTGATGTCTTTATCCTTCAAGTTGAGGTCGGAACAAGCCTCGTCAATGAGGTCGATCGCTTTATCGGGCAGAAAACGATCCGTAATATATCGCTCAGAGAGCAAAACTGCCTGGCGCAAAATACCTTCGGGAATTTTAACGCCGTGGAACTGCTCATAATAACGCGCGATACCTTTGAGGATTTCCATCGTATCGGCGATGCTCGGCTCGTTGACAATGACCGGCTGGAAACGGCGCTCCAAAGCCGTATCTTTTTCAATATGCTTGCGGTACTCGGTAAATGTGGTCGCACCGATGACCTGGATTTCACCGCGCGACAAAGCAGGCTTCAAAATATTGGCGGCATTCATACTGCCTTCGGAGTCACCGGCACCGACGATATTGTGCACTTCGTCGATGACCAGAATGACATTGCCCATCTTGCGGATCTCTTCGATCAGCCCTTTCATACGGCTCTCAAACTGTCCGCGGAACTGCGTTCCGGCGACCAAAGCGGTCAAATCGAGCAAAAAGACTTCCTTATCGCGCAGTTTGAACGGCACATCGCCATTGACGATGCGTTGCGCCAACCCTTCGGCGATCGCCGTTTTACCGACACCCGGCTCACCGATGAGGCAGGGATTGGTTTTCTGACGGCGATTGAGGATCTGCACTACACGCTCGATCTCCTGCGCTCTGCCGATCACGGCATCCAATTTGTTTTGCCGTGCACGGTCGGAAAGGTTGATGCAGTAATTATCCAAAAACTTGTGGTGACTGCCTTTTTCGCCCTTTGATTTGCGAGGCTGGTCATTCTCGCTTGCCTCTTCCCCTGCGTTGGCGCCACCGAAGAGTCTGCCGAGGAAGGGAAATGTTGCCGTCTTCCCTTCGTCGCCCTCTTCCCCTTCTGCGTCGTCGATCTGCGGCATATCTTCCGCACCGCCGAAAGCACCCATCATTTCGTTGGAAATGGTATCCAAATCCTCATCCGTGATGCCCATACGCTTCATCATATCCTGCACCTGCGGCAAGCCAAGGTTTTTGGCGCATTTGAGACAAAGCCCCTCGTTGATGGTGTTATTCCCTTCGGCGCGTGTGATAAACACGACCGCTACATTCTTTTTACAGCGAGAACAAAGTTGTGGTTGCATAGGTTATTTTCCTCCATGGTATGCGTTTAATGCGTTTGTAACAGACTGCCGAAAATCGTGTAAGGTGTATTATGCAAGAAGTGTGTCAGCAAATAACTGCCTTCTTCCAAACGCTCCAGCTCATATAGTTGCAATTTGTCAACCAAAAAAATCAGCAAAAAGGCAATTAAAACGCCTTCCACTGCGCCGAGTATAAAGCCAAGCGTTCCGTTGATGAAACTCAGCCCCGGCAATTTCAGTAATTTATTGATAATTTTTCCCAAAATGCGCAAAACAAACAGTAAAATGGCAAACGAAACGATAAAAAGGACGCCGTAGACGACGGAATTCGTCAAATGATACGCCGTTGACGCCATACCCTTGACTGCCTGCTTTTTTGCGTTATCGACCGCGCCGCTGACATAGGAAACTACGACATCCCCCGTCACCTTCGGCTGATCTTCCGCTTCTTTTTTCTTTTCGATCTTTTTTTCCACGCTCTGCTCAATTTTGGGGAATAACCAATCCGTCACAGGGACACTCAGATTTTTTGCGGCAACGCTCGCGCCCCAAATTGCCAAAATCAAAATCAAAAGTGAGAGAATGCTTTTGAAAATGCCGCGTTTTGCGCCCAAAATTGCGCTGATCAGCAAAGTCAAAGCAATCACACCGTCTGCGATCCAAGGTCCGATCTCCATCAGTTTTCCCTCCTTTTTATCGGGTTAGTCGAGTGAAATTACGGAATAAAGAGCCACGCTTCTCGCGAGCCAAACAAAAGCACAGCACCGTCATCGTGCATCTTAACACTACGCGCATAATCCGTATCTTCCAAAACCGCGTATTCTTTCAGATCCGAAGTATAAATGACAAGTGAATTACTGTAAAGAACAGCAATATAATGTCCTGCCGCCGAAACATCCAACACTTCACGGTTGAGGTCAATGGATGCCATTTTTTTACCGTAACTGTTGACTGTAATGAGTTGCAGCATGCTGCCGGAACGATAGCGGCTCAACACCAGTGTGGCAAAATTGCTTCCGCCGAATGAATAGCCTCTCAAATAAGGATATTCATATTCATAAGTTCCCAAAACTGTGCCCTTTGAATTGGCGAAGACCAAAGAATTATCGGCAATCGTCACAAGCATATTGCCGATGTTTTCCGTTTTCATAGCAAGTCCGCCGTTGATGCTGTAAGAAGCGACCGCATCCGTTGCATCCAAAGCGTAAACTGCCGCCGTGGTCGAAAAGGCACCCTTTTCCTCGTCCGGCATCAAAACGGTCAAATAATGGTTGTCATTACCCAAAAAGGCGTTGATCACAAAGTGTTCCGAAGAATGGAAAGTGAAAAGCGTTTTACCGGCATCGTCATAAACATTGACTGCCGCTTTATAACCGCTGCTTTCCGTTACAAATGTGAGGTAATTCTTACTGTTTGCGGAAATGCTGAGAATTTTTCCCTCCGCAACTTTACTCATATCGCGTCTGCATCCGGTCCTGTCAAAAATCATCGCTTCCGTACCGCCGATATTGTAAACGACAGCAATATGTGACCCCGTTGCGATGGCAGGATGCTCCATCGAAATGGCTTTGTCGTATACTTTTTCGCCCGTCTCATCTAAGAGCAAAGCGCGCGTGTTGGATACGATCAGCAAACCGTCATCCAATTCTGCATAAACATTACTGCGATCCGTGTCAAAAGAAAACAGATGCGCCTTACCATCCTCATCCTGCGTCACTTTGTTGTAGTTGAGAAAACGGCGCACAGAGTCAAAACTGTTGAGATCGAAAAATGCGGCGGCAGCAACAATGGCAAAGACGAGCAAAAGCAGTAAAAACAATTTGAATGTGCCGCGTTTGCGCTTTTTACCGCGACGGGCAGATTTTTCCTCTTGTTCCAGTTCTTCTTCAAATACTTCCTCATCAAACTGTCGGTTCTTCTTGTTATTCATTGAGTCTTCCGTCCTCATACCATAATCTTGTCAGATATAAACCGCCCGGCGGCACCGTAGGTCCTGCCAGGGATCGGTCGCCGGACTCTAAAATCGTGCGGATCTCCTCCGGTGCGATTTTTCCTTCCGCCACATAAAGCACCGTTCCCGTTATGGCGCGTACCATATTGTAGAGAAACCCGTTCGCACAGACTTTCAGTTCCAAAAGGTCACCTTTTCTTGCAACACGGCAATAGTAAATGGTGCGTACCGTTGTCTTCGTCTGCGTTCCGACCGAGCGTACCGCGCGAAAATCATGTGTTCCCTCAAACTCACGCGCCGCACGGTCCATCACGGTCTCGTCCAACGCTTTCGGATAAAAATAAGCGCGATCGACAAAAAAAGGATTTTTAATGCGCGAATTATAGATACGGTAAGTATATTCTTTCTTTTGGCAAGAAAGAATGGCATTAAAGTCATCCGCCACTTCCAACGCATGCCGCACCACGATATCTTCCGGTGTGTGGGTATTGACGGCAAACGGGAGACGATCAAGCGGAATCGTGGAGTCTGTTTTGAAATTTGCAATATACCGCTCTGCATGTACGCCGGCATCCGTTCGACCGCATCCGACCAATTTCACACTGCCGCCGCACACCTTTTCCAATGCACGCTGCAAAGTTTCGCATACGCTGACGGCATTTTTTTGCACCTGCCAACCGTGATAGGCAGAGCCGTTGTACATCAGTTTCAATGCAATATTCCGCATCCGTGCATCGTTCCTTTCATTATTTTCCCAGCCAAATCACAGCGATTGCAAGTGCAAGATAAAAGGCGATCACAAGCCAATCAGCGGTATGATAGCGCATCACGCGCAACTTCGTTCTGCCCTCTCCGCCGTGATAACAGCGACATTCCATTGCCGTTGCCAATTCGTCTGCCCTTCGAAATGCACTGACGAAAAGCGGCACCAAAATCGGCACAAGTGCTTTGGCGCGCTGTACCAGATTTCCGCTTTCAAAATCCGCACCTCTCGCCTTTTGTGCCGACATAATTTTATCCGTTTCGCGGATCAAAGTCGGAATAAAGCGCAGGGCAATGGACATCATCATCGTCAATTCATGTACCGGTACTTTTACCTTTTTGAGCGGTGCCAAAAGGTTTTCCAAACCGTCTGTAAGCTGAATGGGTGATGTGGTATAGGTGAGCAAAAAGGTCCCGGTGATCAAAAGTGTAATGCGAAGTGCCATGGAAACCGCCGTTTGAATGCCCTGATCGGTGATCTTAAAGATCCACCACTTTGCCACGACCTCACCGCCGGAATAAAAAAGATTGAGAAAGGCGGTGAGAATGATGATGAATAAAATGGGTTTCAAGCCGTTAAAGAGCGCCTTCACGCTCACTTTGGAAACAAACGCCGTAAGCGCCAAAAGGATGGCAAGGGCGGCATAAATGTAAAGGGATTTTGCGGAAAAGACCGCAATAATGTATAAAATCGTTGCAATAAGTTTGGTGCGCGGGTCCAAGCGGTGTACGATCGTATTTCCCGGGAAATACTGACCGAGCGTAATATCTCTCAACATTGTCCCTGCCCCCTTTTAAGTGCCAAAAGTTCGGCAGAGAGTTCGTCCACCGTATAAACGGCAGGGTCGATCGAAAGTCCGCGCTCGTGCAGTTTCATTGCAATACGCGTCACCTGCGGCACATCCAAACCTGCATTTTTCAGTTCCTGTCCATGGGCAAAGACCTCATGCGGTGTGCCGCTCATCAAAAGCGAACCGCCCGAAAGCACGGCGATGCGATCCACATTCTGTGCGATCTCTTCCATGCTGTGACTGACCAAAATCACTGTCGTGCCGCGTTCTTTGTGGTAACGCTTGATCTTGGCAAGCAGGTCATTGCGCCCTTTCGGATCAAGACCGGCGCTCAATTCGTCAAAAATCAGCACATCCGGCTCCATGGCGATTACACCGGCAATCGCCACACGGCGTTTTTGTCCGCCGGAGAGTTCAAACGGAGATTTTTCAAGCAAATCTTCGGAAATACCGGCAAAATCCGCCGCCGCACGAATGCGTGTATCCAACTCTTCTTTCGCAACACCCATATTGATGGGACCAAATGCAATGTCACGGTAAACGGTTTCTTCAAAAAGTTGATGTTCGGGATATTGAAACACCAAGCCAACCCGAAAACGCACCGAGCGTATCTTTTTCGGCTCTTCCCAAATATCCTTCCCATCAAGCAAAACGCGTCCCTTTTCAGGTTTGAGTAAGCCGTTCAAGTGCTGGATCAGCGTCGATTTCCCTGATCCGGTGTGTCCGATAATACCTAAAAATTCTCCGCGGTAAACGGACAAACTGACATCTTGCAACGCATGACGGTAAAACGGAGTCCCTGCGCCGTAACTGTGTGTTAAGTTTTCTACACGAATGATTTCGTCCAAAGCGCGTTCTCCTCTTATGAAAATTCCCTCATGATTGCATCGGCACACTCCGAAACCGTAATGGCATCGGTCGGCAAATTCATTCCGCCGTCACAAAGTGAATGAAGCAGTGCCACCGTATCGGGTACGGTCAAGCCGATTTGCTCCAGTTCTTCTTTCTTTGCAAATACTTCTCGCGGCGTTCCGTCCATGGCAATTTTGCCTCTATTCATCACGATCACGCGATCGGCGTACTCCGCCTCATTCATGTGGTGCGTGATCAAAATGACCGTCATGTGATCTTCCTTGTGAAGATGCTCCACCGTTTTGAGTACTTCTTCCCTACCCTTGGGATCAAGCATCGCCGTCGCTTCATCCAGCACGATACACTTCGGGCGCATCGCCAAAACGCCGGCAATTGCAAGGCGTTGTTTCTGTCCGCCCGAAAGCAGATACGGCGCGTGATCCGCGAATTTTGTCATCCCGACCGCTTCCAGCGCAGCATCCACGCGCTTGCGGATCTCTTCGCTCGGGACGCCCAAATTTTCGGGAGCAAAAGCAACATCCTCTTCTACAATGTTGGCAACGATCTGGTTGTCCGCATTTTGAAATACCATGCCGATCCGTTTTCGGATAGTGAGAAGCATCTCCTCGTTTTTGGTGTCGATCCCATCCACATAGACTGCTCCGCCGGATGGAAGTAAAATTGCATTGAATGTCTTGGCAAGCGTCGATTTTCCTGACCCGTTATGACCGAGTATCACCACGAAACTGCCGCGTTCTATGGACAAACTCACCCCATCAAGCGCGACTTTTGCCGCTTTGCCTTCTTCCGTAGGATAGGAAAATGTTAAATTGTCCGTTTGCAGCATTTCCGCCATTGTACTATCCTCAATTTCTCTTTAATCGGCGCACCAACGGCCGGTCGCACCGCAGGGCAACGCCAAGCCTGTCTCCGTCACCGGTAAACCGAGTTCATCGTAAGTCACTTTACCGCCGTAACGATTTGCAACCAAAATATGAAGCAAATATCCCAAAACAGACGGAGCCAATCCCGTCGTGTAGGAATTGATGATCACAAAAAGCGGATGATCGGAAAGCACGCGCGAACAAAGTTCTACAAAGGGATAAAGGTCCTTTTCAAGTTTCCATATTTCTCCGCTCGGTCCGCGTCCGTAAGACGGCGGATCCATAATAATGGCATCATAAGTCTTACCGCGCCTGATCTCGCGCTCAACAAATTTTGCACAGTCATCTATGATCCAGCGCACGCTCTTTTCGCCCAAGCCACTCACAGCGGCGTTTTCTTTCGCCCACTGCACCATGCCCTTTGCAGCATCCACATGGCACACCTGTGCGCCGGCAGAGGCACAAGCAACCGTTGCGCCGCCGGTATAGGCGAATAAATTGAGCACCTTGATCGGGCGACCTGCCTTTTGGATCTGCTCACGCGCAAAATCCCAATTGACCGCCTGCTCGGGAAAAAGCCCCGTGTGCTTGAAATTCATCGGTTTGACTTGAAATGTCAAATCACGGTAAGAGACTTTCCACTGCGCGGGAAGTTTTTCCTTCTCCCAATGTCCGCCACCCTCGGAAGAGCGATAATATCTTCCCTGCGCCTGCTTCCATGCAGGATGACGGTGCGGTGTTGCCCAAATCGCCTGCGGATCGGGACGCACCAAAATCTGCTTGCCCCAGCGTTCGAGTTTTTCTCCGTCGCCGCAGTCAAGCAATTCATAATCATTCCATGCGTCTGCAATCCACATAGTAATCTCCTTTTACCATAATGATGCAGTAAATATTATAGCGCAATCTATCAAAATAGTCAACGGCAAAAATGCTAAAATCTCCTTATAAAGGACGGGTTTGCTCCTCTCTCTTTCCTCTCCGTCATTGCAAGGTGGTTTCGCCGCCGTGGCAATCCGCATTTGCCTTTTCCTAAGGGGAGCGATGCGAGCGCCGCCTGTGGCGGATGAAGCGAGCTGAGCGAGTGGCAGCGGTCAAAAAAATCGAGGATAGCGTAAGCCCGATGATTTTTTTTGGTACCGCAACAGGGGAAGGCAAATAGGTAGAAAAATTTTCTTCCGTAGGGGCGAACTGTGTTCGCCCGTTAAAGGGATGGGGAATTTGGCGAGCAACGGGACGATGTAGCCATCGCCCCGAGGGGCGAACCCAGTTCCCCCCTACACCCGTATGATATTACGGTGTTTCCGCTCATCCCACACGGGAGGAGCAAGCCCCTCCCCTACGGTGGTTTTTTGCAGGTAAAAAGCACGGTTGTCATTTGACACCCGTCCTTTTTCGTATTCGTTGCTTTCTCAGTCAAAGCGCATGGTGCTGTTGATGCCGAGGAGGTTGTTGCTCTCTTCCGTTTCGATATCTTTGCCGGTGGTGAGTCCGAAACTCGTAACAATGATATCCTCCGCGAAAAACCTTACGACTTCTGCAACAGGTTCTATGTATGTTTTCATTTGCGTCTCCTCCTTACTGCTTCACCGTGAACTGTACCAACGCGCCGCCGACGAAGTTTCCGCTCTTCGCCGTCACGATGCCGATATGCGTACCGACCTCGGTCAGATTTCCGAGCCATTCCACTTGATACGCGCTATCGGTCAACTGCGTGTCGCCCGACATAACCGTCAATACGGGCTCAATCGCGCTGCCGGTATAACTTGCATCCTGTGCGGTCACCGAGGTGATCTTCTGCAACTTGGCATACTGCAATGCCGCCTGATAGTATTCATAAAGCGCGCAAATCGCATTGATATTCTCTTCGCCGGTGATCACACTGCCGTAGCTGAGTGCCGAGAGATAAATCGTGCGGCCGTCTGCCGTCACCTTGTGGATCGTGCCCAAATTCACCGCGTCGATGTTCGGGATACGCACCAACCAGCGACCGTCACTCAT
>JAZUIU010000009.1:0-39584 GCA_045642405.1 Oscillospiraceae bacterium
GGCAGGATATAGAGC
The DNA here is from genome assembly GCA_045642405.1 of Oscillospiraceae bacterium. Classification (GTDB taxonomy): domain Bacteria; phylum Bacillota; class Clostridia; order Oscillospirales; family Oscillospiraceae; genus Hominicoprocola. The sequence continues at coordinate 16 of JAZUIU010000009.1, forward strand.
AGGTAAGTCAGATAAAACAGTGAGATGAAGATGATCTCCAGCGTCTGTCCGGTGGAGATCAGATTTCCGGATTCATCCACGGTAAACAGGATGCCGGTGAAGGGGTTGACCGCCAGCACGGCAAGATAAATCAGTATCAGGGCGTAAATCCACCGCGTAAAATATCGCCGCGCACGGCTCTCCGGCAGAGAGGCGCACTGATAGCGCCAGAACAGGAGGTGCACCGCCGTAGAGCAGGTCGAGGTTATTGTCTGGAGTGCGATGATCGCGCTTCCCGCCACGCCTTTTCCCGCAAGCACATCCATCGCTCCGGAGAAAAGGAGACAGAAAAACAGCAGTATGGACACGGCGGCAAGGATGTCCCCCTGATGCGTGTTGTCCCGGATGTTGAAGCAGCAGCAGGTAAATAAAATAATTGCGAACAGCATCCCGACAACGGCAATGACCATCTGGAGATAGTCCGCGTCCTCACGGAACAGTCCGAAGGAGAACGTCATAACGATACTTGCGATGAGCAGCGCGACCATGACGCAGCCCGTGATGATATATGCCGCCTTTTTCCGCATGGGAATCGCGCCGCTTTGCGTCGTTTCCATAGTTCACCGCCCCTGCCATTTCCTTGTTGCGTTCATCGTATCATACTTTGCCGACTTTTTCAACAGGAAGCAGTTTAGATGCCGCTGACAGATGTGTTGGGCACCGGATATGCGGTTAAAAACTCGCTGCTCGTAGTCGCTCAAAGTTACATACCGTTTTTCTTTCATGAAGTCAGCTCCTTTTCTTGTGATGGCTTCATTGTAAATGAGGGCGTCAGAAAAGACGAATGTGCGGATTTCAAAGATTCCGAGCGGTAATATGTGTATTTGAAGCCAGAATATTATATTTTGATCAAGTCCCTTATGAACACTCGGACCATGCAAAAGGGCTTGTCGTAAGGCAAGCCCTTTTGCAATGATATCCACCTGCGGCATATGTGTGTACACCGATTCTCTCTCCGTCAGAAATCTGCACCGCTGCGGAGTTTCAACTGCTCTGCCGTGACGGCATAGCCGTCTGTGAGATAACTGTCCTGTGCGATCTTCGGCATTACATCGCCGCGTTGGGCATAGACGGCGGCGATGAAATGCTCCAACAGCATGGGGTTCTTGATCAAAATCGGTCCGGTCAATTCCGAGGCATAGACATTGTTCGCGTAATATCCCTCGCTGCCCCGTTCTCCCTCGTTGCCAAAGCCCATTGCAAGGTCTGTCACCAACGGAGAAGTGATGCCCGTAATGATACTGCACTTGTTCATAAAGCCGACCACTGCGCCGTCGTAAAGCGCGGAGCGGCCATACACATCCTCGACCATGCGTTCGTGCTGCTGCACCGTCTCGAAATTTGCGATTGCAAGACCGTCATACACCTTCCCGTCGCAGTCTGTGATGCGCTTTCCCAAAAGTTCCATCGCCGTGCCGCAAAAAAGCATTGCGCAGCCGCGCTCTGCCGCCGCCTTCACCGCATCGCGGTAACGCATAAAATCCGCAAGTGCCGCTTTCTGCCGCCGTTCCGTTCCTGCGCCCATGAAAAGCACATCCGCATCCGAAAGGTCTGCATCCGCGCCCGGAAGAACGGTTTCCACCGTGACGGCACAGCCCATTTTTTCCAGCGTACGCCGCAAAAGTGACACATTTGCATAACTTCCGTAGAGGTTCATGAGATCCGGGTAAAAGTGGAGAATTTTCACATTCATATTAACCCTCCTTTTCCGTGTGGGCAAGGATCTTATCGCGGTCCGAGAAGCAGGTGACGATAAAAAGGTCTTCCTCGCCCTCCGCTTTCAGCGTTTCCGCCGCCGCGTCAATCTCCGAAATGACAGACCAGTTTTCCACATCGGTAAACGAAAACCGTTCTGCAAGATCGTTACAGTAGCGTCCCGAAAGGATCACACGCTTCACATGCGGTCTTGCCAGAAGATCAAAGTCAATGTCCCACAGCCAACTTGTCTCGCTTGTAAAATATTTGCGGCTCACCGCGTCCACGATCAGCAGTACCACGCAGTCCTTTTCGCTTGCGGCGATATAACGCAAATTCGTGTCATAAGCGATCGAATTTTCGTGTTTGCTTGTCAGAAGTGTTCCGCGATGTGCGCCGAGGCGGAAAAACTGTCTGCGTCCGTTCTTAAGCGTGTAACCCGTGATGACCTGTGCAGCGATCTCTGCGCTGACACCGACCTCGCGGCAAACGCCGAAAGCGGCAAGGATGTTATAAACATTGTAAATACTGCAAAATTCCAATTTCAGCGGCGTTGTGCCGTTGATCGTCATCTCGCCGCCGGACAGGTCAAGCGAAGTGGCGGTATAATCCGTTTCAGGCTTTTGGTGACCGCAGTTCGTACAGCGATAAGCGCCAATGTGGTTATAATGCACATAATCGTATTCCATCGGCGCATGGCAGAGCGGACAGTATGCGCCGTCGTGATAGACGCCGGTAGGCGCATCCGTCGAAATCCCACATTTATCCAGCCCAAACCAACGAACTTTTTCGTGTCCGGCCGCAAAGCAAGACGAGAGCGGATCGTCCGCATTGAGAAGCAACTGTGTATCCTCGTGGATGGCAGGCAAAATCACATCGTACACCGATTCGGGATGTCCGTTGCGCGTAAGCTGGTCGCGGTAAAGGTTGGTGATGACAAAATGCGTGGGATGAAAATAGCGGAACGAATGGCGCGCATAGCGTTCATCGCTCTCAAGCAGCAACACATCCGCCTTCACACGGCCGGAAAAGTCCGCATTTGTGAGAATAAGCGTCGTCACGCCTTCGACTTGATTGGAGCCTTCGGCGTTGTAGATCACGCTTCGCCCGTCGGCACGCAGGATCGCCGCGATCATCTCCACCGTGGAAGTTTTGCCGTTGGAGCCGGTGACGGCGATGATATGCTCGGGGAGCGTCACGAGAGAGAGAATATCCGGGCAGATTTTCAGCGCCGCCGCACCGGGCAGAGAACTGCCCTTGCCGATCAGTTTTCCAACGGCGCGACCGAGTTTGCAAACCAGTATCGCTAAAAACTTTCTCATTTAACCACTCTTTTCTTTGTTTTTCTCTTTATGCGTTTAAAATCCCGACAAAAAGTAACACGATAATAAAAGTATTATATCACAAACGATTGCCGTATAACAAGATTTTTTGCTTTCAAACACAAAATTTGTCTGCGCTTTCCATGTTGCAAATCAAATTCCGCATTCACTTTACCATGATTGCAGTATTTCGTCAACAGGCATAGGAAATGCGCTTCGCGCTCTATTTAGAAAAATTTCTAAATACCCACTTGACTTTTTTTCATTTTGCGCTACAATCTATTTAGAAAGTCATCTAAACACTTGAAAGGATATCATATTGTGGGATTTCAGGAAACCTTTCGCGCGCTGGGTGATCCGGTGCGGCGCAAAATTCTCACCTTGCTGAAAAAAGGCAAGATGAGTGCCGGTGAGATCGGCTCGCATTTTGATATGACAGGCGCGACCATCTCCTATCACCTTGCACAGCTCAAACGCGCAGATCTCGTGACGGAGCAAAAAGAAAAAAACTTTGTCTACTATCAACTCAACGCATCGGTTTTTGAAGAGATCATGCTGTGGCTCAGCGATTTTAAGGAGGTACAAAATGAAAGCAAGTAAAAAGGAAATGATTTTTTCGGTCCTGCTTTGCCTTTTGCCGATTTTATTGGGGCTTTATTTATGGAATGACCTCCCTGCCAAAGTACCCACACATTTTGATATCAACAACAACCCCAACGGTTATTCGAGCAAGGCTTTTGCCGTTTTTGCTCTTCCCTGCATCATGGCAGGACTGGACGCGCTTTGCCTGTTCGGATTAAAGAGCGATCCTAAGGCAAAAATGCAAAGCAAGGTACTCTCGCATATTATGCTTTGGTTTATCCCTGCGCTCTCCTGCGTACTGATGCCGCTGTGTCTTTTTGCGGCACTGGGTAAAAAGATCGACATTGCTCTTTTCTGTCAGATCATGATCGGCGTTCTTTTTATCGTGGTCGGCAATTACCTGCCGAAATGCCGGCTGAATTACACCATGGGCATCAAACTACCGTGGACGCTCCACGATGAAAACAATTGGAACTACACGCACCGTCTGGGTGGTTTCATTTGGGTGATCGGCGGTATTGCCATACTCGGCAACATTTTTCTCGGCTCTGCGTGGATATTTTTCGTCATCGTATTCATAATGATAATTGTTCCCACCGTTGCCTCCTACCTCTATTATCGCAAACACAAAAAAATTTAAGCGGGTATTTGAAAATGAAAAGCGAAAAAAACATTCTCATTGCGTTTGTGCTCAATCTTTTCTTTGCGGTCTTTGAATTTGTCGGCGGTGCATTTACAAAAAGCGTCGCCATCATGTCTGACGCCGTGCACGATTTGGGTGACGCCGTCAGCATCGGCATTGCGTGGGCACTTGAAAGAAAAAGCCGAAAGCAGCCCGATGAAGTCTATACTTACGGTTATGCGCGCTATTCCGTCATCGGCAGTGTCATCACCACTTTGGTTTTGACTGTCGGCTCTGCGCTCGTCATTTACCATTCTGTCCTTCGCATTTTGCACCCCGTTCCCGTCAACTACGACGGGATGATCCTCATCGGCATCATCGCCGTTATCATCAATTCTGCCGCCGCCTTTTTTACGCGTGAAGGCAAATCGCTCAATCAAAAAGCGGTCAATCTGCACATGTTGGAAGATGTTCTCGGCTGGCTGGTAATATTGATTGGTGCGATCGTGATGCACTTTACCGAAATCACGCGCATTGATCCGCTTCTTTCGATCACCGTTTCCGTCTTCATCCTCATCCATGCGCTGAAAAACTTAAAAGAGTGCCTGGATATTTTTCTTGAAAAAGCGCCGCAAAACATTTCCCTCAGCGAAATTCGCGAACACCTTCTCGCCATTGACGGCGTAAGTGATATTCATCATCTGCACCTATGGAGCATGGACGGGCAAAACCACATCGCCACACTCCACGCCGTCAGCGACAACGATCCGGCGGAAATGAAGCAAAAACTCCGTGCGGAGCTTGCCGAACATCGCATCTTGCACGCCACGATTGAAATTGAGCGCAGCGATGAGGCGTGTGCAGCAAAGCATTGCCGCATTGACGCACATCCGCCCACAGGACATCATCACCACTGAGCAAAAAAACGGCAGAGAACGCAAACATGTTCTCTGCCGTTTTTTTATACTCTTTCAAAAGTGTATGATGCAAAGCGGTGGAATTCTTCCCACGCTTTGAGCGGTGCAAACGGGAAATTCGGATGATTGGGGCTGTCGGGATAAAACTGCGCTTCCACGGCGATACCGCCGCTTTTGCCAAACGGCTCGGGCAAGTCGATGCCCGTATAGACCTGCACGCCGGGGTAGTTCGTTCGGATAGAAAGCGCGATTCCGTCTTTTTCCAACCGCACCGCATTTTGACTGTCGAGTGCAAAGCAGTTATCGTAATTTTCGGTAATCTCGCGCATCTCGCGAAAATCAAATTTGCTACCTTCCACCGAACGGATCTCTCCCGTCGGGATCAACTGTTCATCCACGACCACATAGTGTTCCGCGTCGATCTGCATCTTCGTACCCATGATACTGCCGCGTTCGGAAAGATTGAAATAGCAATGCGAGGTCGGACCGTAGACCGTGTCCTGATCGCACTTGCCGCCGAAATCAAGGCGCAGCGTATTCCCCGTGAGCGTATAGACGATCTCCTGCGTCAGATTGCCGGGAAAACCGTTGTCGCCGTCGGGAGAATGCAGCCAAAACCGCACGCTGTTCTCGCTCACCGCTTCACTGTGCCAAATGCGCTCGCTGGACGGTCGATCCGAACCGCCGTGGGCGTTATTTTCGTGATCGTTGACGGTCAGATGATAGGTCACATTGCCCAGCGTAAACTGCGCTTTGGCAATGCGGTTGGCATATCTGCCGATCATCACGCCGACACATTCCGGGTTATTTTCATAGAATTTGCGGTCATTACTGAATAACGCCACCTCGCGTCCGGCAAAACGAATGCCCTGGATCGAAGCGCCGATCTCAATGAGGCGCACCTCCAAGTGGTCGTTTTGCAGGATATAGCCTTTTATGCCTTCCAAATCAAATGTTTTCATTCTTCTATCCCTGCCGAACGGATGTTGTGACGATCCGCATAGGTGGAGAGGATCAAGGTCAAAGCACCGTCACCGGTAACATTGCAAGCCGTACCGAAACTGTCCTGCAAGGCGAAAATTGCCAAAATAAGCGCTGTTCCGGTGGAATCGAAGCCAAGCACGGACACCACGATGCCGAGAGACGCCATCACCGTACCGCCGGGAACGCCCGGTGCGCCGACGGCAAAAATGCCGAGCAACACGCAGAACAAAATCATCGTGCCGACAGAGGGCAATGCGCCGTAGAGCATCTTATTGATCGCCATGCAAAACAGCGTCTCGGTCAAAACGGAGCCGCAAAGATGAATGTTGGCAAAAAGCGGAACGCCGAAGTCCACCATGTCGGAACGCAAGACTTTGGACTTATGTGCGCATTTGAGTGCCACGGAAAGTGTTGCAGCAGAGGACATCGTTCCCACTGCCGTCAAATAAGCGGGACCGTAGTGACGGATCACTTCAAACGGATTTTTCTTGGAATAAAGAGCGGCAGCGCCGTAGAGAATTGCCATCCAGACATAATGCCCGATCAAAACAACGGCGATGATTTTAAGAAATACGGGGAATTGCTTGGTCACCGTGCCGTCATAACCGAGGCACATAAAGGTCGTGCAGATGTAGATCGGCAAAAGCGGAACGACCACTTTGGAAACGATGAAAAGCACGATATCCTGGAATTCCTGCAAAAGATTTGCCATGGTCTTCGACTTCGTCCAAACGGTGGCAATGCCGAGCAAAATGCTCAGCACCAATGCCGACATCACCGACATGACCGGCGGAATGGACAAAGCGAAAATATCCTCCGGCAGTGCCTTCACATCGGCGTTGCTCGCAATGGACATATGCGGAATAAGCGCATATCCGGTCGCCGTGCTCATAAATGCCGCCAACACGGAAGAAACATAGGCAAGGATGATGGCAAGCAGGAGCAATTTGGATGCGTTCTTGCCGAGTCTTGTAATGGAAGATGCAACAAATCCGACGATGATCAGCGGAACGCAGAACATAATGAGTTGGGACAACACATTCTTAACGGAAACCACAACTTTCATCACGCTTTCATTGGCGTAGCAGCCGACAAGCGTACCGATCGCCAACGCAACCAGCAGCAAAAACGGCAGGCTGGTGAAAAAACTTTGCTTTCTTTCGTTTGTCATAGATTTTTCCTCCCACGATTTTCAAAATCACACGCCACAAAACGGCTATGTTCTTGCTCATTATACCATACATTGTTCAAAAAACAAGAATTTTTGTGAATGTCTCTTGCTTTCGTACCTCTGCGGTGATAAAATGGAGCAAAGTCAAGGGAGGGTTGGAAATGAAATTACTCACAAGTACAAACGACAAAACCGACCGCACTGCGGAAGTTGCGGAACTTCTTGCAAAAGAAGGCTCCTGCCGTCTCGGCGAAGGTGATTTTTATATCCACGATCTCGTCATGCCCGAGAAAACGGCGATCTTCGGCTGCGGCAACACGACGCGCGTCATTTTGGACGAAAGCGTGCAGGACGGTTTTATCTTCCGTATGCAGACGCTTTGCACCCTCAAAGATATGATGCTCGTCGGCAGTGAGACGGAGATCGAACTGAGCGAGACCGTCGGCACGCGTCACGGCATCGTCTGGTACGGCAATTACAATAAAGACAGAACGGATTTCCCCTGCCGCGGCACGGTCTCAGGCATCCACGCCCATGGCTTTTCCGGCGGCGCGCTCACGCAGAGTAACACGGGTTACGCGACCGAAAGCGGGCTCAATGTGTCGGACTGCTGCTTCTGGAACTGCTGTGTCGGCATCAATATCGCCTATTGGAGTGAGTTCAACCGCTATACCAACATCAACTCCGGTCGCAATTACTACGGTGTGATCAACAACGGCGGAAACAACACCTTTGTCAACTGTTCGTTTTCCAGCAATAAACTCGGTATGCTCATGGACAATTCACAAGGGCAATCTCCGAACAATTCGCACGGCGGCGTCGTCGGCTGTATGTTCGATCACTCCGACTCCAACCGCGGTGTCGGCATCCGTATCCTCTCGATGAAGGTCGGTGAGGTGTTTGATGCCTGCCAACTGTTCTACTCCAAAATCGAAGTGGAAAATTCGGAAGGCATCACCTTCAACAACTTCAACTGCGGCCGCAATGAAGGCATCACCGTCAAGGGCGGCGGTCTGGTCACCTTCAATCACTGCACCTTTTCCACAACACCGCACATCACGATCCGCGACAACGAAAATGTTTTCTTTCACGACTGCCGTACGCGCAGTGGCGCTGTTGTGGACAAGCCCGTTATTGATCCCTCTGTCCGTCCCGATTGGGACCCTGCGTTGCTGAAATGGGAAGGATATATCAAGCCGTTTCGTATCTTCGGCAATCTCTATTTTATCGGCACTGTTCCTGCCTCCACGCACCTCATTGACACGGGCGACGGTCTCATTATCATCGACCCCGGCTATCCGTTTCATCTGGCGCTGGTACTGCACAATTTAGAAGAGTTGGGCTTCCGTGCGGAAGATATCAAACTAATCATCAATACCCACGGTCACTACGACCATTGCGGTGCGACGAAAGTCTTGCAGCAACTTTCGGGCGCTACGACGGCGGTCGGTCGGTTGGATGCCGACTATGTCAACGGCAAGGTCGATCTCACCTGGGCGCGCGAACTCGGTCATATTTACAATACGCCCTTTGAAGCGGATATCCTGCTTGACAACAACAGAAAACTGACCATCGGCAACACGGAGATCCTCTGCAAGAGCGCACCCGGTCACACGCCCGGCACGATGGCATTTTTCTTCAATGTCACCGACGGTGAAAAGACATACCGCGCCGCGATGCACGGCGGGATCGGCGACAACACGATGCGGATCGAATGGCTCAAAAAGAACGGTCTTTCCACCGAAACGCGCGAGCAATTCATCCCTGCCGTGATGAAATTCATTGACGAGCCGGTCGATATCACGCTGGGCAACCATTGCCACAACAACGATACAGTCGGTAAAGCAAGCCGTATGACCGAAAAAGAAAATCCGTTCATTGATCCGACCGAATGGAAGCGTATGCTCACCGATCGGATCGAAAGCCTCCAACGCATCTGGGCGGAAGAACAAGCCTGATATGCCGATATGAAACAGTTTTTTCCCATTTTGCAAAAGTGTACGCTTTTTACGCGTCTTTCGGACGCAGAAATCGAAGAAGCGGCTGATCTGATGTCCGCCGCGCTCCGGCACTATGAAAAGGGCGAATTTCTGCACACGGCAGACGAGCCGCTTACTCAATTTGCTTTGGTCGCAAAAGGTCTTGTCGGCGTTTTCATTGATGATTTGGACGGTGAGCGTACCTTGATGGCACAGGTGCATCAAGGTAATACTTTCGGTGAGTCCATCTGTTTTCTCGGTGCGGAAAACCCGAATATCTATGCCATTGCCGAGGAAAACTGCATCATCATTTGGCTTTCTCCGAAAAACCTGTTTTCCGCACAGCAAACGCCGCTTTCGCTTCGTCTTGCGCACAATTTCACCGCGATGATGGCGCAACGAACACTATCCATGAACGATCGCATCCAAATCCTTTCCAAACGCAATCTGCGTGATAAGATCACTACCTATTTCACCTTCTTGGCAAAGCAAACAGGCAAACAGCAATTCACCCTTCCCTTTGACCGTGAAGATATGGCGGCTTACCTTGGCGTCAACCGCAGTGCTCTTTCGCGTGAACTTTCCAAAATGAAACGGGACAACATTTTGGACTATCATAAAAATACATTCCGATTGAAATAAAAAATATTTCCGTTGCAACGGCAACGGAAATATTTTTTATTTTCGGGTAAAATAGAAATCAGAAAGAAGGTTTGTATGATGAAAAAGCAAATTGCATTACTTTTGGCACTTTTGCTGACTGCCGCCGCACTGACCGGCTGCGCCGCAAAAAACATCTCCCCTGTTAAGAGCGATCTGACCATTCGTCTGGGCGGATTGAAAGGTCCCACTTCCATGGGTATGGTCAAACTGCTGGAAGACAACGAAAACGGCAAATCGGTCAATCACTACGATTTCACCATGGCGGCGACCGCCGATGAGTTGACACCCAAATTACTCAAAGGGGAACTCGACATTTTAGCCGTTCCCGCCAACTTGGGTGCAATTCTCTATAACAAGTCCAACGGTGCGGTCAAGATGCTGGCAGTCAATATGCTCGGTACGCTTTATATCGTAGAAAAAGGCGGCAAAAGTATTCACAGTTTGGCGGACTTGAAAGGCAAAACCGTCTATGCCACCGGCAAAGGCTCCACGCCCGAATATGTGCTTGCGTATCTTTTGAAGCAAAACGGATTGGATATGGGAAAAGATATTAAAATCGAGTGGAAAAGCGAGCCAACGGAAACCGTTGCCGCACTTTCGGTTGCCGATCATGCCATTGCAATGATCCCTCAACCTTATCTGACGGTCGCGCAAATGCAGATCAAGGATTTGCGCGTGGCGCTTGATTTTTGCAAAGAGTGGAGCACACTTGCAACACGCGGTCAATTTATTACCGCCTGTCTTTTGGTGCGCTCTGCATTTGCGCAGGAGCATCCGAAAGAATTGAATGCTTTTATCCATGAATACGACTCCTCCGCTTCTTTTGTCAAAGAGAACGCTTCCGAAGCATCCGAACTGATCGAGAAATTCGGAATCGTCAAAGCCGATGTTGCCGAAAAAGCATTACCGCAATGCAATATCGTCTGTCTGACCAAAAAGGAAATGAAGACCGCGGCACAAGGGTATCTCTCGGTACTCTATGCGCAAAACCCCGCCTCGGTCGGTGGAAAACTGCCGGGCGACGACTTTTATTTGATGTATGAAGAATAAATATTTGTATCGGACGCTCGCCGTCCTCTTTGCCCTCTTTTTGTGGCAGATCGCCGCTTGGTGCGTCAATGCCGATTATCTTTTGGCGTCTCCTCTGCAAGTGATCGCGCGATGCGGCACACTTTTGGTGCAAAGTGATTTTTTCACCACGCTGCTTTTTTCCTTTTTGCGCATCAGCGGCGGTTTTTTGTTAGCGTTTATCTGTGGCATCCTCTGTGCCGTCGCCGCGGCACGGTTTCGCGCCGTAGAATATCTTTTGTGGCCGTTTGTCGTGGCGGTAAAATCCGTGCCGATTGCCTCTTTCATCATTTTGTTTCTCCTGTGGCTCAATTTTAATCAGTTAACCGTCTTTATCGCCGCGTTGATTGCCTTCCCTGTACTGTACTCAAATATTCTGCACGGCATTCAAAATGCAGATCACCGATTGACGGAAGTCGCCGATCTCTATCATATTCCCTTTTCCCGTCGGCTGATCTACATTTATTTGCCGGCAATCAAATCGCACTTGCTTTCCGCCTGCAATGTCGGGATCGGCATGGCGTGGAAAGCCGGTGTTGCCGCTGAAGTCATCGGCATTATCAAAGGCTCGATCGGCGGCAAATTGTATGATGCGAAAATATATTTTCAAAATGCCGACCTGCTCGCCTGGACACTCATCATCATTGCCGTCAGCGTGCTTTCCGAAAAGGTGTTTCTATGCGCCATTCGTTTACTTTATAAGAGGATCGAAGAGATATGAACTGCATTACCATCAAAAACTTAAAAAAGCGGTACGATGAAAAGGTAGTTTTCTCTGATCTTTCCCTTTCCATCGAATGTGGCGCGGTCACATGCCTGATGGGAGCGTCCGGCAGCGGAAAAACGACGCTTTTGCGCATTTTGGCAGGGTTAGAGAAAAAAAACGGCGGCGAGATCGAAAATCCGTGCAAAAATATTTCTTTTATGTTCCAGGAAGACCGTCTTTGCGAGGACTTCTCCTCCCTTTCCAATATTCGCTTCGTTGTCGGCAAAAAAATGAGTGATCGGGAGATCCGCGCTCACTTGTCCGCTCTCGGCCTCGGCGAATATGCAGACAAATGCGTCCGATCCATGAGTGGCGGTATGAAACGGCGCGTTGCGCTGGCGCGTGCCCTATGCGCTCCTTTTGATCTTCTCCTTTTGGATGAGCCGTTCAAAGGTCTGGACGAGTCATTGAAACTTTCCGTGATGGAATATATTAAAAAATGTGCCAAAGGCAAAACTGTACTTTGTGTGACGCACGATGAGTCGGATGTGCAGAATTTCGGTGCTGCCGTGATTCGTTTATCCTAATACTTTTGTCCATATCTTGTGTTTTGTCACAACGCGCACTACAAAATCTCCAAAACCATTGAAAAATAAGGATTTTTTTCAATTTTTTACTTGATTTTTTCAAAAGACTGTGTTATCATATCAAATTGTAAAGCATCGTTTCGATGCGAAACAAAATTGGAGGTTTTCCTATCATGACTCTTTTATTCACAATCTTGCAGCTGATTTGCGGTCTTTTCGTGATCGCGATCGTCCTGTTCCAGTCCGGCAAGTCCGCAGGTCTTTCCGGTGCGATCGGCGGCGTGGCTGACTCTTTTATGAGCAAGAACAAGGCGAAGTCTGTCGATGCAAAACTGGCGCGTGCGACCAAATGGGTCGGTGCTGTGTTCATTGTTTTGACACTTGTGCTGAATATCCTGTAAGTGAAAAAAGAAGAAAACCCGAGATGCGACGGCATCTCGGGTTTTCATTTTTTATTTGAGTTTATATTCCGTGTCTGCTCTGCGGTACATGATTCCCTTTTGCGGTGTGACACCGTTTTGCGCAAACAGTTCTTCCGCCGTCACAAACCGATACCCTTCCTCCGCCAATATATCTATGACCGCAAGCGTTGCCTCAACGGTAGAGGGATAGCCTTCGTGCATCAAAATGACATCACCATCTTTGACATTTTCAAGAATGTGCTTGCGTACCGACATCGCATCCTTGATACGCCAATCGTCTGTGTCGATCGACCAATAGAGCATCGGCACATCGATTTTTCGTGCCGCCGCACGATCCATAAATCCCCACGGAGGACGGAGCCAATAGTCCCTCCCCCCTAAAAGGTCGTTCAGTTTTTCCTGCGTTTGTGCGATCTCGCGCATGGCGTTTTTACTGCGATCCAGCCGCACATGGGTATAGGTGTGATTGCCGACCTGATGCCCCTCTTCCGCCATGCGCCGGATCAGATCTTCATTTCCCGTAATCTGTTCTCCGATCACAAAAAAAGTCGCGTGTGCTTCCCTCTCGCGCAATCCGTCAAGTAATTTTGCCGTTGTATTGCGACTCGGTCCGTCGTCAAAAGTCAGCGCGACATATTTTTCTTTCGCTGCGTTCGCGACATTCTTCGCCTCTTGCCGCATCGGAAAAAGCAGACATAAAAGCGGAAGGAACAAAATCACGGCTCTGCCGATCCTTTTTCTCACACGATCATCTCCCCCCTCCACTATATCACAAAAAGCCCTTTGGTATGACTTCGCGAAATGTCATACCAAAGGGCTTTTCATTTTTCGGTGATCAGACCAATTCGATCAAAGCCGTTTCAGCGGCGTCACCACGGCGCACGCCAACACGCACGAGACGGACATAACCGCCGTTGCGTTCGGCATAGCCGGGAGCGATCTCCTTGAAAATCTTCTTGCATACATCCTCGCGGGTGATGAAGCTCATCGCCTGACGATAGGCAGCAAGGTCACCCTTCTTGCCGAGAGTGATCATTTTCTCAGCCATGGGCTTGATTTCCTTGGCACGGGTGACGGTCGTTTCCATCTTGCCGTTGTCCAGGAAATCGGTTACCTGCTGACGGAGCATCGCCATGCGTTGATCGGTCGTTTTACCGAGCTTACGAGTTCCGGGCATTTGCTGTTCCTCCTTATCAGGATTTCTGTGACTGCAAAAACTGCTACGCAGTTTTGCGTCTTAATTGTTGTCTTCGCTGGCGAGGGACAAGCCCATCATTTCCAGCTTGTTGATGACTTCTTCGAGTGACTTGCGGCCGAGATTGCGCACGCGCATCATATCGTCTTCGGTCTTGGAGATCAAATCCTCAACTGTGCTGATATTGGCGCGCTTCAAGCAGTTGAAACTACGCACGCTCAGATCCAATTCCTCAATGGTGAGTTCCAGGACTGCGTCACGCTGTTTGTCTGCCTTTTCCACGACCGTGGTCTTGCTGCCCATGGTGTTGGACAGATCCGTGAACAGCGAGAAGTGATCGCAAAGGATCTTCGCGCCCAAAGATACCGCATCACGCGCCGTGATAGTACCGTCGGTCCAGACTTCAAGCGTGAGCTTATCAAAGTCGGTGACATTACCCACACGGGTGTTTTCCACGGTATAGTTCACTTTGTAAACCGGTGTATAGATCGAGTCAACGGGAATGAGGCCAATGGTGGTCTGTTCCGGCTTGTTGCGGTCGGCAGGCACATAGCCGCGTCCGTGAGAGAATGTAAGTTCCATATTGAGTTCCGCACCGGCATCCAATGTGGCAATATGAAGATCGGGATTGAGTACCTCAACCTCGCTGTCGCACTTGATGTCGCCGGCGGTAACTTCGCACGGACCGGTCGCTTCAATATAAGCAGTCTTGATCCCACTCGCATTGTGCAGTTTGGTGATGATGCTCTTGACATTCAAAACGATCTCTGTCACATCTTCCTTGACACCGGGAATTGTGGAAAACTCGTGCTGAACTCCGGCAATCTTGATGGATGTGGCGGCGGTTCCGGGCAGGGACGAGAGCATAATACGACGCAGTGCGTTGCCCAGCGTAATACCGTAACCGCGCTCCAAGGGCTCCACAATATACTTGCCGTAGGATTCGTTTGACGGATCTTCCACACACTCGATTTGCGGCTTTTCGATTTCAATCATGCAGTTACCCTCCTTTTCCGTTTTTGCGGTAGATACCGCAAGAAGTTTTTACAAATGATGATGAGGGCTACCCCCGATTATTTGGAGTAGAACTCGACGATGAGGTGTTCCTCGATCGGCATATCAATGTCTTCGCGTGCAGGAGCTGCAACGACTTTGGCGACATTGTTGTTCTTATCCATATCAAGCCACTTGGGGATCACGCGGGAAGCGTTGGCTTCCAGAGAACCCTTGAACTTGTCAACACTGCGGGAAGAGTCTTTCAATGCAATCACATCGCCGACACTGACAAGGTAGGAAGGAATGTCGACCTTCTTGCCGTTGACGGTGAAATGACCGTGGCGAACGAGCTGACGGGCTTCCGCACGGCTCATTGCGAAACCGAGACGGTAGATCACATTGTCAAAACGAGTCTCGAGAATGGAGAGCAGGTTTTCACCGGTGATACCCTTGCGGCTGTTTGCCATTTCGAAATATGCGGCGAACTGGCTCTCCAACACGCCGTAATAACGACGGGCTTTCTGCTTTTCACGCAACTGGATGCCGTATTCGGACAATTTCTTGTTTCTTGCATTACCGTGCATGCCGGGCGCGTAAGAACGACGCTCGAGCGCGCACTTATCGGTGTAGCAGCGGTCGCCTTTGAGGAAGAGCTTCTGGCCCTCTCTGCGGCACAGGCGGCAGACTGCTCCGGTATATCTTGCCATTTGCTTATACCTCCTAATTCATTAAACGCGACGACGCTTCGGGGGACGGCAACCGTTGTGCGGGATGGGGGTGACGTCCTTAATCATCGTAACTTCCAGACCAACTGCCTGCAATGCGCGGATCGCGGCTTCGCGTCCCTGACCGGGACCCTTGACGAAGACTTCAACCGTCTTCAAACCGTGTTCCATCGCGGCAGAAGCAGCCGTTTCAGCTGCGCTTTGTGCGGCAAACGGAGTGGATTTCTTGCTGCCACGGAAGCCGAGACCGCCGGAGGATGCCCAGGAAAGGGCGTTGCCCTGAGAGTCGGTCACCGTAACCATGGTGTTGTTGAAGGAAGAACGAATGTGGACTTGACCGCGTTCAATATTCTTCTTCTCTTTGCGACGACGGGTCACTTTCTTAGCTGTAGCCATTTTCTATTCTCCCTCCTCACTTCTTCTTGTTCGCAATGGTCTTCTTGGGACCCTTGCGGGTACGAGCGTTCGTCTTGCTGCGCTGACCGCGAACGGGCAGGCTGCGACGATGACGGGTGCCGCGATAGCAACCGATTTCGCTCAAACGTTTGATGTCCAATGCGGTCTGACGGCGCAGGTCACCTTCCACGATATAGCTGTGGTCGATGGCTTCACGAAGCTTTGCTTCTTCTGCATCTGTCAGATCCTTTACACGGGTATCGGGGTTAACGCCTGTTTGCGCCAAAATATCCTGTGCGCTTTTTCTGCCAATCCCGTAGATGTAAGTCAAACCGATTTCGATTCGCTTCTCTTTGGGAAGGTCAATACCGGCAATACGTGCCATACTTTTTAACCTCCAATTCAGTCTTAGCCCTGACGCTGTTTGTGCTTGGGATTCTCGCAAATGACCATAACACGGCCTTTACGACGAATGATCTTGCACTTTTCGCACATGGGCTTCACGGACGGTCTTACTTTCATTTCGAAACCTCCATTACTTAGTACGCCAGGTAATCCGACCACGGGTAAGGTCGTAGGGAGACATCTCCACCGTGACTTTATCACCGGGCAGAATCCTGATGAAATTCATTCTGAGTTTTCCGGAAATATGCGCTAAAATCGTATGTCCATTTCCAATGTCTACTTGGAATGTGGTGTTCGGCATCGCTTCCACAACGGTACCTTCCACTTCAATCATATCGGATTTTGCCAAGTGTCTATCCCTCCTGGTTCGGATTGTCATCGCTCAATATTGCGATGGCTTTACGAAGCTCACTGTTTGTGATTTTTTCGTTACTTCTGATTTTTTCGGCAATCCGCAGCTCTTGTGTCTGCACCAAACGAACATGCTTGCGCTTCTTCTTTTTCGGTGCTTCCAGTTTGCGCGTCTTGCCATCCGCCAGAAACAGATACTCGCCTTCGAGATCGATCACGAAATAGCGTTTGCCCTGCTCTCTGCCGGCTGTCGCCTCAACGAGGCTCGCTTTTGCAATCTCCATACCGCCCTCTCATTCCGGCTCTGCCGTCAGAAGTTCCGGCTCGCCTGCGGTGATGAGAACGGTATTTTCATAATGAGCGGCATATTGCCCGTCTTGGGTTCTGACGGTCCATCCGTCACTCATTTGGCGAATGGCGGCTGTGCCGGCATTCACCATCGGCTCGACTGCGATCGTCATTCCACGCAGAAAACGCGGTCCGTGTCCCGGTTTGCCGAAATTCGGCACTTCGGGTGCTTCGTGCATATTGGTGCCGATCCCGTGACCGACATACTCACGCACAACGGAAAATCCGTTCTTTTCCACATATTCCTGGATCGCCGCGGAGAGATCCGAAAGGCGGTAGCCCTCTCGGGCAAACCGGATCCCTTCAAAAAAACTCTGCCGAGTCACATCAATCAGCCTCTGCGCCTCTGTCGAAATCGTTCCGCAGGGGTAAGTGGCCGCGCAATCGCCGTGATATCCGCCGATATACGCTCCCACATCAACACTGACGATATCTCCGTCTTGCAATACCCGAGAACCGGGAATGCCGTGGATAATCTCGTCATTCACGCTGATGCAGCAACTCGCCGGATAGCCGTTGTAATGTAAAAACGACGGCTGAGCGCCTTGCGACCGAATGAAATGGAATACTGCTTTGTCAATTTCTTGGGTTGTCACGCCGGGCTTTACCATTTCCCCTGCTAACGCACGGGCAGCCGCGGTAATTTTTCCCGCTCGGCGCATCAGTTCGATTTTCTCGGGAGATTTGAGTGTAATCATTTCTCACACCCCAACTCGCTGAAAACCGCTTTGGTGGTCAAGGTAACATCATCGTTACCCTCCACCAACCGCAGAGTACCACGCTCGCGATAAAACTCTTTGAGCGGCTCTGTGGTTTTATGATAGACCTTTAACCGTTCTCTGACGGTTTCAGGGATATCATCTGCTCGCGATACGAGGTTGCCTCCACAGGAATCGCATACGCCTTCTTGCTTCGGTGGAATTGCGACAATATGAAAACTCCTGCCGCAATTTTCGCATACGCGTCGCCCGCCCATGCGCGCTTCGATGACGCTATCGGGGCATTCGATCGAAATCACATGGTCAAAGCGAATACCGGCATTTTCCAACGCTTCCGCCTGCGCGATCGTGCGGGGCACACCGTCTAAGATGTAACCCTTCGCACAATCTTTCTGCGCCAGACGCTCGGAAAGAATACCGATAATGACCTCATCGGGAACCAGATGTCCTGCATCGATCAAAGCCTTCACTTGGAGTCCCAAGGGAGTTTGGGCTTTGATGGCGGCGCGGAGAATATTGCCGGTAGAAATGATCGGAATACCGAAGTGTTTCGAAACGATCTCCGCCTGCGTGCCCTTTCCTGCGCCGGGAGCACCCAATAAAATCAGTTTCAATTCTTATCCTTTCTTACTCAAGGAAGCCCTTATACTGACGCATCAGCATCTGGGATTCCAAAGCCTGAACGGTTTCCAATGCAACGCCGACCACGATGATGACGGAAGTACCGCCAATCGCGAGTCCTCTGTAAGCATCGCCGAGCAGTTTGCTGACCAGAATGGGAGCAATGGCAATGATACCGAGGTAGATCGCGCCGAACAGCGTCACCTTGGAAAGCACCTTTGCGATAAAGTCGCTGGTGGGCTTACCCGGACGGAAGCCGGGGATAAAGCCGCCGTTTTGTTTGAGGTTATTGGAAATCTCAATGGGATTGAACTGGATGGTCGCATAGAAGTAACTGAATGCAATGATCATCAGGAAATAGACGATCATGTATGCCACGGACTGCGTGTCAATCGCTTTGAGGAATCCATGCCAGAATGTGCCTTCTTTCGGTTGGGAAATGAAAGCAGCAATCGTTGCGGGCAAAGAAGCAATGCTCTGCGCGAAGATGATGGGCAAAACGCCGGACATATTCACCTTCATGGGAAGGGACGATGCCTGACCGCCGTACATCTTACGGCCGACCTGACGCTTGGCATACTGAACGGGGATGCGGCGCTCAGCAGCGTCCACATGCACGATCAAAACGATCATAGCAAGAACGCCGAGAACCAAAAGTCCCATCCAGAGATAACCGATGCCGCCCTTGGCTGCAACAAAACTTGCGCCGGAGCCGATCATGGTCGGGATACGGGAGAGAATACCGGCGAAGAGGATCATGGAGATACCGTTGCCGATACCGAATTCATCCACCTGCTCGCCGAGCCACATCACGAAGGAAGAACCTGCCACAAAGGAAACAATGATCACCAATGCGGGCCAAATACCGGACACACCGGCATTGAGCAAGTTGTAGTTCTTCATCAGCATATAGTAACCGAAGCCCTGCAAAATAGCAATGGCAACCGTTGCATAACGCGTGATGGAAGCGATCTTCTTCTTACCTGCTTCACCGCCGTCACGCGCCAGACGCTCAAGAGCGGGAATGGCGACCGTGAGGAGCTGAATGATAATGGAGCTGTTGATGTAGGGCTGAACGCCGAGTGCAAAGACCGTAGCCTGTGCAAAAGCGCCGCCGCTCATCACATTGTAAAGTCCGAGCACGGTAGTACCCATCTGATCGAGGTACTTGCCCAACTCTGCAACATTGACATAGGGAACGGGAATTGCGTTACCGATGCGGAAAATCAACAAAATCAACAGCGTAAAGACGATCTTTTTACGCAACTCGGGAATCGCCCAAGCTTTACGAATAGTCTGAATCACTTAGATCACCTCTGCCTTTCCGCCAGCCGCTTCGATTGCTTCCTTAGCAGACTGGGAAAAAGCAGCAGCCCGGACAGTCACTTTCTTAGAAACGGTGCCGTTACCCAGGACCTTATAGCCGTATTCACATTTGCTGAGGATGCCCTTTTCGAGCAGGGCTTCTGCAGTTACGGTCTCGCCGTCTTCAAACTTGTTGAGTGCGTTCAGATTGATGATTTCCACGGGTTTTGCAAAAATGTTGTTAAAGCCGCGTTTCGGGGTACGGCGTGCCAAAGGCATCTGGCCGCCTTCAAAACCGATGCGGACACCACCGCCACTGCGAGCCTTCTGACCCTTGTGACCGCGACCGCCGGTCTTGCCGTTACCGGAACCTGCGCCGCGGCCCTTACGGTATGCTGCGCGGACGGAACCAGCTGCGGGAGAGAGTTCACTTAACTTCATTTCTAACTCCTCCTTATTTCACTTCTGTAACCTTGATAAGATAACCGATCTGGGCGATCTTACCACGGGTCTGATCGTTGTCGGGCTGCACGGTGCTGTCACCGATTTTGCGCAAACCCAGGGAATTTGCGGTTGCAATGTGCTTGTCATGTCTGCCGTTAAGACTCTTGACAAGTGCAACTTCCAACTTTTTCTTTGTAGCCATTTGCACTGTCCTCCTTAACCGACGATGTCTTCCACGCTCTTGCCGCGGATCTTGGCGACCTGCTCTGCACTGCGCATTGCACGGAGGCCTTCGAAAGCAGCGCCAACCACATTGTTGGGGTTGTTGGAGCGCAGGCACTTAGCACGAATATCCTTGATACCGGCTGCTTCGACGACAGCACGCACAGCGCCGCCGGCGATGATACCGGTACCGGGAGCAGCAGGCTTCAACATCACGCGACCTGCGCCGAATTCGCCGATGGTCTCGTGAGGAATGGTGCTGCCATTCATCGTAACCGTAATCATATTTCTCTTTGCAGCGTCCAGTCCCTTACGGATCGCTTCGGGAACTTCTGCTGCCTTACCGAGGCCGTAGCCGACTTTGCCTTTGCCGTCGCCCACAACCATCAGTGCGGAAAATTTGGCCACACGGCCACCCTTAACGGTCTTGGAAACACGGTTGAGAAAAACAAGTTTTTCCAAATACTCGCTGGGTTCTCTTTCAAATCTAGGCATTTGTCTGTTCCTCCCCCTTAGAATTCCAGGCCGCCTTCACGGGCGCCCTTTGCAAGCTCTGCCACACGGCCGTGGAACAGGTAACCGCCACGGTCGAAAACGACCGTCTTGATGCCTTTTGCCAATGCACGCTCGGCGACGAGTTTGCCAACTGCTTCGGCAGCGGCCTTGTTGCCGCCATTGCCTTCGATGCTCTTGTCAAGAGAAGATGCACTTGCGAGCGTAACGCCGTTCACATCATCAATCACCTGAGCATAGATGTTCTTTTCACTACGGAAAACATTCAGACGGGGAACTTCGGGAGTGCCGGAAACTTTTGCACGGACTCTCAAATGTCTTTTCAAACGCTGGGCTTTCGTATCAGGTCTTTTAATCATTTCCGCACACCTCCTTACTTCTTAGCGCCGGTCTTACCGACCTTGCGACGGATCACTTCATCGACATACTTGATGCCCTTGCCCTTATAGGGTTCGGGAGGACGCTTCTCGCGGATCTCAGCCGCGAACTGACCGACCATCTGCTTGTCGCAACCGCTGATCACCACAAGGTTGGGCTGCGGAACATCAATGGTGATACCGGGAATCTCTTCCACTTCAACATTGTGGGAGAAACCGATGTTCATCACGAGTTTTTTACCCTCTTTGGATGCACGGTAACCGACACCGTTGAGTTCGAGTTCCTTCTTGTAGCCTTCCGTAACGCCGACCACCATATTGTGGATCAAAGCGCGGGTCAGGCCGTGGAGAGCACGGTTCTCCTTCTCGTCGTTGGGACGGGTAACGAGAACTTCGTTCTCCTGCTTGGTAATGGTCATGGCAGCGTGGAGCTGTGCAGTCAATTCACCCTTGGGGCCCTTCACCGTAACGACATTGCCGTCAGCGATTTTGACATCGACGCCTGCGGGAATGGCAACGGGCATTCTACCAATTCTACTCATTGTCTGCGCCCCCCTTACCACACGAACGCCAGGACTTCGCCGCCGATATGTGCTGCGCGAGCAGCCTTATCGGTCATGACGCCCTTGGACGTGGAGATGATGGCGATACCGAGACCACGGAGCACGCGGGGCAGTTCGTCTGCGCCGACATACACGCGAAGACCGGGCTTGCTGACGCGGCGAAGAGAGGTGATAACCTTGTCTTTGCCGTCATACTTGAGGGTGATACGGATCACGCCCTGCGTTTCGTCATCAATGATCTGGAAGTTTTTGATGTAACCTTCGTCCAACAAAATCTGAGCGATGCTCTTTTTCATGTTGGAGGCAGGGACATCAACCGTTTCATGCTTTGCATTGTTTGCGTTGCGGATGCGAGTGAGCATATCCGCAATAGGATCTGTGATATGCATTTGATGTATCCTCCTATGTTAGAGTTACGGATTTCTCCGTTTCGGTCACGAGGTATCACCACCAATTGGGTAATTGACGGTGACCTTTCGCGATCCTATATCGCCTAAGCGCCCATATCAAAGCACTTGAGGTGACAAAAAAGTTTTGTGCTTCTCTCAGAAAGAAGCTTTGCGAACGCCGGGGATCTCGCCCTTGTATGCGAGTTCACGGAAGCAGATACGGCAGATGCCGTAGTTACGCAAATATGCGTGGGGACGACCGCAAATCTTGCAACGATTGTAGCGACGGGAAGAAAACTTAGCAGTTGCCTGCTGTTTGAGCACCATAGACTTCTTAGCCATTTTTCGTTCCTCCCTCCCTTAGCGTTCAAACGGAGCGCCGACAAGCGTGAGCAATTCGCGCGCTTCTTCATCGTTTTTCGCGGTGGTGCAGATCACCACATCCATACCGCGGATCTTGTCGATCTTGTCGTATTCGATTTCAGGGAAGATCAACTGTTCCTTGATGCCCAAAGCATAGTTGCCGCGGCCGTCAAAGGCGTTGGCGCTGATGCCGCGGAAGTCACGGACACGGGGAAGTGCCACATTGAACAGACGATCAAGGAATTCCCACATTTTATCACCGCGCAAAGTCACCTTTGCACCGATGGGCATACCTTCACGAAGCTTGAAGTTTGCAACGGACTTGCGTGCTTTCGTGATCACGGCCTTCTGACCGGTGATGGCAGTCAAATCGTTGACGACCGCTTCGAGAACCTTTGCATTTTCCTTCGCTTCGCCGCAGCCGACATTGACGACAACCTTGTCAATGCGAGGAACCTGCATAGTGGAAGTGTAACCGAACTTCTTAAAGAGAGCAGGTGCCACTTCTGCTTTGTATTGGTCTTTCAATCTTGCCATTGTGTTCTACTCTCCTTTCTTAAAGTGCGGCGCCGCAGTGCTTGCACACGCGGATCTTCTTGCCGTTTTTCACATCGTGCGCCACGCGGGTGGGCTTGCCGCACTTCGGGCAGACGACCTGCACCTTGGATGCGTACATAGCAGCCTCACGCTGCACGATACCGCCGGTCTCACCCTGTCTACGGGGTTTGACATGGCAGGTAACCTTGTTGATGCCTTCTACGACAACTTTGGACTCGCCGGGTACTGTGCCGAGCACCTTGCCCTGCTTGCCCTTGTCCTTACCGGACAGAACGATAACGGTATCGCCCTTTTTCACATTCATAGTCATTGTTTCAAGCCCTCCTTACACAACTTCGGGAGCCAAGGACAGGATCTTGAGGAAGTCCTTGTCACGCAGTTCGCGAGCAACGGGCCCAAAGATACGAGTGCCGCTGGGGCTCTTGTCGTCCTTGATGATGACAGCCGCATTTTCATCAAAACGGACATAGGTGCCGTCTGCACGGCGAACACCCTTGGCGGAGCGGACGATGACTGCTTTCACAACTTCGCCCTTCTTCACCTGACCGCCGGGAGCAGCCTTACGCACGGAAGCAACGATAACATCACCGATGTTGCCGTACTTACGGCCGGAACCGCCCAAAACGCGGATGCATTTGATTTCTTTGGCACCGGTATTATCGGCAACCTTGAGGAAAGTTTCTTGCTGAATCATTTTCCGGTACCTCCTTACTTAGCTTTCTCGACGATTTCGACCAAACGCCAACGCTTATCCTTGGACAGGGGGCGAGTCTCCATCACCTTAACGGTATCACCGATACCGCATTCGTTGTTTTCATCGTGTGCCTTCAATTTATAAGTACGGGCAACGATTTTCTTGTACAAGGGATGTGCCACATGGTCAGAGATGGCGACAACGATGGTTTTGTCCATTTTGTCGGAAACGACCTTACCAACACGAACCTTGCGGGAGGAAATTCTTTTTTCTTCCATTTCAGTTCTCCTCCTTTTCACGGATCATTGTTTTGACTCTGGCAATGTCACGTCTTGTTTCAGCAATCTTCTGGGGGTTATCGAGCTGATTGGTGGCGTGCTGCATGCGCAGAAGGAACAAATCCTTTTTCAATGCGTCGAGCTTCTTGTTCAGCTCGGAAACGCTCATGGCGCGAACTTCACTTGCCTTCATCTCATTCACCTACTTCCTGGGATTCGACAAGGTCTTCACGCTTGACAATCTTGGTCTTGATCGGCAGCTTGTGGCTGGCAAGACGAAGTGCTTCCTTGGCATCTGCTTCGGGAACACCGGCGATTTCAAACATGACACGACCGGGCTTGACGACCGCTACCCAATACTCAGGGGAACCTTTACCGGAACCCATACGGGTTTCAGCCGGCTTCTGCGTAACGGGCTTGTCGGGGAAAATCTTGATCCAGATCTGACCGCCGCGCTTGGTGTAGCGCGTCATGGCAATACGAGCTGCCTCGATCTGGTTGCTGGTAATCCAAGAGGGCTCAGTCGCCTGCAAACCGAATTCACCGTAGGTGATCTTGTTGCCGCGGGTGGCCTTACCGGTCATACGGCCGCGTTGCTGACGACGATATTTAACACGTTTCGGCAAAAGCATTATTGAGCTCCTCCTTCCTTATTTTCTGCGGGTTTGCGGAAACCGCCCTGGGGACGATTGCCGCGATTTGCGCCATTTTGGCGATCACGGTTGAAATTGCCCTGACCGTCACGACGGGGACGACGGTCACCGTCACGGCGAGGACGACGCTCACGGCGTTCCTCATACGGCTTGGTGGTATCCAAAGTACGAGGCGTGGTGCGCAAGGTCTGGGTGAGGACTTCGCCCTTGTAGATCCAGACTTTGCAGCCGATACGACCGTAAGTGGTAGCTGCTTCTGCAAAACCGTACTCGATGTCGGCACGGATGGTTTGCAGAGGAATGGTACCGTCATGATAGTGCTCAACACCTGCGATTTCACGACCGCCGAGACGACCGCTGCAATTGCACTTGATACCCTTTGCACCGGCACGCATAGCACGACCCATTGCATTCTTCATCGCACGGCGGTGAGAAATACGCTTCTCGATCTGCTGTGCAATGCTCTCGGCAACGAGCTGAGCATTCATGTCGGGGTTGCGAACTTCAACAATGTTGAGTTTCACATTTTTGCCGATGAGAGCCGCGACTTCTGCGCGGAGTTTCTCAACTTCGGCTCCGTCCTTACCGATGACCATACCGGGGCGTGCACAATGAACATACAAAGTAACAACATCATTGTTACGCTCGATCTCAATCTTGGGGACGCCGGCACCGTAAAGTGCCTTCTTGACAAATTTGCGGATCTTCTGATCTTCGACGATCAGGTCACCGACTTTTTCTTCTCTGGCATACCAACGGGAGTCC
Source organism: Oscillospiraceae bacterium (assembly GCA_045642405.1). Taxonomy (GTDB): domain Bacteria; phylum Bacillota; class Clostridia; order Oscillospirales; family Oscillospiraceae; genus Hominicoprocola. The sequence goes on from JAZUIU010000009.1 coordinate 25,653, forward strand.
CAGTCTTTGATGACGCCAACGCGCATGCCGTGGGGATTAACTTTCTGACCCATGTAACTGTTCTCCTCCCTTACTCTTTCTCAGCGACAGCGAGTGTCACATGAGAAGTTCTCTTGTTGATGCGGTAGCCTCTGCCCTTGGAAACCGGGCGCATACGCTTAAGGATCGGACCGGGCGTTGCGAACACTTCGCTCACAAACAACTTGTCGTGATCCATGCTGAAATTGTTTTCAGCATTGGCAGTTGCGCTCTTAAGGAGCTTCACGAGGGGTTCGGATGCGGCTTTCGGCGTTTGCATCAAAATCGCCATTGCCGTGTCAACATCCTTGCCGCGGATCAAATCGCAAACGATCTGAACCTTACGGGTGGAGATGCGAACATATCTCAAATAAGCTTTTGCTTCCATATTTCACATCCCCCTTACGCTTTCTTTGCATGACCGCGGAATGTGCGGGTCGGTGCAAATTCGCCGAGCTTGTGACCGACCATATCTTCCTGGATATAGACGGGCACATGCTTGCGGCCATCATAAACTGCAATGGTATGACCGACAAAAGAGGGGAAAATCGTGGAGCTGCGGCTCCATGTCTTCACGACCTTCTTTTCGCCGGACTTATTCATTTCTTCGACTCGTTTGAAGAGTTCAGGAGCAACAAACGGGCCTTTTTTAATACTTCTGCTCATTGTTACTTGCCTCCTTACTTGTCGTTACGACGCTTGACGATGAACTTGCTCGTCGGGTTCTTCTTCGAACGTGTCTTGTAGCCCATAGCAGGCTTGCCCCAAGGTGTCATCGGGCCGGCATGACCGACCGGAGCCTTACCTTCACCACCGCCGTGGGGGTGATCACAGGGGTTCATAACGCTACCGCGGACGGTCGGGCGCCAACCCATGTGGCGTTTACGACCGGCTTTACCGATCTGCACATTTTCATGATCGATGTTGCCGACCTGACCGATAGTCGCGCAGCAGTTCACACGCACAATACGCACTTCGCCGGAAGGCATACGGATCTGAGCGTCCGAACCTTCTTTTGCCATCAGCTGGGCGGAAACGCCTGCGCTGCGGACGAGCTGTGCGCCCTTACCGGGGTGCATCTCAATGTTGTGGATAATGGTACCGACGGGAATATTCGCGATCGGCAGGCAGTTACCCGGCTTGATATCAGCCTCGGCGGAAGAAAGCACCTTGTCGCCGACTTTGAGGCCGACAGGAGCGATGATGTAACGCTTTTCACCGTCTTCGTACTCGACGAGAGCGATGAATGCGCTGCGGTTGGGATCGTACTCCAAACGGGTGACGGTCGCATACATATCGACTTTATCGCGTTTGAAATCGATCACACGGTACTTTTGCTTGTTGCCGCCGCCGTGATGACGGACGGTGATGCGGCCGTAACTGTTGCGGCCGGCGTTTTTCTTCAGGACTTCGACCAAGCTGCGCTCGGGCTTTGCCTGCTTATCGATCCCCTCGAAGGCGGACACAGTCATGTGACGGCGGGAGGGGGTTGTGGGCTTGTAAGTTTTAATAGCCATTTTTCATTCTCCTCCTTACACCATACCTTCGAACATTTCGATGGTCTTGGAATCTGCGGTGAGTTGGACATACGCTTTCTTCCAACTCGCGGTCTTGCCCAGGCGACCTGCGCCGAGGCGTTTGCTCTTGCCGCTGACATTGAGCGTGTTGACATGAGCCACTTTCACGCCGAATGCCTTCTCGACAGCATCCTTGATCTCGATCTTGCCTGCATTTTTGGCGACTTCGAACACATATTTCTTGTTCGCAACATCTGCCATGGCACGCTCGGTGATGATCGGACGGATGATAATATCATAAGTATTAGCCATTATGCGAACACCTCCTCGATGACTGCCAAGGCATCCTTGTCGATCACGAGCGTCTTTGCGTTGAGCAAGTCATAGACATTGATGAGTTTGGCAGGTGTGGTGACAACACCGGGAAGGTTGCGTGCGCTCTTGACGATGATCTCATCGCTTTCGGGCGTAACGACGACTGCCTTACTGTCAGCCTTGATGGCATCGAGGAAGGCACGGAAATCCTTGGTCTTGATCGCATCGAGCTTGATCTTATTGACAACTACGAGTTCGCCTTCTGCAACCTTGGAAGAGAGGACGGACTTGAGGGCCAAACGCTTGACCTTCTTGTTGAGAACATAGTTATAAGAACGGGGCTTGGGTGCGAACACGATACCGCCGTGCGTCCACTGCGGGGAACGGGTGCTGCCCTGACGGGCGCGGCCGGTACCCTTCTGACGCCAGGGCTTTCTGCCGCCGCCGGAGACCTCTGCACGGGTAAGAGCGCTTTGCGTACCTTGACGGCAATTTGCCAAATGATTTTTCACAACTTCGTGGACAACGCTCATATTCGGCTCAATACCGAAGATGGCATCGTTGAGTTCCACTTCGCCGACCTTGCGGCCGGTCATGCTGACAACTTTAATCGTAGACATTCTTCAAGCACTCCTTTCCTTACATATTCTTGGCAGAAGCTTTTTGCGGATTGCGTCCGGATGCCTTCTGCGGGTTGTTGCTGATGCCTGCGCCGCTCTGCTTGATGCGGTGGACCTTCACGGTCGTCTTCACCGTGACAAGGCTACCCTTCGGGCCGGGAACGGCACCGCGAACGACGAGCATATTCGTCTCGGGATCGACCTTGACCACTTCAAGGTTCTGAACGGTAACGGTTTCCACACCGTACTGACCGGCGCCGATCTTACCTTTGAAGATACGGGCGGGATCGGAAGTGGAACCCATGGAACCTGCATGACGGTGGACAGGACCGCCGCCGTGCGACATACGGCCGCGGCCTGCACCCCAGCGTTTGATAACGCCGGAATAACCGTGACCTTTGCTGGTACCGGTGACATCAACGAAGTCGCCGGACTTAAAAGTATCCGCCTTGATCACGGCGCCGAGTTCCAAAGTTTCGGCATCGTCAAGATCAAATTCGCGGAGATACTTCTTCGGGGAAACGTTGGCCTTGTTCAAATGGCCGATTTCGGGCTTGGTGAGTTTGCGCTCTGCAACATCCTCAAAGCCCAGTTGGACAGCCTCGTAACCGTCTTTTTCGACGGTTTTCTTCTGCGTAACGGTGCAGGGACCCGCTTCAATCACAGTAACGGGGATCACGCGACCGTTTTCGTCGAAGATCTGAGACATGCCGACTTTTTTGCCGATGATTGCTTTCATGTTTTTGATCCTCCTGAATAGGTTATTGGTCGGCTTAGTTAGCGATAAACCGCCATTGCTCTGCCGACTTGACCCTGCTTATCTCACGCAAGTCGATAAGCAATTGGGTAGAGCAACTAAATAATTTGAGACCGTGCGCGATACTATTATATATGTATCTTACAGTTTGATCTCGATTTCCACACCTGCGGGCAATTCAAGTCCCATAAGGGCTTCCACCGTCTTGGGCGTGGACTCGGTGATGTCAATAAGTCTCTTGTGCGTGCGGCGTTCGAACTGCTCACGGCTGTCCTTGTACTTATGCACAGCACGAAGAATGGTGACAACTTCCTTTTTGGTGGGCAGAGGGATGGGGCCGGAAACCGCAGCACCGGTGCGTTTTGCCGTTTCGACGATCTTCTCTGCGCTCTGGTCGATGACCTGATGATCATAGGCCTTCAGACGAATGCGAATTTTCTGTTTTGCCATTGTTTGTTTCCTCCATATTTTGTACGGTTTCTTTGTTGTCGAAAGCCCGTACGGTGAGAAATAATTTGTACGCTTATCCGTGCGTATCATTCCGGCTCATTCAAAAACCGGCTCGATAAAACGGCCGGTTTCCACATGGCGCAGCGATCTACGCGCGTACAGATCCCTTTCTCAGCCGCCCGATTTTCGGACATACTCCCCGAAAGTTCCCCCACAGCAAGGTGGGCAATCTCCCGGTTCATCGCATTTGCCAACTTTTGGGCATAATGCGCCCAATCGCGGACTTGCATAGTATACTAAATATTTTTCTGCTTGTCAACAGTTTTTTTGAAAAATTTTCAAGTATTTTTTATCCTTCTGCGGCATAGGGTAAAATCGGTTAAAATCAGCAAAAACGGAGGTGTTTTTCAGTGGCAATGGCATGGATCTGGAGTGGTATGGTCATCGTGTCTCTTTTCTATGCTGCCCTCTCGGGCACACTCCCCTCCCTCACCTCCGCCGCAATGGAAGGTGCGCAAACCGCCGTTACCCTATCCCTTTCGCTCACCGGCGGTATCTGCCTTTGGTCGGGCGTAATGGAAGTCCTGCGGCAAAGCGGCGGTGACCGTCTGCTTTCCAAACTTCTTCGTCCTGTTCTCAGATTTCTTTTTCCGCAAAGTGCAAAAGATAAAGAAACCGCTTCTGCTCTTTGCGGAAATATGTCGGCTAATCTTTTGGGGCTCGGCAACGCGGCAACACCGCTCGGCATCCGAGCTGCCACCCGTATGGCGCAGGGGATGAACGGTATCGCAAGTGATGAACTCTGCCGTCTGGTCGTTCTCAATACCGCTTCCATCCAACTACTCCCCTCGACTGTTGCCGTATTGCGCAGTAGTGAGGGAGCGGCCTCTCCGCTGGATATTCTCCCCTCTGTTTGGCTCGCTTCTGCCGTCTCCGTTGCCGTCGGTCTTGCGTGCGCCTTTCTCTTTGCGCGTTGGGAGCGCAAAAAGTCATGAATATCAGCGATTGGATCGTTCCGTCTCTTTTGAGTACCGTTGCCGTCTTTGCCCTGATGCGCAAAGTGGACATTTTTGCCGCTTTGCGAAAAGGCGCAGAAGACGGGCTTGGTGTGGTACTGCGCATTCTCCCTTCTTTGGTCGCGTTGCTTTGCGCCGTTTCCATGCTGCGTGCAAGCGGCGCTTTGGATGCGCTGACAAACCTGCTTGCGCCGCTTTTGCAAAAAGCAGGCATTCCGAGCGAAGTCGCACCGCTTCTTTTTCTCCGTCCGCTTTCCGGCAGCGCCGCACTGGCGATCGGTGCCGACATCATCCATACCTACGGCGTTGACTCGCTGATCGGGCGTACCGCCGCGGTGATGCTCGGGGCAAGCGAAACGACTTTCTATACGATCGCCGTTTATTTCGGCGCCGCCGATATCCGCAAAACACGCTATGCCATTCCCGCCGCGCTTTGCGCCGATCTCGCCATGTTTTTGGCAAGCAGTTGGGCGGTACGCTTTTTGATGTAAATAGAAAATGCACTCCAAAAGTCAAAGACTTTTGGAGTGCATTTTCAAAAAACAATTATTCTTCCATACCGCCCTGGAGCATGGATTTTTCCGCTTGCTCTACGGCTTTTTTGCTTTGATAGGGCGGCCGCACATACCAATGATAACTGTAAAGTGCAGGATCGTTGACCTCTTTCGCCTTGTAAAGGCGGATCAGTTCCAAAAGGTATTCCTGCGAACGCGCATCGTTCTCCAAAAACGAGCCCCAAAAGCCGATCATACCCTCGATCCCTTTGTATTTTTCCCACGGCCAACCTGCCGCAGCGCAGGCATGATAGCGCACGAAATCAAGATAGGCGCGGATGTAAATAATGCGCCATTTCCAATATTTGCGCGTTTCTTCCGCCGCACCGGCATCTATCTTTTGCGCAAGCGTCCAAGCCTCCTCGCAGTAGTGCAAAGGACATTCGCGCATCAAAAAGCGGTTGGTGGAAAGTTGGCTTTGCTCGATCAAGTGGATCAGGCTCGCCAGATCGTCCCCATTGATCCCCTTGAACTCATAGCCGCAGTAATCGCGGATCGTTTCATCGGGAGAGCGTGAAAAGTCCCAATAAAGCCCTGCCATCACCGCCTTATTCATATCGTCGAAGATACCTTCGGTGTAAAGGTAACCGCCATTGCATAGTTTGGCGAACGGTGTTTCCTGCCGCAAGAGCAATTCGGGCGTACAAATCGCGCCGAAGCCTCCCCACGGAGTGACACCCGTCATGGAAACATCGGGGAAAGTGAGTAGTTTGACATGCTTTGTCGGCTGACCGTGTTCTGCCGGAAAAAGATGCGCCGGGAAATCGTCCCGCGTTTCCAAAAGCAGATAATCCGCCCAATCATCGCCCTTTTCGGCATCCTCCTGCAAATGTCGGTAGAGCAGTTCCCACTCCCCCGCCTCCTCTGCCACACGACCGTAATGCCATGTGGCAAGCCAGATCTCCATTTTGGGATAATTTGCCCGCAGATAACGCGAGACGCGGTGCGCCATACGGTAAAAGCCGTTTCCGCCCCACGGGCGGCACTTTTCGCAACAACAGCCGCCCTCGTCATATCCCCAAAGGGTAATGAAATCCAGACCGATATCGTCAGAGTAATGCAAAACCCTGCTGAGCATCTCCTGATAGTAAAGAAAGCCTTCTTCCGTGGACGGGCAAATGAGGTTGCCCGTAGCCGAAAACAGAAAACTTTTGTCTGCCGCCACATCCTCACGCGGATTCATGAAATCCACATTGCTGAACTCCATACCCACCTTCAATCCGAGCGATTTCGCCGCAAGTAAGGTGGTGCGGAAAAGAGAGGCAAGAGAGGTAAGATTGGGATCATCCCATCCCGTCAAATTCAGACACGAGAAGACCGAAACTACGCCGTTGATGCCCCAAAGAGCCAAATCTTCGATATGTTCCTGCATTTCTTCGGCGGAGCAGCATTGATACCAGTTATAAAAATGCTGAGCGAAGAAAATCATACGCTTTTCGCGCTGCGGTACCGAAAGACCGCGCCACGCGGTGGGCAAAATACCCTCTCTGCGGTAGTGCGATTTGTGCAAGAACTGCCCTGCCCCGTAAAGCAGAGCGAGAAAATCGCCGCCGAAAATACAGATACCGCCGTCATCGTCCGCAAAGCGGAACGCCTCTTTCGGAAGCGACGGGTCAAGCACAAAGCGAAGAGCAAAGCCATCCGATGCATTTTCCACACACTGCGTTGCGCAACGCCTTTCCACGCGCTTTTGCAAAATAGGAAACAGTTTTGCAAATTGTGCGTCTCCCTGCGGCAAATCCGCGGTGATGATGTTCAGCAAATTTACGGAGTTTTCCATAGGACATTGGTTCCTTTATACTTATATATGTATAAGACTTACATCTTTTCGGGTGCGGCAAGTCCCAAAATACCAAGCCCGTTGGCAAGGACCTGACGCGTGCACTCGGCGATTTTCAAGCGCACGGCGATGATGTCTTTCTCCTCGCCTTTGATGCGGCAAGCCGTATAGAAGCGGTGGAACGCACCGGCAAGACGCACGAGATAGCGATTGATATAACTCGGATCGTAATCGCGTGCCGCGGCAATGAGTTCGTTCGGGAAAAGGGACAGTTCCTTGATGAGGGTGCGTTCGCTCTCGCTTTGTGCCAAGGTCATATCGACTTTTTCCGCCTGCAACGGCGCAAATCCTTCCTGTTTTAAGGTTTTGAGCAGATTGCAGATACGGGCATACGCATACTGCACATAGTAAACGGGGTTTTCGGAATCTTCGCGCACGGCAAGTCCCAAATCAAAATCCATCTGCGTTTCGGGTTTTGCATTGAAGAAATAACGGCAGGCATCCACGGGGATCTCATCGAGCAGATCGGTCAGCGAGATCGCTTTGCCCGTGCGCTTGCTCATCTTGACCACTTCGCCGTCGCGCAGCAGTTTCACAAGTTGCATCAAAACGATGTCCAAACGGTGCGTTCCGTCCAAACCGAGTGCATCCAATGCGCCTTTCAAACGCGCCACATGGCCGTGATGATCGGCACCCCAAATGTTGATCACGCGATCGAAGCCGCGCCCGAATTTGTTGCGATGATAGGCAATGTCCGCCGCAAAATAGGTGTAAAACCCGTTGGCACGGCGCAGCACATCGTCTTTGAGTTCGAGTTTGGCGATCTCTTCCTCGCTCTTGCCGTCTTTTTTCATCGCCTCGCTCAGAAGTTCGGCGGTTTTGAGCCACAATGCGCCGTCCTGTTCATAGGTGTAACCCGCTTTCGTCAGTTCTTCCACCGTTTCGCTGACAAAGCCGGATTCGTGCAAAGAAGACTCATAGAACCACTCGTCATAGTGAATGCCGTAGCGTTCCAAATCGGTTTTCATCTTCGGCAGATTGTGTGAAAGCCCGAATTTTGCCATCGCCTCATGGCGCGTCTTCTCGTCCTTTTCCAAAAACTTGTCGCCCTCTTGCTTGGCAAACAATTCGGCAAGGGTGCGGATATCGTCGCCGTGATACCCGTCCTCGGGAAATTCGACGGCATCCTCTCCGCGCAAAAACTGCGTGTAACGCGCGTCAATGCTCTTGGCAAACTTTTCGATCTGATTGCCGGCATCGTTGACATAGAATTCTCTCCAAACATCGGCACCGTTCCAATGCAGCACTTCGGCGAGTGTATCGCCCAAAACGCCGCCGCGCGCATTGCCCATGTGCATCGGGCCCGTGGGGTTGGCGGAAACAAATTCCACCATGATTTTCTGTCCCTGCAAACCCTCGCTCTTGCCGTAATTCTCTTTTCCCTCTTCCACGGCGCAAAGGGTATCGCGATACCACTTATCGCCCAAACGGAAGTTCAAAAAACCGGGACCGGCGATCTCGGCACTGACAAAATAGGTATCCTCCAACGCAAGACGCTCACAAAGAGCCGTTGCCACTTCGCGCGGATTTTTGTGCATGGCTTTTGCGGCGGCAAGGCAAAATGTCGTGGTATAATCGCCGTTGTCGGTGTTTTTCGGAATTTCGACTGCCGGCTCAATGCTGATGCCGAGCGGCAAAATGCCATCGGCAACCGCTTTTTGATAAGCCGCAAGCGTCAATGCGGCAACCTGTTTTTTTGCTTGTTGTACTGTGTTCATTCGTTCAACCTCTGTCTTTGGTTTTCACGCGAAGCAGAAATTTGTTTCTGCCTGCTTGTTGATGTTCGATCGCAACAGAATACGCCACCGAAAGCGTACCGCCGTCTGCGTTCATTTTGTTCTCAAAAGAAGCGGTGTGGATCTCAACGGTCAAACTTCCGACGCTCATTTCATATAATGAGGTATGCGGCTGACCGACTTCAAAACGCATCACCGAGCGAATTTGCCCGTCGCGCACAAGAACAGCATAATCCGCATGAATTTCCAGCGAAGTTTTCGTTCCGGCGAGATCGCTCCCCTGCGGATCTTCGTAGCAAACGCGATAGCCGTCCGCAAGTGTTTCCATCGTGCCGTCTGTCATCAGGCGCGTATGCTCGGGCGCAACACCCTCGTAACATTGCTCGCCGAGGACGGTCACAAAGACCTGCTGTTTCATGTGCCGACTCTCCCATTCATAAATCTTTTTTGATTGTACTACATCTTTCGGGATAAAACAAGCATTTTTCCTATTTTTACTATTGGCATTTTGAAAAATACTTGCTATAATAGTAGAACTATGATCGTGAAGACATATTCTTGCAAAACACGGGGGTATCCTTATGGAAGTGAAAATGACGGAAAAGCAGTTTCGCCGATTGCTCGATCTGGTCTATATCGGCAATTGGGTGCTCAACTCCACGCGCGGTGAAGACCGTATCACCGAATATGACGATGTGGAAAGTCTGATTTTTTCCCATTGCGTCAATCATGGCATGGTGCCGCTTGTTGAAAGTTACCGCGGTGAATTGATCCCCTCGCGCAAATTCGCTGAAGGCGGCATCCATGAGGCGATCGCCGCGTATGAGGACACGATGTTTTTTGAGATCCTGGCGCAGGAACTCGCCCTGCGCGATATGGACTCCGAACAGCCCACGCCCGAAAACTGTGAGGAACTGCGTGAGCGCATGAACGCCTATTTAGGTGAATTTGAAAAACACGGCACGGATAATATCACCGTGGAAATGTGACATGAGGAAGCATCTCGGTTGAGGTGCTTCTTTTTTTGCAGGTCTTGTGAAATTTTTGTCTATACTTGACCTTTCAAGTGTTTTGTGATACTGTGCAACTGGAAGTTTTTCAAGGAGGTATTCAGATCATGTGTCAGATTGCCGGATATGCCGGTGCGCGCCGCGCCGCGCCGATTTTAGCGAAAATGCTGCGTCGGCAGGAGTTTATCGACGGCGGCGCCGAGACCGGTATTGCCACCATTTCAGGCGGCAAAATCCACATGCGCAAGGTCGTCGGAAGCCTTGATGTTTTGCTCCGTGAGACCGATGCGCTCGATCTTCCCGGCACGGTCGGTTTCATCCACAGCAGACCTTCGGGCACGGACATGGAGTTTGCCCATCCGTTCCTCTCCTCCGATCACCGTACTGCCGTCATCGAAAACGGCATCACCGCGCAAACCGCAACGCCCGAACTGATCGAGTACCGCAACCGCACGATGGCAAAGTATTCCGGGCGCGGCGACACGATTTCCTCCGCGTTGCCTCCCCAAGAGAATGCGCGGTTTTGTCTGCCCGACGGCAGACGCTATCATTACATCGAGATGTACGCGCACTTTATCAATGAATTGGTGGAGCAACAGCACAAGTCCGTCAGCGAATCCCTCGCCATTGCGATGGACGAGTATCCGATCGACACGGTGATCGGCGTTTTGCAGTTGAGCGAGCCGGACGCGATCACCGTCGGCAAGATCACGCGCCCCTGTTCCATCGCCATCGGAAGCGGAGAGACCTTTTTCACCACTTTTGCGATGGCATTCCCGGAAGATGCTGGCAAGCTCAATATCTTCCACCTCCCCGTCGCCACCGTCGCCAAAATCCGGGCGAATTCCTTCTCCATTGAACCTTACACCTTCCGGAACTTCAACATTGAAAATGTTTCGCCCAAAGCCATAGCTTGTGCCTATCGCTATCAGGAGAAAATCTTATCCGAGGCGGATGAGGCGCGCGCCTTATCCATTGACGATCTGTCCACCCACAAATTCTGGCGTGAAATGTGGACAGAGCCGCTTATTGACTGCAAATACTCCTCAGGTGAAGGTATGCTCAAACCGTACGTCTGCGTCACATATGAAAACCTCTATCAGTTTTATAAGGAAGGTCGCCTGCGCTCCGTGGTCTGCCGCGAAGACGGCAAGCGCCCCGTTCGCAAATTCTGGATTGAATAAAAACCGACACCTCTTTCCCAATCGGAAAGAGGTGTTTTTTCTGTTGCATTTTGCAAAATTTATGCTAAAATGCTAATTGTAGGAATTTGGCGAAAAAACAGAAAGGATTTTGATATGGATATCAGCAATATTATTTCTTTGCTCAGCGGTGTTGCGTTGTTTCTGTTCGGTATGACCTTGATGGGTGACGGGCTCAAGCGCGTGGCAGGCAACCGTTTGGAGTTGGTCCTGTACCGTCTGACCAACACCCCGCTCAAGGGTATTTTGCTTGGCACAGGCGTAACTGCCGTAATCCAATCCTCTTCCGCAACTTCCGCTATGGTGGTCGGTTTTGTGAACTCCGGCATGATGAAGTTCAAAAACGCGATCGGTATTGTTTTAGGTGCGATCCTCGGCACGAGCATTACCGGCTGGATCATCTGCCTTTCAAGTTTTGAAGGCGCAGGCGGCTGGGTGTCTCTCTTCTCCACCGCTACCATTACCGGCTTAGTTGCCGTCGTCGGCATCATTTTGCGTATGTTCTGCAAAAAGCCCGAAAAGCGTCACCTCGGCGATATTTTGATGGGTTTTGCCGTATTGATGTTCGGTATGAGCGCGATGAGCAGTGCGGTTTCGCCGCTTCGCTCCGATCCCGCCTTTTTGAATTTGATGACGACCTTTGAAAGCCCTCTGCTCGGCGTTTTGGTCGGTACGATCTTCACCTGCGTCATCCAAAGCGCCTCCGCCGCCGTCGGTATTTTGCAGGCTTTGGCGGTGACCGGTGCGGTGAGTTTTTCCATTGCATTTCCGATGCTCATGGGTATTTCCATCGGTGCGGCTCTCCCCGTTTTACTCTCTGCACTCGGTGCCAATACGGACAGTAAGCGCACCGCTTTGACCTATCTCTTGATCGACACATTCGGCAGCCTGATCATCGGTGTGATTTTTTACACCGTCCATTATTTCCATCCGCTTGAAAGTTTGATGGGCACGCAAATGACGATGGTCAGTGTCGCCATGCTCAACACCGTACTGCGTTTTATTATGGTCCTTCTTTTTGCGCCGCTTCTCTCCCTTTTGGTCAAAATCACGGAATTTGTTGTGCGTGACAGGCAAGAGCAAAAAGAACAAAATGACCTTGATCTTTTGGAAGATCGTTTCATTACCCACCCCACTCTTGCCATTGAGCAAAGCCGCATCGTGATCCATTCCATGGCGGAAAAGGCACGGCACAGTCTGCTATTGAGCGTTGACGCCATCAATCGCTATCAATCCGAGACCGTGGATGAGATCAATGCACTGGAAGATTTGATCGACCGCTATGAAGACCGACTCGGTACATATCTTGTCAAAGTGACAGGTCAGGAAATGAACACGCGGCAAAACGAAGACATTTCCAAATTTCTGCACACCATCAGCGATTTTGAGCGTATCAGCGACCACGCCAAAAACCTCGGTGAATGCGCACTCGAAATTCACGATAAGAACATCACCTTCACAGAAAGCGCACAAAAGGAATTCGTCGTGTTGGAAAATGCGCTGCGCGAAATCGTTGATCTTGCCTTCCGCGCTTTTATGGAGAACGATTTGCAGTTGGCGACTCGCGTAGAGCCGTTGGAAGAAATCGTTGACAGTCTTTGCGACGAGATGAAATCGCACCACATCGACCGCGTCAAGCAGGGGCAATGTTCCCTCAACCAGGGTTTCATTTTCAACGACATCATCACCAACTATGAGCGTGTCGCAGACCACTGCTCCAACATCGCCGTAGCGATCATCGAATTGGAATCCGCCGTATTCGATACCCACGAATATGTGGACAGCCTCAAAGAGATGAAAGACACCGCCTTCTCGCAGTATCTGGCGGAATACCAGGCAAAATACACATTAGAATAAGCGAAACGGGACATCGGTATCGTCGATGTCCCGTTTTTCTCACAGTTCCATATTGCGCCCCAAAAACGCCGCGAACGCGCTCGCCAATTTGGCTTCCGCCTCGAAGTTTTTCTCCTCGCCCTCACCAAAGGCGAAAATCACCGCGCCCGTCACATCGCCCTCGATTGTGATCGGTGCAACTACGGCGAGCGAAAATCCCGTCGGCGTGTCACACACGGGCAGTTTCTCGCCCTCTGCGCGGTATAGACTGCGCGCATCCATCCGCTCTTCGAGTTCACGCGAAATGCGCTTGCCGATGAGTTCGCGTTTGGCACTGCCCGAAACGGCGATAATACCGTCGCGGTCGGTGACGGCAGCGGAAAGTCCCGTGGACTTGTGCAGTGTCTCGCAAAGTCCCGAGGCGAATTCATCCACGCCGCCCATCATGGAGTATTTTTTGAAAATGACTTCGCCTTCCCTGCTCGTGTAGATTTCGAGCGGATCTCCCTCGCGGATACGCATGGTGCGGCGGATTTCCTTTGGTATCACAATGCGCCCGAGTTCATCAATCCGACGCACGATCCCCGTTGCTTTCATAGTATAAATCTCCTTTTTGGTTTGATTTACCCTTATCATTTGCCAAATTACGCAAATTATGCAAAAAATCTTCATCATTGCGAGGCGCAACGCGCCGTGGCAATCCGCATCCCTACCTCTTACCTCCCTTGTTAAAGGGAGGTGGATTTTCGCGAAGCGAAAAGACGGAAGGATTCCTGTTCCCTCTTTTGCCGATCCCGTAGGGGCGAACTGTGTTCGTCCGCAAAATTTCGCATCGCCACGACGGGCGAACACAGTTCGCCCCTACACCCGTATGATACAACGACGTTTCCGCTCATCCCACACGGGAGGAGCAAGCCCCTCCCCTCTCCTCTCCTCTCCTCTCCTCTCCTCTCCTCGTCTCTCATCCTTGCGAGGGGACGAGGTCGGTACTTTCCTCTCGCAAGGAAAGTACCCAAAGGTGCGTTAAGGGGAAGGGGATTTCGATTTCCCCTTCCCCTTAA
>JAZUIU010000010.1:0-5195 GCA_045642405.1 Oscillospiraceae bacterium
TCTTTCATGGTTAGGACCTCCTTGATATATTTTTGTTGAGTTGGCGAACCTCAACTTCAAATATATCAAGGAGTTTTTATTCTGTCCATAGCTAAAGCTTTTTCACCACTGGCAGAGCCAGTGGATTTACAACCATAAAAATCCCCGCATCTTTTCAAATGCGGGGATCTGTTGTGCGATCAAAAGCCTTGATAAGTCAGGGTTTTCAAGCTTTTATCAGCCTTCCTTGATCGCTGCCTGAGCGGCGGCGAGGCGTGCGATGGGTACACGGAACGGACTGCAAGAAACATAGTCCAAACCGATCTTGTGGCAGAACTCGACGGACGTCGGATCGCCGCCGTGCTCACCGCAGATACCGCAGTGCAGTTTGGCGTTGACGGGCTTACCGAGTTTGAGGGACATATCCATCAACTTGCCGACGCCGTTTTGATCGAGACGGGCAAACGGATCGTTCTCAAAAATCTTGGATTCATAGTAAGCGGTGAGGAACTTGCCGGAGTCGTCACGGCTGAAACCGTAAGTCATCTGGGTAAGATCGTTCGTGCCGAAGCAGAAGAAATCGGCTTCCTTGGCGATCTCATCGGCAGTCAGAGCGGCACGCGGGATCTCGATCATCGTACCGACCTCATAGACGAGGTCCACACCGGCTGCCTTGATCTCGGCATCGGCGGTGGCGACCACGATATCCTTGACAAACTTGAATTCCTTGCTGTCGCCGACCAGCGGAACCATGATCTCCGGCTTGACGGTCCAATCCTTGTGCGCCGCCTGCACCTTGATCGCGGCGCGGATGATCGCCTTGGTCTGCATCTTGGCGATTTCGGGATAGGTGACAGCCAAACGGCAGCCGCGGTGTCCCATCATGGGGTTGAACTCGTGGAGAGAAGCGATGATCGCCTTGATGGTCTCAACGCTCTTATTCTGAGATTTTGCGAGCAATGCGATCTCCTCTTCGGTGTTCGGAACGAACTCGTGCAGAGGCGGATCGAGCAAACGAATGGTGACGGGCATACCTTCAAGAGCCTCATAGAGTTTCTCAAAGTCGCTTTGCTGATAGGGAAGCACCTTATCCAAAGCCACTTCGCGCTCTTCCACGGTGTCGGAGCAGATCATTTCGCGGAATGCGGCGATACGCTCGGCATCGAAGAACATATGCTCGGTACGGCAAAGTCCGATACCTTCTGCGCCCAACTCGCGTGCCTTCTTGGCATCGCGCGGCGTATCCGCGTTAGTGCGGACCTTGAGCGTGCGATACTTGTCAGCCCATGCCATGATGCGGCCGAAATAACCGGAGATCTCGGCGTCCACGGTGGGGATGATGCCCTCATAAATGTTACCGGTAGAGCCGTCGATGGAGATGAAGTCACCTTCATGGAAGGTCTTGCCGCCAAGTGTGAACTGCTTGTTCTCCTCGTCCATATTGATGTCACCGCAACCGGAGACGCAGCATTCACCCATACCGCGGGCAACGACTGCCGCGTGAGAGGTCATACCGCCGCGAACGGTGAGGATGCCCTGGGCTGCCTTCATACCGGTGATATCTTCGGGAGAGGTTTCCAAACGGACGAGAACGACTTTTTCGCCGCGCTCTTTCCATTCAACCGCGTCTTCCGCCGTGAACACGACCTTACCGCAGGCAGCACCCGGAGATGCGCCCAAGCCCTTGCCGATCGCCTCCGCCTTCTTCAAAGCGGCGACATCGAACTGCGGGTGGAGCAAGGTGTCGAGGTTACGGGGCTCGATCATGGAAACTGCCTTCTTCTCGTCGATCATGCCTTCGTCAACGAGATCGCAGGCGATCTTCAAAGCGGCAGGAGCGGTACGCTTACCGCTGCGGCACTGGAGCATATAGAGTTTGCCGTTTTCGACGGTGAACTCCATATCCTGCATATCGCGATAATGGTCTTCCAGCACATTGCAGACCTTGATGAATTCGCTGTATGCTTCGGGGAACTTTTCTTCCATCTGAGCGATGGGCATCGGCGTACGAACGCCTGCCACAACATCTTCGCCCTGTGCGTTGGTGAGGAATTCGCCCATGAGTTTCTTCTCGCCGGTGGCGGGATCACGGGTGAAGGCAACGCCGGTACCGGAGTTGTCGTTGAGGTTACCGAAGACCATCGGCATGACATTGACGGCAGTGCCCCAGGAATAGGGAATGTCGTTGTCGCGGCGATAGACATTTGCACGGGGGTTATCCCAGGAGCGGAACACCGCGCGGATGGCTTCGTAAAGCTGCGTCTTCGGATCGGAGGGGAAGTCCTCACCGATCTGCTTTTTATATTCTGCCTTGAACTGCTCGGCAAGTTGTTTGAGGTCGGCGGCGGTCAGATCAACATCGTAAACAACGCCCTTTTCCGCCTTCATCTTGTCGATGAGTTGTTCAAAATACTTCTTACCGACTTCCATAACGACATCGGAGAACATCTGGATAAAGCGGCGATAAGAGTCATAAACGAAACGCTCGAACTTGGGATCGGGGTTGCCGGCGATCATCGCGGCGACCACTTCGTCATTCAAGCCGAGGTTTAAAATGGTATCCATCATGCCGGGCATGGAAGCACGGGCACCGGAACGAACGGAAACGAGAAGGGGATTTTACAAATCGCCGATCTTCTTGCCGTTGATCTTTTCCATCTTCTCCACATAGGTCATGATCTCGCTCATGATCTCGTCGTTGATGGTGCGGCCGTCTTCGTAGTACTGGGTGCAGGCTTCGGTGGAAATGGTGAAGCCCTGCGGAACGGGCAAGCCGATGTTGGTCATTTCAGCGAGGTTTGCACCTTTGCCGCCGAGCAATTCACGCATCGTTGCATTGCCTTCCGAAAACAGATAAACATACTTTTTGCTCATAGTTTTCCTCCATTATTTTTCCTATGTATTTTAAGATATCTAAGCAAGCCTATGTATTATAAAGGTATTTTTTGGATTTTTCAATACATTTTTTCATATTTTTACGATTTTTTTATAATTTTTCCTTTTTTTAAAACTAAAACAATTCTCTTTCTTGCGTTTTGTAAAATTTTATTATATAATATAGTGCAATTCGCTGAAAGGAGATCCTTCATGGACGCATTTGCCGCCTTTGCCGACACCAAAAGTGCCGCCGCCATTCGTGCCGCCGCCGCGCGCAACGCGCTTTCGCACGCGCTGATCATCAGTGGAGCCGGCGATCGCGCCACAGCCGCGCGCTATGCCGCCGCCGCCATGCAATGCACATCGGATCGAAACAAGCCCTGCTGTTCCTGCGTGCAATGCCGCAAGGTCTTCGGCGACATCCACCCCGATGTCATATTCGTGCGCGACAATGCCCATGCGGATATCTCCGTGGAAGTCATCCGCGATATGCGGAAAGACGCCTTCATCCGCCCCAACGAAGGAAACCGCAAAATCTATATTTTCGAAGATTGCACCGTTCTCAATGAGAAAGGGCAAAACACGCTTTTGAAGATTGTAGAGGAAGGTCCTCCCTACGCCGCATTTCTTTTCTGCACGGAAAATCCCAACATCCTACTGCAAACGGTGCGTTCGCGCTGTGTGGAACTGAAAACGGCGGCGTGTGAAGCGGAAGAGCCTGATCTCACCGAACCGCTCGCCTTTTGCCGCACGCTTTTGCAAAATACGGCGGCGCGTACCGAGCGGCTTTGTGCGTGGGAGCAGTTATGGCCGGCAAAAAAGCGAAGCGAACTCGCCGACTGTCTGGAACAAACGCGCATCCTGCTTTCCGATGCTCTGCGCTCGCTTTACGGAGCAGAACTTGCTCCCGAGCGAAAAAAAGTGGCGATTGCCTTGACTTCCCACTTGACAAAAGCACAAATTCTCGGCACAATAGACTTACTGCAAAAATATCACGACATTTGTTCATACAATATCGGAACGGGTCTGCAACTCGGCGGACTCGCCGTTGAATTGGAGGAAATTCTCTGATGGAAGTTATTTCTGTCCGCTTTCGCAGCGGTAATAAAGACTATTTTTTTGATCCCAAAGGCACCTTAGTGCATACCGGTGACGATGTGATCGTCGAAACAACGCAAGGCACGGAATTTGCCCGTTGTGTGCGTGGTAATCACGAGGTGGACGAGCGTCTTCTGGTCCTGCCGCTTCGTCCGCTCATCCGCATCGCTTCGAATAACGACCGCCGCACCTATGCCGCCAACCAAGCGTACGAAAAAGAGGCGATTGGCATTTGCCAAAGGAAGATCGCCGAACACGGACTGGATATGAAACTCGTGCGCGCCGAGAGCAATTTTGACGGCAGCAAAATTCTCTTCTATTTCACCTCCGAAGGGCGCGTTGATTTCCGCGAATTGGTGCGCGACCTCGCCGGAACATTCCGTGCGCGTATCGAATTGCGGCAGATCGGCGTACGCGACGAAGCCAAATTGCTCGGCGGTGTCGGCATCTGCGGCAATCCTTACTGCTGCGCCAGTTTTTTGGATGATTTTATCCCCGTATCCATCAAAATGGCAAAAACGCAAAATCTGAGCCTCAATCCCACCAAGATATCCGGCTCCTGCGGCCGTTTGATGTGCTGTTTGAAATATGAGCAGAATGCCTATGAAGACGCCGCACATCGTTGCCCGAAAAACGATTCTTTCGTCCTCACACCTGACGGTCCCGGCAACATTTCCGCCGTGGATGTTTTGCGTGAGCGCGTCACCGTACGCCTGGACAATATGCCGGAAGAACCCAAGCACTATCGTATCAGCGAAATTCAGGTTTTGCGTAACGGCAAGGGTAGCCGTGACGGGATCGAAATTCCCGACACCCGTCCCGAGCGTTACCGCGGAGAAAACGAAGAAACGAAGTTTTCCTTTGATCCCACGCCCACACCGCAGGTCACGCAGGAAGAAAAACCGCGCCGCGAATACAGCCGTCCGCGCGGTCCGAGACCTCCGCGCCGTGAAAATGCACAAAAGCAGGCAGATGCGCCAATGGTGTCAAACAGCGAAAGCGGCGACGAGGATGTGAAAAAGCATCGTCGACCGCACCATCGTGGCGGTCGCAACCACCGCCGCGGAAACGGCGGAGCGCCGAAAGCAGAGTAATCCCGATTAGGCTGAAGGGAGTCGAACTCTGCATGGTTTATCAAGGCTGATTTTTCCCAACTGTGCGTTAAATCCCTTGAAAATACGAAAGTATGTTCTTCGGGATTTGCCTTCATTTGGAAAAAATCAGCACTTGATAAACTTCTT
>JAZUIU010000011.1:0-16777 GCA_045642405.1 Oscillospiraceae bacterium
GCGGATATTCCGAGCGGAATGAAACCTTCGGCAGCAAAGTCCTCCGTTCTGCCACGGCATCCCTGCTTGGCTCTGTTCCTCCGAAAAGTGCCGAAAATGCCGTGTTTCTGCGGCTTTTACGGGGTGGGTTCAAATGAACCCGTTGATGAACCCAGTGGGTTCAAACGCAGAGGAAAAATTAAATTGTATCAATGCCGTAGTTATTACGCAAAAAAGGTAGCAGATTTTGATAAAAAATCTGTTGCCTTTTTTTCGTTGTAAATGTGGATTTTGAATCCTCGTTATGTCATGACTTGCATCGCCGTGGTATAATAAGCAAAAGAGGTCAAATATAATCTGTTGAGTTGTATATACATGGAAGGAAAATATTATGAGTTATTTCACATATATGATGAGCAATGTGGAAGAATTCATTTTATCATTTAATGAGTTCCTTGATATAGCTAATTAAGCAAAAGGCAAATGCAAGTTCAGCCATTCTATGATGGACAGCTTTTTCAGGTAAAATGTGCCTTGCATTCCTGCGATATAATACAAAAGAGAGACAAATTATGAATTTGCGGAGGATCTGCTATGTGGAAAGAAGAATTGTTTAATCAACTGGAAGCTGCCGCCGATTCAGACCAAGCCGAAAAGATGGCGGCTTATATGAAGAACAATTTTACGTTTCTCGGGATTCCCAAACCTAAGAGGAAGGAGATTGTGTCTCCATATTTGAAACGGAATACAGATATATCAATAGACTGGGATTTCGTTCGTTTTTGCTGGGAAAAGCCATATCGTGAGGCGCAGTATGTGGGGTTGATATATCTTTCAAAACATACGAAGAAGCTTACAGAGGACGATTTGAGCGAATTAAAAAATCTGATCGTTACCAAAAGTTGGTGGGACACGGTTGATGAAATTGATTTCAGTATAGGTGAAATTGTAAGAAAAAATCCCACACTGGAAAAAACGATGCTTGAATGGTCAACATCGGATAACATTTGGCTTAGAAGAGTAGCGATCAATTATCAATTGAGATATAAAGAACAGACAAACACGAAGATATTGGAAACCGTGATACTGAACAATCTCGGTTCAAAGGAATTCTTCATCAATAAGGCAATAGGCTGGAGTTTGCGCGAATACTCCAAGACTGACGCTCGTTGGGTAAGAAACTTTCTTCAGCTTCATTCCGAAGAGATGAACAAGTTGAGTGTTCGTGAAGCAAAGAAGTATTTGTAGCGAAAAATTCGGATTAATCGGAGAAGAAATTTCAGCTTGTTCTCTCAATAATGGTCAGCTTTTCGAAAAGTATGATTTGCAACCGTACCCACTGATTTGAAACTGAAGAGGTTCGTTTGAAACCGCACCCTTGCATTTGCAACCATAGGAAGATTTTCTATTAATATATGATTTCCTTTCCAAAAAAACGACAAGCTTTTGCTTGTCGTTTTTTCACTTTTATGAAAACATTCAACAGCCATATTTGCTTTGCCTTTTATTTTATGCTATAATCATAGTGCATTTGAGATCTATGATATCAAAAAGGAAAAGCGCGGTGATATATATGGAAAATATGATTTTCGGACTTGCTTCATTTCTTGTGGCGATGCTTGCCTTTGTGTTTGGCACGGTCAAATTATTCCGAAAGAAAAAACCGCTTTATTTGCAGCTTCTCATCTGTGCGGTGGGTTGCTTTGCCTTGCAGCAGTTATCGTATATCGTGAATTTATGGTGCGGCGTAACGGCGGCGGTCAGCATCGGAATGTTCGGTATATTCGGCTGTAACTTTTTCCTGCTTTCCGCCAACTACGGCACTTTGGATAGAATTGTGGACGACGGCAAAGGATCGAAGAAAGCACGCATAGGGGCAATTGCCGCACCTTTGCTGATGGTGTCATTGGCGATCAGCGCATTTTTTGCATGGAGAAGCCGTGATTTACTGTGTGCATTTATGTGGTTACTCATTCTTTTTCCGGCTCTTCCGGCATCCTACTTTAATCTCAAACACATCTTACTGCCGGTGGATCCGTTTGCGTTTTTGCGTGCGACAAAACCCTGCAATGTTGCCGCTCTTGTGTTCTATACCGTTACGGCGATCTACGCGATCGGCTCTGCCGTATGGAGTAGTAGGATCGTCGGTGCACTTTTGGTGCTGATGTCACTTTCGGTACTCGGTTTGTCAATTTGCGCGGTAAAGGGGGCGGAAAGATGGGGAATTTGAATTTGATCCTGTTCATCAGTTTTGCCGCACCGCTTTTGATGACACTTTTCGTTTGCAAAGAAAAAGCGAGAACTCTTTTGGCGTTTCTCTTTATCGGCACTGTGGTGTGTCTTTTTTGCGGCGAGTTCAGTGCCGTTATGATCCGTTTACTGCCATTTGAACGCAAATACTTTACCTCAAATTTTACACCGCTTTTTGAAGAGGTATGCAAGGCGTTGCCGATTCTCGTATATGCGTTTTTATTTAAGCCGAAAAAAAGGACGCTTCTTGAATGCTCCGTTTTGGTCGGCGTCGGCTTTGCGGTGCTGGAAAATGCCTTCATTCTCGGCGGCGCGGCATCGATCGTTTCGCTCGGTACTGCTCTTGTGCGCGGTTTCGGCGCCGGTATGATGCACGGCGTTTGCACCTTGGCGGTGGGCTATGGGATGACATTCGTGCATACTCGCCGCAAACTTTTTTACACCGGCACGACGGCACTTTTGTCAGTCGCCGTGATTTATCATGCAATCTACAACACCCTCGTGCAGTCCGAACATCAATCGGTCGGATTTCTGCTGCCCGTGTTGACTTTTATCCCCGTGCTTTTTTTACTCGGGAAGACGGAAGAAAAGAAAAATTCATAGCGGATAGACAACATCAAAAAATGCGCCCAAAAATTTTGGGCGCATTTTTCTCATGACCGCTACAACTTCGTTTTTCGGTATGCGGAGGGCGAGAGACCGTGATACTGTTTGAATGTCCGGTTGAAACTGCGCAGATTATTAAATCCGCTTTGCTCTGCAATTTCCGTGATCGGACAATTTGTGCTTTTTAGAAGCGATGCAGCATATTCATTGCGCAAACTGTTGATATAGTCACGGAAGCGGATCATCAGCCGATGTGCGAAGATATAGGACACATAACTGCGGCTGATGAAAAGGTCATTTGCGACGCGTTCCAGGCTGATATCCTGCGTGAAATGATCGGCGCAGTAGGCGATGACTTTTGCGGTTTGACCTGTTTTTTCGCTCCTCGGACAAAAGGTGATCTCTTTGGCGATGAGATGAAATACGAGGTTGATCAAAGACTTCTGCACTTCCTGACTTTCGGAGGCAAAATCCTCTTTGAAACATTGGAGTATGCTTGCGATCTTGTTGTAGTTGTCACTACAATCACCTACGGGACACGCGGCGACCTGATGCGCTTCGATTTCCTTACTTTGCATGATCATGTTCGGATCGAAGATCATAACGGCGTATACACCGCCTTTTTCACTGTTTTGGTAAGAGTGAATCTGATTGGGAAAGGAGATGAAAAACATCCCTTTTTCCACAGTATTTTTTTTTCCTTCCGCAAGTGCGGTAAAACTGCCGCTGAGCACGAAGACAAGTTCTATGCTTTTGTGGATATGCGCAGGAAAGTCGATGTTTTGCAAAAAAGTCAGTTTTGAGCGGATCGCCGCTTCTCTGAAAATCGCGTTCATAAAAATCACCACTTTGTTATTTTTGTCCGAAAGTGACCGAAAGAGTAGACTATTTTACTTGCATTATATTACTTTTATCTATACAATGCAAGTATAAGAGCAAAAAAGGAGGAGAATATCATGAAGAAACTGAAATTGGAAGAATTGACCTTAGAACAAAAAATCGGTCTTGTGATCTGCGCGCGCAGTCTCAAAGCGCAGGATGACCGCGATTTTGCCTTTGAATTGATGCGCAATCATGCGCTTGGCGGTGTGCAGGCACCCGTGGATGATTTTTCGCAGGAAAACATCATTGATCCGACGCTGAAAATCTGCGATTATCCGATTTTGATCGGCGCGGATATGGAGTGCGGCTATCAAAAGGGCAATTTGCAGATCTCCTGCAATATGGCGATCGGTGCGATCGACGATGTGGATGCGACCTATACCTTTGCCAAAGCCTTGGCGACTGAGGCAAAAAGCCATGGATGGAATATGATTTGGAGTCCCGTGGTCGACCAGATCCGCGGCGATGCGCTGATCCACATTTTCCGCTCATTCGGCGGCGATAAAGAGTTGGTGGCGCGCCATGCGATCGCCTATCTGCGCGCATTTGCAGAATGCGGCGTAGTCGGCACGGCGAAACATTTCCCGTCCTGCTTCGATATCTTCGGTGACGATCACATGACGACCGAAGTTTCCAATATGACGCGCGAGCAGTTTATGGAGGACAGCCTCTACCCCTATCGCGCCTTGGTGGAAGCACTCGGCGACGATATGGTCGGCGTGATGAGTTCCCACAGTGAATGCGTCAAAATTGATCCCGAACACCCTGCCACCGTCTCCAAAGCCTGTATGGATATGATCCGCGAGATCGGTTTTGACGGTATGGTCATCACAGACTCCCTTGCGATGATGGGCATTGTGCAGAAATACGGCGACGATAAGATCCCCGGCCTTGCGATCGCGGCAGGAAATGACCTCGTTTTGCCGAATTACCGCGTCTCCCTGCGCGACACCTACAACAGTCTGATGCAGTCGTATCGCGACGGTGTTTTTGATGATGCGCGTTTGAATGATGCCGTGCGCCATGTGCTCAAAGCGCAGGCGCTTACGCTGCGTCAGCCTGAAAGTTTTGCCGTTACGAAAGAAACGCGCGATGCGATCGACCACATCAACCGCGACAGTATCTGCGCCGTAGTCGATGAGGGTTTGGAATTGGGACTTGATACGAAGAAGAATTACCTCTTTGTCATTTTGAAACCCAACGATTATTCCGAAGAGGATTTGGGACAACGCGCCGGCTATGAGATCGGCTTCTCCCGTAATTGGGATCACGAACATCTGGCGAAGATTTTCAAAGAAAAATTCCCCAATTCCGACTTCATTTTCACCTGCGAATTTCCGCACCGCAATCAGAATGAGCGCGTCTGCGCAGCGGCGGCAGCCCACGAGGAAGTGGTTTTTGTCACTTTCTGCGAGCCCAACGCCTATCAGGGGACGGACGGTTTGACCGAGCGCATTCGTCACCTCATCAGTACGATGCAGTATCATATTCCGGCGATCGTCCATGTGGGCAATCCTTATGCGTATGAAAAGGTCGTCCACATTCCGCGCCGCATCTTCGGATTGCCGCATCCGTCATGTATGGAGATGTTGCCTGCGGTTTTGGCAGGAGAGGTCAAGCCCACGGGCAAGATCCCCTTTGATGTCCATTTCTCATAGGCCTAAAAAAGCACCGATTTCCGTTTGGAAATCGTTGCTTTTATACTTATCAGAGTCTGGTCACGACGGGGAGGACCATGGGACTGCGTTTGAGTGTTTTGAAGAGATAATTACTCACGGCGGATTTGACCGTGTTGCGTACTTCGCCGATATCACGGGCGCGTTTGCCGCGCAGACCGTCCATCGCGTCAAGGACGATATTTTGCAGTTCGTGCATCAGGTCTTCGGACTCTTTGACATAGATAAAGCCGCGTGTGATGATTTCGGGCGGCGCGAGCAAGTCACCGTTTTGCGCGCTGATGGGCAAAACGACTACGACCATGCCGTCTTCTGCCAAATGTTTGCGGTCACGCAGAACGACCGCACCGACATCGCCCACACCCGTACCGTCTACATAGACTTCGCCGGATGCAACGGCGGCAGGGGTATATTTTGCCGATTTTACGGTGATGTCGACCATGTCACCATTTTCGCAGATGAAGACATTTTTCGGCGACATACCCATGGATAGCGCAAGATTTTTGTGGATTTGCAGCATACGCTGTTCGCCGTGTGCGGGGATAAAGTATTTCGGCTTGGTGAGCGCGTGGATAATTTTCAGTTCTTCCTGGCAGGCGTGACCGGAAACATGCAGCATATCGGCACGGTCATAAATGACCTCCACACCTTTGCGGAAGAGTTCATTCACTACGCGCGAGACGGTAGTTTCATTGCCTGGAATGGCGCTTGCGGACAAGATCACGCGGTCGCCGACACCCAATTCCAACTGCTTGTGCTGGGAAAACGCCATGCGGTAGAGCGCGGACATCTCTTCACCCTGCGAGCCCGTGGTGACGACTACCTGTTTGTCAAGCGGCAAGGATTTGATCTTGTTGATGTCCATGACCGTGTTTTTCGGCAGTTTCATATAACCGAGATCGGTGGCGATCTTGGTGATATTTTCCATACTGCGCCCCATTACGGCGACTTTGCGGCCGCAGGCTGCTGCGGCGTCGATCACCTGCTGGATGCGGTGGACATTGGATGCAAATGTGGTGACAATGATGCGCTGTTTGCATCCGGCGAACAGGCGGTCAAAAGTTTTACCGACGGTGCGTTCAGACATTGTGTAGCCCGGGCGCTCCACATTGGTGGAGTCGGCAACGAGAGCCAAAACGCCCTCTTTGCCCAAAGTGCCAAAACGCGCGAGGTCGATCATTTCACCGTCGATCGGTGTGGTGTCTATTTTGAAGTCACCCGTGTGTACCACCGTACCCAAAGAGGTGTGGATGGCAAAGGCGACGGAGTCGGCGATCGAGTGGTTGACATGGAGGACTTCCACATTGAACTTGCCGGCGCGAACGGTCTTGCCGCTTTCGATCGGGATGATCTTTGTGGATTTTGCCAGACCGTGTTCTTCCAACTTCAAGCGGATGAGACCGGCGGTGAGTCTGGTACAGTAAATCGGCATATTCACCTGCTTGAGAATGTAGGGGATCGCGCCGATGTGGTCTTCATGACCGTGCGTAATAAAGAGACCGCGGATACGCGCTTGATTTTGCACCAAATACGATACATCCGGAATGACGCAGTCAATTCCGTAGAGACTGTCATCGGGGAATGCCATACCGCAGTCAACGATGATGATCTCACCGCTGTACTCGTAAACGGTCATATTTTTGCCGATCTCATTGAGACCGCCTAAGGGAATGATTTTCAAATGTTCTGCCATAAATGATCCTTTCTTTTTTGCAACACAAAAGAGGCGTCCGATCAGTCATTTTTGCCCTGTTTCGCAAAAATGGACAACTCTGCGGCGTCTTGAAAATGTGTGATGCAGTTTTACCTTTATATGTAGCCGACAAATATGTGTTTGCTCGGCTTGTTCACAATACGATATGTATAGTATAACATAAAAATGCGCCGTTGTATACCCTTTTTTGAAAAAGAAATTGCGATGAAAAAATAGGTTGTACAACGAAAGAGAATATGCTATAATATAAAATCCAACAGAATTCATATTTCTCTTGGTTGAAGGGAGGATGAATATGAAGCAGAAAAAACCGAATATCTACGACAGTAATATGGCGATCTATTTTATCGTTTCGCTTTTGTTTGTCGCCGCTTCGTGCGTTTTGCATCTGGCACTCGGCGTGGCGGAAGCCGTGATTTTGCTTTTGCTGTTTGTCTATTTCCGCCGTACGGCGCAACGCCGTCGTGAGCGCATCGAGGACTATCTGGAAAATGTGGCAGACGGGATCGACAGCGTGGAAAAAGCATCTGTGCTGACCGCACCGGTCGGTATGCTGGTATTTCGCCCCGATACGATGGAACTTCTTTGGAACAATGAGCGTTTCCGCGAACAGGCGACCGTGCGCGAGAGTCTGTTCGGCGTGCGTGTGACCGACATCATACCGACTTTTTCGGCGCGTTGGCTTTTGGAAGGCAAGACCGAATGCCCGGATACCGTGGAAGTGAACGGCCGCCTTTTCCGAATTTACGGCTCACTTTCTCATCCTACCGGAACAAAACGCGGCTCGGGCGTGCTTTTGGCGACGACCTATTGGGTGGATATCACCGAAATCGACGCACTGCACAGTAAAATTGAAAAAGAGCACCCTGTTGTCGGCGTGATCATGATCGACAACTATGAAGAACTGACCAAAGCGGGGACGGAGGCTTCCCGTTCGGCTGTTTTGGCGCAGATCGACGAGAAACTTGCCGAATGGGTTGTGGGGACAAACAGTATTTTGTGCCGCTATGACCGCAACCGCTATTTGCTCATCACAACTGCTGAGCAGTATGAAAAACTTGCCAAAACGCGTTTTTCCGTGTTGGATGCCGTACGGGGGATCGTCACGGGCGATGGTGTTGCGGCAACGCTTTCCATCGGCATCGGTAAAGAGGCGGAAACCTTTGAGGCACTCTTTTCCCATGCGACGCTTTCCATTGATATGGCACTTTCACGCGGCGGCGACCAGGTGGTCGTGCGCAACAAGAATGATTTTGAGTTTTACGGCGGTAAAAACAAGACCAGTGAAAAACGCACAAAGGTAAAATCGCGTGTGATGGCGCACGCATTGGGTGAATTGATCTTAGATGCAAGCCACATCTATGTGATGGGACACAAAAATGCCGATATGGATGCGATCGGTGCGGCGGCAGGTATCTGCGCGATCGCGCGTAAACGCGGCAAAGAGGTCAATATCGTCATCGATCATGATGGCGGCGATGCCGGTTTGATGATCGAAAAACTGAAGGCTTTGCCCGAATATGCCGATGTGTTTATCGGCGGTACGGATGCCTTTATCCAATCGCAGGCAAGCGCTCTTTTGGTCGTGGTGGATACCAACCGCCCCGATATGGTCGAGTCGGAACAGTTGCTCGATGCCTGCAATCGCGTGGCGGTGATCGACCACCATCGCCGTGCCGCGAATTATATCGAGTCGGCGGCACTCAATTATCACGAGCCATACGCGTCCAGCGCATCGGAGTTGGTCGCCGAATTGGTGCAGTATCTGACGGATCCGGGCGATCTTTTGCACACAGAAGCCGAAGCCCTGCTCGCCGGTATTATTTTGGATACCAAAAACTTTACGATGCGCACCGGCAGCCGCACATTTGAAGCGGCGGCGATGCTGCGTCGTTCGGGAGCGGAAACGGTCCATGTGCATGAGATGTTCCAAAGCACTTTGCCGGAAACGATTGAGCGGTACGATATCATACGCCGTGCGGAGATCGTTTTCGACAACATCGCCATTGCAGCGATCCACGCGCAGATCGATCGCGTCAGCGCGGCAAAAGCGGCAGACGAACTGCTTGCGCTTTCGGGTATTGAAGCATCGTTCGTGCTTTTCGAGCATAACGAGGGCGTCAATATTTCCGCGCGTTCTTTGGGCAAGATCAATGTCCAACTCATTATGGAACAACTTGGCGGCGGCGGAAATGCCGCGACCGCAGGCGGTCAGGTGGAGGAGGGCACGGTGGATGCCGTGCGCGAACAACTGATCGAAGTGATCACAGAATATCTGAAAACGGAATAAGAGAGGAAAAGATCATGAAAGTAATTTTACAGCAGGATGTGAAAGGTCAGGGCAAAAAAGGACAGATGATCGATGCCGCAGAAGGGTATGCACGCAACTTCCTTTTGCCGCGTAAACTTGCCGTTTTGGCGACGACCGATGCCATCAATACGATGAATTTGAAGGAAAAAGCGCGCCGCGCCGAAGAAGCTGCCGCGCGTGCCGCCGCATTGGAAACGGCGGAAAAACTCAAATCCGTTACGGTGAAACTGACTGCAAAGGGCGGAAGCGGCGGCAGATTGTTCGGCGCGATCACCGCAAAGGAAATCTCCGAAACTTTGCTCGAACAGACGGGCATAGAGATCGCCAAGCAGAAAATCGTGCTTGATGAGCCGATCAAGCAGTTCGGCACCTACGAACTGAAAGCGAAACTCGGCAGTGAGATCAGCGGTAAATTCACGGTGACGGTCTCCGAGGAACAGTAAAAAAGAAAGCGAGGCAACGCTTATGGCAAACGAAGATTTGCTGTTTCGCCAACTGCCGCATTCTTTGGAAGCGGAGCAGGCGGTGTTGGGTTCCATGCTGATGGATTCCGATTGCATCAAGGAAGTCATCGACAAACTGAAACCCGACGATTTCTACTTGCGCCAAAATCGCGAGATTTTTGAAACCATTCTCAATATGTTCCTCTACTCCAAGCCGATAGACGGTGTGACCGTGGCAGGTGAAATGGAAAAAGCGGGAACATACGATGAAAATTCCACGCGTGCATATTTGGCGGAACTGCTCAATACGACGCCGACTTCCGCAAATGTGATGGCGTATGTGTCGATCGTGCAGGACAAGTCCCTTTTGCGCCAACTTTCCACGGCGGCAGGGGATATCGGCGCAATGGCACAAGAAGGCGGAAACGCGCATGATGTGTTGGAAGCGGCAGAGCAGAAGATTTATGCCATTCGCCGCGGCAGAAGCGCGAAAAGTCTGGAACCCGTCAGCGTGGTTTTGCAAAGTGTGCTGGATCATTTAAGCGAACTTTCCGCAAACGGCGGAAAAACGCTTCCCGGTATTTCAACGGGTTTGGGTGTATTGGATGATAAGATCTCGGGACTCAACCAATCGGATCTCATTTTGATTGCCGCCCGTCCCGGTATGGGTAAAACAAGTCTGGCACTCAATATGTTGCTCAGCGCCGCGAAGTCGAGCAAGAAAACGGCGGTGATGTTCTCCCTTGAAATGTCCAAAGAGCAGTTGGTATCCCGTTTGCTTTCCATGCAGGCTTTGGTGGAAAATCAGCGTTTGGTGACCGGAAATCTGCGTCAGAGCGATTGGACGAAGATCGCGGAGGCATCTTCCGTTTTGAGTGGTCTCGATATCCGCATTGACGATAATCCGCTTTTGACCGTGGCGGATATGAATGCCATGTGCCGGCGGATCGACAATCTCGGACTTGTGGTCATCGACTATTTGCAATTGATGACTTCCGCCGGCGGAGACAATAAGTATGCGGGCGAAAACCGTCAGCAGGCGGTGAGCAATATGTCCCGTATGCTCAAAATCATGGCAAAGGAACTCAATGTTCCCGTGTTGTGTTTGAGTCAGTTGAGCCGTGCGAACGAAAAGCGCGAGGATAAACGCCCGATGCTTTCCGATTTGCGTGAATCCGGCGCGATCGAGCAGGATGCGGACATCGTTTTGCTGTTGTTCCGTGACGATTATTACGCCAAAGACTCGGAAAAGCACAATATTTGCGAATGCATCGTGGGAAAAAACCGCCACGGTGCAGGCGGTACGGTCGAACTGCGCTGGATGCCCGAGTATACGACATTCAGTTCCATTGAACAGCGTTACGAAGAGAGCGAATGATGCACGCTTGTGATAAACTGATGGCGCAAGAGCGGATGCTGCCCGAAGACGGACTTGTTTTGCTTGCACTTTCGGGCGGCATGGACTCCATGTGCCTTTTGGACTATCTTTTGTCGCGCGGTGTTCCGCTTGCGGCGGCGCATTTCAATCACCGCTTGCGCGGCGCGGAGTCGGACGAAGACGAACGCTTTGTCCGTGCATATTGCAAAAAGCGCGGCGTGACGCTTTATGTCGGCTCTGCCGATGTGAAGCGCGAAGCGGAAAGATCATCCTGCGGCATCGAGGAGACGGCGCGGCGACTGCGGTATGCTTTTTTGGAGCAAACGGCGGAGCAGATCGGCGCGGCGAGGATCGCAACGGCGCACCATGCCGATGACTGTGCGGAAACCGTGCTTTTTCATTTATCGCGCGGAACGGGAGCCGACGGGATGGGAATTCCTGCCGTGCGAAATTACCTGATCAGACCCTTTCTCACGACAACACGAAGTGAGATCGCAGATTATGCCCGGAAGCACGCCATTCCCTATCGGGAAGATGCGAGTAACCGCGATACGGCTTATTCCCGTAACTTTATCCGTCATGAAGTGATGCCGCTTTTGCAAAAGATCAACGCGCGTGCCGACGAACATATTGCGCAGGCGGCGGAACGGATGCAAAAAGAAAGCGCGTTTTTAGATGAATTGGCGCAAAAGGAGATGTGCCTTCTTTCAAAGGAAGACGGCAAAGTTTCTTTACCCTGTACCGCTTTTCAAAAAGCACCCGAGGTTTTGCGCGGCAGAATGGTGCGCCGCATGATCGCCCTTTTGCCGGTCGGAAAAAAAGATTTTTCGGCAGTGCATATTGATGCTGTCGTCGCTTTGACCGAGGGACAGGGGACGGCACAGATCAGTTTACCCCACGGCGTTACGGCGCAGAGGGCAAACGGTGTTTTGTCGGTTTTTGTGACCGAGGGTGCAATTCCAACGGAAGCCTTTCTTGACACAAGACATCCGCTTGTTTGGGGAAAGTATACAATTTCTTTGCAAAAAGACACGAAAAATCGTTCATTTGACGAAGATACTTTTTGCCATCTTTGTGATACAATCAAATTGCCGCTTCGGGTGAGACCGTGGAAAGCAAATGAGCGTGTGATTTTGGCGGGAGAAGAAAAACCGCGCACACTCAAACGGCTTTTCAGCGAAGCGAGTATTGCTTTGCAAGAACGCGACGGTTTGCCGATCATTGAATCGCAAGGTGAGATCGCGGCAGTTGTGCCGTTGGGCGCAACGGAAAAATTTGCAGCAGTAAGTGGGTATTGTTTGCATATTCATCATACATAAATCAAAAGAGAGAGGAAAAACTATCATGCAGAATATGTTGGAGAAAGATATCGTCAAAGTTTTGTATTCCGAAGAGCAACTGAAAAAGCGCGTGGAAGAATTGGGCGCGCAGATCGGCGAGCAGTTTTGGGACAAAGATCCGTTGTTTCTCGGCGTGTTGAAGGGCAGCTGCATTTTTATGGCGGATCTGGTACGCGCCTGCCCGATCAAGAGTGAATTGGAATTCATCGCCGTTTCTTCCTATCAGAACGGAACGAAGAGCAGCGGTGTTGTGCAGATCACCCGTGACTTGCAGCAGGATATTACGGATCGCAATATCGTTGTCGTGGAAGATATCCTGGACTCCGGCAATACGCTGTACTTTTTGAAGAACTACTTTTTGACCAAGGGCGCGGCAAGCGTTTCTGTGGTCACTCTCTTTGATAAACCTGCTCGCCGCGTCAAGCCGATCACGGCGGATTTTGCAGGATTTGATGTGCCCGATGAATTTATTGTCGGTTACGGTCTGGATTATGCGCAGAGATACCGCAATTTGCCGTATGTCGGTGTGCTGGATCCGAAAGTTTACGAAAAATAATGCAAAGAGAGGCGCCGCCGCGCCTCTCAATTCTTAAACGGCAGTAAAACCTATGGAGGTGGAATTGTTTTGCAGAAAAAAAGAGGACCGCAGTTGTGGCTGATCCTGCTTTGCGCGGCATTGTTGTTTTTCGGCTATCGGCGCTTGAATGACGGGCGCGAAAAAGAGCCTTCCTATGCGGAGATCGTGCAGTTATTTGAGCAGGAAAAGGTGAAATCCTTCACCGTAGAGGACAATATGCTCACCATCGAACTGCGCGATGCAAAAGACGGGGAGGAGAGCGTAAAAAAAGAACTCTATGACTTTGACCTTTTTTATCGCGATCTCAACGATTTGGTCGTGGAGCAAAAAGCACGCGGGATCATCGAGGATTATAACTATTCGGCGAAACATACCTCACCACTGATCTCCTTTATCGGACCTTTGAGTATCGGTATCGTTGGCATTTTGCTGATTTTGCTGTTTTTGACATCACGCCGTGCAGACGGTATGCCGGGCAGCGATAAAATGGCGAAATTCGGCAATGCCGACTTCCGTCTCGGCGGCGAACAGGAGCATCCGACGACTTTTGAAAATGTTGCCGGTGCGGATGAGGAGAAAGAGGAACTTGCCGAAGTGGTGGAATTTTTGCGCGAGCCGGATCGCTTTACGCAACTCGGCGCGCGCATTCCCAAAGGTATTTTGCTCGTCGGTCCTCCCGGCACCGGTAAAACGCTTTTGGCGCGCGCCGTAGCAGGGGAGGCAGGTGTTTCGTTCCTCTCCATTTCCGGCTCGGATTTTGTGGAGATGTATGTCGGCGTCGGCGCGAGCCGCGTGCGTGACCTTTTTGAACAGGCGAAAAAACTGTCCCCTGCCATCGTTTTTATTGATGAGATCGACGCGGTCGGCCGCCAGCGCGGTACAGGACTCGGCGGCGGTCACGATGAGCGTGAGCAGACACTCAACCAACTGCTTGTGGAGATGGACGGTTTCGGTGTCAACGAAGGGATCGTCGTGATGGCGGCGACCAACCGCGCCGATATTCTGGATCCTGCACTGCTGCGCCCGGGACGCTTTGACCGTCAGATCTATGTGGGCTTGCCCGATATTCGCGGCAGAGAAGAGATTTTGAAGATCCATGTGCGCAACAAACCTCTGGACGATACGGTGGATCTGTCGGTCGTGGCAAGAGGCACATCGGGCTTTACCGGCGCGGACTTGGAAAATCTCGCGAACGAAGCGGCACTTCTTGCGGCAAGACGAAACAGCGATCTTATCTCCATGCAGGATTTCCACGAAGCGGAGATCAAGGTGATCGCAGGACCGGAAAAACGAAGCCGTGTGGTATCGCTGCAAGAGAAAAAACTGACGGCTTACCATGAGGCAGGACACGCAATTGTCATGCACGCTTTGCCGACACATGAGCCCGTGCATCAGATATCCATCGTTCCGCGCGGACAGGCAGGTGGCATGACCATTTCTCTGCCCGAAGAGGATCGCTCCTATCAGTCCAAACGCTATATGGAAGAGCAGATCGTTTCGCTCCTTGGCGGAAGAGCGGGGGAGAAAATGATGCTCGGTGACATTTCCACGGGTGCGTCCAATGATATTGCCCGTGCTTCCCATTTGGCACGCAAAATGGTGACGGCATACGGTATGAGCGACAAACTCGGCTCAATCGCTTTTGACGCCGGACATGATGAGGTGTTCATCGGCAAGACGATGGGGCATCAGCGCGGCTATTCCGAAGCATTTGCCGCACAGATCGACACCGAGGTAAAACGCATCGTCGATACGGCATATCAACGCGCCGAAGAAATTTTGCAGGCGAAACGCGATGCCTTGGAGAAAGTCGCAAAGTACCTTTTGGAACACGAGACGATGAGCGCCGAGGAGTTTTTGAAGATCGATCAAGACTGACCAAAAAAGGGGGCACACGCCCCTTTTTTTGGTTAAAAACATCCAAAGAAAAAAGCAAAAACTGTGCATTATGACGAAAATAGTTGTCCTCGTATTACGGACAACTGAAAAAACAAACAGTCGTTTTTATTACAAATGTCCACCGTTTGCGGACATTTGTGCAAAAAATGGAGAAATCGGGGTTAATATTTGCGGCAAAGAAAGAGACAAAAAACGGCAAAATGCCAGTTGCTTTTTTTGTTCTGTTTTGCTAAAATAACTCATTGCATAGAGTAGCGGTATCGGTACGCGTATTTTTGGTACGCTCTGCGCCGCTGCCGGATTGCAAATTATTTTGGAGGAAGATAGTTATGAAAAAAATTCTCGCGTTGGCCCTTGCCATTGTTATGGCATTGGCCCTTGTCGCTTGCGGAAACAAGACGACAACAAACAGTAACGAAAAAGTTGTTAAGATCGGCGTGTTTGAGCCGCAGTCCGGTGATAACGGTGCCGGCGGCAAGCAGGAGATCCTCGGTATGCAATATGCAAACTACAAGACTCCCACCGTCGAAATCGGCGGCGAAACCTATCGCGTGGAGTTGGTCTACGCAGACAATGCCTCTTCGAACGATAAGGCTCCCTCTGCCGCACAGACCTTGATCTCCAACGGTGTGTCCATCGTCCTCGGCTCTTACGGTTCCGGCGTGTCCATCGCTGCCGGTGATACCTTTGCCGCTGCCGGTGTGCCCGCGATCGGCGTTACCTGCACCAACCCGCAGGTCACTTCCGACTGTGATGTCTATTATCGCATTTGCTTCCTCGATCCGTTCCAGGGCACGGTCCTTGCAAACTATGCCAAGAACGAACTCGGCGCAACGAAGGCTTACTGCCTCGCCAAGCAGGGTGATGACTACTCCGGCGGTCTTTGCAACTACTTCATCGAAGCGTTCGGCAAAGACAACTGCGTCTATGAGCAGTTCCCCGAAGGAACTTCCGACTATTCCACTTACATCACCAATGCGCAGAACCAGGGCTGCAGCGTTTTCTTCAGCCCGGTTTCCACGGAAGCCGCCGCTCAGATCATCGCCAAGGCTTCCGCTCAGAACCTCGGTATGCCCATCCTTGCCGGCGATACCTGGGACTCCAACGTGATCCTTGAGGCCGCAAAGGGCACGGATCTTCAGATCTGCGTTACCACCTTCTATCAGGAAGGCGCAAATGCTGAGTTCGACGCTGCCATCAAGGAGTGGATCGGCGCAGACGCTACCAACCTTGCCAACAACGGCGGCAACAACGAGCTGGCAGCCGTTACCGTTATGGGTTACGATGCATACTTTGTAGCTCTGGAAGCTCTCAAGGCCGCAGGCTCTGTTGACCCTGCCGACGTTCTTGAAGTTCTGCCTTCCGTCACCTACGAAGGCATTACCGGCGCTATCGCATTTGACGATATCGGCGATGCTCTCCGTGACAGCGCATTCGTCAAGGCCTGCAACAACGAGACCGGACTTTGGGACTTCGTTACCGTTGCTAAGGCTGAGTGATCTTCTTTAAGAGATCGCCCCGAAAATAAGCAATGAACTGGCGGGGGAACTCCCCCCGCCAGTAAATCTGTTTACGGGCTGCCCCGAAAGGGGATAAAATACGATGTTTCTGCCTACCTCTTTTCGTGACAGCCTGTATATTTTTGAATTTGGAGGATCCACAATGAACACATTGCAGACCGTTCTGCCGTATGTGATATCCGGTGTTTCCGTCGGCGGTCAG
>JAZUIU010000012.1:0-4594 GCA_045642405.1 Oscillospiraceae bacterium
GAAAAACTGAACGAATACATTTATTACTACAACAACGAAAGAATTTCCGCAAAATTAAAAGGAATGAGCCCAGTACAATACCGAACTCATTCACTTGCAATTTGATATTTAATTTTGTCTAAACTTTTGGGTTCACTTCAAATGACAACCGTGCTTTTTTTTGAAATCTGTTTTTTCTTATTGCACTATGCAAATTTTTCCGCTATAATGCAAAAGGGCATTGTTGTACAAGGAGGGAAGCAAATGAGCACCAAAATTCAATCTATTGATCGCGGCAGTCCTGCCGAGCAATACGGTATTGCGGTCGGTGAAACTTTGCTTTCCCTGAACGGACACGAGATCGTGGATGTTTTGGATTACCGCTACTACGGATATGACGCGGTTTTGGAGGTTGCACTCTCTTCAAAGGGAAAAGAACGCACGGTAACGCTCGAAAAGGAAGAGGGAGAGGATTTAGGTCTCAATTTCGACACCTATCTCATTGATCAGCCCCGTCCTTGCTCCAATCATTGTATCTTTTGCTTTGTCGATCAAATGCCGCCCGATATGCGTAAGTCGCTTTATTTTAAAGACGATGATGCGCGGTTGAGTTTTTTGATGGGCAACTATATCACGCTCACCAATCTCAGTGAACGCGAAGCACAGCGCATTATTGATCTGCATATCAGTCCGATCAATATTTCCGTACAGGCAACAGAGCCGCAACTAAGACGAACATTGCTGGGAAATAAGAATGCAGACAAAAGTATGGAATATATGCGTGCATTCGGTTTATCGGATATTGAGATGAACGGACAGATCGTCGTTTGCCCCGGTTGGAATGACGGGGAACATCTCAAACGCACGATCGAAGATCTGATCGAAATCGGATTTCATTCCTGCTCCGTTGTGCCGGTCGGTTTGACGCAATTCAGAAAAGGTCTTGCCGCCATCAAGCCCATAGATGAAAAAACGGCAAATGAGATCATTGATACCGTAGATCATTACGGCAAAATCTGCATGAAAAAATTCGGCTCACGCACATTCTTTTGTGCGGACGAACTATATATACTTGCCAAAAGACCACTGCCGCCGGCAGAGTATTATGAAGACTATCAGCAGCTGGAAAACGGCGTGGGGATGCTGCGCAATACCATGGACGAGTTTCTCTTGGCACTTGCGGATCAAAAGGAATGGAATGCAACCTCTTTTACCGTTGCGACAGGTGCCGCAGCAGCACCTTTTATCGAGCAATTGCTCATTGCCGCAAAAAAGCGTTTCCCGAATTTAGACGGGGAAGTGGTTGAGATCGAAAACCGCTTTTTCGGCACTTCCATTACGGTTTCCGGCCTTTTGACAGGTCGGGATATTGCCGAGCAGTTAAGGGAACGCGTCAAGATCAAATCGCGTGTTATTTTGCCATCCAATATGCTGCGCCACGGCGGAGATGTCTTTTTGGATGATATGACGCCGAATGAACTGTCCCAAAAAATCAACCGTCCCGTTTTCTTCTCCGAAACGGACGGATACGCTTTATGCGATACCATTTTTGCAAAGGAGTAAGATATGAAACCCTTAATTGCCATTGTCGGGCGACCGAATGTCGGCAAATCCGAACTCTTCAATAAACTCATCGGTCAACGCCTTTCTATCGTGGAAGATACACCGGGTGTCACCCGTGACCGCATTTACGGGGAATCGGAATGGTGCGGCAGAAAGTTTCGCCTGGTAGATACCGGCGGTATTGAGCCGCGTTCCGACAATCAAATTCTGACCTTTATGCGCGAGCAGGCGGAAATCGCCATTGATCACGCCGATGTGATCATCTTTCTGACCGATGTCAAAACAGGTTTGACCGCCTCAGATCACGAAGTGTCGAATATACTGCTCAAAAGCCGCAAGCCGATCGTTCTGGCAGTCAATAAGATGGACTCCACCGGCTCGATCAACCCGGATTTCTATGAGTTTTACAATCTTGGTCTCGGCGATCCGATCGCCGTTTCCGCCGTTCACGGGCACGGTACGGGCGATTTGCTCGACGCCTGTATTGCACATTTCCCCGAGGAAACAGAAGACGAGGAAGAGACAGATGTCATTCAAGTGGCACTCATTGGCAAACCGAATGTCGGCAAATCCTCTCTTTGTAATCGCATTTTAGGTGAAGAGCGTGTAATTGTCAGCGATGTTGCCGGAACAACACGCGACGCGATTGATTCCCGTTTTGAGAATAAGCACGGCAAGTATGTCTTCATTGACACCGCCGGTATGCGAAAAAAGTCAAAGGTAGAAGAAACAGTTGAGCGTTACAGTGTCCTGCGCGCCACAATGGCGATCGACCGCGCCGATGTTTGTCTCATTATGATCGACGCACAAGACGGCGTCACCGAACAGGATACCAAAGTTGCCGGTTTAGCACACGAAGCGGGGAAGGCGTGCATCATCGTAGTGAACAAATGGGATTTGGTCGAAAAAGACGGAAAGACGATGGATCACATGCGTGAAGAGATCCGTCGTGACCTTGCCTATATGACCTATGCGCCTGTTTTGTTTATCTCTGCGGCAACCGGTCAGCGTGTTGAGCGTTTGTTTGAACTCATCAACTATGTCTACGAGCAGTCCTGCACGCGCATTACCACGGGTATGCTGAATAATGTTCTGGTCGATGCACAAACACGCGTACAACCGCCTTCCGACAAGGGAAAACGCCTGAAAATCTATTATATGACGCAGGTTGCGGTCAAACCGCCGCACTTTGTCGTATTTTGCAATGACCGCAAATTATTCCACTTTTCCTATCGGCGTTATCTCGAAAACTGCATTCGCAATGTGTTCGGTTTGGAAGGAACGCCTGTTATTTTATCTGTGCGTGAGAAAGGCGAAAAAGAGGATTGAGTATGTTTGACACATTATCCGAAGTTGTGGCTGTTCCGCATTCTTGGCTGCTTTTGATTTTGCCTGTTGTTACATACTTTTTGGGATGTCTCAACGGTGCAATTATGACCTCCCGGCTTGTCTATCTCGACGATGTACGGGATCATGGAAGTCATAATGCGGGATTGACCAATTTTTACCGTACATACGGTCCGAAACACATTGTCTCTGTTATTTTGATTGACATGGGAAAAGCCGCACTTTCCGTTTTGATCGGAATTCTTTTCTTTTCCTTTCTCTCACTTCCGCACTTGGAACTCTACGGAGCATATTGGGGTGCGCTTTTCTGCGTGATTGGGCATACATTTCCCCTCACAGAGCATTTCCGTGGCGGTAAAGGCGTTCTTTGCACCGCAACGATCGTATTGTGTCTGGATTGGCAGATCGCTTTGATTGGTTGGGGAATCTTTGCAATTGTCTTTTTACTTACGCGTTTTGTCTCGCTTGCATCCATCGTCGGTGTGATCAGTTTTCCGATCTCTACGACATTTGTTTATCACGGTGATCCCGTTTTGATCATATTGGCAGGAATGATTGCCGTTCTTGCAATATGGGCGCATCGCAGTAATATTGCGCGCTTGCTAAAAGGGATGGAAAGCCGCTTTACTTTTCACCCCATAGACCGGAAGGAGAAAGAAGAATGAAAATCACGGTAATAGGCTCAGGCGCGTGGGGAACGGCACTTGCCATTTTGCTCAACAGTAACGGACACGATGTCTTCCTTTGGTCACACAATCCGCAAAAGGCGGCAGATATGTCACTGTCAAGGGAAAACCCTTTACTCAAAGGCGTTCATATTTCCGGTGGAATCACAGTGACAAGTGATCTTTCCTGCTTGCAGGAAAACGATATGATCGTCTTTGCCACGCCGTCTTTCGCACTTCGTGAAACCGCAAGAAAAGTGCGCGACTACTTGCCGGATGGTGCCGTATTGGTATCCGTTACCAAAGGCATTGAGCCGCAAAGTAATATGCGAATGTCAGAGATTATTGCCGAAGAAACAGCGCACCGGTTGCCGGTCGTTGTGCTTTCCGGTCCCTCTCATGCAGAAGAAGTTTCGCGCCACATTCCGACCGGGTGCGTTGCCGCGGCAGAAAGAGAAGAAGATGCCGCTTTTGTACAAAAAGCGTTTCTCAGCGACAATTTCCGCGTCTATACGCATGATGATATGGCGGGCGTTGAACTTTGCGGCGCTTTTAAGAATGTCGTCGCCCTTTGCTGCGGTATCATCGAAGGCTACGGCTTGGGTGACAATGCGAAAGCACTTTTGATGACGCGCTCCATGTCCGAACTTTCCAAATTGGTGAATTGTCTCGGC
Organism: Oscillospiraceae bacterium; assembly: GCA_045642405.1. Lineage (GTDB taxonomy): Bacteria > Bacillota > Clostridia > Oscillospirales > Oscillospiraceae > Hominicoprocola. Next base: position 4,229 of record JAZUIU010000012.1, read on the forward strand.
GGACGGTTGGAAACGCTGGCAGGTCTTGCCGGTATGGGCGATTTGGTCGTTACCTGCACATCTGTCCATTCGCGTAACCACCGTTTCGGTATTTTACTCGGTCAGGGAAAAACGGTCAAGGATGCGCAGGAAGAGGTCGGTGCCGTCGTCGAAGGTTACTATGCCGCAAGCAGTGCATTGGAATTGGCGCAGAAAATGAACATTCATCTGCCGATTTGCGAGGCTGCTTATCATGTGCTATACGATAACGCCGATGTCGGCATGACCATTCGCTCCTTGATGGAACGCCCGGCAGGGAAGGAACACGAACGCTGTTGGTTGCCGGAATAACAATAAAAACTCCGTTTGAGGCGTTTGCCTCAAACG
>JAZUIU010000013.1:0-2691 GCA_045642405.1 Oscillospiraceae bacterium
CTCGCTCAGCTCGCTTCATCCGCCACAGGCGGCGCTCGCATCGCTCCCCCTTTGACAAGGGGGGTTATAAGGAGCGTACCAACCTCCCTTGTTAAAGGGATGCAAAGAGGTAGAATGCCTCCCTTGCAAAGAGAAGCAATATAGAGATAAGGAGAAAAGAATTATGAATACCGCAAACAAGTTGACGCTGCTGCGTTTTATCTGCATCCCCGCTTTTTTGATCGTTTTGTATCTCAACTTCCCTGTCGCGCATTTCGTGGCGTTCGGCATCTTCGTCGCCGCGTGTCTGACGGATTTTCTCGACGGCTACATCGCCCGTCACTACAATCAGATCACCAATTTCGGCAAATTTATGGACCCCCTCGCCGACAAGGTGCTGGTCATGGCCGCCATGTGCTATTTTGTCGAACAGGGCAAAATGTTCGGCTGGGCACTCGCCATCGTGCTGCTGCGTGAATTCGGCGTTTCCGGCTTGCGCCTCGTCGCCGTGGAGCAGGGCCGCGTGATCGCCGCCGGTAAGTCCGGCAAGGTCAAGACCGCGCTGACGATGATCTCCCTTTGCGCGATGCTCATCGCCAAAAATTGGGGTTGTTACGATCTGCTTTGCACCGTCTGCACCTATCTCATCGTCGCCGTCACCGTCTATTCCGGCGCGGAATACTTCATCCAAAACCGCGATGTGTTCCGCTCCGTGCAGTAAGGAGAATTTCCATGTATCTTTATAACTCCGTTTCCCACAAAAAAGAGGAATTTGTCCCCAATCATCCCGACATCGTGAAGATGTATACCTGCGGCCCGACCGTCTACCACTTTGCCCACATCGGCAACCTGCGCTCGTATCTGATGGAGGATGTTTTGGAGAAATATCTCCGCTTTCTCGGCTACAATGTCAAGCGCGTGATGAATATCACCGATGTCGGTCACCTCACGAGCGATGCCGACGAGGGCGAGGATAAAATGCTCAAAGGCGCGCGCCGCGAACACAAGAGCGTGATGGAGATCGCGCAGTATTACACCGACGCGTTTTTCGACGATTGCCGCCGCCTGAACATCAAGCGTCCCGACATCGTTCAGCCGGCAACCGGCTGTATCGCCGAGTACATCGAGATCATCACGAAACTCCTTGACACCGGCTATGCCTATCTCGCCGGCGGCAATGTGTATTTCGACACCGGCAAACTCGACCGCTACTATATTTTCAATGACCACGATGCCGAGGATCTCGCCGTCGGCGTGCGTGAGGGCGTGGAAGAGGACACCAACAAGCGCAACAAAAACGACTTCGTGCTCTGGTTTACCAAGTCCAAATTTGAGGATCAGGCGCTCAAATGGGAGTCTCCGTGGGGCATCGGCTATCCCGGATGGCACATTGAATGCTCCGGCATCAGCATGAAGTACCTCGGTGAAGACCTCGATATCCATTGCGGCGGTATCGACAATGCCTTCCCCCACCATACGAACGAGATCGCGCAAAGCGAGAGTTACCTCGGGCATCATTGGTGCAACTATTGGTTCCATGTCCTGCATCTGAACACCACGAACGGCAAGATGAGCAAGTCCAAGGGCGAATTTCTCACCGTGTCGCTGCTGGAAGAAAAGGGCTACGATCCGCTCGATTACCGCTTTTTCTGCCTGCAAAGCCACTACCGCAAGAGTTTGGTGTTCACCTGGGAAAATCTCGACAATGCCGCCCTCGCCTACCGCAAACTGATCGCCAGGATCGCCGCGCTCGACGGTAAGGACGGTGCGGTGGACGAAGCGATGCTGCAAACGCTTTGCGACAAGTTCAAAGCCGCGCTCGACAACGATCTCAACACTTCGCTCGGCATCACCGTGCTTTACGACATTCTCAAAGCGCAGACCAACGGTGCGACCAAATGCGCCGCGCTCGATGCCGTCGATGCCGTGCTGGGGCTTGACCTTTTGCAAAAGGCGGATGCCGTGCGCCGCGCCAATGCCGCAAGTGCGCAAACGAGCGGCGGATTTCAGATCATCGCCGAGGACGGCGCGGCGGATGAAGCCGTGCAAGATCTCATCCGCAAGCGTGCAGAGGCGAAGAAGGCGAAAGATTTCGCGACCGCCGACCGTCTGCGCGACGAACTCAAAGCGCAGGGGATCGAAGTGACCGATATCCCCGGCGGCGCAAAGTGGAAACGCGTGTGAGGCGAGTCGCACACGGGAGGAGCAAGCCCTTCCCCTACGAAAATTTCCCGTCATCCTACAAGAATCCCCCCTGAAAAATCAAAGATTTTTCTGTCCCCCCTTTAACAAGGGGGGTTATAAGGAGCGTACCAACCTCCCTTGTTAAAGGGAGGTGGATTTTCGCGAAGCGAAAAGACGGAGGGATTCCCGTTCCCTATCGCACCCTCGTGCGTCATCGTACAAGAATCCCCCCCTGAAAAATCAAAGATTTTTCTTTCCCCCCTTTGACAAGGGGGGTTATAAAGAGCGTACCAACCTCCCTTGTTAAAGGTAGCGAAGCGGCGGCACGGTGTTGAATGATGTGCCGGTGGCACATCAGACCCGTGCCGTGACCGAGCCGCAGCGAGACGGTGGATTTTCGCGAAGCGAAAAGACGGAGGGATTCCCGTTCCCTCTTTTGCCGATCCCGTAGGGGCGGATGCCCACATCCGCCCGTCATCCTACACGGGAGGAGCAAGCCCCTCCCCTACGAAAGTTGCCTCGGAATGA
>JAZUIU010000014.1:0-4667 GCA_045642405.1 Oscillospiraceae bacterium
TCTCGATATCCGAGATGGTGTTCTCGCATATCCATTATAACACCTATTTTGAATTCTGCACTGTATTTTTTATTTGTTCGTCCTGTTTTACCCATAAAAATATGCACCTCCAAAAGTGTCTAACTTTTGGGGTGCATATCAGATTTTTCCGCGGTGTTGTTTTATATTATTTGCAACTGTCGATCAACTTTTGAATTTTTGCATCCGTGATTGCTCCCGTCAACACCATTGTTTCGGTGAATGCCGCACCCGGTGCGGAGAGTTGCAATTCCGCAAGCGTGTTGCCGAAACCGCTGCTGCCGGCGGTAGCAAAGAGAACGATCTTCTTGCCGGAAAAATCATAGGCTTCGAGGAAGGTGTTGACCACCGTGGGTGCGACATACCACCAAATCGGGAAGCCGAGATAGACGGTATCATAGCCGGACATGTCAACGTCTCCTGTGATGATGGCAGGTCGGATGCTCTTGTCGTTCATCTCCACGCTGCTGCGGGATTTTGGATCCATCCAATCGAGATCGGCTTTGGTGTACTTCACCTCCGGTCGGATCTCATAAGTGTCTGCGCCCAGCGCAGTTGCAAGTTTCCCGGCGACCTTCGCCGTCACCTCACTTGCGGAAAAATAGGCTACGAGTTTGTTCGTCATCGTTCAATCCTCCGTTTCATAATAGTACGAATAATCAATGCCCTTCATGATAAGCTCGCGGCTATTGATATCATCGGTCAGAGCGCCTTGCAGAAGTTCCGAGATCCTGTGCGGATCGTCCACGCTTTCCCGCATGGCTTCGAGGTATTCCGCCTTATCGATCCGGCTCCAATCCACGCATTTTTTGAGATTCTTTTTCAGAATCAGATCGAGCCAGATGCGGGTGCTGCGTCCGTTGCCCTCCATAAAGGGGTGCGCCACATTCATTTCCACATACTTGTTAACGATGGCTTCCAATGTGTTTTCCGGCATAGCCTCGATATGAGCAAGTGCCCCGTCCAGGTACACGGCGGGAGAAAAAGCAAAGCCGCCTTTTGCAATGTTCACGGTTCGGATCTGTCCCGCAAAATCGTAAAGTCCGCCGAAAATGTAGCCGTGGATTTGTTGCAATCCCTTTGCCGTGCCGACTTCGATATTGTCGATAAATCCGCTTTCGAAAAGTTCGTATGCTTTCTGCTTGCTTTTCTCGTCAAGGGATGTTTCCATATTCTTCATCCACTTGTCAAAAACATCCGCTTTCTTGCTTGGAATGAGTGCAAGGACGGTGTTGAGGCTGTTTTCGTCAATGACATCGGTATTGTAAAATTTCCCGTCTTTTGCTTTCAGTTTCAGTTGTCGACAAATTGTCGACAACTCATTTTTGCGTCTTTTGATTGCGTTCCAATATGACCTCGGATTTTTCGTTTTTGTCAGTGCTTCGGCAATATCCATGGCGCAAAACCACCATTTGGCACTTTTATCGTCCCAAACCGCCCGCACGGGAATATTTTCAAAAAAGCGTATGGAAGTTTTGCTCATAGAATACCCTCCGTTCTGTTGTAAACTATCCGTGTAGAATGGTGTGTTTATAGCAAACTCCTAATCGTCATCTTCTGGTATGTTTCCAAATGCCTTTTGATATAAGTAAATCATATACATACACGCCATTTTCACTTGTTCGGATTCAACATCGCTTGCATAAGTGTCCCCACAAGCACCTTTTACAGACCAAATTGGCTTTTCTTTTCCGACAATCCGCAGTGACGGGCACTCTTTCAAAGTTGCATACTGCAAAAACTTCAAAATCGTGTTTATATCCCCGTAATTGAGGGAAAGTGTCGGAAATTGCTCACCGTTGAGGCACAGAACAATCTCGCCCTTTTCTTTTTGAATGGTGAACTTCCACTCATTATTGTCAATTTGCTGTGTTAAAACAATAAATGCACCGCCCGTTTTTCTGCTTCTTTCCGCGAGCTTTGCGTCCGCTTTGATTCCGTCCTGAATGAGTTTTTTTGCGTTCTTATAGCGTTTTTCAATGCACTCGGTCAAAGCAAAATAGACTTCGTCTTTGATTTGATATTGCTGATGTAGAGAAAAAGATGATTTTTGCAGGGAGACCATATTTCTGCTGTATTGGATCACATCCCTATCTTCTTCGGATATGCTTTCCATTTTGCCTAATTCTGCTTTTATCTCGTCTTGTGTTGCCGAACATCTCTCGGCGATTTCTTGTGTCAGTTCTTCATTTTTCGGAAGCATAATTGCTTTGCATTCTTCTTCCAACTGATCTTTCAGAAAGAAATTGCCCAAATTCTCATATTTGTTTAAAAAGCCCATTTGGCTCATACGCTTTTTGATTTCTTTTTCGTACCGCTGTGCAAATTTGGAAGTCCCGTTGCTTAAATAAACACCCGGCCCCGGCACGATCGCTTCATTACAAAAAGGGCAAACACTCTCCTCAAAAGCAAGCATTTCCACCCACCTTTCCGGATCGCTTTCGCCGGATTCTTTAATCACAGTTTGGAAATACTCCGGAAGTCCGAGTTCTTGTAAGGTAAGGTCTTCCAAGGAATATGAAGAAAACACGTATTGAAGTTGCTCTTTGCAAAGCCGAATAATATTAATGATGGCTCGTCGGGTACATTCGCACAAAACCGGAGGGATATTCCGGTCGTATGCATATCCATCAAAATATACCCCGGAATGGATATAGGAATACGGCAAATCGAATGCAAAACGCAGGTCATCGAGCGCAACTTTTTCAATATGTCCGCGTTCGCGATAAGAAATACATCTATAAGACAGGTAAATGCCGTCTTCTTTTAATATCTCCGTGACACGGTCAAACAAGTCAAAAATCGCAACTTGATCCGGATAAGAATGCAAAATTACATTTTGTGCGGTATCGTTTTGCGGCCTGAAAAACAAAATCCGAGGAATATTGTAAGCGTACATACGGATGACACCAAAATTGCAATAAAACTCTGTGCCATCCTGCCCGCGTTCTGCTTCGTTGATTTGAATTGGCATATCCCGGAAAAGCAGAAGATGGTTATAGGGAAGATTCATTATTTTTACAACAATCGTTTGTCTGATTCTCTGTTGATCGACAATCGGATCACCATTTTCACGGATCACGGTATATGTTGCCGTACCGTGTTGGTCAATTGTGTATGACCAACCCCCGGCAATCTTGCCGTTAACGATTTTCTTTTCCGCGTAGCAAAATACATAAGATGCACGCTCGTCAAACAGTTCCATAATACGATTCCTTTTTTATTATCTGCCTTCAATAATATTTTGTCACTTCGCCAATTCTTTCAGCGTTTCGCCGGTGATGCGATAGGTCGTCCAATCGCTCATCGGCTCGGCACCGAGCGAGCGGTAAAAGTCGATGCTCGGCTTGTTCCAATCGAGGCACCACCATTCGAGCCTTCCGCAGCCGCGTTCCACGCCGATGCGGGCAAGTTTTTTCAAAAGTCCCTTGCCGTAGCCCCTGCCGCGATGCTCGGGCTTGACGAACAGGTCTTCCAGATAGATGCCCGACCTGCCGAGAAAGGTCGAAAAGTTGTGGAAAAACAGGGCAAAACCCACTTCTTTCCCGTCGGCGATGGCGAAGATCACCTCCGCTTTTTTCTTTTCAAAGATCCACTCGTGCAAAAGTTCTTCCGTGGCGACGACTTCGCTCGCCATCTTTTCATATTCCGCCAGATCGCGGATAAATTGCAGGATCAGAGCACAATCCTCCGCCGTTGCAAATCGAAATGTAGTCATATCATTCTCCTGCTATCATCAGTATATCGCCGTTTTCTTTGAGCCATTTCCGGCATTGCCGATATTCCGGAAAAACCCGCAGTACCTCGGCGTAAAATCTGTCGGAGTGGTTCATCTCCTTGCGGTGGCACAGTTCGTGTACCACCACGCTGTCGATCACTTCCGGCGGAGCGAGCATCAAAAGGCAGTTAAAATTCAGATTGCCCTTACTGCTGCAACTGCCCCAACGGGATTTTTGTTTGCGGATCGTGATCCGCCCGTAGGTCACGCCAATAAGCGGTGCATAGTGCGCGACGCGCTCGGGGATAACTTCCAACGCCTTGTCTGCCAATGCTTTGATCTCTTTCTCGGTCAGTCGGCGATAAGTTTTTTCCCGCTGCTGCGCCTTTTCCAAATGGGATTCGATCCACTTTTGATTCTTACGCACAAAGGCGAGGATATCCTCATCGGCAGCGCGCATCGGCGCACGGATCAGCAGCCGCCCCTGCCGAATTTCGGCGGCAAACGACCTTCTTGCGCTGCGGATCACCTCAAAATCCATCGCACCTTTCCCCTTCATTTCATCTTTTAAAAGTATAGCATGGCATTTTACAAATTGCAATGAAAAGTCTGTGCGTTTACTCTTTGAAGTACACCCATACGCCGTAGGCGTATAAAGGAACGGATATCATGGAAAAGGCGATAACGGATTTATGAAAAACAAGCATAAACGCTACATTTTCAGTCTGGTGCACGCGGTTTCATCAAGAAATGAACATAAATTGAAAAATCCCGACTTCTATGTTTGTTGCGGCGATTTCTATTCCTCTATTTCCAAAAATCAAATTATTTTTAAAAAGTGGGAATACACAATACTTCGGAGCAAACACTATATGGTACTTGCAATACCATTTGGTATCTGCTAAACTCTTTACATCGATTAGTTATTTTT
>JAZUIU010000015.1:0-3082 GCA_045642405.1 Oscillospiraceae bacterium
CCTCTTCCGCCGATCCCGTAGGGGCGAACTGTGTTCGCCCGCCATACGGGATGCAAAATTTTTCGGGCGAACACAGTTCGCCCCTACGCCGTCATCGCACACGGGAGGAGCAAGCCCCTGCCCTACGAAAGTTTTATCCGAAATTCTCCGTCCAAAAAACGGATTCCTACGGCAACTTCGTTGCCTCGGAATGACGCGATTTTTCGTACATCGTGCGTTTAATTTCCTCGTCATTGCGAGGCGGCATTGCCGCCGTGGCAATCCGTCGTCCCTACAAAAAAAGAGCGCACCCCAAATCGGGGCGCTCTTTACGCGGATCGTTATTCAATATCGTTGGGTTTGAGGGAGTCGGGGTAGACCGCACGGCGCGCGAGGAAGAAGCGATACGCGTCGTTGAGCAGCGTATACTGATTTTCGCGGCTGGTGTGATACCAGGGGATGGTCATATAGCCGGCGATATGATCGGGGGACATGATCTTTTCGGCGTAGAGCATCGTTTCGAGCGCATTGGTGTTGTTGCTCCATGTAGAAACGCTTGGCACCTGGTCGAAGCCGAGTTTTTCGAGCTTTTCATAACCGGCAAGACGCCTTTCATTGATCGGATCATTGGGGAAGTCCATGACATGGGCATAGAACCAGTTGGAAACGAGGATATGGCGAGGCATCTTCTCGGCGAATGCCTCGGGATGATACCAGTTGCAGTCGCCCCAGATCCACGGACGGATGCCACGTTTTTCCACGATGTCGAAGAGGAAATAAACATCGTGCCACCACAGTTCCTGCGAGCGGATGATCACCATATCGTGGTACTTCTGATGATTGTAATCTTCCTCATCAAGTCCCAAATGGAAGAAGCGCGGATTGCCGAACACTTCGCACACTTCCTCGATGCAGTCGCGCGCCGCTTCGTAATACTGCGGCGTGGAGACCATGCGGCGGTAGGGCTTGAACCAGGTGTCGTGACCGGTGGAGAAATTGAGTTTGGGGATCGGCTCCAAACCGAGCGCGCGCATTTCGTCGAGTTTCTTTTTGAGGAAATCCTTGTCCCACGCATCGGGTGCGGAGATTTCGGGATGCCGTTCAAATTTCATGCCGTCGCCTACATCAATGACGACCAGGTTGTACTGCGTTTTGGCGAGGTAGGCGACCGTCTCGTCCCAAACGGCGACATCGGTCTCGTTTTCCGGCTTGTACGGATACTCATAGGGAGGTTGCAAGGTCCACGTGGGACGCTTGCTCGTTTCGTCCATCCACATGTGGCGGCTGAGATAGAGGAAATAAGCCCAGATTTTTTGATTAGCCATTGTTATTCTCCTTTTCATTGTTATTCAATTCCCGTTTCGCCATACGGCAGACGATCGGGTAAAGAATTGAAGTGATGACCGAAAGTCCTGCGGCGCAATAAAGACCGACATCGTAAGAGCCGAGATGATCGAAGAAGAAATTCATAATGGGACTTGTGATCATATTGGCGATCGCGACGGCGGCGAGAGCCCAACCGACGATGGTGTCGTAGGTGCGCGTACCGAAAATCTCATTGGTGGAAAGTGACGGCAAAAGCGTACTGAGCGGCCCGCCGATCGAGATGAGAACGGTGGGGAGGATCGCACCGGCGAAGGTGTGGACGCGGATGAGCAGAAACGCGCTGACGCCCGCACATAAAATTGAGATGATAGACACGGTTTTTGCACCGACAATGTCGCAAAGCGAGCCGTCAAAGATTTTCGCACCGGCAAGCAGCAGGAACATCAGACTTTGCAGTTTGGCGGCATCACCGGCGGAAAGGCCGTTATCCGTAAGGCAGGGGATGAGAATGTGGATGGAGGCGTAAGAGCAAAACGCGGAGAGAAATACGACGAGCAAAAAAAGCCACAGCACCGGCGATTTTTTCAGAGACTGCATGGTGAAGCCTTCAAAATCGGCGTATTTTTTCTTCTTTTGCTTCACTTGCGCGGCATCCTGCGCATCCGCACCGTAGGGTTTGAGTCCCATGTCCGCCGGTTTGGTGCGCACGACCAAAAAGAGCACAACGGTGGCAATGACCATCAAACCGCCTGCAAAATACTGCGCGCCGCGCCAACTGCTGCGCTGCATAATGCCGTTGAGGATGATGGCAAAGAAACTTGCCCCCAGACCGCTGGCGGCGGTGATGATGCCGAGGACGAGACCGCGGTGCTTGATGAACCATTCGCCGACCAACTTGGAGATGGCGGCGGTGGAGTATGCCGCCTCAAAACAGCCGAGGAGCATCGCAAAAAGGCAGTATGCCAATACGGTCTGCGACGACGCCATACCGATGCAGGCGAGTCCCATGACCAAAAGACCGCAGGAGGCGAGTTTGCGAAAACCGAGTTTTCCGTAGACCACGCCGAAAAAGAGGTTGGATACGAAAATACCGATCGAGCGCAGGCTGGTGGAAAACGAGACCACCGTTCGTTTTGCGTGTAATCCTTCGGAAACCGGAACCAAAAAGAGACTGTTGAGGTTGTTGGTCAGTCCCGCGCGGATCGCATAGGCGATCAGCACCGTAGCGGCAATGATCCAGCAATAGTTTTTCCGCAAAAACGCTTTCATGATAAACCAAAATCCTTCTTTCTTACCGAGCAGGGAAGCAGTGTCAAAATGTTTCACTTCTTCGGGTTTTGTAAATCAATCATCATTCATTGATTTACTTTAATAATATATTTATATTTTACCATATAAAGAAAGTTTTGTCAAGCACGCATCTGTGATTTTTTTAACAAAGTACGGATCGCCGCGCTCCGCTCGCGATGACGAAATACGCGAGGAAATGTCAAAATCTCTCCCGTAGGGGCGAACTGTGTTCGCCCGCAGATTTTCGCCCGCAAAAGCGATGCGAAAAATTGGCGAGTAACGGGACGATGTAGGCATCGTCCCCTACACCGGTATGATATAGGGGTGTCACCGCACACGGGAGGAGCAAGTCGCTTTCCTACGAAAGCCTCGTCATTGCGAGGCGGCTTTGCCGCCGTGGCAATCCGTCTTAACCTCCCTTGTTAAAGGGAGGTGGATTTTCGCGAAGCGAAAACCGGAGGGATTCTTTCCTCTTTGCCTCCCTTGT
>JAZUIU010000016.1:0-25734 GCA_045642405.1 Oscillospiraceae bacterium
GCCTGTTCCGCAGCCAATGCCTGATGGGATGCCTCCAAATGTTTTGCCTGACGCTCAATCTCCTGCCGCATCGCTTCAATCTTTTGCCGGCGTGCGTTGAGCTGCTGTGTCAGTTCATCCGTCTGCGTTTGTGGGGTAGACGGTGTGTGTCCCGATACCGGTGCACCGCAATAACTGCAGAAGCGCACACCTGATTTATACGGCGTACCGCAGCGATTGCAGGTAAGAATCTGAGGTATCTCGCTGCCGCAATAGCCACAGAAGCGATTCCCATCGGGAATATTCTTTTTGCAGTTGGGACAAATCATGGCAATATCCCCCTTTTACTGTTACCAAAATCGCTATTTGGCATATGTGATATTGGTTGTATATCGATAGTCCACCCCGACAGAGTGATGTTCGGACTGATAATAATTCAGATAAAACGTTCCGTTGGAATAGGTGAGCTTTGTGTTGCTGTCAACTTCAATGGTAGACGGTATGCTTGTTACATCCGACAGATGGAAGCTCCGGGTGGCTTTTGTCGGGGGATCCAGATAATCGCTGACATACGAGAAGTCCGTATAGCGATAGAACGCCAGATTGCCCTTTATATCAAACGTCCTGCTCTTGCTGTTATAGGTACAGGTGATTTCAAGTTCTTGGCCGGAGTAAAGAGATTCGTTATACCAGTAATCATAAGAACCCGTTCTGGTGTAGACCTGCCGCGTTTCCACATAGCTCTTTTTCGCGTCATAGGTGCCTCTTATCTGCTGCATGTTTTTCAGCATGGTAGCCTGGCTGGCAGCGCTGACCCCATCGTAGCTGTAATTGCCCAGGCTTTCATAATATTCGATGGCATCTTTATACTGCAGATGGGCAGCCAGATCATCGGCAGTACAGAAGGTGCAGTTCGCCACTTTGGATTGGGCGTCTTGGTAGGAACCCAGCTGCTGGTAATATTTTAACGCCTCTGCATAATCTTCTTGATCGAACAGTTTGCCGGCATACGCATACGCCGCTTCCTGCCAATAGGTATTACTGTCCAGATAACTCCGGATATGCCCAAAATTTTTCGCCGCTGATGCGTAGTCCTTTTCTTCCCAAGCGACCTGGCCGCTGGCGTAGAAATACTTTTCAAGCAGTTCTTTGGGCTTGTTTTCCACTTTATCCAGATACTTTGCGGCGTTTTTGTAATCTTTCTTGCTGTAGTAATCCGTCCCCAGCGTTTCTGCCGCATTCTGACACAATTCATCGGCGTTGCTGTAACCCGCTGCGGCCTCTAATTTGACAATGCCCTCTGCCGGTTTTTGCTTCGCTAAAAGATCCTTGCCCCAGATGAAGTTCACGTTTTTAATTGCTTCTGTGCTCTCCTCTGCGGCAACCATCTTGCCATAAGAATCGATAGCTTCCTGATACTGCCCCGCTTGCAGCAGCTGATCACCCTGCTTTAAGAACGCATGGTCCAACTGCTGCGGGCAATCCTTATAGTCCTTCAGCTTGATAAACAACTCTATTGCATTGCCATATTCGCCTGCTGACACAGCTTTTACGGCGCGTTGATACCGCATTGCCTTTATGCTGTACGGCAAAAACGCCGCCAAGCCAATAACCACAACAAGGGCAAGGACCACGACTTTGGCTTTTTTCGGCAAACTTAGAGCTATTTTTGCTTTCCCTGTCGGAGAGACCGATGCTTCGCGCTGCAATTCGATAACGGCATCTGTATGGTCTGCCGTATCCTGTTCCTTTTGAATCTGCTCCAAAAGAAGTTTTTTGTTCTGAAGCAAGCTGGCGGTACTCTCTGCCAACTGGTCTTTCTCTTGTGCAAGCTCTGCTCTGGTCTGTTCGAGTTTTTCTTGCTCGCATTGCATCGTATCCAGATGCTGCTGCAGCTCCGCTTCTTCCTGTTCCAATGCACAAAGCTGCTCTTTTAAAAGCTGTTCTTGCTCTGCAGATACAGCGTTATTTTGCTGTATTTTCGGAGCAGAGGTGCTGAAAACGGCGGTGCCGCAGATATGGCAAAAACGGCTGTTAGGGGGTAACTTGGCGCCACAGCTGCTGCAAAACAGTTTCGACAAAATGGCCTTTCCACAGAAGTTGCAGAACTTACTCTCCGCCTGAATTTCCTGATGACAGAATGGGCAAAGCATAGCATAGACCTCTTTTCTTAACGTATATTAAAAGCAAGATTTTGGTATAATTAAAAGCAGCTTGATTCTATCATACACGCTTGTGTTAGTCAAACAGAAAAGCATTTTGAAATTCCGTCGGGGGATTCTCCTTAAAATAAAAAAAGGAACACCACCCATTCGGGTGGTGTTCCTTTTTGGTGCCTCGTGACGGATTCGAACCGTCGACACCCTGCTTAAAAGGCAGGTGCTCTACCGACTGAGCTAACGAAGCGTATTGGCAGGGACGGCTGGACTCGAACCAGCGGATGAGGGAGTCAAAGTCCCTTGCCTTACCACTTGGCTACGCCCCTATGGTGGAAAAGCGATCAGGGACTGGGATCTCTCCCAATCCCTGATTTTGTGGGGTGGGTAAAGGGACTCGAACCCTCGACACCCGGAACCACAACCCGGTGCTCTAACCAACTGAGCTACACCCACCACATATACATCCGCATGGGATTTCCTGACGAAAAATGGTACGCCAGAAGGGACTCGAACCCCCGGCCTACTGCTTAGAAGGCAGTTGCTCTATCCAGCTGAGCTACTGGCGCAGATAAACAAGTTGGAGCGGGTGACGGGAATCGAACCCGCATCCCCAGCTTGGAAGGCTGGTGCCCTGGCCATTGTGCTACACCTGCAACTGTGCATTGCCCTCCGAAAAATCGTCAGCGGATAGATAATAGCACGAAACGAGCTTTGTGTCAAGGAGTTTTTTGCTCTTTTTCCAAAAAAACATTTTTTGCTCTTTTTCCAAAAAAACCTACCCTATAATATCGGGTAGGTTTTTTCGGATGCCGTATACACAATATATAGTATTACCACGCCGTCCAACCACCATCGACAACGACATTTGTGCCTGTCATAAAGGAGGACGCATCGGATGCAAGGAAGAGAACGGCGCCTGCCATTTCATAACTCTGCCCGAAACGGCCGAGCATGGTCTTATCGGCAAGTTTCTGATTGAATGCCGCATCGCTTTGATTTTTGGGATTGGGGAACGGACCGGGCGTCACGGAATTGACGCGGATCTTATAGCGACCGAAGTCGGATGCCGCATAACGGGTAAGTTGATCCACAGCGGCTTTGCCGACACCGTAAGAGGCACGCTGACGCTGAGGATTGTCACCGTAAATGCGCAGATCGGGTGCGACCAAACCGTACATTGAACAGAAGTTGATGATTGAGCCGCCGTTTTTCTTCATATAGGGGATCACTTCGCGCATACAGCGAAACGGAGCAACGACTACGCCGGACATATTGAATTCGAACACATCATCGGGCATATTTTCAAACCAACTTTGATTGCCGTACGGTTTTATATTGTTCTTGTGTGCAAAGGCAACATTGACCAGCACATCGATCCTGCCGAATTTTTCGTATGTCTCCTTGAATGCCGCACGAACGGACGCAAGATCACTGACATCGCACCGGATATAATGATCGAAGGATTCTTCCGGCGTTTCAAAGCCCTCCCAGCGATCTTCCTTTCCACGAATATCCGCGGCGACCACCGTCGCGCCGAAATCCTTCAACGCCTTGGCACACTCACTGCCGAGATAACCGATGGCACCGGTCACGAAACAAACCTTGCCTTTGAGATCAAACAATGCTTTATAATCCACAGATCATACCTCCTCATGTGATTTTCCTTCATTATTTCCTCTTCTCGTCTGTTTGTCGATATTTTCTCCTGCCAAAATCCAAAAAATATGTCTTTTCTTCGATATAATATTTATCATTTGTCTTGTTTGATAAAATTTTGTCTGAAATCAAATATTCTTTTCTTGCCTTTTTTGCTGTACCTCGGTATAATGAAAAGACAGGAGGTGGGAAAATGCAGAAGTTGTCATTTGATTTCCCGATCGGCAGTATGTTGTGTCACACGGAAAAACTCAGTCCGTCGCAATATTGGTCAGAACACACCGATGACCACCTGCTCTTTCAGCACGAACATCCTGTGGTTGAAATACATTGCCTGACCGCAGGCGAGTGTACCATGATGTGCGGCAGAACATCTTACCATTTGCAAAGCGGACAACTCTTTCTCGTTCCGCCGAAACTGTACCACCATATCAGTATGGCTTCGCAGGATCTTTGCGAGGTGATCTGGCAATTTTCCATCCGTGCGCCGCAATCGGCAAAAGCGCAAAATGAATTACGCCTGTTTCGCGCTTTTTATACGACCGAACCGATTTTACTTGATGCGCAAAACTGCTCCTGGCAGATGACTCTTGAACAAATTCGCTCTATTTCGGCAAGCGAGCGGGATGACTTTCTTTTGCAGGAAAAACTGCGTGCGCTTTCGGCTCTTTTTCTTTTGGAACTTTACCAAAGCATCCGTCATGATACCGTTCGTGTACCCGAAAAAAAACAAGTGGAGCAACCCTCTGTTTGCTGCATGATCGACAATTTTTTCGGCATAACTGCCGGTAAAGATTGCACAAGTGAAAATCTGGCAAAGCGGCTTCATGTCAGCACCCGTCAACTCAACCGCATCATTCACAAATATTATGGCTGCACATTCCGTGAAAAACTGCTCGATATTCGCTTGGAAAATGCGACAACACTGCTGCTTTCCACCGAAAAAAGCGTTGCCGAGATCGCGCAACTCACGGGATACCAAAGTTCTGCCGCTTTCTGCGCTTTTATCAAATCCGCCGTGGGGAAAACGCCGATGCAGATCCGCGGCAGCAAATAATTTTGAAAAAACCCTTGCAAGGTGCAAAAGTTATGGTATAATAGGCAGGTATGCAGCGGTATCGAAGTGGTCATAACGGGGCTGACTCGAAATCAGTTTGAGAGCAATCTCACGAGGGTTCGAATCCCTCCCGCTGCGCCAAACATCGACAAACCTCAACAGAGGTTTGTCGATGTTTTCTTATTACCTGTTCACTATTCACTTTTCACTAAAAATTCAAGTGTCAATCTTTGGAAGTAGTAGGTAATAGTGAATACACGGCGATGATGCGGACTTTCCCAAATGCGAAAAAATTCCCACGACCCTGATCGCACGCGGCAGTTCCCTTTCAAAAGAACAAGAAAAGAGCCTTTGATTTTCATAATCAACGGCTCTTTTCTTATCGGCTCAACTTCTTTTGTTTTTGTAATAATATCTATAAAATTTGATTGACTTCATTATTTTATATGGTAAAGTAAAGTTAGAGAATGACTGAATATCATCCGAAAAAGTGAATATAATCTCATAAAAAAGTGAGATTTTTTCAAAAAGGAGGAAGGAAAGCATGAAAGTCAACAGCGTCTTGGGTGAACTCTCCCGTGAAGAACTCGGTATCGTCACGCCGCATGAGCACATTTTCATTGATATGAGCGTGTTTTTCACCGAACCGGAGGAGATCGGCGCAAAACTTGCGGCGCACGCGCCCGTCACCATTGACAAACTCGGCATTTTGAAGCGCAACAACTTCGCCATTTTGGACAATGTCCAGATGATGGACTACGAAACGCAGAAAAATGAGATCATGGAATTCCGCTATGCCGGCGGCAAAACCGTGGTCGATGCGTCCAATCACGGTCTCGGCAGAGATCCGGAACTGCTCAGGCGCATCGCGATCGACACGGGGCTCAATGTCATCACCGGCTGCGGTTACTATGTCGCCTCGGCGCAAAATGAGCAAACGCTCGCGCTGACGGTCGAAGAGATGGAAGAGGACATCGTCCGCGATCTGACCGTCGGCATCGGGCACTCCGGCATCAAAGCCGGTTACATCGGCGAGATCGGCATCAACTGGGATATGCCCGATTTTGAGGTGCGTTCCCTCACCGCCGCCTGCCGTGCGCAAAAGCGTACCGACGCACCGCTGATGATCCACATCAATCCGTGGTGCACGCGTGGTCTGGACGCACTTGAAATCGTGAAAAAGCACGATGTCGATCCCAAACGCGTGGTCGTCTGCCACAGCGATGTGCAGAACAACGAAGATTATATCTTCGCCATGCTCGATCGCGGTGTCTATGTGGAATTTGACAACTTTGGCAAGGAGAACAACACCGATCCGTGGGACATCGGTCCGGGCAACGGCAGATTTGTCTCCGATTGGGAGCGTGTGCGTCTCATCAAAAAAATCATAGAGCGCGGCTACGGCAAACAGTTGCTCTTTTCTTGCGACATTTGCCTCAAAACACTGCTGCACGCATACGGCGGCTGGGGCTATGACCATGTTTTGACGCATATTTTGCCCATGCTCCGCGAGATCGAAGTGTCCGAAGAAGATATCCGCCGCATTTTGGTGGACAACCCTGCCCGTTGGCTGACCAACGAAGGCTGAGAAAAGGAGAATGAAGATGAACAAAATTCGTATTTCCGATGCGGAATTCAAAGAAAGAGTCGTCCGCGTACAAGAAGTGATGAAAAAGCAGGGCGTGGAACTGTTGCTTTGCTACGGTAACGAGGCGGAGCCGCAGTATGTGCGCTACTTCTCCGACTATTGGCCCTCTTTTGAGACTGCCGGTGTCCTCTTGTTCCAAGAGGGCGAGCCGATGCTGCTCATCGGGCCGGAGAGTTACACCTATGCCGCCGACCGCTCCCGCATTCCCGAGATCCGCTTGCTCAAAGCGTTCCGCGAGTCGTCCGATCCGGAATATCCCGGAAAACCGCTCGACACCTTCCAAAGTGTGATCGCGTCCCGTTTGGGCAACCATCGCCCCGAAGCGATCTATGTCGCCGGTTACAGTCTGATGAATGTCGGCGTTTACACCGCGCTTCTCGAACTCTTTGCCGCCGAAAATGTCCGCAAAGGCGACAGCCTCGTCAACGATCTGCGGATGATCAAAACGCCTGCGGAATTGGAGTGTATGCGCGTCGCCGCGGACATCACGCACAAGACCTTTGATTATGTTCTGGAAAACATTCACCCCGGCATGACCGAAACGCAGGTGGTCGGTCTCGCACTCGGCAAGATGCACGAACTCGGTGCAGAGCGCGAAAGTTATCCGCTTTGGGTACTCACCGGTGACGGCAGCGATCAGGCGATCAGCCGCGCCAGAGGTAAGGAAATCAAACCCGGCGACTTCACCTTTTTGCAGATCGGCGCGCGCTATGAAGGCTATGCTTCCTCGATCGGCCGTCCCGTCGTCTTCGGCAAAGCGAATGAGTTGCAGTTAAAACTGATGGAAGCCGGCTATGTCGGGCAAAACACCGTTTTCAACAACATCCGCGACGGACTTTGCGCCGGTGACCTCGCCCGTCTTTATGAAAAGAACATCGCCGAAGTCGGTTTCGGTGATTGGCTCCTTTACGGACCGTGCCACGGCAACGGCTTGATGGAAGGCGAAGCACCATGGGTGGAGAATAATTCCGAATGGATCCTCAAAGAAAATATGACCTTCTGCTGTGATATTTTCTTGGGCAACAAGGATAAGAAAATGGGACTTCGTATGGAAGATGTCATCCGCGTCACGAAAGATGGATGCGAAAATCTCACCGCATATCCGCAGAAAATCATCGAACTTTAATTTAGGAGGAAAGAATTATGGTATTGGCAGACAAACTGTGGCTTTGGGGACATCCCGAAGGCCGTTACAACAATGAATTTGGCAACACGAAGCCGTCCCGTATGACGCCGCTGGAAGGCGCGATCTACCTCGGCGTGCGCAATATGTTCATGGTACCCGTCGGCGTGGATGTCAACCGCCGCTCCTATAACAAGTCGTTCACCACGATGCAGCATGTCGGCTGGGAGATCTACGATGCCGGCGCGCATCCCGAGCAGTTGGATCAGCTTTTGGAAGAAGCGAAGGAATTCCCCAACATCGACCGCGGTATTTTTGACGATTTCTTTGCCAACGGCGACGGCAGTTATAAGGATATTCCGCTCGAAAATCTCTTCAAAGTCCGTGACAAACTGCATAACGGCGGCGTCCGTCCGCTCGAAATGTGGATGGTGTTCTATACGCACCAATTCGGTGTCGATCCCGCATCCGACGCCGAATTCCAGCCCTATATCGAGCCGTTCGACGGCGTGACGATGTGGACTTGGAACGAAAAGAATGTTATGAGTCAGTTTGAGGAAAAGTATGAAATCTTCAAAAAAATGACCGCCGGCAAGAAAAAGATGCTCGGTCTTTATCTCTACGATTTCGGCGATAAGCGTCAGGCGACCGGTGAAACCGTTACCTGGCAGCTCAACCGCTACTCCGAACTGCTCAAAGCCGGTGAGGTGGAAGGCATCATCCTGCACACCAACACCATGGCAGACCTCGACTACGAGGCCTATGACGCCGCCCTCGAATGGCTGGCAGTCCACAAAAACGATCCCCTGTAAGAAGCAAAAAAGTGAGCCTCTGACGCAATGTCAAAGGCTCTCTTTTTATTTCTTCATCTTCGGCAGAAGGTCAAATTTACAGATGGCGATCAGCAGGGAGATCACCGTCAGCGAATCGCAGATCGCCGCTTCCCATGCGCCGAAAACGGCGTTGTAGATCACCCACGCAACAGAGGACGGCAGCGCGATGATGCGCAATTTGCTCTCTTTGCGCATTCCGTAGGAAACCGTAGTCAAAACTTTGGCGGCAAGCGCCAAAACGGAAGTCGGACCTTCCCATGTCAAAGCGCAAAGGACGATCATCACGACCACAAAAATCGCGATATACGGCGCGGTGCTCTTTTTCTTCTCCACCGCTTTCATAAAAACGCAGTTGCGCAAGGTGGAAACGCCGTCCAGAGCCGCCGCCGTATAGGCACCGAGAAAAATATACTGCACGGCGAAGAGAAACTCCGAAATGCCTTTGAACAAAACGATCTTTTTGTGTCGATTGAATTGGAACGACGCCACATTAAAGACCAAACCGCCGATGCCTAAAACACGGATCAGGATCGTCAGCCACAACGCTTTTCCCACAGTTTCCCTCCTCTCTTACAAGACAAGTCCCCATTATACCCCTTTTTTCTGCAAAAGCAAGACTTTTTCTTGACTTTTTCCACAAGGAGCGGTAAGATATAACAAAATCAAATAGACGGCGTCCGCCGCGTGAGAGCGGCAGGGGGAATGAGGTGCAAATCCTCGCGAGTCGGTCACTGTGAAGTCCCGAAAAGGACTCAGTCAGAATACCCGGACGCTGCCGCATTTCTGCCGGAACCGGAAACTGCATTTTTGCGCAAGGGGTGTCCTTGCGTTATTCTGCATACTTCGGTATGCAGTTTTTTTATTTGGAGGAGAAAATACTATGAAATTAAAAGTGAAAGAGATCGCGGTTTTTGCCCTGCTCGGTGCTATTATGATCGCCACCAAAAAACTGATGGAAGGTCTGCCGAATATCCACCTGCTCGGCACGATGATCGTCGCCATCACCGTGGTCTATCGCAAAAAAGCACTCTATCCGATCTATCTTTATGTGCTTTTGGAGGGGCTTTTTGCCGGTTTTGCCGTTTGGTGGCTGCCGTATCTGTACCTTTGGACGATTTTGTGGGGTATGACGATGCTGCTGCCGAAAAAAATGCCGACCGCCGTCGCGCCGATCGTTTATTGCGCCGTCTGTGCCCTGCACGGTTTTCTGTTCGGCACGCTCGGTGCGCCTGCCTATGCGCTCATCTACGGATTGCATTTCCGCGGTATGATCGACTGGATCATAGCAGGTTTCCCCTTTGACTGCATCCATGGCGTCAGCAACGCCTGCTGTGGGCTTTTGATCGTGCCGCTCATACGGCTTTTGAAGCGTTTTGCCGCGTCGGAAAGTTAATCTGCAAATGCGCTACCTATTAAAAATAAATTTTTGTATTTTTTCGCAAAAAAGTATTGACAAATGCCACTGTTGTTTGGTATAGTAATCTTCGTCCCGTCGCGGGGCTACATTTGGCGGCATAGCTCAGTTGGCTAGAGCATGCGGTTCATACCCGCAGTGTCCCCGGTTCAAATCCAGGTGCCGCTACCATGTTGTGTGGGGTACGGCACAGCGTACCCCCACACAACACACACAATTTAAATGGCCCGTTGGTCAAGTGGTTAAGACACGGCCCTTTCACGGCTGTAACATGGGTTCGAATCCCGTACGGGTCACCACGGCATAGGGCGCAGTTTATGCGCCCTATGCACTATCGGAGGCTTAGCTCAGCTGGTTAGAGCGCCTGCTTCACACGCAGGAGGTCACTGGTTCGAGTCCAGCAGTCTCCACCATGAAAAAGACTTGTCGAAAGACAAGTCTTTTTCAATGATATCCGTTCCTTGCGGAACGGGTGATATATTGTTTCGCAATATGATGACCGCTACGCGGATGATATACGCCTGCGGCGTTTGAAGGAACGGATATTATCTCATATTTGAGCGAAGCGAAAATATATCATGCGGCGTTAGCCGTATATCATATCGCGTAAGCGATATATCATTCAACATCCAAAAGTTCAACACCTTCCACCGTTTTTCCAAAATATCTTTTTCTACAAAGTGTTCCGCTTCGCGGCGTGAAGTGTGCTTCGCACGATATCAGCGGAACACTTTGCTTCACTTTGCGGCGAAGCTACAAAACTTCACGGCGTAAGCCGCTTCACTGAGCCCATCAGAGCACAACTTTACTAAAACTTTAAGCCCGATTTATTCCCTTTATATTGTTTAATGAATAGCGAATGTATGGTCTCTACCACCGATGTAAAGCAAAACCGCCGACAAATACTGTCCGGCGGCTATTTTATTTCTTGCTCTAAATTTTTAAATTCTTTTGTGTCAAAAAAATCGGTAAGGGTTATGCCGAAACCGTCACAAAGCATTTTGATCGTTACAATACCGGGATTTTTGCTTTTCCCGTACAGAATATTTTTAATGCTTGACGGAGGCACTGCGGATTCAATGGCAAGCCGATAGAGTGTGTACCCTTTTTCATTGCATAACTGTAAAATGCGATTTTTCGTTAATTCATAAGCACCCATTGAAAAACTCCTTTGAAAGAATCTTGTTTGATTTTCAAATTTAGTCTAACAAAATAGTGTTGACAGATAGGGCTATATATGATACTATAAGGCTATAAAAAGTCTTCGGACTGTAATATAAGGAGGATAAATATGGCTAATTGCAGTGGCTGTCCCTATCGCTGGCACGATTCTGACTGTGAGTACTGTTCCAAAAGAAACAACGAAGTAATAGACTTGAAAAATTATTCCAAAAGCACTTGTGCATATTACAAGGAATATGAAAAAAGCAACACTAAATCTTCGTCTTCATCTTCTTCCTCGTCCGACGATTCTTTTTCGCCGGGATGTTCTGTGGTTTTGGGGCTGATAATTATCGGGCTGATTATCAGCGCGATTAACTTATTTACAGGTGGCAGTATCCATTAAAAACAATGGCATTGCAACATCGGTTTTAGTGATAATTCCGCTTATTTATACAACAAAATAAAAAATCAGTGGCATGCCACGGAGAGAGGACTTTTATGAAAGATTTTACAAAACCGGAAAAATGGACCGGCAGCGAAATCAGATCTGATTTTTCAAATTACAAAAAACTATTATCAAGCATTAACCGAGATGTAGGCATAAAAATCATTAACGGTGGTTATATGAGTGCCGTATCAGTTATTCAGAGTTTAATTGATTCTTTTACAATTTTGAAAGAGCAGTTATACTGCGATGTTGATGGCATTTTAGCGTCATATTATTGGTTAAATGGTATGTTGATTGCCTGTGCATTAGATATGGAGGATATGAGAATAAAAGTTGCAGATGCAAACCTCCAACTTGCATACGAAGTTGCCGATCCTGAACTTCGAAACAATATTTCAAAAATCAGGAATGCCGTATCCCAAAGTCATAATGCAGCAGAATGTAATACTATGTTTGGCTTTTTTGATGATGAAGATAATTATTTGGCACTTATATATAGGCAAGAGCAACAAATCGCAAAAATGATATTATAATTTTTATCAATAGCAACTCATTTAAATGTCTTTGATATAATTTGTCTGAAATAAAAGGAGAAGAACAAAATGGAGTATTTTTTAGCAATTGCCGGATTTGTCTTACTGATATTTATTGAGAGCAAAACTCATATAATCAAAACTCTTTGGGATATATTTATGAAATAATTCCAAACTGTCGACTTGTTGTACAGTATCGTGATTTCATCGCAAAGCAACATTCTTAATCATCACCCTGCTTATTAAAAAGAACAATAATCTCCATCAAAAAAGCACTTGCTTTCGCAAGTGCTTTTTTATGTCCTTTTTGATTGCCTATTTTTTCTTTACCGTTACATGCCATACAACGCCCGATCAAAGATCCTGATTGATCTCGATGCTCTCACCGGTGGCACTTCTCACCTTAAAATAACGGCAGCCTCTCTCCCAACGCGAAGGGATGGCTTCGATCCCCTTTGTGGTGATCTCTAACCCGGCATCTGATACCTTCTGATAATCCGCTTCGATGTCACTTGAACGAAGCGCGATGTGATCCACCTTGCTTCCCAGCGGATCGAGCGAAGCATCCTGCATGATCTCATAAGTGACATGACCGTTGGTCACAAACCAGGTGTAGAAGTCGCCGCGCGAACTCTTAAATTTTCCTTTGAGGGTGAAGCCGAGTTGCTCCATATACCATTTGGCGGCTTTCTCGGAATCGGCGACTTTCAGACCGATATGATCCAATTTTCTTCCTTCCAGCATATTTGTTTTCCTTTCTTCGTTACCGCATTGCGGAAATTTTCTTTATCATAGCACAACAAAGCAAAAAACGCAATGTCTCACAACCTTTTTCGCATCATCGCCCTTTTTGCTTGTATCTTTTGGTCTTTGGCGTTATAATGTCGGCAAGAGGTGATTTGATGATCCCGATCTTATCCGTTTCCGCCATGCGCAAAAGTGACGCGCAGACGATCGCAAACGGCACTTCATCGCGCAAGCTGATGTATCGCGCCGGGGAAGCGGTCTTCCGTGCGGCAAGATGGCGTGCGCCCGTTGCCATCGTCTGCGGCAGCGGCAACAATGCAGGCGACGGCTATGTCCTTGCCGATTTTTTGCGGCAAAACGGCATTCCCTGCACGATTTTTCTGCTTGCCGAGCGATTTTCGGACGACGGCGCTTACTATTTCGGCAAGTGCCGCGAACAAAACATCCCCATCGAAATTTTCAAAGAAAACACCTCGTTCGCGTCATTTGCCACCGTGGTCGACTGCATTTTCGGCACGGGATTTCACGGCAAAGCGGAGGGGATCGCCGCCCGTGCGATCGAAGCGATCAATCAAAGCGGCGCTTACACCGTGTCTGTTGACATTAACAGCGGTCTTGACGGCGACAACGGCTGCGGCGAAGTCTGTGTGCGCTCCGATCTGACCGTTTCGATCGGATTCTTCCAGCCGGGACATTTCCTCAATCAAGCCAAAGATGTGATGCAAGCGAAAATCAACTGCGACATCGGCATCACGCCTTGTGAAAAACCGTTTATGCTTTTGGAAAAACACGATATTGTCTTTCCGAAGCGCAAAAACGACGCCAACAAGGGCACATACGGCTATGCGGCACTTTTGGGCGGCTCACTTGCGTACAGCGGCGCGATCCGATTGGCGTCGATGGCAAATGCCGCCATGCGTGCAGGATGCGGCGTGGTGCGTATCGGTGCGCCGCGCAGTTTGTGTCCGCTGCTCGTGCCGCAGATTTTGGAAAGTACGCTCTTTCCGCTCGCGGACCAAGACGGCAGTTATCAGTTTGACGAGGCGGAATTGACCGCTTTGACGGCAAAATGCCGCACGGTCGCTGTGGGTATGGGCTTCGGCTTGACCGAAGAGACGAAGCACGCCGTCGCGTGGCTGATGCAGAATTTTTCGGGTACACTGATCGTCGATGCGGACGGGCTCAACGCCCTTGCCGAATGCGGCGATGCCGTTTGGAATTCACGCACTGCGCCGCTTTTGCTCACACCGCATTTGGGCGAATTTGCGCGTTTGACGCATACCGACATTGGCACCGTGCGAAAAAATCCGATCCTGCTCGCGCAAGACTTTGCCAAGGATCACCGCGCCGTCGTCCTGCTCAAAGGGCCGACCACAATCGTGACCGACGGCGAGAATACGGTTTTGGTCGATCGCGGTTGCGCAGGTATGGCAACTGCCGGCAGCGGCGATGTGCTCTCGGGGATTTTAGCCGCCGTTTGCGCAGGAAATGAAAATCTGCTTCTTTCTGCGGCAACGGGTGCCTATCTCAACGGTCTTGCCGGAGAGATCGCCGAGCAAAATGTCGGCGCGATCTCCATGCTCGCAAGCGATACCGTGCAGGCGATCCCCCGGGCAATACGGGAAATACAGGCATAACAAAATACCGATGGGTTGCAAACCCATCGGCATTTTGTTATTTTCATCAGAACGGGAACAGTTCTTTTGCGAGTTCCGGTGTGAGCGGACGACCGTATTCGCTGATCTCAAACGCTTCGGCGAAGCGGACTTTTCTGCCTCTTTCCTCGCCGTAACGCTCGATCAGTTTCGCGCGGTACTTCGCAGCCGGCTTGGCAAAAAGTTTGGCGTGATTGCCCTCCATATTGAGGATTTCCTCGTCGGTCATATCCTCCGTTACGGGATTGCCGATGAGCCACTCGTAGCGCGCTTTTTCATCCTGCGGCACTTGCTCCAATCTCTCTTCGGTATAGGGAAGCCATTCATAGAGTTGAGAGACATGCTTATCCAGCATCTGATATTTGAGTTCCACTTCCGCGTCCGTTTCGATCACGACATCGGGACGGAACGGCGGATTTTGGAAATCGTCATCAAAAAATGCGATCACGGGCATCCGACGCATGGCAGGAGATTGCGGACAGTAATTCGGTACGATCAAAAGATAAGACGCATCCTGCACCAGAAGTCCGGCGGCGCGGTGGTCGGCGTGGTAATCGTTCGTGCGGTGCGTAATGATCAGATCCGGGCAAAACGCGCGGATATAGCAAATGATCCGCTCGCGTGTGCGCAGATCGTTTTCCGCCGTGCAATCGGGAATATCCCACACATCGTAAGTGATGCCGATGACCTTTGCCGCCTCTTGAATTTCATGGAAACGGCGGCCGGCGATGGCATTGGGGTCCATCTCATGATGTCCGCCGCAACCGTTGCAGATGGAGAGAAATTTAACGGTGTGCCCTGCCCTTACATATTTTGCGGCAAGTCCCGAGCCGTAATAATCGCAATCGTCGGGATGTGCGCCGATCATCAGAATTTTCATATTGCGACCTCCTTAAAACGGGAACAGTTTCTTTGCAAGTTCCGGTGTAAGCGGTGCGCCGTATTCGCTGATCTCATAGGATTCGGCAAAGCGGACTTTCTTGCCTTTCTCCTCGCCGTAGCGCGCAATCAGTTCCTTGCGGTAAAGTGCGGCAGGAATGGCAAAACGCTTGGCGTAATTGCCGTCGAGTGCCAAAATTTCTTCGTCCGTCATATCCTCTGTCACAGGTGCGCCTTTGAGCCACTCAAACCGCGCCTTGGGATCGGTCGGCACATTTTCCAAATCTTCGTGGGTATAGGGCAACCATTCGTAGACTTGGGAAACATGCTTGTCCGCCATTTGGAATTTGAGTTCCGCCTCTTCGTCCGTTTCGATCACGATGTCGGGGCGGAACGGCGGATTTTGGAAATTATCGCCGAAAAATGCGATCACGGGCATCCGACGCATGGCAGGTGCCTGCGGACAGTAATTCGGTACAATGAGAAGATAAGACGCATCCTGCACCAGAAGTCCGGCGGCGCGGTGATCCGCGTGATAATCGTTGGTGCGGTGGGTTATAACGAGATCCGGGTTAAATGCGCGGATATAGCAGATCATACGCTCGCGCGTACGCAGGTCGTTGACCGCCGTGCAGTCGGGAATATCCCACACATCATAGGTAATGCCGATGACCTTTGCCGCCTCGCGGATCTCATTGTAGCGGCGACCGGCGATGGCATTGGGGTCCATCTCATGATGTCCGCCGCAACCGTTGCAGACGGAAAGAAATTTCACAGTGTGGCCGGCTTTGACATATTTTGCGGCAAGACCCGAACAACGGAAATCGCAATCATCGGGATGTGCGCCGATCATCAGAATATTCATATTGCTGTCTCCTTTATTGAAAATTATCCTTATTGTATCACAAAAAGGTGCCCTGTCAATTCCTTTTCAAAAAAAGAGTCCGTATTCATAAGAATACGGACTCTCTTGTCATTTCTTAATACATACCGGGCATTTCGGGTGCGGCAGGAGCGGCAGGAACGGGCTCGGGCTTGGAAGCCACCAAAGATTCGGTGGTCAGCACCATACCGGCAACGCTCGCGGCGTTCTGCAACGCACTGCGGTTGACCTTGGCAGGATCGACAATGCCGCTTGCGATCATATCGCAGTAGACTTCGCGGTAAGCGTCAAAACCGTAACCGACCTTGCGGCTGTTCTTGACTTTTTCCAAAACGACGCTGCCGTCCACGCCGGCGTTGATGGCGATCTGACGGATCGGCTCTTGCAGCGCATTGATCACGATGCGCACGCCGGTCTTTTCATCGCCTTCGACCTTGGAGATGAGTTTCTCGACCGCAGGGATCGCATTGACATAAGCAGTACCGCCGCCTGCCACGATGCCTTCCTGAACGGCGGCGCGTGTGGCATTCAACGCATCCTCGATGCGCAGTTTCATTTCCTTCATCTCGGTCTCGGTCGCGGCACCGACTTTGATCACGGCAACACCACCGGCAAGTTTTGCCAAACGCTCGGTGAGTTTTTCCTTATCGTAATCGGATGTAGAGGTCTTGACCTGTGCGCGGATCTGTGCCACGCGTGCCTTGATCGCTTCGGCATCGCCTGCACCGTCCACAATGGTAGTGTTCTCCTTGGTAACCTTGATCTGACGGGCACGACCGAGCATTTCGGGCGTTGCGGTTTTGAGATCGTAGCCGAGTTCTTCGGAAATCACCTGACCGCCGGTGAGAATGGCGATATCCTGGAGCATCTCTTTGCGGCGATCGCCGAAACCGGGCGCCTTCACGCAAACGACATTGAGCGTGCCGCGCAGACGGTTGACAATGAGCGTGGAGAGGGCTTCGCCTTCCACATCTTCGGCGATAATAACGAGCTTCTTGCCGGATTGCGCCAAGGGCTCGAGAATGGGCAAAATGTCCTGAATGACAGAAATCTTCTTGTCGGTGATGAGCAGATACGCATCATCCACAACGGCTTCCATCTTCTCGGTATCGGTGACCATGTAAGGCGTAATATAGCCGCGGTCAAACTGCATACCTTCGACGACTTCACTGTAAGTTTCGGCAGTCTTGGACTCTTCGATGGTAATGACACCGTCGGAAGAAACCTTTTCCATCGCCTCGGCGATCAACTGACCGATGCTCTCGTCGCCGCTGGAAACCGTACCGACACGAGCGATGTCAGCCGTACCGTTGACCTTCTGTGCGTTCTCCTTGATCGCTTCGATCGCGGCATCGACAGCCTTCTTGATACCCTTTTTCATCACGATAGGATTTGCACCGGCGGCAAGGTTTTTCAAACCTTCGCGAATCATTGCCTGTGCCAAAAGGGTAGCGGTGGTCGTACCGTCACCGGCGATGTCATTGGTCTTGGTGGAAACTTCACGCACGAGTTGTGCGCCCATGTTTTCAAAGGGATCGGGAAGTTCGATCTCCTTGGCGATCGTCACACCGTCGTTGGTGATGAGCGGAGCGCCGAACTTCTTTTCCAGCACCACATTGCGTCCCTTGGGACCGAGGGTGACTTTGACGGTGTCCGCCAAAATGTTGACACCGGTTTCCAGAGATTTGCGTGCGGTCTCGCCGCTTTGGATCATTTTAGACATTGTAATTCCTCCTATTACTCCACAATTGCAAGAATGTCGCTCTGGCGCACGATGATGTACTCGTCATCGCCGAGTTTCACTTCGCTGCCGGAATACTTGCTTGTGACGACTTTGTCGCCCTTCTTTACGGTCATCACGACATCGTGACCGTCCACCATACCGCCGGGACCGACGGAAATGACTTCTGCCATCTGGGGCTTCTCCTGCGCGTTGGCAGTGAGAATGATGCCGCCTTTGGTGGTCTCCTCCGCTTCGAGCGTTTTGAGGACGACGCGATCTGCTAACGGAACTAATTTCATGGGTTTTGCCTCCTTATATCAAACATTTTTTGTTCGTTTCATTTATGTTGGTTAGCACTCAAACAGTCAGAGTGCTAACCAACAGTGCTATCATACTTCACCTTTTCTTATTTTGCAAGTAGTTTTTTGCTTTTTTTGAAAAAATTCACAGTTCGTTCAAAAAGTGGGGCAACATTCGTCTTTTTTCTGCATCGTTGCATTGGGATCACAACCCGGATAGCCGAAAAAGTTCAGTTTGTACGGGGAAAGCGACAGTTTGACCTCGTGCGAGCGGAAACACTCGCCGTCAAGGCAGGTCGTGATCTCCTCCTCACTGCGGATGGTGACATTTTTCGGGGTATAAACTTTGAGCAGCGGCTCCTTGATTTGGTCGATCTTTCCTGCGGAATAAAGCGGAAAAAGCCTTGCAAATTTCGCGCGGCTGACATTTTTCACTACGATCGTTTGCAAGATGCCGTCCGTCATATCGGCATACGGCATCGGCATCACACTGCCGCCGTAATGTCTGCCGTTGCAGACACTGACAAGCGCAAAATCGTCCTCGATCGTCTCGTCATCCAGCGTCACCGTGTAATGCTGGGCAATGCCGCGCAAAAGGAAATGATAGGCGACCGAGACCAGGTAACTGCCCTTGCCCGTCAAAAGCGGCGACTGACCGACATTGTGTACGCTCTCGGCAATGCGGGCATCCACGCCGTTGCACGCGATCGTCAGACAAACGCGGTCGTTGCACGCGATCAGGTCAAGTTTTTGCACTTCGCCGTCCCACAGATTTTCCGCGTCGTTGAATTTGGAGATATCCAAACCGAAATTTTTCAAAAAATCGTTGCCCGTGCCGATGGGGATGCAGGTCATGGCGGCATTTTCAAATCCGACAATGCCGTTGGCGACCTCGTTGACCGTTCCGTCACCGCCGCAAGCGTAAAAGCGCACTTCCTCACCCGTTTGGGCAATATTGCGCACCGCTTGCTCTGCATGACCGTGAGACTTGGTGAGAATGTATTCCACCTCTGCCGCATGGTTTCTTTCAAGCGCTTCACCCATCTGATAAATACTGCGGCGGCGGTCGGTTTTCCCTGCCGCGGGATTGATAATAAATATGTGTTTCATCTCTCTGCCTCCGACATCATATCATTATACGCGCTTTCCGTACATAAATAAGTCGCAGCGAAGCATCCCGTTATAAAGTTTTCGACGGCGATCGGCAACGCGTCCGAAGCAACGCTCGAATTCGGTGTGCGAAGAGAGAACATAGACGCGCCAATCGTCGGGCAGTTTCCGCACCGCAACGCCGAATGCGCGATAGAGGTCTTCCGCCTCTTTCTTTTCCATCAACCGCTCGCCATAAGGCGGATTGGTCACCACGCGGCCGTACTGACCGCCCCAATGAAATCTCGTTGCATCGTCCACCTCGAATTTGACGATATCATCCACCTCGGCAAGGATCGCGTTATGGCGTGCGATCTCGATCGCGTCGGGATCAATGTCGCCGCCCCATATCTCATATTTTCCGTGAAATTCCAAATCCTGCGCCTCTTCGGCGGCATCCATCCAAATCGTGTTTGCCACCGTTGACCATTGCTGTGCGGCAAAACTGCGATTGAGTCCCGGTGCGCGGTTGCGCGCGATCATCGCCGCTTCAATGGCGATCGTGCCGGAGCCGCAAAACGGATCGCAAAACGGATCACGCCCGTTATAGTGCGACAGTTTCACCATTGCCGCCGCCAAAGTTTCGCGCAGCGGAGCGGCAACACCCACGGCGCGGTAACCGCGCTTATAAAGTCCTTCGCCGGAAGTGTCAAGGCAGAGCATCACTTCGTCTTTCATAATGGAAAAGCGAATTTGCCACCGTTTACCGTCCTCGGGCAGTTGCGTCAAGCCGTAAGATGTGCCTAAACGCTCCACCACGGCTTTTTTCACGATCGACTGACACGCCGGTACGGAATGGAGCGTGGAGTTGATGGAATAGCCCGTCACGGGGAACGCACCGTTTTGCGGAATCCAATCTTCCCACGCCACCGCCTTTGTACCTTGAAAAAGTGCCTCAAAATCGAGTGCGCGGAAGGTATTGAGTACCAAAAGCACTCTTGCGCCGCAGCGCAGGTTGATATTGAGCCGGGCGATGTCCTTTTCCTCACCGCAGCAAAGCACGCGTCCGTTTTCCACGCGCACATCCTGCAAGCCGAGTCTCTTCACTTCATCGCCGACCAGACTTTCCAATCCCAAAAGGCAGGGGATGACAAATTGCAGCATAATGCCCTCCGTAAAAGTAATTTTTATACAGTATAACAAATATTGTTGCAAGATGCAAAGGAAACTGCTTGTATTTCGCAAAAAAATATGATAATATGCAAATACTTCGAAAAGGAGGTGTGAAAATGCTCTATCTTTGGATCGGCGCTTTGGTCTTTTTCGGAATTGCGGAAGCCGCAACTGCCGCATTGGTGTCCGTTTGGTTCATCATCGGCTCCGGCGTGGCGCTTTTGTGCTGTGCGCTCGGTGCGCATATATGGGTGCAGATCGCCGCATTTGCCGTGGTCTCCTTTCTTGCGCTTTTGGCGCTTCGTCCGCTGGCAAAACGAAATCTGAATAAAACTTTCACGCCGACGAATGCCGACCGCGTATTGGGTAAAGCCGCAAAGGTGACCGAGCGGATCGAAAACGAGATCGGCGCCGGTGCCGTTTACATTGACGGCAAAACATGGTCTGCACGCAGTGAAGACGGTGCAGTCATCGAAAAAGATGTCATGGTCACCGTCAGAGAAGTGGACGGTGTCAAATTGATCGTAGCAGAGAAACAAAAGGAGGAATAAATTTATGATTGCCGCTATTATCATCATCGCTTTGATTTTCATCGTCATCATCAGCAACATCCAAATCGTCCAACAGTCCCGTGCTTATGTGATCGAGCGTTTGGGTGCTTACAGTGCCACATGGGGCGTTGGTTTGCATTTCAAAATCCCGTTCATTGAGCGCGTGGTCAAAAAAATCTCGCTCAAAGAGCAGGTCGCAGACTTTGCTCCTCAGCCTGTGATCACCAAGGATAATGTCACGATGCAGATCGACACCGTGGTTTATTTCCAGATCACGGATGCCAAACTCTATACCTACGGCATCGAGCGCCCGATGACTGCGATCGAAAACCTCACCGCGACCACGCTTCGTAACATCATCGGTGATCTCGAACTCGACCAGTGCCTCACCTCGCGCGACATCATCAACTCCAAAATGCGCGTCATTTTGGACGAAGCGACCGATCCGTGGGGCATCAAGGTCAACCGTGTGGAATTGAAGAACATTCTGCCGCCCAAAGAAATCCAAAGCGCGATGGAAAAGCAGATGAAAGCCGAGCGTGAACGCCGCGAAGCGATTTTGCGCGCAGAAGGTGAAAAGAAAGCCGCCATTCTGGAAGCGGAAGGCGAACGCGAAAGTGCCGTTTTGCGCGCAGATGCAAAGAAGCAACAGCAAATTCTCGAAGCCGAAGGTCAGGCAGAAGCAATCATGAAGGTACAAACCGCCCTTGCCGACTCCCTTCGACTTTTGAACGAGGCAAACCCCAATGATCAGGTCATCCGTCTCAAAGCGCTGGAAGCCTTTTCCAAAGCCGCCGACGGTCAGGCGACCAAGATCGTCATCCCCAGCGAAATCCAAGGTCTTGCCGGTCTCGCCGCAGGCTTGCAGGGTGCATTGGACGAAAAGAAAAAGTAATGCAAAAAAAGAACGAGGCTCTGCCTCGTTCTTTTTTTGCAGTTTGTACGAAAAAATTTTTTGCCAATTTGCCGTTTTTGTGTCAATTTATTCTTGCAAAAACCGACAAAATGCGCCATAATAGCAGTATCATAATAAAAATAGGGAGAGTGTTTTTATGCAGTTGTTGCAAGACCGCATCCGGCAAGAGGGTAAAGTGCTTCCCGGCGATATTATCAAGGTGGACGGATTTTTAAATCACCGTGTCGATCCGGTGCTGCTCGGTCATCTCGCCGACGCATTTGCGCAGCATTTCGATGTCAGCAAGATCACCAAAGTCTTCACCGCAGAGGCAAGCGGCATCGCGCTGGCGACCATCTGCGCCGCAAAATACGGTGTGCCGATGCTTTTCGCCAAAAAAGCGAAGAGCGACAACATCGAAGGCGGTCTTTACAAAAGCGAAGTCGTCTCCTATACCTATAAGAAAACCAATACCATGATCGTCTCCAAGGAATGGCTGAATGAAAACGACCGCGTGCTGATCATTGACGATTTTATGGCAAACGGTATGGCGGTGCAGGGCTTGATCGACATTGTGCGTCAAAGCGGTGCCGAGTTGGTCGGTGTCGGCGTTGCCGTGGAAAAAGGATTCCAGGGCGGCGGCGACCGTCTGCGCGCCGATCCCGATCTCGATTACTACGCCCTCGCCGTGATCGAGCATGCGGATGAAAATAACATCTCATTCCGCAACGATGACTGAAAAATTTTTGATATAAAGGAGATTTTCTTTATGGATTGCAATAAACGCCCCGAAACGATGCAGCGCATCACCAACGAAGCATTGGCAAACGCCTTTATCGACGAACAGGTCGCCGCACTGCGCGCGCAGATCGGCAGTAAAAAAGTTCTCCTCGCCCTCTCCGGCGGTGTGGACTCCTCCGTTGTTGCCGCTTTGCTGATCAAAGCGATCGGCAAGCAACTCGTCTGCGTCCATGTCAACCACGGTCTTTTGCGTAAAGGTGAGCCGGAACAGGTCATCGAAGTATTCCGCAACCAAATGGATGCTAACCTCATCTATGTGGACGCGACCGACCGTTTTCTCAATAAATTGGCAGGTGTTGCCGAGCCCGAAGCAAAGCGTCATATTATCGGAAAAGAGTTCATTGATGTCTTTGCCGAAGAAGCAAAAAAATTGGACGGCATCGAGTTTTTGGCGCAGGGCACCATTTACCCCGACATTTTGGAAAGCGACGGCGTAAAAGCGCACCATAATGTGGGCGGTTTACCGGAAGATTTGCAGTTTGCGTTGGTCGAGCCTGTCAGACTGCTTTATAAAGACGAAGTCCGTGTGGTCGGCAAAGCTTTGGGCCTGCCGGACAATATGGTGTACCGTCAGCCGTTCCCCGGTCCCGGTCTCGGTGTGCGCTGCGTGGGCGCGATCACCCGCGACCGTTTGGAGGCGCTCCGTGAAGCCGATGCCATCGTCCGCGAAGAGATCGGCAACCTTCCGGAAGTTCCCTGGCAGTATTTCTGCTCTATCCCCGATATCCAATCCACCGGCATCAAGTATGTCAACGGAAAAGGCGAGCGCTATATGGGTTGGGCTTGCGTCATTCGTGCCGTCAACACCGTGGACGCCGTGACCGCGACCTGCCCCGAGATCCCGTACCGCGTTCTTTGCTCGATGCGCGACCGCATCGTGAAAATCCCCGGCATCAACCGCGTGCTGTGGGATATCTCCGAAAAACCCGTCGCCACGATCGAGTGGGAATGATTTTCGGCTTGCCGAAAATCAACTATAAGTTCATAACTATTAGTAATTAGTTTGTGAGTATTTAGCAATGGCAGACAGTTGTTGAAACTGTCTGCCATTGCTTTGCGGATGAACGCAGTACGGAAAATAGCAGCGGAGATCGTTAATAATGAGCTGATTTACGCATAACAGACGCACAGCGGCAGGGAGTAATCCCTCCCGCCGTTTTTCTATTTATAACAAATTCGTGAAACCTCTTGACAAACATAATACTTCGTGATATGATGTATTGCATGAAGGGAGGTATAGCATGGATGTTCAGCTGAAAAGAGGGCTCCTGGATGTATGCGTATTGGCAGCTATCAGGAGCGAAGATTCATACGGTTATAAGATCATCAAAGATATGAAACCGTATATTGAACTCTCAGAATCGACTTTATATACCATTTTGAAGCGATTGGAAACAGCAAAAATGCTGACCGTCCGCACGGCGGAACACGATGGCAGGCTTCGAAAATACTACCATATCACCGATGAGGGGCTAAAACGTATTGATGAATTCAAAACCGATTGGGAAGAAATCTTGGCTATCTATCGGTTTGTAACCAAGGAGGATAACAACGATGAATAAACAAGAGTTTCTTGCGGAAATACGCAAAGGGCTTTCGGGTCTGCCCAAAGATGAGGTCGAAGAGCGCCTGACGTTCTACAGTGAGATAATAGATGACCGAATGGAAGACGGTATTCCGGAAGAGACGGCCGTTTGTGAGATAGGTACCATAGACGAGATCGTATCGCAGATCATTGCAGATATTCCGCTTACAAAGCTTGTAAAAGAAAAAATAACGCCGAAGAACAAGCTGAAAGCATGGGAGATCGTACTTATAATACTCGGGTCGCCGATATGGCTGTCTCTTCTGATTGCTGCATTTGCCGTTATTTTCTCGCTTTATGTTGTGTTATGGTCTGTGATCATTGCTCTATGGGCTGCATTTGCTTCCTTTGTGGCTTGCGGTCTGGCGGGCATAGCAGCAGGAGTATATTTTGCCGCAGGCGGTAACGGTCTAACAGGAATCGCTATGATAGGCGCTGGAATTGTCTGCGCGGGGCTTTCTGTTTTTATGTTTTTCGTCTGCAAGGCGGCAACAAAAGGTATTTCGAACCTTACAAAGAAACTTGCGATACGGATTAAAAACTGCTTTATCAAAAAGGAGGAAGTGTAATGAGTAAGAGTGCTAAAAAATGGCTTATTACAGCGGCTTCTCTCGTAACGATCGGAGTGATACTGTTTGCCGCCGTCATGACGGCGTATCATTGGGATTTTTCCCTTCTGAGTACCGACCGCTTTGAAACAAACACCTATGAGATAAGCGAAGAATTCAGCGACATAAAATTGAATACCGAAACTGCGGACATTCTCTTTGCCGTGTCAAGCGACAATATGTGCAGAGTGGTCTGCTGTGAAGAGGAAAACATGAAACATTCCGTGAGTGTTCAGGATGGCACGCTGACCGTAAGTTTCGTGGATGACAGAACGTGGTATGAACATATCGGTTTCAGTTTTCATTCGCCCAAAGTAACGGTTTATCTTTCCAAAGCTGAATATGCCTCGCTTGTTATTAAAGGAAGTACCGGAGATATCACACTTCCAAAAGACTTTACCTTCGGCAGCATGGATCTGAGCCTCAGCACAGGTCATGTCAATATCCTTGCCTCCTCCTTTGGGCTGATGCGTATCGAAACCAGTACAGGCGATATTCGTTTACAGGATTTATCTGCAGGAGAGCTTGATCTGACTGTATCGACCGGCCATGTGGACGCTCAGTCCGTTTTCTGTGAGGGCAATGTCGGTATTTGTGTAAGTACAGGAGATACAAGA
Organism: Oscillospiraceae bacterium; assembly: GCA_045642405.1. GTDB lineage: Bacteria > Bacillota > Clostridia > Oscillospirales > Oscillospiraceae > Hominicoprocola. The sequence goes on from JAZUIU010000016.1 coordinate 25,520, forward strand.
CTGACCGATATTTCCTGCAATAGCATCAATTCAAATGGTGGCACAGGGAGCATCACTTTGAAAAATGTCATCACGGAAAAAATGATCTCTATTGAGCGCAGCACGGGTGATGTGCGGTTAGAAGGATGTGATGCTTACGAATTGGAGATCAATACCGACACCGGCAATGTAACCGGTTCTCTCCTGTCCTCCAAAGTATTTATCGCGCACAGCGA
>JAZUIU010000017.1:0-6264 GCA_045642405.1 Oscillospiraceae bacterium
TCACCTTCCTCGAACATTTGTTCTATCGACATTGTACACCCCAAAAGATTTTATGTCAACCAAAACTTTTCCTATCTCGAAGAGATATACCGCACTTATCCTTTGACAAGGGGGGTTATAAAGGAGCGTCATTGCGAGGCGGCTTTGCCGCCGTGGCAATCCGTTACCTTTCTCCAAAAACCAAAAAAGAGCAGGGACTTGCGTCTCTGCTCTTTTTGCTTTGCATGGTAGGCTCAACCTTCGTTTTCCTCTGCACCGCGGATGTGCGTATCGGGAATATAGGCGCGCACGATCTCGGCATAGCGGTGCAGTTTTGCTTCGTCGGGCGCGTGCAAGCCGGAAAACACCACACTGTCTCGGTCGGTAAACGGCTGGATAAAATAGCGTTTCGCGCCGCAAAGCCACTTGCCGATCGCCTCAAAAGACTCCTCATCGTGCAGTTCGTCCACCGTGGTCGTGCGGAATTCGTAATCGCACGCGCCGCGCATCAAAAATGCGGCGCTTTCCTTGATGTTTTCCAGATCGACGCTCGCAAGTCCCACCGTTTCGGCATAGCGTTCGGGCGAATTTTTGATATCCATCGCCACATACTGCACCAAGCCTTCTTCCACCACGGCGCGCAGCTGCGTGGGATGATTGCCGTTGGTGTCGAGTTTCACGGGATAGCCGAGCGCACGGACTTTGCGCAGAACATCCGGCAGATCCTTGCGCAAAAGCGGCTCACCGCCGGTGAAGGCAACGCCGTCAAGCAGACCTTTCCGCTTTTCGAGAAACGCGAGCAGTTCCGCCTCATCCATGATGCCCGGCGCATTGCGCTCCAAAAGATCGCTGTTGTGGCAAAACGGACAGCGGAATTCGCATCCGCCGAGGAAAACCGTACACGCCACCTTTCCGGGAAAATCGAGGAGCGTCATTTTCTGTAATCCGTGAATGATCATGTTATCACCGCCTTTTCTCTGATTATACCACAAGATATACCCCCTCGCAAGCAAAACCCACATTTTCTTGTATTCTCCCCTTGCGCAAACGGGAAAAATGTAGTATAATCATCACATTACATTGAGGTGACGGTATGAAAAAAGACGAAAAAAAGGAATTGAATATCCGCCGCAGTAACCCCAACGTCCTCGGCTTGCACGCCGACACGGTGGAACAGCCCGTGACCGAGACGCTCGAGGTCAACTATATGCCCTATGCCATGAGCGTGATCGTTTCGCGTGCCATTCCGGAGATCGACGGGTTTAAGCCCTCGCACCGCAAACTCCTTTATACGATGTATAAAATGGGGCTTTTGAACGGTGCGCGCACGAAGAGCGCCAACATCGTCGGTCAAACGATGCGGCTCAATCCGCACGGCGATGCCGCGATTTACGATACGATGGTGCGCCTTTCCAAGGGTTACGGGGCGCTCCTCCATCCCTTTGTGGACTCCAAGGGCAACTTCGGCAAGATCTACTCGCGCGATATGGCGTGGGCGGCTTCCCGTTATACCGAGGCGAAACTCGCGCCGATCTGCACGGAACTCTTCCGCGACATTGACTGCGACACCGTTGATTTTGTGGACAACTACGACAACTCGACGAAAGAGCCTGCCCTCTTGCCGACCACTTTCCCCAACGTGTTGGTCTCCGCCAACCAGGGAATCGCCGTGGGTATGGCGAGTCAGCTTTGCGGCTTTAACCTCGGCGAAGTCTGCGAAACGACGGTCGCCTATCTCAAAAACAGCGACTGCGATCTCTCGGAAACGCTTTTAGCGCCCGACTTTCCCACCGGCGGCGAGGTTCTCTATGACCGTGCCGCCATGGAAGAAGTTTACAACAGCGGCCGCGGCAGTATCAAGATCCGCGCCCGTTGGCGTTACGACAAGAAAGAAAACCTCATCGAGGTCTACGAAATTCCCTATACCACGACCACCGAAGCCATCATCGACCGCGTGGCGGAACTCATCAAAGCCGGCAAGGTCAAAGAAATCTCCGATATGCGCGATGAGACCGATCTGAGCGGTCTGAAACTTGCCATTGACCTCAAACGCGGCACCGATCCCGACAAACTGATGGCGAAACTCTTCCGCTCCACGCCGTTGCTCGACTCCGTTTCCTGCAACTTCAACATTCTCATCGGCGGTATGCCGCGCGTAATGGGTGTGCGCGAAATTTTAGAGGAGTGGTGCGCCTGGCGCACGGACAGTGTCCGCCGCCGCGTGTTCTTCATCTTGAACAAGCGCAAGGAAAAACTGCATCTGCTCAAAGGTTTGAAGCGCATTTTGCTCGACATTGACAAGGCGATCGCCATCATCCGCGAAACGGAAAAAGAAGCCGATGTCGTGCCGAATTTGATGATCGGCTTCGGCATCGACCAATTGCAGGCGGAATATGTCGCCGAGATCAAACTGCGCAACATCAACCGCGAATATATCCTCAAACGCGTAGAGGAAACCGATGCGCTGCAAGAAGAGATCGAGGATTTGGAAGACATTCTCAACCGTCCGGCGCGCGTGAAAAAGATCATCATCGCCGAATTGGAAGAAGTGCGCAAAAAATATGCCGAGCCGCGCAAAACCGGCATTGTCTATGAATACGAAACGGTCGAGGAGAACGAGGAAGAGCCCGTTCCCGACTATCCCGTCACGGTTTTCCTCTCCAAAAGCGGCTATTTCAAGAAAATCACGCCGCAGAGCCTGCGCATGAGTTCGGAGCAGAAATTCAAAGAGGACGACTCTTTGCGCGTGAGCGCGGAGACCACCAATGCCGCAGAGGTCATCTTCTTCACCGACCGTCAGTACGCCTACAAAGCGCGTTTTGCGGAGTTTGAGGACTCCCGTGCATCGCTTTTGGGCGACTATCTCCCTGCCAAACTCGGCATGGAGGAGGGTGAAAATGTCATCGGCATGATCCTGCCCGGCGATTACAGCGGCAATATGCTCTTTTTCTACGCCAACGGCAAAGCCGCCAAAGTGGAACTCAAAGCCTATCAGACCGTCTCCAACCGCCGCCGCCTGACCGCCGCCTATTGTGACAAGAGCGAACTGCGCGCGCTGATGCTCTGCAAAGAGGACTGCGAGTTGGCGCTTTATTCCACCGAGCCGCGCGTTTTGATCATCAACACCGCCCTGCTCGGCGTGAAATCGACGCGAAACACGCAGGGTGTGAATGTGATGACGCTCAAAAAGAAATTTACGCTTGATCATGTCTGCTCACCCGAAGAGACCGGCATCCTCAATTTGCAGCGTTACCGCGGCCGCACCATTCCGGCGACCGGCGCACTGCTCAAAGAGGAAGACAGTGACGAAAAGCAAATGAGTATGCTTGATTGATGCAAAGGAGTGAATCTTGATGTCCCGACGGATCGCGGCACTCACCGTGGCGCTCGCCATTCTTCTTTGCGGTTGCAGTTCTGTTTTGGAACGCAGTTACAATACCGAGGTGAACCACGCCGCTTCCCTTTATATCAAAGGTGATCCGAACATTCTTTCCGCCAGCAACTACCAGGAACTCATCAACACCATCCTGATCCTTTTGGAGTCCCACGCGGAAAGCGGGATCATCCGCATCCCCATTACCGACGGTTCTGCCGCTTCCATGGCACGCAAAGCCTGCGACGAGGTGCAAAATGATACGGCACTCGGTGCATATCTGCTCAAATACATCACCTGCACCGACTCGCTCGATCCCCGTTACTACGAATTGCATCTGTCCTTCACCTACCGACGCTCAAAAGAACAGCAGCACGCTTTGATCCATGCAAGTTCCGTGCAGGCCCTGCCCGAACTCATCAAAACCGCAAAGGGAAAGAGCAACAAGCAGATCGCCTTCGTTTTCAACAATCCCACCGATGTCGCCTCTTTCACCGCAATGGCGGAGTCCGTGCGCGAAGATTGGGGCGAAGATCAACCGTGGGGCTACGCGTTTTATCCCAACGATACGGAGCCTTTGATCGCCGAGATTTTGTTTGACAAATAAAAAAAGAGAGATGCAGCAGCATCTCTCTTTTTTTATACGCTCAGCCAATCTTCCAGCACAAGTCCGGGATTGTGCTTGGTGAGAAATCCGACCGACCACTCGCCTTCAAAGGCGATCAAGAGGCGGTCTTTGAAATCTTCCAACACCCGTGCGCCCGTGCAAAGAAGCAGGTCTTTATAATCGCCCGGGCATTCGGCGATCAGGCGCAAATGCTCGTAGGGCAGTCCCTCCATGCGAAGATCCACGCCGTATTCGTTTTTCATGCGGTACTCAAACACATCGAATTGCAGTGTGCCGACCACGCCGACGACCACATCTTCAAAGCCGCTGTCGGGAATTTTGAAGATCTGGATCGCACCTTCCTGCGCGATCTGCTCGATGCCCTTGATGAACTGCTTGCGCTTCATCGTGTCCTTGGGCGAAACCATTTTGAAATGCTCCGGCTCAAAGGTCGGGATGCCGGAATAGCGGAATTTCTTGCCCGGGACGCTGATCGTGTCGCCGATGGAGAAAATACCGGGATCGAACACGCCGATGATGTCGCCGGCAAATGCCTCGTCCACGATCTCGCGCTCCGCCGCCATCATCGTCTGCGGTTGGGAAAGGCGCATCTTTTTGCCGCCTTGCACATGGTAATATTCGGCATCGCGCTCGAATTTACCCGAGCAAATGCGCATGAACGCCAAACGGTCGCGGTGCGCTTTGTTCATATTTGCCTGGATTTTGAAGACGAAGGCGGAAAAATCGGGAGAAAACACATCCACTTCCCCCTCGTCGCTCACGCGGCAAAGCGGTGCGGTGGTCATTTGCAAAAAGTGTTCCAAAAACGGCTCCACGCCGAAATTGGTCAGTGCCGAGCCGAAAAACACGGGCGAAAGCGTTCCGTTTTGCACGGCGGCAAGGTCGAATTCCCGACCGGCGCCCAACAGTTCCACTTCCTCGATCAGCGTTTCACAGCGCGTCTTGCCGAGCATCTCGGAAAGTGCCGGATCGTAAAGATCGACTTTTGTCACACCGGCTTTGCGCGCGTGTCCGGCATCCGCGAAATGTAAAACGCACTTCTTTTCGCGGTCATACACGCCGAAAAATTCTTTTCCGCAGCCGATCGGCCAGTTGACGGGATAAGTGTCGATGCCGAGTTCGCGCTCCACCTCTTCGCAAAGTTCCAGCGGATCGCGCGTTTCGCGATCCATCTTGTTGATAAAGGTGAAAACGGGGATATGGCGCAAGGCGCAGACTTTGAAGAGTTTCCTCGTCTGCGGTTCCACGCCCTTTGCGCCGTCGATCACCATCACGGCGCTGTCCGCCGCCATCAGCGTGCGGTAAGTGTCCTCGGAAAAGTCCTGATGTCCCGGGGTGTCCAGAATGTTGATGCAGTAGCCGTCGTGCTGAAACTGCATCACCGAAGATGTCACGGAAATACCGCGCTGTTTCTCGATCTCCATCCAGTCGGATGTCGCCGCGCGTGCGCGTTTGCCCTTGACTTCGCCGGCTTGCGCGATCGCACCGCCGTAAAGCAGGAATTTTTCCGTCAATGTGGTTTTACCGGCGTCCGGATGCGAAATGATCGCAAAGGTGCGGCGCCGTGAGATTTCTTCTTTTAATGTCGGCATGTTGCCCTCCTGTGTTGTGATACGATACCGAAAGGAAAGTTTATCACAACTCTTTCCCGATTGCAAGAAAAAAAGTGCGGTTTTGATTGCGCAAAAACGAGAAAATCTCTCCCGTGCGAGGTGCGAAGCGCCGTGGTGATCCGCCACCTCTTTACCTCCCTTGTAAAGGGAGGTGGTTTTCGCGAAGCGAAAACCGGAGGGATTCCCGTTCCCTCTTTTACCCTTGTGCGTCATCGTACAAGAAACCCCCCTGAAAAATCAAAGATTTTTCTTTCCCCCCTTTGCCAGGGGGGCTTTGTTACCCCTCAGCCTCCCTTGTAAAGGGGGGTGGCACGAGCGTAGCGAGTTACGGAGGGATTCCCGTTCCCTCTTTTGCCATTCCTTATTACTTCGACAAGAATCCCCCCTGAAAAATCAAAGATTTTTCTGTCCCCCCTTTCACAAGGGGGGTTAAGAACCACCAACCTCCCTTGTTAAAGGGAGGGGGATTTTCGCGAAGCGAAAAGACGGAGGGATTCCCGTTTCCTATCGCACCCTCATGCGTCATTCCGCAAGAATCCCCCCTGATGCTCGCTCCGCTCACATCTTCCTCCTGTTGCGGTACCCAAAAAAATCTTCGGGCTTACGCTATCCTCGATTTTTTTGACCGCTGCCACTCGCTCAGCTCGCTTCATCCGCCACAGGCGGCGCTC
>JAZUIU010000018.1:0-9742 GCA_045642405.1 Oscillospiraceae bacterium
GACGTTATAACCGACCTCAGCGAGGATATGGGTGCGGAACAGAAAGCCCGAACCACCTACGACAACATTCTCCGTCTTGTCGATGACCCCGATGTGCGTGATGTTATAAAGTTCCTGCGTGAGCGTGAAATCGTCCACTTCCAGCGTTTCGGCGAAGCCCTGCGCATCGTCAAAGACCGTTTGGACGAAAAGAATGTGTACTACGTTAACCCGAGTTTTGACAAGTAATAAAAAAAGAGCGGTTGTATCAATCACAACCGCTCTTTTTTTATTAAAACCTGTTGTCCCAAGATTCCTTGTTGCGCGTAAAGTAGAACTTAACACCGGTCGCACCGATCTCTTCGGGCTGCAGGAACTGCAAGGTGTTGTTCTTACGCAGAACATCACGACCGTCCGGTGTGCAGTTGCCGGGTTCCAAACCGAGGACATAATCGGTCGGCGCCATATTCTTCCACTCGGTAAAGCAGGGCAACTGTTCCTTATCAAAAGACATCACAAGACCTTTTTGGATCTCATTGTTGAAAATACCGACATGCGCGCGGTTATCCTTTTCTTTGAGATCAAAGTAATAGCAGCACTCTTCATAGCCCGTCTGCGGTTTTTCCACCTGCAAGGCAAGGTCTTTGCATTCTTCTGCGTGTTCATTGCGGGAAGTCATACTCTCATACGGGATTTTAATCTCGCTGTTTTCCGTTAAAAGCGGATAGCCCATATTGCAGTGATACAAGATCATATAGGGGCAAGGCGTATCACCTTCGTTTTTGACGAAGTCTTCAACGGTAAACTGATTGGAACGATAGGAAAAACGGTAACGGCGCTCCAATTTCAACTTATGACCGCCGAGCATGGCATCGTGAACGACAACATGAATATTAAGAGCATCATCATTCTCTTCCAGTAGTGTCAGTTCTGCCGGTGTATTGCTGATCGTGCCATGCAGGGGTAATTCCTCTCCTTCATCATTGCAGGGAGAGCCAACGGCGGTCAAACCGCAAGTGGTGAAAAATCCGGCGGTAAAAGACTTCAAAAATCCCTCGCCGACACCGTCATAATACTGCGGTGCAACATATCCGCAGGGCGCAAAATAGCCCATATTATCGCCCTTGAATGTAACACGGGACACATCCGCGCAACGATCCATCGAGATCCATGCTTCCAATCCCAAACCATTGCGCACATAGATGAAGTGCATTCCGTTTCCTTTGCCGTCTTGCAAAATGTACTTTTCCGCACCGCGCATTTGTGCCGCATTACCGATATACTGATTCATTGTTCTATCTCCTTATATTCTCTTTGCAATCTCTTGCAATGTTTTTCTGCTTTCATGTAAGCGCGAAGGATGTGCATCATCGGCAGGATAGCCGAGCGGTAGCATTGCCGTCGGTATAAGCCCGTTTAGTTCCGAAAATGCCTTATGCAGTCCGTCAACAGAGAACATGCCAACATAGGTCGTCCCAAGCCCGAGTTCCGCCGCTTGCAACATTATCTGCGTGACGGCGATCGTGGCGTCGATCTCGCCGTGATTTTTGCCGTCCTCTTCCCTCACCCATGCTTCTTTCGGATCGTATGCGACCATGATGATCGCGGGAGGCGCAAAGTGCGACGCCATACAGGCATCCGCTTTTGCAAGTCCTTCTTTCGATGTGATCAGAAAAAATCGTTGTGGTTGCAAGTTTTTTGCCGTCGGTGCGCTGATCCCTGCCTGCAAAATCGCGTTGAGTTTTTCCTCTTCAACGGGTTTCGGGCTGAATTTTCGCACCGAGTAGCGTTTCTTACATAACTGTGCAAAATCCAAAGTACATCCCCTCTTTTATATTTCTTGATCCAGCATTTTGAGCAGGTCCTGCTCACTTAATACCGGAATACCCAACTCATTTGCTTTTGTCAGTTTTGAGCCTGCCGCTTCACCGGCAACGACATAACTTGTTTTTTTGGAAACGGAAGATGCGCATTTACCGCCGCAGGACTCGATCTTCGCCGTTGCCTCATCGCGCGTCATACCGGAAAGCGTACCCGTCAGAACAAAGGTTTTGCCCTCGAGATGTGTGCTTTGTGGTTTATCGCGGCTTTCCATATTCACGCCGCCTGCACGAAGACGCTCGATCAAATCTATGGATTGCTCTGATGCAAACCAATCACATAGATATTTCGCGGTGACTGCTCCGAAATCATAGATATCAGCCAATTCTTCTTCACTTGCATTCATCAGTGCATCCATCGTGCCGAAATGTTGTGCCAATGTTTTGGCGGCTTTACTGCCGATTTGGCGAATTCCCAACGCGCAAAGCAGTTTAGATAAATCGTTATCTTTGGATTTGGCGATTGCATCCACGGCATTTTGCGCGGATTTCATTCCCATGCGTTCCAACTGCATCAAATCCTGTGCTTGCAGGAAATAAAGGTCAGCAGGTGTTTTGACCAATCCTGCATCCACCAACTGTTGTAACACAGCAGGGCCTACGCCGTCAATATCCATCGCATCGCGCGAGGTAAAATGCTGCAACTTGCGCAGTCTTTGCGCCGGGCATTCCGCACCGGTACAGCGCATTGCCGCGCCGTCTTCATCGCGCCGCACCACCGCGCCGCAAACAGGGCAGGTATCGGGCAAAAAGTACGGTTTTGCATCGTTCGGACGGCGGTCAAAATCAACGCGGACGATCTCGGGAATGATCTCCCCCGCTTTTTGAACAATGACCGTATCACCGATACGGATATCCTTTTGTGTGATAAAATCCTGGTTATGAAGTGTTGCGTTCGTCACGGTTGTCCCGGCTAAACGCACGGGCTCAACTACTGCTTTGGGCGTCAAAACGCCTGTCCGACCGACTTGTACGACAATATCGACTATTTTACTCGGCTTTTGCTCAGGCGGATATTTATAAGCGATCGCCCAGCGCGGCACTTTTGCCGTAGAGCCGAAACGCATACGATCCGAGAGAGAATTGAGTTTGACCACCGCCCCGTCCATATCGAACGCAAGCGCCTCTCTTTCTTCGTTCAAGCGAACAATCTCACGGTGTACGACTGCGATCTCTTTCGTTTTGCAATACGGAATGACAGGAAAACCCTGTGACTTCAAATAGTCCAAAGTTTCACTGTGGGAAGCAAATTCTTTGCCTTGCACAGATTGTAAATTGAAAATCACAATATCAAGTTTTCGTTGCGCTGCAATGCGAGGATCCAACTGTCTGAGCGAGCCTGCCGCCGCATTACGGGGATTTGCAAAAAGCGGCTCTTCATTGAGTTCGCGTTCGGCGTTGAGTTGCGCAAATACGCTTTTGGACATATAGACTTCACCGCGTACGACCAGCTGAGGTAACTTCTCCGGAAGTGTTTGCGGAATACTCTGAATGGTCCGCAGATTTTCCGTCACATCCTCACCGACTTTTCCGTCGCCGCGTGTCGCACCGCGCACAAAAATTCCGTTTCGGTATTCCAATGCCACGGAAAGTCCATCGACTTTCGGCTCGATACTGTATTCTGCCTCACCGATCTCCTCATTGATATGCGCATCAAATGCGTCCACCTCTTCGGGGGAAAAGACATCCTGCAAACTCTCCAGCGGTACGGTATGCTCCACTGGTGAAAATGCGTCGGAAGCGTGACCGCCGACATGTTGCGTCGGAGATTTTGCATCCACCGTTTCGGGATGCAAACGCTCCAGATCTTCCAACTCGCGCAGCAGGCGATCGTACTCATAGTCTGACATTTCGGGTGCATCATGGTCATAATAAAGCTTACTGTTATAGGTGAGAATTTCGCGTAATTCGCGAATGCGCGCCAATTCGTCCATACGAAATTCTCCTTTCAGTCTAAATCAAGAAATTCATCTTCGATCTTTTCCGTCGGTGTATCCGCGGAAAAGTAAGTATAACTCTCCGGCACCAAACCGACGATCACGGTTTCCGCGACCGTATAGCGACTGCTCACCATTGTGCCGGTGGAAAATCCGGGTAACAGAATACTGACGGAAACATCAACATCCAATGTGATCTGATGCCGTGTCTGATTGATCCCGGCGGCGGAAAACACATTTTCAAAATGTGCTTGCGATGAGCCGACCGACTGCATCTTTACCCGAATGGCAGGTCCTCTGCCGGCTAAAAGAGAACTGCCCGTCAAAGTGCCGAGCGGAATGGATATCTCCTTAGTGGAAACTTCACCGAGTTTTTCCAAAACAGCTTGTGTTATACTTGATTGCAAGCGATTGAACGCGATCATATTGCTTTTGATCGCACTCACACGCCCGTCATAATCTTTTTCCAAATGGATCAGCGTATCATAATCCACATTTTCCGAGCGTAATGTTTCATCCACTGCACTCGCGACCAAACGGTTGACCGTGTTGGAAACACGCGCCGTGGCAAGGGATGTCAAAAGTGGCTTCAAATGCGTACGAATCAGCACAAATGCAACCGTTATGAAAATCAGCAATACAGACAAAATTCCGATCTGCCATACGCGCTTGGAAATCGGTCGGTGCATATATTTCGGCATACGCTTCACCTCTACGGTCAATCCTATGCCAAATGGGCTTTTCCTTATTCAGGTAACTCGTTCACCAATCTCTTAAATTCTTTTCCGCGCTCCATAAAATTCGCAAATTGGTCAAATGCCGCACAGGCGGGTGACAAAATGACGATATCGTCCTCTTTTGCGATCTCATTGGCATAATGAACGGAGTCGGCAAGTGTCGCAAGCGTGATCATCGGTGTTTGCACCTGCGGATAGGTCTCGCTTTCTTTGACCGCCTGTTCGATCTTACTTGCCGTTTTACCGCACAAAATCAACATTTTCACATGTGCCGTGACTTCATCGCCGAGCACATCGAAGGGAATGTTTTTATCATATCCGCCGGCGATCAAGATCACCTTTTGCTCAAAAGAACGAAGCCCTGCTATTGTCCGCGTAGGCGAAGAAGCGATAGAATCGTTATACCATTTCACACCGTGCAAATTACGCACGAATTCAATGCGATGCTCTACACCGGAAAATTCTTTGGCGACCTTGACAATACACTCATCCGGTACCAAACCGTCTACCGCCGTGATCGCGGCAAGGTAGTTTTCCACATTGTGTTCACCCGGAATCTGAATATCATTCGTTGCCAAAACGATGCGCTCTTCCCCGTTGCGGCGTAATACGATATTCCCGTTTTTCACCATTGCGCCGTCCTGCACCGTACCAATGCGGCTGAACATACGGACCGTGTGGTCAGCAAAGCGCGCAAGGTCTGCGGTGATGGCGTTGTCGTTATTGAAAATGGCGATATCGCCGTCTTTTTGATAGCGATAAACATTCGTTTTCGCCGCGATATATTCCTCCATATCACGATGGACATCCAAATGATTTGGCGCAAGATTGGTCACAACGGCAATATGCGCAGAGATCGTCATATCCATCAGTTGGAAGGAAGACAATTCCACAACTGCATAATCTTCATCCTGCATCTGCAAACTGTCCGCTAAAAGCGGATGTCCGATGTTGCCGCCGACATGGACGCACTTTCCGGCGGCGCGCAACATTTCGGAAATCAAAGTCGTTGTGGTCGTTTTGCCGTCGCTTCCTGTGACGGCAATGATCGTACAGGGACGGACAGAAAAGAAAACCTGCATTTCCGAGGTGATCTCGCATCCGCGCTTTTTCGCCGCAAGCAGTTGCGGAACATCCGGACGCATCCCCGGTGTGCGGAAAATCACATCCGCTGTCTCCAAATGATCCAAATAATCTGCACCCAAATAAAGCGTTACACCAAGAGACTCCAAATACTCCGCCGTATCGCCCAAGTCCTTGCGTTCTTTTTTGTCGCAGGCAAACACGGTGATATCATGCTTTCTTAAAAGCGCAATAAGCGGTGTGTTGGATACACCGATGCCGAGAACGGCAACGGTTTTATTCTTCAAACTGCTTAAATATTCCCAAATTGTCATGCAATTATTACCTCATTTCAGCAATCAAAATTATTATAGCGCAATCCTATGCAAAAAGCAATGAATTTGTACCGGAATTCTCTAATTTTTTCATAGTTAAATTTTTATACTCTTTCAGTCTTTGAAAACTCTTTTCTTGACAAATTCGGAAAGATTGCGTACAATACAAATCGAGTAAAACAGACGGTCGCGTGCGCACGCCGAAAGGCCGCGTATGAGGAAAGTCCGGGCTCCACAGGGCAAGAATAACGGGTAACGCCCGCCAAGAGCGATCTTAGGAAAAGTGCAACAGAAATAAACCGCCTTCTTTGAAGGTAAGGGTGGAAAGGTGCGGTAAGAGCGCACCCGACGGCACGGAAGTGACCGTCGCTGTAAACTCTATTCGGAGCAACACCGGTATGGGAGCAATAGGTTGGCCCGACCGCTCCCGGGGTGGCTTGATTGTATCGGCAACGATACAACGAGATAGATGACCGTTTGATACAGAACCCGGCTTACAGTTTTGCTCATCAATATGAAAAGGACAGTGTCACACACTGTCCTTTTCTCATATCTGTTTTTATGAAATATGTTTCCTGCGACCGATGTTGATCAAACGGACAATTACGGGTGAAAGCACAACATTGATGAGCATCTCCACGCAGAAATTGGCACCGATCACGCCGAAAAACATTGCAAAAAATGAATTTGCAGAGAGCAAACCGGCTGCTTCTGCCCAACCCTTCACAATGTCAAAAAAGAAGTACCGGCATCCAAAATAGAAAACTCCGGTGTTGACGAGCGGACAGGCAACCGCCGCACAAATTGCAGCGACGATCTGATTTTTACATGCAATGATGCGATAAAGGGTGCCTGCGATCAAGCCTGCCAAAACGCCTTTTGCAACAACAATGGCGATGGTTGCAGGCGGGTTGACAACGAGAAAGGGTGCGGCATCGCCGCTTAAAAAAACCGTCGCTGCAAAGACGGCACCAAGCCATGCACCTGCACCGATGCCGTAAAGCGCGGCGCCAACCACGATGGGAATCAATACAAGGGAAATGGAAAACGGGCCAAAACGGACAAAACTGCCGAGAAATTGCAGTATCGCAACGATTGCGGTGAGCAAACTTAATCCTACAATTTTCTTGGTATCGGACATGATCATCACATCTCTTTCTGTCAATCAGTCATTATCCCAGTTGTGCCAGACATTCTGCACATCCTCGTTTTCTTCCAAAAAGTCGATCAGTTTTTCCATGTTATGCACATCATCTTCCGAAGTGAGTTTAACATAGTTCTGAGGAACAAGTTCAATATCGGCGCTGACAAAGGTATAGCCTTTTTCTTCCAAGCCCTTGACAACATCGTTGAAAGCGTCCGGTTCGGTTGTGATCTCAAAAACAGAGCCGTCGGGCTGGAAATCGGAAGCACCTGCTTCCAAAGCGTCCATCATGGCGGTATCTTCATCGTAATCACCGTCTTCGTTGTCGATCACGATTACGCCCTTGCGGTCAAAAGACCAACTCACACACCCTTGTGCACCGAGATTGCCGCCGAATTTATCAAAGTAGTGGCGAACTTCCGGTGCGGTACGCTGGCGGTTATCGGTCAAAGCCTCCACAATCACGGCAACACCGCAAGGACCGTAGCCTTCATAGGTAACCGCTTCATAGTTGTCGGTGTTACCCGATCCGATTGCTTTATCAATCGTGCGCTTGATGTTGTCGTTGGGCATATTGGCGGCTTTTGCCTTCGCAATGACCGTCGCCAAACGGGAGTTGTTATTGGGATCGCCGCTGCCGCCTTGTTTCACCGCGACGATGATCTCCTTTGCGATTTTTGTAAATGCAGCACTGCGTTTCGCGTCTGCGGCACCTTTCGTCTTTTGGATGTTGTGCCATTTGGAATGTCCGGACATAATGATTTCTCCTTATTTTTTCTCTGAAATATAATACTCTATCACATCTCGATGAGATGCGGAACATACGGTTTCGATCTTGGGAAATTTTTCTTGCAAATAGATTTGTATTGCAGGACAAACAACATTTTCAGTCGGGAAATGACCGGCGTCGATGATGTTGATCTGCGGATGATCCAAAAAGTGATTGTACTTCAAATCCGCAGTGACAAAGGTATCGCATCCCGAAGCAATCGCTTGTTCGAGATAATCGCCGCAAGCGCCGCCGCCGACCGCCACCTTATGAACGGGAATTCCTGCATCCCGATAACGCAGACCATTCGTTTCTAATAATTGTACCACAGTTCGCAGGAACTCTGCAAGCCCTAATTTTGAAGAAAGTGTGCCGATTCTGCCGATTTTATCTTCGCCAAGCGCGGAAATACGACGCAAACCGAGTTTTTTCGCAAGGCAATCATTTACACCGCCTTTGGCGCAATCCAGATTGGTGTGCATACAGATCGCGGAAATTCCGTTTTTCAGAAGTTCTATGATCATTTTGCCCTGCAAGGTATCCGCGCGTACATTCTGCACTTCGTTCCAGTGACAATTCATAATCGGATGATGGCTGACGATCAGATTTGCCTTGATCGAAATCGCCTCTGAAATAACATCGGGCGTAATATCCAAAGCAATCAAAATCTTACGGACACTGTCATTTGCGTCACCAATCAAATGTCCGACATTATCCCACGGAAACGCCAGCGACTGCGGTGCCCACTCAAAGATTTTTGCTTCTATCTCTTTTACTTTCGGCATATCAGCACTCCTCAAAGTGATTTTAATGCGCGCAATATTTCCTCTGACTCTTCGATGCGCCCGGCGGTATCGTTGCGTGTAGAACGACGCAAACCCGCAAGAGCATATTCTGCTTTTTTAATACGCTCTTTGAGATACTCCGGATAGAGCGGATCACTTTGCACATTGACACCGCCATAGAGTTGCGCCAATGTCAAAGGTTCTGCTTCCCCACCGTATACGGAAAAAACCGTGTACAAAATGCCTTTATCACGCACCAAATGTTCCCGAGCGATATGGTATCCGTTTGCATAAAGCCATTTGCGAAGCAACTCCACTTTGGTCATCGGCTGCAAAAGGAGCAATCGCCCCTCTTCCCTTGTCCATACCGCCTCCTGCAAAATGTGGCAAATGGTTTCACCACCCATACCTGCAATGACAACGGTATCGATTTCTTGCGGCGCAACATCGCATAATCCGTCACAACAACGGAAATCAATATCAGATATATCCTGTTCGTTTGCCGTTCTTTTTGCGTGCGCAAGCGGCTCAACGCCGATATCCGTTGCAATCGCAGAAGTAATCCGCCCTTCTTGCAAAAGAAAGATCGGCAAATAGCCGTGATCCGTTCCGACATCCACCAACTTCGCGTTTTGCGGTACAAGGGTGGAAATCAGATGAAGCCGCGGCTGTAATTCAAGCCTGCCGCTCACTGCTCTTGGCTTTTATTTGCGGCTTCATTCACCACTTCAAGCAATTTGGCACAGTCGATGCCGTGTACGGCGCAAGCTTCTTCCACCGTTTCACCGCGGGAAGACGGGCAACCGAGGCAGTGCATTCCGATAGAAAGGAAAATCGGAGCCGTTTGCGGTGCGATATCTAGAATATCGCCGATAATGGTATCTTTCGTAATTTCGATCATTTTCATTACCTCCAAAGTTTGTTTCCTATATTTTACTCCATTCTTCCTCTTTTTACAATAGGAAAATGCAAAAGTCACAACCTCCGGCTAAGCCGGAGGCTTGAATAAGCCCTAGAAGGGCTTTTTACAGGCCACACCCCTAAAGGGGCTCCGAAAGAGGTTCGCCACTTGCATTACTTCTTCGGGCTACCCCTAAAGGGGTGTTTCCTTTTG
>JAZUIU010000019.1:0-36408 GCA_045642405.1 Oscillospiraceae bacterium
CTACACCGTTGGTTTAGTTGTTCATAAGTATTAATAAAAATTTGAAAAAGGTGATTGCAACTGCAATCACCTTTTTCAAATTAGTAAAACAACATTTATGACCTTTGCTATTATTCTGCCTTGGATTTCCCTCGAAACGGATTGCGCCATTTTGCGTTACCGTTTACATACTGCAATAACATACACGCCAATGTCGTGATCGTCGAAAGTTTGATTAAGTTTACATAAAACACTCCGGAAAGCCATGTGCAAATAGCCGCAGCCGTTTCGCCACCAACAATAAGGGCATAAATAAAGCCTAAAAATCCTAAACCACCCACAAACAGACAAATTGCCAAAGCAACTCCGATGATCCATTCAAAAACAACTGTAATTTTTTTACGGGTCTCACTCATTTCTATTTCCTCCTTACAGTCCTAAAATGGGAAGCCAGCCCAAAAGAACAATTACCTCTAAAACATACTGTGCAGCCACCCACCAAAGATCGTTAACGATCGTCTTACCGGGATCCGATTCCGCAATAGACATACCGGCATACATACCAAGTGCCAACGGAGGAGTAATACCACACATAACACCGCAGAAGCAAGGAAGCATAGCAGCGACTAAAACAGGATTTGCGCCTTGTGTGGCGAACAGTGCAATAAATAAGGCGCCAAATACGGAAACCAGTGAAGAACCGGGAATCACCATACCCATAAAACAGGTAATCAGCGGAATAAGCAATGCTAAGCCGAACTTACCCATTTGCAAGGATTCAAGGAAAGCACCGAGTTCTGTCATAGCATCAATTTTTGCGAACAATGCACCGATCATATAACCGAACAAGCATGTACCGACTGTTGAGGCAATACCTTTTGCTCCCCCACTAAGCATCGAGACAATATTTTTGAAACTCACCGCCTTTTTGTTCTTAAAGAGCATTACAATAATAGCGTAGAATGCCGCAATACCGGCAACAAAGAACAAAAGGGAACTTGAATAACTTTTCGCGCCGTCTGCACCGAGGCGATCGGCAAAAAAGGTCATACCCGGAAATGCGGTTGCATTGTTAAAGAAGAAGTCAACAATGAACGGCACAAGTATAATGACCGGAAGAAGCAGTCCTTGCCAACTACTGTGAAAAGTTTCTTTCATGCTCGGAATTTTCGCTTTTTCCATAGGTTTGATCTTATAATACTTAACAAAAGCAAATACTGTGATCAGACGGGCAAGAATAAACCAAAGTGAGCATCCCCAACATACAACCCAAAACGAGCCGATGGATAACGGATTTTCCATTCCCAAACTTGCGTAAAAAGCAGTCAAAGCGCCAAGTGCTGCAACAATATTGGAAGAAGGCGGAATCATATTGCCAAGATAACTTGCGTTGCTTTCTACATTTGCGGCAAGTTCCGCGGGATAGCCCGATTCTTTCATTGCTCTGATGGTAATGACGCCGGTTGACATAACATTGCCCGGGCCGGAACCGGATAAGGCACCCATAAAGCCGGACGCGACCACCGCCGCATAGCCTGCACCGCCGGGAAGTCTGCCCAACAATGCCAAAATAAAATTAACGGCGCCTTCAATGATTTTGGTCTTTGTCATAATGGCTGACATACCGATGAACACGACCATAGAATATAGCAGTGAGGTTGACATTCCTTTTTCAAAGAATGCCCCCAAACTATCCCATGTACCGGTTACGGCAACCAAAGCCAGGAATGCAAGTCCCATAGATTCCCAAATTGGGCGTTTCAAAAGCATAAACCAAATGCAAATCACGCCAAGCATCAAAATAAGATACCATAAAGAAAGCGGCATAAAAATTCCACCTTTCATAATTATATAGGTTCATTATAGAACTATAATAACATTTAAATGTATACCGTTGGTTTACTTTTTCAAAAAAGCAAACCAACGGTAAAAAATCAAATTCTAACCGTTTTTTAAACTAATCCGCGCAAAATACTGATTTCTTGCAGATCCGCGATTTTAGTTCCGCTATGTTTTTCACAAATACGGATAAACTCCTGTGCATCTGCATAGTCGTCATTACTTTGTAATCTTATGAATGTCGTGCCTCTTCCAAGATTTTTTCTTTCGGATTTTTGACGATTATAGGTAATCTCGTGTGTATAATGATGTGAGAAAATAAGCGGTATTTCTTCTCCGTTGACATACGGAATCATTGTAGTACCGCAGGACATACAGTGTTGAAACTGCCGTGTCAGATTAACACCGTAGAGAAGAAACGGTTCATACAATATAATTGTTCGAGCAGACTGCATTTCATCAAAAGAGATGCAAAACCCGTATTGAGAAAGATTGAGTGCTTTCACATAGTCTTTATTTTCGGTTTTAATGCAGACATCGGTCACACCGACCAATGCAAAATAGGATAGCAAGTAAAACAATAATGGCTTTTCGGCAAGACTATGTTCCACTTCGCCGACATCAATGATCCCACTCCATTTTTCACCGTCATACGGTTTTTTACCGGAAATCAGATAATCAATGTCGGTATCCAGAAGCATAGACAATTTTGTCAACAAGGAAGCATCCGGCATACAAACACCGCGTTCCCACTTAGAAACTGCTTTATCGGTAATCAGCAATGCATCCGCAAGGGATTTTTGAGTATAACCGGCTTCTTTTCTTAATTGTGCTATCAGTTTACCGCTTTCCCTCAAATCCATAACATCACCTTATTTACTGCGAAGATACTTGCCATCATACAGCAATTCCGTAATCAGGTCGTGACGCATCATATCGTTACCATCTTGATCCATCACACGCACAGTACTATTCACCTGCTTGTGCCGCGCCAACAATTCTTCCGGGGTATCGCCGACGACCGTATATCCGCCGACGCGATCACCGCTTGCCTTCACATCGTCGGTAAATTCCGTTCCCTTCCATGTAAAAACATAATAGTCTTTGATCACTCCGGCTTGTTTGAGTTCTTCAAAACCTTCTAAATGATCAAAAACGCCTTTTTTGCAATAAATGAAATCATTTACAAGGTATTTGCAACTCGCCTTTTTCTCTTCATAGTGCGGCAATTTTCCTTCGGTCAAATCAACCACAGCACCAATCACATCAAAACCGCTGACATGGCGAATCAACAGGTATTTGACGCCGCCGCCCGTTCTTGCGCTGAACTCAATTACAAAAACTCTCCGCCCATCTGTCAACATTTGGATAAGCATCGGACTGTTCTTCAAATGAAACGCATCGGCGATCTGTTGGGCAACAACCTTGATCTGCTCAACGATTTCATTGGAAACTGCCGCAGGGTTAATGGTGCGAAAAATAACAAACTTATCCTTTTCTTTGATCTTGTCGGAATTGGAATAAGAAAGCAAATGCGCAACACCGTTTTCCACATAAACATCAACGGTGATTTCCTGTCCCTCGACAAACTCTTCAATGATCGCAGTATTGGTTCTGCTGAACTGAACGGCATCCGCAAAATAACGGCTGAGTTCGTCATAATTATCGCATCTTCGAACACCTTTGGACGAATTGCAGTCCACCGGTTTGACAATCAGCGGATATTCCATACCTTCAATTGCTTTGGCATCCAACTTTCCCCGTACAATATGTTTCGCAGTAGGAATATTGTGCTGCGCGAACATATCCTTCATATACTGCTTGTTGGTAACATTCAATCCGGTCTGATAGTCGATATAGCACGGCAAGCCCAATTCTTCCGATACTTTCGCCACGGTCAAAAGTGCCTGATCCGTGCAGGCGGTGATCAGAAAATCTACCTTTTCGTCAACGGCAACATTACGAATTGCATCCACATCAAGCGTAGAAACCCGATAATACTTGTCTGCATATTTTTTTGCTACCGGTTCTTCATTCCAATCCGCCAATACGACATAGTAACCGCGGTTTTGAAGTTCTTTGATCAAAGCGATCTGCGGAAATCCTCCCGCCAACACAAGTGCTTTTTTCATATCATCTGTCCTTATACATCATTTCGTAATACTTCATATAATCGCCGGAAGTGCATTCCTGCATCCAATCCATGTGGTCTTTGTACCATTGGATCGTCAGTTTGATACCGTCGGCAAACATCGTGGTCGGACCCCAGCCGAGTTCGCGATTTGCCTTGCTCGGATCGATCGCATAACGCTGATCGTGACCTTTGCGGTCGCCCACATGCGTGATCAGACTCTCGGGCTTACCGAGTTCTTTGAGAATAATTTTTACGATCTCGATATTTGCCTTTTCATTGTGACCGCCGAGATTGTAAACTTCGCCGACTTTTCCTTTTTCCAAAACCGCAAGAATACCGTAACAATGATCTTTCACATAGAGCCAATCGCGGACATTGAGTCCTTCGCCGTACACGGGAAGCGGCTTGTCCGCAGAGGCATTGTTGATCATCAAGGGGATCAGTTTTTCGGGGAATTGATAAGGTCCGTAGTTGTTGGAGCAACGGCTGATGGTTACCGGCAAGCCGTAGGTTCTGTGATAGGCAAGCGCAAGAAGATCCGCAGACGCTTTCGATGTACTGTACGGGCTGGATGTATGGATTGGAGTGTCCTCGTGGAAAAAGAGATCGGGACGATTCAGCGGCAAATCGCCGTAAACTTCGTCTGTGCCAACCTGATGGAAACGCTCTACGCCGTATTTGCGGCAGGCATCCATCATTACCTGTGTGCCGAGGATATTGGTCTCCAAAAAGATACCCGGATTTTCGATCGAACGATCCACATGAGATTCTGCGGCAAAGTTGACCACAATATCAGGATGTTCTTTTTCAAAAATCGCAAAAATACCGTCACGGTTGCGGATATCCTCTTTATAGAACACAAAGTTCGGATCATCCATTGCGCGGTTAAGTGTATGGATATTGGCGGCATAAGTCAGTGCATCCACGCAAACCACACGGTACTCTTTTCGCTCTTCCAGCAAAAGATACACGAAGTTTGAGCCGATAAAACCTGCACCGCCGGTGACTAAAATCGTTTTCATCTCAATGCTCCTCCTTGGCAATATTGAGCAAATACTGACCGTATTCCGTCATTTTCAGAGTCTCACCGATTTTGATCAGTTGCTCCGTGGTGATAAAACCGCGTCTCCATGCGATCTCTTCGATGCAGGAAACATAAAAGCCCTGACGATCCTGGACCGCTTCGACAAATTCGGCTGCTTTGAGCATTCCGTCCGGCGTACCGGTATCAAGCCACGCAAATCCTCTGGTAAAGAGTTTCACTTTCAATTCGCCAAGCGCAAGATAGGCATTGTTCACCGCCGTGATCTCGATCTCACCGCGTGCCGAAGGCTTGACATTTTTCGCGATCTCAACTACACGGTTATCGTAGAAATACAGCCCCGGAACCGCATAATTGGACTTTGGATGCTCGGGTTTTTCCTCAATACCGATCACATTGCGATCTTGATCAAATTCCACAACACCAAATGCCCTGGCGTCCTTGACGGGATAGCCGAAAATCGTCGCGCCGGTATTCTCTGCGATCGCTTTGCGCAAAATTCTGGTCATATCCGAGCCGTAAAAAACATTGTCGCCCAGCACCAGGCAAACGGAATCGTCGCCGATAAACTCCTCGCCGAGAATAAAGGCGTCCGCCAATCCGCGCGGCGTTTCCTGCACTTTGTAAGTAAAACGCATACCGAGCAAACTTCCGTCGCCGAGAAGTTTTTCATAAAGCGGCGTATCTTCCGGCGTGGAAATAATGAGTACTTCCTGAATACCGGCGAGCATCAGCATGGAAAGTGGATAATAAATCAGCGGCTTATCGTAAATCGGCAAAAGTTGTTTGGAAACTGCCTTTGTCATCGGATAAAGACGCGTTCCTTTTCCGCCCGCAAGAATAATGCCTTTCATAGTAACATCCTTTCTTTTGTAAATAATTATGTTTTTTTAATCTTATCAAACCGCCGGAAGAACGGTTCTTCCAATAATTTTCGTCTCAAAATATCAATAACGGAGCAAATGATAAAGATACTGATTACAGATACAAATGCATGGACATAGAGCAAATCGCTATCATACGCACCGATGTTGTTCAAAAAATCTCTCCAAAGCCATTGCCGCATGGTATCGGAATTTGCATGAATGAGCAACACGCCGAAAGTTGATGCCGCAATAGTATTGATAAACTTACTGTTTTTAATTTTCAGATTTTTGAAAAAGCAAAAAGCCGCTATCGCCGTAAAAACAGCGAGGATCTTGTTGCAATCCATCACAAACGCATAACAACTTGCAAAACCGAACTTAACCGATACCCATTGCATGATTAACACACTGCAAACAGATGCAATGACAAAAAAGAGTGCTGCACCGGCAGTCAGTTTCGTATCGTCAAACCATTTTTTCGGATAAAGCCTGATATAAGAAGCGATAATATAGATCACCATAAACCATGAAACATAGTTCATCGTTACCGCGATCTTCGGTACCGTTCCGAGTATAACATAAATAAACGAACAAAGGGCAATCAGCAGCAAATGCTGCTTTTCATTCATGTGTTGAATTAGAATATTCAAAAACGGAATAAACAGGAAAAACAACAGAAAGCATCCCGTAAAACCGGTCGAGACACCACTGACGGGCAAAATTGCTTTTACCAGGTCGGACAGTGAAAACGCTCGATAACCAGAAATCAGAAAAACGGCATAGAACAAAACGCGATAAAATTCGACTTCCAACAAGAGTTTCAAAAACTTTTTGAGCGTAATATTGCTCTCACACATAAAATAACCCGTGATCATTACAAAGCAGTTGATCCCGATTTTACCCCACATTCCGAAAAGGATCAAAAAAACGGAATGAGCAGAGAGCGGATTTTCGAAAACCGGACCGTTAGGTGCAGTCAAACCCGAATTCACCACATAGTGATGTGCAATAATGAGCAACATCACAATAATACGAAAAAGTTCCAGATTGGAATTCCGTTCCTTCTTCAGGGTACTATTTCGTGTACCCCCCCCGTGGCAATTATAGGGGTATTTGTTCTTCTTATGCTATTCATCTGAAATTACCATCCAACCGCCTGAAATTATCCTAATATGATATCACAGATCCGATCAACATCTTCAACGGTCAAATCTGCATAAAGCGGCAATGTCAATACACGGCTCGCCATATAATCTGCCACCGGTGTCTTTTCCGTACCGTACCACTCCTGCCCCTCATAGCAGGCAAAACTATTGGTCAGCGGATAGAAATACTTTCTGGCAATGATGCCTTCTTTTGCCAACATGGCAAAGACATCATCGCGTGAATATTTATACCCGTCAAAGACAACAGGGAAATACGCATAGTTCGAGGTTACATCTTTTTGAATAACACTCAGTTTGATGCCGGGCACACCTGACAATCTTGCGCGGTAATGCTCCACAACTTTACGGCGTTTTTCGATTTCCGCATCCAGATGACGCAGATTGCATATACCCATAGCCGCGGCAAACTCGTTCATCTTTGCATTTCCGCCGACATAGGGGACATATTCCGATCCCTTAATGCCGAAATTCTTCAAATTGTCGAGCACTTCGACAAAACTATCGTCCTGATAGCAAACTGCGCCGCCTTCGATCGTATTGAATACCTTGGTCGCGTGGAAACTGAACATAGCGGCATCGCCGAAATTGGCGGAACTGATGCCCTTATACTTCACGGCAAACGCGTGAGCTGCATCGTATACCACCTTCAAGCCGTGTTTCTTTGCAATTTTGTCAATGGCTTCCACATCGCAGAGATTGCCATAGACATGAACCGGAACGATCGCCGATGTTTTGTCGGTGATCAAGGATTCGATCTTGGAAACATCCATCGTATAGTCATCCGGATTGATGTCGCAAAATACCGGCTTCAAACCGTTTCTGACGATCGCGTGCGTGGTCGAGGCAAAGGTAAACGGCGTTGTGATCACTTCGGACCCCTTGGGCAAATCAAGTGCCGCAATGACATTTTCCAGTGCCAGATGGCCATTGACATAAAGGGTAATGTTCGGCGTATGCAAATACGCCTTCAAATCTGCTTCCAACTGCTTGTGTTTGCAACCCATATTGGTCAGCCAGTGGCTGTCCCAAAGTTCTTTGATCTCTTCGCAATATTCGAAGAAATCCGGCATAGAAGAACGCGTTACATTGATAGACATTTTGATTTCCTACACTTTCTCAAAAAATGTGTCCGGTCGATCGGGATCAAAGATCTCGTTACAGATCATCACGGTCACCAAATCTTCCGTTTCGCTCAGATTGATAATATTGTGTGTCCAACCCGGGATCATGTGAACGGACTCGATCTTCTCGCCGCTCACCTCAAATTCGACTGTTTCGCCGGTGTTGATGTTGCGCTCTTGGATCAAGCCATGTCCCGACACCACGATAAAGAGTTCCCATTTGGAATTGTGCCAATGCTGACCTTTGGTGATACCGGGTTTGGATATGTTAACGGACACTTGTCCGCAATCTGCCGTATGTAAAAGTTCCGTAAAGGATCCGCGGTCATCTGTATTCATTTTCAACGTGTACTTGAATTTTTCGGTCGGCAGATATGTGAGATAAAGCGAATAGAGTTTCTTGGCAAAACTGCCGTCGGGCATCTTCGGCATCAGCAAGGTCGTCGGCTGCGCCTTAAACTGTTCAAGCAAATCGACGATCTCGCCCAATGTCACTTTGTGCGACTGCGGTACATAGCAATAGCGTCCGTCCTTCGTCTCGACCGCCTCAATACCGTCAAATTCACAACGGTGTTCCTTTCCTTCCAAAAGGTCGAACATCCCGTCTACCAAATCGTCGATATAGAGCAATTCCAATTCGGCATTGCGGTCATTGACCGTATAACCTTCGTCATTTGCCACGCAATAGCAAAGCGTGGAGACAAAGGAATTGTATTTCGGTCTGCTGTGTCCCATCAAATTCGGAAAGCGGTAGACCGCAACTCTTGCGCCCGTCTCCTCGGCATAGGAGAAAAAGAGTTCCTCCCCTGCTTTCTTGCTTCTGCCGTACTCGCCGTCATAGCGGCCGACAAGCGTCGCTTGTATGGAGGATGAAAGCATCACCGTCGCCTTGTTATGATACTTTTTCAAAGTATCAAGCAAAGTGGATGCAAAGCCGAAATTGCCCGCCATAAATTCATCATTGTTTTGCGGGCGATTGACGCCGGCAAGGTTGAATACAAAATCAGCCTCTTTGCAGTAGGCATCCAACTGCTCGGGCGTGGAGTCGATATCGTACTCAAAAATCTCATCCACGGTCAAATTCGGTCTCGTTTTGTTTTTTCCGTCGCGGATGTTTTTCAGGTTGTTGCAAAGAGCGGTACCCACCATTCCCTTTGCGCCGGTCACTAAAATTTTCAATACTCTCACCTCGCTGTTTTTCTTGCTTTTTAATTAGAATATCAATTACTTTGAATTTTTTCAATATCTTTGTAATATTGTTCTCAATAAATCGGTTATAAAGAGCAGAAAGCAGGAACGTACAAAGTACCGATGCAACCACTGCGAAAATGAACCCCTTTACCGACCAATTATGCAGCATAATCCATGTGCCGAGAGAGCAAAAAACCGGCCAATGAAATGAATAAATACCAAAACTGACGCGATTAACTCTACCCGTTATATATATATATATATTCACGCGATTTATTAAGATTAAAGTTGTCCAATCTGCTGATCAAAAACACGATCAAAGCCCAATAAACAACGCCGTATGTATTATTCTGATATTGCAAAAAAGCCACATCAAGACGCTCCGTCAGAAAACGGTGTAATCCCAATGGCAAAAAGGCAACAACTACTATCAAAACGCAGAAAACTATTCTCGCTTTCTTGCGTTTAAACTGATCCGTTATCTCAAGGCAATGCTTTGCCAATATCCCTGTCGCAGCGCCGATCAAACATCCGAAAATTACTTTGGAAATCAAGAGCCCGGCGGCAAACGCAAAAGCCAACACGGACAGAAATAAATATGCCTGCTTTTTTTGCTTGCGAAACAAATAGGAAAGCAAATAAATCAAAAGCGATGAATAAAACATCATACTGATGACCCAATAGGGACCATTGAAAAGCGATCCGGCATACAATACTGTTTTAATTGGGTCTATGATTAAATCCTTCCAGACAAATTCTCTTGGATAGTACTGTTGAAACCATTTGCAAGCAAATAGTGCCTTAGTGTCCGAAATAGGGAAACCCATTGTCTTGCCCATGGTGTAAATGATGCAGCAAGCTGACAAAATCGGCAAATAGAACCGCAAAAAACGATTACAGGATTTGTTGATCAAATCAGCAATAGATTCTATTTTGGCTTGTATGAGCAAAAAACCGCTCGCGACAAAAAACAATTGAAGCCAAAAATCTTCATCTATCAAAATACCAAAATTACTTTGCGCAAATCTTTGAATTATAGATACATCCAAAACTGTCATTTCAGTTGCATATTTTAGTACGCAAATATAATGGCAAAACATCACCATCAAACACGAAATGCCCTTTAACGAATCAATGTAACGATATCTTTTTGCCTGCATTTCTCTCTCCATATTAAATGCGCTCAAACTGCCAATGAACTCCGGTCTTGATCACTTTTGCCGGAACACCTGCCAACACGGTGTTGGTTTCGGAAAATGCTTTTGTCACAATAGCACCTTCTCCGATCACGGTGTCGTCCGCAATCGAGGCATTTTTGCGAATGGACACACGGTGTCCAACCCATACCCGATTGCCGATTTTAATATCTTGTGACGGATTGATGCGTTGATTGCTTGCGTCTAAAATCGAATGACTGTCGCCGGTCACTACCATAATGTCGGAGGAGAACAAACATCCTTCTCCGAGTGAAATCTTCGTTCCCTCAATAGTTGCAAATTCCGCTTTTCCGCAAAGGTTGGTGCCGTTGCCGACCGTGATCGCATTATCGCAATCCTCCATATAGAAAGTGACTTCTCTTGCAAGACAGTTGTCGCCGATCACAATCGTATTATCGCTGCCGTAAAAACGGATAACGCAATGGTCCAACATCGTATTTGCGCCCAAAACAATTTTATTATTCCGACCGCCGGAGACAATTCTGCACTTTCTCAAAACCGCACCCTTATTCTCGATCGACAGTCCACCCCCCCCCGAAATTTTGTTGTTGAAGGGGAATGCATTGATCAATCCACGCAGGGCAAATGCAAGTTTTCTTTTATTCATATATCTTTTCTCCATACCATACGGTTAACGATACTGACATACGACTGGATGATACGCACGACTTTCATCGAAACACATTCATCCGTATAGTCGGGACAGGGCTTACCGAGAACGCCGTTTTGCTTCATTGTTATCGCCATATCCGTTGCCTGCAACAGTTCATTTGTCGTAATACCGGCAATGATAAAATCGCCTGCTTCCACTGCCTCGGGACGCTCGGTCGAGGTGCGGATGCAAACTGCGGCAATGGGTTTTCCGATGGAAAGATAAAAACTGCTCTCTTCGGGCAATGTGCCGCTATCGGAGACAATGGCAAGGGCATTCATTTGCAGTTTGTTGTAATCGTTAAAGCCGAGCGGCTCAGTGACTCTCACGCGTGGATCGAGTTGAAAACCGCTTGTTTCCAAACGCTTTTTGGAGCGCGGATGGCAGGAATAGAGGATCGGCATATCGTATTTTTCCGCAAGCGCATTGATGGCGCGGAACAAAGAAAGGAAGTTTTTCTCCGTATCTAAATTTTCCTCGCGGTGCGCCGAGAGCAAAATATACTGATTTTCTTTGAGTCCTAACCGTTCCAGCACATCGCTCTTTTCGATTTTTTCAAGATTGCCGTGCAAAACCTCCGCCATCGGACTGCCCGTCACATAAGTGCGCTCTTTGGGCATACCGAGTTCGATGAGGTATCTTCTCGCCGCTTCCGAATAGGGCAAATTGACATCGGCGATCACATCGACGATACGGCGATTGGTCTCTTCCGGTAAGCATTCATCTTTGCAGCGATTGCCTGCTTCCATGTGAAAAATCGGGATATGCAAACGCTTGGCTGAAATTGCAGAGAGGCATGAATTGGTGTCACCGAGCACCAAAAGTGCATCGGGTTTGATCGCTTCCATCAATTCATAAGAACGCGCAAGTACATTGCCGCAGGTCTGACCGAGATTATCGCCCACCACATTGAGCCACAGATCAGGATTGCCGAGATCAAAATCCGACCAAAAAACATCGTTGAGGTTTTTGTCGTAATTCTGTCCGGTGTGGGCAATGCAACAGTCAAAATACTCACGGCAGCGTTTCATCGTTGCGGCAAGGCGGATGATCTCCGGTCTTGTCCCGACGATAATCAAAAGTTTAATTTTGCCGTTATTCTTCCATGTAAAATCAAAGTCCA
Organism: Oscillospiraceae bacterium; assembly: GCA_045642405.1. Lineage (GTDB taxonomy): Bacteria > Bacillota > Clostridia > Oscillospirales > Oscillospiraceae > Hominicoprocola. The sequence goes on from JAZUIU010000019.1 coordinate 12,331, forward strand.
TGTTAGCCTCCCTGTGCGCTGAAAAAATCAATCTTTCTTCTCCGCCAATCTTTCTTGGATATAAGCGAGCGAAGCGATCTTTGCTTTGGTCTCCTCGACATTCAAAATCGTGGTATTGTTGGAATTGAATTCTGTGAGGGTATTTCGCTTCTCGTCCCCGTCTTTGAAGAACTTATCATAGTTCAAACCGCGGTTATCCGCAGGAACGCGGTAGAATTTACCCATATCCACCGCTTTGGCGCATTCTTCGTTGGTTAAAAGTGTTTCATACATCTTTTCGCCGTGACGAATGCCGATTACCTTGATATCTTCCTTCTTACCACCGAAGAGTTCACAAACGGCCTCTGCCTGCGTCTGAATGGTGCAAGCCGGTGCCTTTTGGATGAGCAGATCGCCGTTTTCGCCGTTTTCAAACGCAAAAAGCACCAAATCGACTGCCTCATCCAAAGACATAATGAAGCGCGTCATCTTCGGCTCGGTCAGCGTGATCGGATTTCCGGATTGAATTTGGTCAATCCAAAGGGGGATCACAGAGCCGCGAGAACACATAACATTGCCGTAGCGGGTGCAACAAATCTTGGTCTTGCCCGAATAGCGTGACTTTGCGATCGCCACACTCTCTTCAAGCGCTTTGGACTTACCCATAGAGTTGATGGGATACGCCGCCTTATCGGTCGAAAGACAGATCACGCACTCGACGCCTTCATCAATTGCAGCCGTCAGCACATTATCCGTGCCGATAATATTCGTGCGTACCGCCTCCATCGGGAAAAACTCGCAGGAAGGCACCTGCTTCAAAGCTGCGGCGTGGAAAATGTAGTTGACGCCGTGCATCGCATCTTTGCAGGACTGCAAAGAACGCACATCACCGATGTAGAATTTGATCTTCTGATAATCGTTGGGATATTTGATCTGATACTCATGACGCATATCGTCCTGCTTTTTTTCATCGCGGGAAAAAATACGGATCTCGCCGATATCGGTCGTTAAAAATCGGTTGAGCACCGCATTGCCGAATGAGCCTGTACCACCGGTGATCATTAAAGTTTTATCCTTAAAAAGTGACATTTTATCTTCTCCTCACATTCTTACTTTTCGCATATTATATTTGTTCTTCTGCCGATGACTTTTTTTGTCCGCTTGATAACTCCGCTGATTCCCTTATAACGCAAAGTCAGAAAAGCACATTCGATCTCACGGTAGATCCTGATATACCAAATATTTCCCATAATACGGTCTACCCGTTTCTGATAATCCACATCCTTCATCACATAGTCCGGATGCCGAAGCGGAAAATTCAATTCGTATGTTTTTATATTGAAAGCTCTGCGAATGCCGCGCGGGAGCATCTTGAGTTCATCGGAGTGTGCCGCATCTGCCGTACAGCCCACATTGGAGATCAGATTGTACTTTGGCACGATCATCAACCCATATTGCGTAAACATTTCATACGCATACCAGAATTCTCCGCCTTTAATATGTCCTTCGTAATTCTCTTGAAATGCGGATTGCTGAACTTTTTTAAAAAAATTCTTATGCCTGCTTGTCGCATATTTTAAAAGAGACAGATAGTATGGATCGCTGATCGGATGTTCCTGATACCAGCCGCGCTTTTCAACAACTCTTTTCCATGTCGCCATCCCCCAGATACTGCCGGCGTGTGAGAAGAAATAATCGGCAGGTACATTTTCGGAAACACCTTCATGATTCATTCCGCAAATCGCCATCACGCGTCTGTCGTCTTTGTATTTTTCCAGCATTTCCGCACAAAAGCGAAAATAACTGACTGAGGGAACATAATCGTCTTCCAGAAAAACGCATCTGTCAACATGATTCCAAATCAACCCGGCTTTTTCTTTTCCCATGGTGTATAAACCGTTGTTTTCTTCCTTATACATACGATAAACGATACAGTCCCAATCAATGCCCTCATCGATCATTTTTCGGTTTGCACGGATGGCTTCCCACTCTTTTTCGTTTCTGCCGCCGTCCGAAATCAGAAACATAATGCTCGGTCTTGCCTGTTTGAGCACTTCAAACTGTCTCTTCTGCGCGTCCGGTCTGATCCAAATTTCGACTTTAACCGGTACATCTACTAAAAACGGTTTCATTTTTTCACCTCTCAAAACGCCGACGGCCGATTATTTATCCTTTTTCAAAAACTGCTTCGCAGTACGAAAAACAAATTCGAGACTGTCAATCTTAAAAATATAAGCACCGCCGATATAAAGCAAAACACCAAGGGGGATCTGGATCACCAATGTCAGGATCGGTGAAAGTTTCAAAAGCGACACGCAAAACACGACAACTCCCATAAGCAGAGAAAGCGAAATCTGAGGAAGCATATCTTTCAACTGCTCCAAATAGTGATAATCCAGCAGTTTCTTATTGGGTGAAGCGTTGATGATCTGGCTGCATATAGATGAAACCAAAACACCGTAAGCCATAACGATCGGGCTGATCGGCAGTGTGATCAGCAAAAAAATCAACCCAACCGCTTTCTTTTCGATTTCCAATTTAAGAAAAAGGTCGCTTCTTCCCAATGCTTGGATCGCATTCAGATTGGATGTATGTACCGGCAAAAATGCACTGGTGAAACAAAACACACGGATAAACGGTACACATGGAAGCCACTTTTCACCAAGTAAAAGCAACACCAGCGGCTCTGCGCACGCTGCCAACCCTGCCATCATTGGCATGATAATAAATGTGCAGGTCTTAATGGCAAGCTGCGTATAACGCTTCACAAGTCCGATATCATCCTGGATCTTCGCCATACTCGGAAACAGAACCGAACCGATGGAAGTATTGATATTATTGATAAATGCCGATGATAACTGCTTGCCTTTATTATAAAACGCCAAAGAACTTGTGGAATAGAATTTGCCGATCAGAAGATCGCGCAAATCCGCATTAAGCGTATCGAGTAAGCCGGAAGCAAGCATCTTCCAACCGTATGAGATCAGTTTTTTCAAACGGCTGAAAGAAAACAGCCATTTCGGACGCCATGGGACCGTGATCCATACCACGATCGTATCTACGGTACTGTTGATCATATACTGTGCGATCAATGCCCAAACGCCGCAGCCGTTAAGTGCCATAATAATACCGACAACGGCTGCCGTGATCGTACCGATCAAAGTTGAAAAGAAAAATTTCTTAAACAGCATATGCTTCGAAACATAAACATGCTGTATATTCTTAACCGAAAAAACAATGACTTCCAAGCCGACTACCCGTACCATTTTGCATATCTCGGGTATCTTATAGAATGTCGCAATCATCGGTGCTGCAAAATACAACAGCACATAAAGTGTTAATCCAAAAGCCAGATTAAAATAAAACACCGATGAAAAATCCGTGTCATCCGCATCCTTTTTCTGGATCAACGCAGAACCAAATCCGGAATTGACAAATACTTCCAAAATATTGATGATTACCAGGACCAAGGATGCAATTCCGTAAACTTCCGGTGCAAGGATACGAGCTAAAACGATGGAGACCGTGAAGGTGACCAATTGTGCGCCGCATCGCTCAAAAAATTTCCATAAAAAGCCGGATAAAACTACCTGTTTGCTATCTTTCATTTGTTTCCTCTTCCGTTATTTCCCAACAAATACTCAAAAATATTTTTCCACTTCTCACACTTTTCTTCAAATGAAACTGCCGCAGCTACAGTTGCCCGTTCATTCTGCGTTTTCAGTTTTTGCTCAAATGTATCAAAATCCATGTCGGATACTTCATCCGCTGTGAGATACGGGATATGATAGTGGCTGAACGCCTTTGCCAATAGTCCTCCATCACTTAAAAACAACCACTTCTGAAAAGCACATAAAGCCGAAATGTTTCCTAAAGCATACGACTTGTCTCCCAAAAACACGCCCAAATCCATCGTTTCTAAGAATGTCACATACTCGTCATAAGGCATTTTTTCTTTTATAAAAACGGCCTTATCACCGACCATTTTTCGGATCTCTGCTTCCGCCCGTTCCATATAAGGCTTGTCTCCGTAAGAAAAAACATAATGATATGTAATATCCCGATCTTTATATTTTTCCAAGTACTTTGTTGCCTGAATGTGCTTATCGTTTGAAAAGCCGGAATGACCGATCAAAACATTGATACCGTGTTCGCGTTTTGCTCGTTCTGTAGAAATTACAGCATCATGCGGATCAACTTTATAATACATCGGCATCACTTTAACATTTCCGTATCTTGCTTCGATATCATAAGAATCCAAAATACTGCCTACTCCGATCAAAGCAAAACGCCTGATCAAAGGTCGCCTCAAAAAGTCCAGAACCTTCTTTCCAAAATTAACAAACGGCTCTCCCGGATAACAATTTGTTCCGGCATCGCTGCCCCATGTTCTCCAAATGATTCGATGTAAATTCCACGGAAAAATATAAAAAACCTCAAATAACGACATAAATCCGTGGACAATGACCCACTCACTTTGTTTTGCATATAGATTGATAATACTTTCGCTTGAGTCGGAAAGAACGATATTATCTTCATTCGGATACTTTGCTTTGATCGCCCGAAAAGTATCTGTACTTCGGATAACAAATAAATGCCGGCTCACATCGGTGTTGATCTTTGCCTCATGCATAGCATCAATGCACCCCATAATGAACTGCAAACTGGAAAAGTTAAAAATATGAGCAAATAAATATCGTTTCATTCTTCTGCCGCTTTCTATCAATTTTTTTAGATCAATGCCAACAAAGTACGCATCTCCGCCAAAAATTTCAAATGTAGTTGTTCAATATGGCGGCGGCTGTCGTACTCTTTTGTCAAATCGACTGACAGTATCGCGTCAGCGATACTTTGCGGTGTCTGCTTGTCGTAATAATATACGATATCGCTGACATCGGATGTCTCGATGACGGGAATGCGCACGGTTACCACACGCAATCCGTTCGCCAGATAAGAAAGGATCTTACTCGGAAATGAAGAGTTGTTGTAGATACCGCCAGGATCTTGCGTGCTCAGTCCGATATCACAATTCTGCAGAAAACGGATATAGTCTTCACCTGATAACACACCGTCGTATGTTACGGTCGCCTTTGATTTTGACTGTACCGCGGCAATTTTTGAGCGCAATGTATTGATTTCCGCATCTGATCCAAAACCCAGAATATGCAGATGGTAATTCTCCGGAAGAAATTCCGCCGCTTCGACTGAAGCGTACGCTCCGCCCTTGCGGGGGTCAAGCGTTCCCGCGTATACACAATGCACAATCTCTTTTCTGCCGCACCGCACCGGATCAACGGTTCGCTGCATTTCAATATGATATGTCCCGTGCGAAATGACGGAAGGTTTGTGATATATATTCACAATCTCATCCAAAAATCTTGTCGGAAAAATATAAGCATCGACTGGACGTAAAGCTCTTAATTCGCGCTTTCTTTTACCCTTTGCTCCCATAACATCGGCATATATCTCTTCCACATCGACAATCAATCGGAACGAAAATCGTTTTTTCAACCTATCGAGCAATTGCAGATAACCGAGTGAATGATAGGCCACCACGATGCTGTCGCTATCAATATTATGATCAAAATAATCTGTCAACTGTTTTTGGATCAGCAGTTTGTCTGCAATTTTGTAAAAAATATTTTTCCTGCCGACTGTCTTAAAAAAGGTCCAGTCGCAAAATTCATTCGGCTGAAATGTGACGGCAGGATACTGCTCCGCATTTGCAGAGCCGCTGGCAGAAATAAAATGGAGATAGTATCCTAATTCACGGAGCACTGCCGCAACATAATCAACTTTTGCCATTGCAGACGGTGCAAAAACTCTTTTTTTGTGAACATCGGGATCATCGTAATAACATAAAAAGTATACTTGTTTCATCTGTCTTTCCCCTGACCGCATTCAACTGTGTTTAATATGTCGGAGTCTGCAATACATTCCGATAATCGCTATCGGTCATAAAACTGTAAAAAATCATACAAAGAAAAAACGGACGCCAGAATAATGATTCGACCGAAAATATCATCACCAGCACAAAAAACAGCATTCTGCTGTTATAACACCTCTTTGTATACTTGGCATATCTGCTTAAAAACACCGCAACAAATGGAATACCAAACACGAGGCAGGAATCCAGAATAGAATTCCAAACCGTACTTGTCAATTGGCTTCGGTAATAAAAGGTGTTACCAAATAAATACGACTTGAAATTAGCAAGTATCACCGGCAACTTATCAAACGATATCCGGCTAATCAGATATTCATCTGTCAATCTGCTGGAAACTGCGCCGGATGCCATCGCTAAATAAGCAAGGAGCGATAAACCCAACAAAATGCCGATCTTGTATACAGGCTTGATCTTTTTACCAAAACTGAACAAAAAAATAACAGCAGCCAAAATATAGCCGGTAGCGGATTCTGTGGTAAGGATGGTAACAAATAAGATAATGACTCTTAAAATATCTTTTTTCTCTTTGCGCAGTGAAAAGAAAAGCCCTAAATTCAAGAACGCCTGAAATACACCCGGTTCCCAAAAAATACCTGCATTCCGATGTGACAGAACACTTTGGCTACCCCAACCGGTTTCTTCCCAATAGACATGAATATAAGCGTTATAATACTTCAAATTCAAATTTTCACTGATAATAACCGGAAAGCGATAAGGGAATGAAGGAATTACAAAAGCGATCAACCAAAATGCCAAAGAAACCAGAGCTAACGCCAAAATTATTTCACAAAAAACATCCTCGAAGTACATTGGATGAACTATGCTGCAAATAATTATCGCACATATCAACTGCAAAACAATCGCGATATAAGAATTGACATCCTCAAATGTATTTGTCAGCAAACTCATCAGCATCAAGAACATCACAACACTCAAGAAGAAAATGCATTCATACCGGATTTTGACACCTTTGATAGAAAATGCAATCAATGCGATCACTTCAAAGCAACAAAACAAAATAACAGATGTTGAATACTCTCTCATAACAAATGCATTTCCACTCACATAAAGCAAGAAAAGCATCGAAATAATGCAATACAATTTATATAAAAAACTTGGTTTTGTACTTTTCATCTCTGAAAACTCCAATTATTTTTGGTTTATCTGATAACCGCTGCCTTTGTTCAAAAAAACAGTTCACAAATCACACATTTCTAATTCGTCCTTCTGCAAAACCGTTACACTTTGCCTGTATGCAAGATCTCGCAGATCGCTTCAAACCATGCATTGGTTTGTTTGGCTTCCGAACAGCACTCGCTTTTAATAATTTCTCCCCGAATTACTTTCTCCATCAATGCCGCCAATTCTTCCGGTTTATTATATGAGAAAAAGTAAGCATTTGGATAATTCGCAAGAACTTCACGGGAAAAACTGCAATCCGATGCCAAAACGATATCATTTGCATTTCTTGCTTCAGCCAACGGATAGCCGAATGTCTCAATATAGGACGGGAACAGCAATGTTGACTCAAAATATTTCTGTATCACATCTTCATGCGTCAACCGACCATCCCCATGGATATGAGGCGAAGAATAGGTATCTTCCGTTGTCAATTCGACCTCGCAGTCAATACTTTTCTCTTCTAGCATCTTGACCGCCTGCTCAATACAGATGATATTTTTATAAATTTCCGTGCTTGTCGGGTAAAAGAACTTTTTGCTATCAAATTGAACACCTTTGGTATTTGTAAAAGTCGCTACTGTAGGCAGTATGGCAACCACACGATCCTCGCATACCCTACAGCGTTTTAATATCTCATCGCGCATCCAATTTGTCTGTACAATGACCTTATCCACATGCCTAACAGATCGTTTAATAACAGTTCCGATCAGGTACTGAATAACCGCCAAAGGTCTCTCCTGTCTTTTCAAAAAGGAGAATTTTTTTCCCCTTTGAAAGGGTAAAGACTGATGTACAAAAAGCACCTGCGGTATATGCAAGCCAAAGCAAGCCGTATTTTGCAAAGAAAAAACGACATCCGGTCTAAGTTCTTCAATAATTTTTTTCCCAAAATGTAGATCAAAAGCCAAGCGTTTCATTCTACTGGCTTTCACTTGAGGAAAAACTTTGACCTTGACTCTTTCAGTCTCTTCAATATAATGATCACCTAAAAGGAAAATCCACTCATGATCATCCGGGAAAGCATTGACTGCATCATAAAAATTTTTCAGCACCGTCAGCGCCCCGCCTTCAGAGGCCGCAATATCATTCACAACAATTCTCATTTCAACAAACCTGCGACTTTTTGGTAGGAATCTTCGATCGAATACTCTTTTTTCAGATATTCCATTGCCTGTGCACCCTTATCCGCCAAATCATCACGGCAGATTTCGTCTACACGCTGAACAAAAGCAGAAACATCATTGCTCTCGCACCACCAACCGAAGCCGCCGTCTTGGGCAACTTGCCCGATATCGGTATTGGGATCAGTACATGCCAATACCGGCAGTCCGGCTTGCATATAGGAAAGCAACCGACTCGGAAAATTTGGGATGGTAAAGCGATGATCCAAAAAGATCATGCCCACATCGCAAGCAGCGACCATACGATCGTAATCTTCTTTCGGCAAGCGCTTCATCAATCTGACATTTTGAGGCTTATCCTCGCTGATAAAAGACTCCATTTTCTCATATTCTGTGCCATCACCGACAATAAGAAAAAAAGCATTTTGATTGTTCATTGCGCGTCTCAGACAATCAATGATAAACGGAATTCCCTGCGGCTTTCCCAAGTTACCGCCATAGACAAACACCTTTTTTTCAAAGGGAATGCTGTACTTTTCTCGCATTTCCTGCTTCTGATCATCAGTCAGTGTCATATCCTGTATCTCAATGGAATTAGGACAAACCTCAAATTTAGAAGGATCTTCCTTCGGATTGTGCTCGACCACATACCGTACATTGGCTTCACTCATACACCCGATGCGGTCGGAAACGGCATAAAGTTTCTTTTCCTTATTGCGAAAATAGCGATAGAGTAACCCTTTAATGCCTGTTTTGCGCATCATGCCGATATCAACCGCATTTTGAGGGAATATATCCTTGAGTAATAGGTATGTTCTTGCATTATCCCTTTTTTTCACATACTCAATTGAGGAAACAAGTGTTATCGGAGGTGTGGAATACAGCACAAGATCAAACTTGACTTTGGCAAAAAATGTCTTTATTGCCTTTTTGAATATTGGTTCAATCAGCAAAGTTGAAATACCTTTTTCAATGATATTGGTTTTCTGAGTATTCCCAATCTGAAGGCGAAGAATCGTTGCATTCTCTTCTTCTATCAGATGTGTTTCAACATTTTTTCTTTTTTCAACAGGGGAAATTGCATACACTTGGTGCCCGTTCTTAACAAACTCCCGAAGCAAATCAGTGTATATGCTTCGCTCATGTAGTGAATCAAATTCTATTAAAGTCAATAACAAAACATTCATGTTGAAACTTCCTCAAATACTGCCAAATTGTATATAACATTATTACTCTAGAACTTTATTTGCGCTGTTCTTCCACACCTAATTCTATATTTGACCTATTATTCTCCACACAATTCATCCGGATGACATATAACAACACTGTCATACATCATCATAACTACACCTTCTTCATAATCACCAAAGCACGGTTTATTCTCGATACCATTGAGATTATTTTCAATCAATTTTATGAAATCTACGCCAGCTCCATAGGCATGCAGATATGCACCTCCAAAGCGTGGATTAACCTCTGACAAATAGTACTCACCATCTCTATAGAAGAAATCCATATCTACTGGACCATTAAAATCTAGAACAGACACTGCTTTTTGAATAAAATCAAATAACTTCTGATCCTTGAAAGAGATGGTTTTGCTTGCCCCACCAATACGGGTTTCAATTTTTCGCTTAGAAAAAGCAGACACAGCCTTATGCGAAATAGTATCAATGTATACATCTGCATCAAGATCTTCGCAAGCCATGAGTTCTTGAATTATAAGTGATGGGTCAGATTCTACTGCAACTTTCAGTTCCTCGTATGTACTTATTTTCCTTGCTCCAACACTACCACTGCCGGTTCTTGGTTTCACAAATACAGGAAAAGATACTTCTCCATCTTTTAAGGCGCAATCAAATTCTTTTATACTTCCCCAAGTCAATACCGTTCTAATCTCGTTTGCTTTCAGATGTTTGAACATCTTATACTTGTCAAAGCAAAGATCTGCAGTATGTTCAAAAGGAGCCAATACCTCTACTCCTAATTCAGAAAACTTGTTTCTATTCTTTGCCAACAGTGCTATTTCCGGATCGATAAATGTCGTAATCGCTTTTATATTCTCCTTTTTGCAAATATCAAGAAGAACATCAATATAACCGACATCAGATATTTTGGGTACAATATATTGTACATCAGCCAAATATAGGGCTGGAGCAAATTTGCTATTGTCTGTAGCAACTAACTTTGACCCTGTGGGAATAGATTTTCTAAAGTCTTTCAGAAGTTCCCCACGTCTTCCTACACTACACATCAAGTAATTCATCATGCCAACTCCTTATCATAAACAAAGTAAAATAATTTTTTGTTGTTACTGAGGTTTGTCACCCCCCCTGCATACTTTGCAGAGATTTCAATATACTTACCTTTCATTTCAATATCCTCCATAATTATAGCACCAGCACCTATCGAGCACCGGACGCATATGATAATGTTATTACTTACAGTGGTTTCAACTCCGGCCCATGTAGATTTTTCAATATATACAGTTCCGATTAACTTTGACGGCACCAGTATTGATGATGGTGTGATCTTCTGTAACAACACCGAAGTTGATAACTGCACTTGGCATAACGTCAGTTCCTTCGCCGATGGTCATTTTTAGTGAAACAACTGTCGAAGGATGAATGTCAATATCCTATTTTAGCAGGAGATTAGATAACTTCTCTTGTATCTTAGCACTGCCTGTTCCAATAGCCTAGTATTAAATAATAGTTTAATGTAGAACCCATAACTACAAGAATAGATGAATTATCGTATTATCGTCAAAAAAAGCCTCTACCGTGTCCTCCACAGGCAAAAAAATTTCTGCAATTATATGAGCGTGGTCGCTTGCTCTCGTAATAACTTTTTTATTCAACTATAAACCTCCCATTCTATGGACCTCCTATTTTGCAGTCACACCTTCTGGTGTTCCCATAAACTCTTCCATAGTTGACGATGTTTCCGATGAAATGCCTTCGTGTAACAGCACGACTTTCACCGTAGCAAGAATAATTGCTATATCTCCCCATAGAGTAATGGTCTTTGTATATTGCACATCCATTGCAAACTTATCTTCCCACGAAAGGGCATTTCTCCCATGTGCCTGCGCATATCCGGTCAATCCCGGACGCACATCGTGACGATGACGCTGTTCCTCGCTATAACGCGGCAAGTACTTCACCAAAAGCGGTCTAGGTCCGACAACGGACATATCACCGACGAAGATGTTAAACAACTCCGGCAACTCGTCAAGTGATGTTGCGCGCAAAATCCTGCCGTATTTGTTTAGGCGCACCTCATCGGGGAGCAGATTGCCGTCGGCATCTTTACGGTTGTCCATCGTGCGGAATTTCAAAAGATTAAAAATCTTCTCCTGTCCTGTCTTGGGATCGATCTTGCCGGGACGAGGCTGCATGAAAAACGGATTACCCTGCATCGCGAGCGCCCCCAAAATAATCAGGCAAAGCAAAATCGGTGAAAGCACCACAATGGCAAGCACCGAAAGCACCACATCGTAAAACCTCTTGAAAAATTGGCGATAAAACACTGTTGATAGCACTAATATCACCGCGATCGCTCCAATGGCAATCGCTACAATCCAATACCACTGCATAATGAACTCCCTATGTATTTACTCAAAACAAGCGCGTATCATCGCTATGATTATGTCTTGCTGTTCGTCTGTCATTTTATGGTCGCTCGGCAGGCAAAGTCCGCGCGCGAAGATATCCGCGCCGACATCTTTTGCTCCGATTGAAACAAACTCGTTCTCGCGATAAAGCGGCTGCAAATGCATCGGTTTCCAGATCGGTCTGCCCTCGGCATTGATATTTGCGAGCGCTTGCAGGATTTCCGTCGGGCAGGACTTGCCGTGTTCGGCGGTAAAGGTTGCCCTTGTGTCGCTTCGCTCTTGCCTGCACATAGCGTCCTCATCAACGGTCAGTGCCGAGAGCCAATAGTTTGACTCGATTCCTTCGGTAACCGGACACATCTTGACCGGCAGATCGGAAAGCCCGTCGCAATATCTCTCGTAAATCTCCTTCTTACGCGCAACATGCTCTTGCAAATGCGGATACTGTCCGCGCACCACTCCGGCGATGACATTACTCATACGGTAGTTGTAGCCAACTTCCGTATGCTGGTACCACGGCGCATCGTCACGCGACTGTGTGGACCATTTGCGTGCTTTTTCCGCATCTTCCGAGCAATTTGTAAGCAGACATCCGCCGGACGAGCCGGTGATGATTTTGTTGCCGTTGAAACTGATCGCCGCGTAATCTCCGAATGAGCCGCAGGGTTTCCCATGAATGGTTGCACCCAGTGCTTCCGCGGCATCCTCAATGAGAAGCGCGCCGTGCTTTTCGCAGATCGTTTTGATCTTTGCCATATCTCCGCAAAAACCGTACAGTTCGGCACAAACAACAAGTTTGACTTCCGGATCACGATCAAAAGCTTTTTCCAAAGCATCCGGATCCATATTCCATGTTTCGCTGTCCGTATCAACGAAAACCGGAATACCGCCTTCATACACAACAGGATTGAGCGTTGCATCGAAGGTCATATCCGTGCAAAACACCCGTTTCCCTTCCAAAGCACCGTGGCTGACGGAAGGTCTGCCGTAAAGTTTTTCGCCGGCAAGTTTCACGCAAAGGTGAAGCGCCGAAGTACAGTTGCAAAGCGCAACGGCATATTTAACTCCGGCTTTTTGTGCGGCAATACGCTCCACTTCGTCGATGTTCTTTCCGACCGTACTCATCCAATTGGTCTCGTAAGCTTCCTTTATGTATGTCAACTCTTCCCCGTGCATCGTGGGTGAAGAAAGCCAGACCTTGCCGGAAAACGGCATTATTTTTTGCCTGTCACAAAGCATTTCGCATTCCTCAAATCAAGTTCTCATATCAAGTAACAACACTAACCCTTATTTTACTTTTACATTATAGCAGTAAAACTTCTCTTTTGCAAGGAAAATTTATGGGAATTATTATGAATAACGGCAACATTTGTCAAATGCAAAGATATGCAAAAAAGCACCTGCATTTGCAAGTGCTTTCTTGGTACGCCGTGAGGGATTCGAACCCCCGGCCTTCTGGTCCGTAGCCAGACGCTCTATCCAGCTGAGCTAACGGCGCATATTCAGTTGTTGTCCGCGACAACATTTGGTATTGTAGCACAAGGATTTGCAAAATGCAAGTACTTTTTTATCTTTTTTCAAAAAAGTTTTTTCGCTCAAAAAAGCGGACATTTTTGCTGAAAATCCGCATTTGCCCGATCTCGCGATATTTTCCGGCGGATTTTGACGATTTTGCTTGTCAAATCGCAAAATCTGTGTTAAAATGCGCTTATCAAACAAACAAGGTGGGATAGCAATGGCAGAAAACGCCCTTCGCGGTTCGCTTTTCGGCGGATTTAAACGCGACGATGTTGTGCGTTATATTGAATCGTCCACGGCGGAACACAAGGAACACACCGACGCTTTGCTCAAAGAAAACGAACGCCTATCAAAAGAGAACGAAGCACTTGCCGAAGAAGCAGCGCAACTGCGTGAAGAGTTGGAACATGCCAAAGCGGAGATTGAGCGCATCACTCCCCTTTTGGAGCAAGCGCAAAGTGAAGCCGCGGCGCTGCGTGAAGAAATCGAGCCTTTGCGCCGCGAGATGGCAGAATTGCAGGATGACAATAACGCCTTGCGCGCACAGGCGGAAGAATTTAACACCACTAAACTGCATCTGACGGAAATTGAACTCAACGCCCGTCAACATGCGGACCAAATACTCCACGAAGCGCAGGGAAAAGTCGCCGAGTCCGTTAACGCCTGCCGCGAAAAATGCAACGGCATTCTCGAAACGCTTGACGCTTCCTGTAAAAACGCAGAAAACACATTTCATCAGGCAAGTAAATCAGTCGCAACACTGCCCGACACATTCCGGACACTGCGCAAGCAATTAGACGATCTGTAAAGTGAAATCCTTCGGTATTTTCGTACCGAAGGATTTTTTATTCCCGTTCACCGGGCATAAACTGCTCCTCTATTTTTTCGTATTGCATACTGCCAAGGGAAAGTTCCGTCAAATCGGCAGCAAACCGTTCTTCTTCCTCTGCCGGCAGACGCAGTGTAATGCCGATACTTTCCGCATAATCGGTCTGTTCCAAAATGCCTTTTCGCTCGGCAAGCATCAGCTTAAAGCGTTCGAAAAGCGTATACGGACATAAAAGATGCAAAATGGCATACGGCTGCATTCTCGCCTTTCCCGCTGCATCGAGAGCATCTTTCGCTGTCTTTCCGTAAGCACGCGACAAGCCGCCGGCGCCGAGCAAAATGCCGCCGAAGTAGCGTGTGGCGATGCACAAAACATTTTCAACGCCCTCGCGCTCAAACACATTGAGCATCGGTTGCCCTGCCGTTCCCTGCGGCTCTCCGGCATCACTGCAACGCACCAATCCGTTATGCAAAATGCAACACCAGCAATGATGCCGCGCATCGTAATGCTGCTTGCGGATCTCCTCCAAATGCAGTTTGATCTCCTCTTCGCTTTCCACACGGTAAACATTGCCGATGAAGCGCGAGCGTTTTTCCGTAAATTCGCTTTGCGCATCGGAAAACGGCACAAAATATTCCCGACTCACGATTCCCAGTCCTCCTTGGGCGGCGTATATCCTTCGATATAATCTGCAAACTGCCCCAAAAGTCTCGGAATGCAAACGGCAACAACATCAATGGTTTCGCCGTATTCCACGCTCTCGACCTTGCCGTCGCGGTAGAGGACATCGAGCATCCCTGCCTTATCATACGGCAGATGAATGGTCACACGGCGCGAGCCCTTGTCGAGCATCTTGTCGATAGTCGCAAGCAATTCCGACAGTCCTTCGCCCGTTTTGGCACTGATATTGACGCAGTTTTCGCCGTGCGGACGGATGTCACCGAAGAAAAGGTCGGATTTATTATAAATCCGAAGACACGGGATCTGTTCTGCGCCGAGTTCCGCAATAAGCGTTTCCACGATCTCGGACTGCTTTTCCCAATGCGGATCGGAAATGTCAATCACATGAAGGAGCAAATCGGCGTATTCCAACTCTTCCAGCGTCGCGTGGAATGCCTCGATCAGTTGGTGTGGCAACTTACGGATAAAACCGACGGTATCGGACAAAATGACCGTCAGCGTATCGCTGACCGAGAGGACGCGGGATGTGGTATCCAGCGTATCGAAAAGGCGGTTGTTCGCCGGTATGCCGGCGCCCGTCAATGCATTGAGAAGCGTAGATTTTCCGGCATTGGTATAGCCAACGATTGCCACAACGGGTATCTCGTTTTTCTGCCGCTGTTGACGCTGTGTTCCGCGCACGCGGCGCACCTCTTCCAAGTCCTCGCGCAATTTGTCGATCTTGCGGTGGATATGACGGCGGTCGGTCTCCAGCTGCGTTTCGCCCGGACCTTTCGAGCCGATCGGTCCCTTTCCCGAAGTACCCGCCTGACGCTCCAGATGCGTCCACATACCCGTCAAACGCGGAAGCAGATATTGATATTGTGCAAGTTCTACTTGGAGTCTGCCCTCTTTTGTCTTGGCTCTTTGGGCAAAAATATCAAGGATCAAGCCGCTTCGATCCAGCACCTGGACGCCGAAAAGATCGGTCAGCACTTTCATTTGCGACGGGCTTAAATCATTGTCAAAAAGCACCATGGTGGCTTCCTGCCCTTTGACCAGTTCGCAGATCTCCTCCGCTTTCCCCTCGCCGATAAAGGTGTGGGGGTTGGGTGAAGGAAGCGTCTGCAACACCGTGCCGACGCAAACGCCGCCTGCGGTTTCCAAAAGCGCTTCGAGTTCGTCCATACTCTCTTCGTCGGCATTCTCCTCCGCGCTCAATCGCGGCGAAGATAACCCGACCAAAATTGCCTTGTCACGAGGTTGATCCTGCAAAATTTCGTTCATATATGCTTCCCTTTCCGTAGAAGAAAAGAGGCGTCCATATTACAGGACGCCTCTTTATGTGATTTAGTTCAAGCCGAACTTCTTGTTAAACTTCGCAACGCGTCCGCCGGTATCGACCAGCTTTTGCTTGCCGGTGAAGAAGGGGTGACACTTTGAGCACACTTCTACCTTGATGTTTTCCTTGGTAGAACCTGTCTCAATCACATTACCGCAGGCGCAAGTAATAGTAGTCTGCTGATAATTGGGATGGATTCCTTCCTTCATTGCTCGTGTTCACCTCTTTCTGATCCGAATTTACCTCAAAAGGCAATTTGCATTGTACCACGCTCTTTTTGAAAATGCAAGTCTTTTTTTATATTTTTTCCGTTGTGCCGGTTTGGAAGAAATATAAGAGTCTTTCTTTCACCGGCATTTCCATGATTTTGCCCAGCGCATCGGCATAGGCTTCCAACTGCAATCGGTAATATTCGGCGCGTTTGGCGCATTCATCTTCCTTCACGCGATCGGTCTTGAAATCCAGTACGACCAAAGCACCGTCTTCTTCCCAAAAGCAGTCCACAACGCCTTGGAGCATCAAACTATCTTCTTCACTTGCCTGCGGAAAGACCGTGTTGGCTTTTTGTAAAATCGAAAAGCGATATTCACGCTCGGCATTTTTTCCTCGGCGCAAACGCTCCGCCGTTTCCGAGCGCAAAAACGCAGAGATCGCACGGCAATCGACCGCTTCTGCCTGTTCTTGGGTCAAAAGTCTCTTTTCCAGCATACGCGCAACTTGTCCGGCAACGCCGTTTTCGTCATCCGGTTTCGTGAAATCAATATACTGCATGACCGCGTGCATAGCGGTACCGCGCCCTGCGCCGAGTAGCGGCACTTCTCCGCTGATGAACTGCGGCGTTTTGAGCGTACGCAGTTGCGGTGGGATCACGGTATCCTGACTGATCTCCTCATCGAGTATTCTGCCTTTGAGTTGTGTTGCCGTGACCTTGGCAGGAATTTTTGTCTCCGCTTCATAGGGATAAACGGCATCGAGCAAGGAAAGATCCGGTGTCTCGTCTTGCGCTTGCACTTGCTCTTTTTTCGCTGTACTGCCTTCTTTGGACGGCGGCACGATATCCTCGTGTACATAGACGCTCCAACGGCTATCCGTCAACGATTGCGCGTCAACATCGACCTCTGCAAAGCCGTGTAAAGGCGATGCTTCCATGCGCTGCAAAAGCGGAAGCAATACCCACTCCCCCATGCTCTTTGCACGCTCCACCGTGCCGGGATTGACCGGCAAAAAACTTTCTTTGGCAAGTGTCTGTATCTTTGAGTTCGCTGTGCGCGAAGCATAGAGCATAATGAGTTTTTCTTTGGCGCGTGTCATCGCCACATACAAAAGGCGCATTTCCTCTGCGCGTTGTTCTCTCTTTTGCGCATTGCGGATCGAAAGATCGGCAACGGTGTGGTAATAGATACTGCGCTCGTTATCAACAAAAACAGAGCCGATCCCGTAACGCGGATGCAAAATGACTTTTTCGCTCTTATCCAGATCATGCTTGGAAAATTCGCTTTCCAACTGCGGCAAAAAGACGACCGGAAATTCAAGTCCTTTGGACTTGTGAATACTCATCATACGGATACCGCCGACTTCACTGACCATATTCACATCGCTTTTTGCGTCTTTGTTTTCGTAATAGTAACGCAGTTGCAGTAAAAACGGAAACAAGCCGTGCTGTCCTGTCTTTTCAAAATCTTCCGCCAGCATCAAAAGCGTCAGCAAGTTATTTTTCCGCGTCTGTCCGCCTTCCATCGCGCCGAATACGCCAAGCACATTGCAGGTATCATATATTTCCGAAAGCAACCGGCGTACGCCGAAAATCTGTGCCTTCTCACGAAGACGCAGCAAAAGAATTAAAAAATCTTTTGCTTCCGGTGCATCGCTTGCCTGCAACGCATCGTAAAAATCGCCCTTTGGTGTCGCGGTGCGTATCTGTGCCAAAAGGTCCGGAGAAAAGGCGAAAAGCGGAGAGCGCAAAACGGAGATCAGCGACACATCGTCTCTCGGATTGTCGATCACACAAAGGAAAGTATACAAAATCACGATCTCCGATGTTAAATAGAAATTCCCGCTCGGCTCACCGGTCACACAATGAAATCCGTGTTTTTCCAAAACGCGCCGGTAAATCGGGAAACTTGACTTGTAGCGCAGTAAAATTGCAATGTCATTTTGCGTCAGCGGTCTTTCCGTTTTATTCTCATATACGGTAAACCCGTCCGCCATCAACTGCTCAATACGCTTCGCCACAAGTTCCGCAGAATACTCATACAGACTCCACGGTGCATCTTCCGTCTGTTTTTCGGTCGAAATCAAATGAAATTCTGTATCGCAGGCATCGTTTGCCGGATAATCCGCTCCGCAGTAAAGTCTCTCTTCTTCCCCGTAGTCAATTTCACCCATTTCCGAAGAAAGAATATTTTCAAAAACGAAATTGGTCGCGTCCAGCACTTCCCGACGGGAGCGGAAATTGCGGCTGAGACAGATTTTGGCTTTATCCTTTTTATTCCCTTCCACATAATGCGGAAAACTATTATATCGCTCTAAAAAGATTTTCGGATTTGCCAGGCGGAAACGGTAAATACTCTGTTTGACATCGCCCACGCAAAAAAGCGTCTCACCGTAGTTTGTGATCGCGTCAAAAAGGCTGTTTTGCGCATCGTTCGTATCCTGGTATTCGTCCACCATCACTTCGCGGTAACGCTTGCAAAGCGAAAGGGCAAGCGGTGTCGGCTTACGGTTTTCATCATATAAAAGCGCAAGCACTTCATGTTCCTGGTCGGAAAAATCAACCACACCGCGGCGGCGTTTTTCCTCTTGATAAAGCCTTGTATAATCCGCTGTGAGATCAAGAAGGGCAATCATCGACGGCGCAATTTTTTTCAGATCTCCGATCGCTTCCTCGCCGCTCATGGAAAAGTAGTCCTCAAACACTTTTTTGAACTCATCGGCACAATCGCTCTTGAGTTTTTTTGCCTTTTCTTTCAGCTGCGCATCAAAAGGCAATCCGCTCTTTTCGCTGAGCGTAGGCAGGCGCAAAGAAACCGGCTTTTTTTCACGCACTGCGTCCCATCCGTCTTTTTCGGCTTGCACGATCTCGTAAAGTTGATCGGAGAAGGCTTGAAAAGTCGGCAAATACTTCTCCTGGATCACCTCGTCCTTTTCCATTTCAACTGCAAGCGACTGAAAACGGCTCCGCCAGTATTCCGCCTTACGGCAGACCTCTTCCAAAGCCATTTTGCCCCATTGCGTATCCTCAATTTTATCGGGTAAACTGCTCCACTTTGTCTTCTCCCCCTCGATCCATCGCATAACGAAAGGCTGTGCCTGTAATTTTTCGTGGAGCGTTTTGATCAACTCGGCAAAATTACCGTCATCGTGACTGTTGACCGTGCCGACCGTCTCAAAAAGTTGAGAGCGACCGTCGCCATCCTTCATCTGCTCATAGAAAAGAGAAAGCGCTTTTTTCATTGCCTGATCGCAAATCGCTTCTTTTTCCTGCCCATCTACAACGCGGAAATCAGGGCGAAGTACGCGCTTTTGCGCATCTTCTTTGACCAAATGGCAGTTATCGCGCAAAACGCCCATACAAAAGCCGTTGATCGTTTTAATGTCCGTGCGATATACCAAAAGTGTCTGGCGCTGCAAATGCTCATTTTGCGGTTCTTCCTGCAAGCGTTCATTCAGATGCTTGATGATCTTGCCGCGCAGTTCCGCCGCCGCCGCTTCGGTAAAAGTAATGATGAGAAACTGATCCAAATCGGCATTTTCTTCTTCCACATAGTGAAAAAGACGCTCCACCAAAACTTTGGTTTTGCCCGATCCTGCCGCCGCCGAAACCAGCAAACCTTTGGGGCGTGCCGTAACGACGCTTTGTTGTTGCGGTGTCAAATTCGCATCCATTCAGTTTGCCCCCTTTCCGGTCTCTTTCTCCAAAAACGCCCAAAACTCATCAGGGTTCATCGCACCGATATAGTGATAATCCTCGCCGCAGATGCCCTCTTCAAAATGACATGCCTGCCGATATTCACAGTAAGTGCAGGCATTGGTCTGCGTACTCTCTGCGCTCTTTTTGTAGGGATCGGCTTTGATATTGCCAGAGAGCATTTCGCGTAAAAAACGGTGCATCTGCTTCTCGGCAAGCATCCCCAACTGTCCCATCTGTTCCGCCGTTGCCAATCCTTCGGGAATGTCGCTTCCCTGCTTGGCGTAAACAGGCAGATAGTACCGTCTGCCATCCACATTGTGTTCCATAGCTTCCAGCACTTTTTCTTCATCGAGGACCATGCCTGTGTGCTTACGGTTTTTCAGCAGTTCCTCTTCCAACTTCTCTTGCGTGATATTGCGTGCTTTTGAAAGATGTTTCTGCGTCAAAACGGTATAGAGAACACCGGAAGGCACAATTTCTTTTTGATAAAACGCTTCACCGCCGACTTTGAGCGCATAGAGGTATAAAAACATCTGCATATCCAAACCGTTGCGCAGTTTCGCAAGATCAAGCGTATGGCTCGTTTTATAATCGTTTACGCGCAGATAGAGTTTTCCGTCCGACTCCCAGCCGTCCACGCGGTCGATCTTGCCGTGCAGGGAAAGCATCCGATCCGCTTCGCTGATCTGAACGGACGGGATATTTTCACCGTCACCGAACGAAAGTTCAAAGGAAAGCGGCTTAAAATCGGAAACCGCCATCTCATCGCGCACCATGCGTACCATACGCTCCGCCGATGCGACCGTGGCGGCAAAAAGCCGACGAAAACGCGCATCTTTTTGCCCCAAATCGGGTAAACGCTCCGCAATATAGGCATCGGTGATGCGCTTCACTTCCTTCGTCAGTTCCGCATCGGAAAGCGCGGCAATACCGCCTTTTGCATCCGCCGCCTTAAAAATTTTTTCCAAAACATAATGCCAATAGGTGCCGCGCTGCGTACTGTCAAAAGAAGCAGTTTCGCGCTTTTGGGCGCGCAGACCGTACTGCATAAAATAAGCAAAGTGGCAGGAATTTGCCTTTTCCAATGCCGTTGCCGAAAGATGCAAATCATCTCTGTAAAGCGCAGAAACTCCCTGCGGCGACAAACTGCCGCGACGATACTTCGCCGCGCGTCCCATTGTTTCAAGCGTTTTGGCATATTCCGCTTTCTGCGCAAAATACTGCCACACCGCACCGTTGGGATGCTCTGCGGCATAATGCAGTGCAGGCTGACGGGCACAGAGGCGGCAATCCGGAGCGTCACTCTCCGACGCGATTTTGATCTGCGGACAACGCGACTGCACCCAACCGAAAAGGAAAGACGGCAACAATTCCGTTCCTTTGGCATCAAATGTCGGATACGAAAGGTAAAGCACTTCCTTCGGTTGTGCCAAAGCGGCATAGATGTTTTGCATCTCAAGATGCAGTTCCGCCATGCCATGCGGTGCAAGTGAAATACCGTGCTCCTCCAAAGCAACGCGGTCTTCTTCCTTCAATGCGCCTCCGCTCGGCGCGGTCGACGGGATCACACCGTCATTTGCGCCGATGACAAAAAGCGCACGCACCGGATGACGGTCATTGCGCGAGAGAATACTGCAATTTACGGCATCGAGCGTGACGGGGATCGTACCGATACTGTACTGTGTCAAAATAAGGCGGAACAAATGTGCAAACTCCTCGTTTTTGAGTTCCCGATCTTGGAGAATGCCGACAAACTGATCCATCACATCGCACAAAATACCCCAAACCTGCGCCGTTTCTTCTGCGCGTTGTTCTTCGCCGCAAGCGAAAAGACGCTTGGTCTCTTCGCCTAAATTTTCCGGCAAGCCGATCTCCTGCAAATACTCGTAGAGGGCTCGCACGGACGCTTGCGCGCTCTTGCTACCTTTGAGGCTCTGCGCCAAATGAGAAAGCGGTACACTGACACGGCGGCGCAATTGATTGATCTCCACCAATTTCGCCACATCGTCATCATGCCATTTTTCGGCATATCCACGCGGATGCGCCGAAAAGTCTCCCTCCTGCACCCAAAGATTGCCGCGGATATCCCATGTGAGTGCATAGTTTTCCAGAATATCGCACTCTTCCGGCGTCAATCCTGCCAATCCCGTCTTCAAAAAACGGAACATATCTTCGTAGGCAAATCCGCCGCTCACGGCATCCAAAACGCCCAAAATCAAGGTGACAACGGGTTTTTCCGTCAAGGTACTGCGATGGCTGTTGTAAAGCGGAATGCCGTAACTGCGAAAAACCGTCTCCAAAATCGGTGCATACTGCTCCGAATTGTGCATAGTGACCGTAATATCACGGAAGCGATAATGATTTTGATGCACCAAATGCAAAATCTCCGAGGCGACATATTCGCACTCGGCATACGCTGAACTTGCCGCATAAAGCCGAACGGAGTTATCCTCTCCCTCCCACTTCTTCTCGCCACTGAGATACTGACTTGCAATATGTTCCAGCGCCGTTTTCGGTGAATTAGGCGTCAGTTCTGCTTCGTCATAGGTTGTACCAACCTCTTTGGCAAGTGCAATGAGTTCTGCGCGCACCCGAACAGTTTGGGCAAAAAGTTCAGGATCCGTACTGTCGCCGAGCAGCGTCACCGTAACATCTTTTGCGTGCAAAAGCATGATGCGCAAAATGTTTTTCTCGCGTCCGGTAAAATAGGCAAATCCATCTAAATAGATCTGCTTGCCGTCGATATAGTGAGATGCTTCCAATCCACGCTCGAGTTTTTCCATACGGTCAATGCCGCTGAGATGTGCTGTATAAACCGTATAGATCAGTGCGAGATCGCGCAGTTTATCACCGCTGTCACCTTCCATCTGCTCCACCGTTTTACTCAACTGCTCGGGTGTCACAGCGTAAGATTGCAGTTCTTCCATCACCGCTAAAATGCTTTGCAAAAAAGAAGCTCGTTCGGATGTGCGGCGATAGACAGTCAAAAGCGGTGACACCTCTTCCATTGCCGCATGGAGCGTCAGCAATTTACCACCGGCATCCAGCGTAAAATCCGCGCTTCCGCCCACGATGGAAAGCACACGCGATGCCAGAAGTTTGAATGTCAACACCTCGGCATAGCGGCTTGCTTTCGCACCGCAAACGCGGCAGACATCCGTTTCCGCCGCATGGGATGCGTGCTCCGGCACGATCAATATTTGTTTTTGATACAGATCGCCTTTGGCAATTTTCTGCAAAATGCGCTCTGATTTACCGGTACGGGCTCGACCGGATATGATATGAAGCACCGCTTTTCCCCCTTTTTGGGTATTTTTTGTTATTATATCATATCCCTTATTTGGAAACAACTGTTTGGCAAGTTTTTTGCATAACCAAAAGTTTTTTGCGCATCATATTGACAGGCAAACTGCAAGAAAGGAGGCAAACGCAATGATTTTGGATAAAATTGCTTTGGTACTTTCCATTATCGGTGCTCTCAACTGGGGCAGTATCGGCATTTTCGGCTTTGACATTGTCGCCTATCTCTTCGGCGGTCAAACCGCTACGCTCAGCCGTATTATTTACACCTTAGTCGCATTGGCAGGTGTTTGGTGTATTACCCTTTTGTTCCGCGAAACCGAGCCAATCGAAGAATTGAACGAAATTTGATCAAAAACAGGGCTATGCTATTGCATAACCCTGTTTTTGTTATTTTTGCTGATTTTGTTTTACTTGACCATCCAGCGATAGAGGAAGGTCACGACCTGACCGCGTGTGCAGTTTTCGTTGGGGCTAAATGTGGTCGCCGAAGTACCTTCGGTCACCTTGTTGTCCTTTGCCCACTTGACTGCCGCCGCAAAGTAATCGCTTGCGTTCACATCGCTAAATACGCTTTCGGTGTTCGTGTCCTTTACACCTGCGAAGCGAGCGAGGAATGCAACGATCTGACCGCGCGTGCAAACTGCGTCGGGATCAAAGTGCGTGGCGTCCGT
>JAZUIU010000020.1:0-9027 GCA_045642405.1 Oscillospiraceae bacterium
AAGTCCGACGCTTCTTTCGTTGCATCGTTTTTTTCAACTGGTGCTTGTCAAGTTTCGTTGTTTAATTTGCAAGGTACACGCTCCGATTTTTGAAGAGCGATCCGCCCGCGTCAACCGCGGAACAGTTGTTAGAATACCACAACCCTCTTCCATTGTCAACACTTTTTTTCACTTTTTCGCCAACATTTTAACCGAGGGTATATAAGATATACTTATATGTATAAAAATAGTACGGGAATTGTCGAATTTTGGGTTATTTCCCGTACATTTTATGCCGTTTTAACCTCTAAAAAAGTTCGGATTTTTTCACTTTTTCTCAGTATTATGTCAACAAGGAGCAAAAATTGTGGAAATTTTCCACTATTTCAAAATAAAATTTTCAAGCAAAGTATACATCAGCGGTATCGTAATGAGGCAAAGTGTATGCGAGATCAAAGCCATGGATGCACCCGTTTTGGTCTCTCCGCCGTATGCCGCCGGAAACACGACCGTATTCAATCCCAGCGGCGTTCCGAAAGCGAACAGCGTCATACGCAAAGCGGTATCCTCTGCCCCGATAAGCTGCAGTCCAAGCATAAACAAAAGCGGCAAAACGATCAGGCGCAAAAGAGTGGCAAGATACACTTTCCCGTTTTTCAGAATTTCGGAAATACGGTATCCTCCGATGGTAAAGCCCGTGATGATCATGGCGATCGGTCCTTGACAATCGGCACAATCGGTCACGGCAGTCCGGATAAAGGCGGGAATATATTTCCCCAAACCGCTCAAACCGACGATAATGCTGAATGCGATGGAAAGAATGATCGGATTGAGCAAACTCTTCAACGCATTTTCTTTTCGCTGATCCATCGGTTTCATCGAATAAAGTCCGTAACTGTATGCAACGAGGTAAATGGGCAACAGATAAATCATATATAAATAGAGTGCCTCTTCCCCCAACACCGCCACGACAAGCGGAATTCCCATAAAGCCGTAATTCCCGTAAGTCAGCGCATACTGATAGATATAACGCGTATAACTCCCCTTTTTTGAAAAAACATAGGACAAGGCAATCGCGAGCAGCGTTCCGACGGTCAGTACCAAAGCAGAAGCGGCTACCAAATCGGAGTGTGCGGTAAAGGACTCTACGGTGCAATACTTCGTAAACACATTAAATACGACCGCCGGAATCAGAATGTAGTTCTCCATTTTTGATAAGACCGACGCCGCATTCTCGGGCAGTATTTTGGTGCGGCAGGCAACAAATCCGACCACAATGAACAGGAACAGTACCAATACCGCTTGAAACGATGTAAGAAAAACCGACATTTTATGCCTCCAAATGATAGTAACAGACGCATTATAGCATTTCGCCTGTGCGATGTAAAGGGAAAAACAACGCAGGTCTTTCAGCCTGCGTTGTCAGCCATATCAAAGTTCACGGTGATCCAAAGCCGCCAAACCGTACCGTACGGCAAGTTCTATTTTGCTTTGCTCTTTTTCATCTGCCGCGGCTTGATATTTGGCACGCAGTTCGCGCAAAAAGAGTCCGCGCAAAGAATCCTCTTCCGCTCTCGCCCAGATATCCTGCGCCATGCGTGTCTCATCGCGCAGATCCAAACTGTAAAAATCAGGTGAAAAGATCTGCTTCAAGGCATTGAGGTCAATGCCCTGCTCATCCGTTTCGCCTTGCAGAATAATGCGGTACAGATCGCGCGTTGTATCGCCCGGTAATGCGGCGCGAATGGCTTCTTCCGGTGTCTTCTTTGAAACATCCACGCACATGATCCGATAACGACGCATGGCAAGTGGTACAAACGCCATTTCCGCCTTGCCGACAGAAACTTCGCCACACAAAACACCTTTATCGTCCAACTCGTCAAATCCGTGTCCTTCGGGGCAACCGCAATAGGCATACGATGTCTTGCCCTCACGCAGCACATCCGAACGCAAATGCGTATGTCCCAATGCCAGATAATCCAAATTGCTCTGCGCAATCTGACTTTTGGTGATCGGATTGTAGCGCGCTTCCACTGCGGTCAGATCACCGTGCAATACCATCAAATGCACCAAGCCGTCGTCTTCGGCAATAAAGTCGTCCAACAATCCCTCATCCTGCGCAGATGCCGTAAACGCCGCGCCGTAAACGGCACAGGAAAGTTCCGGTATCTCCACACGCTCGATCCGGCGGGAGCGGAAAATGTGGACATTTTCCGGCCAATCCAGCGTAGCGTACGGAGAGTGTTCACTATAATAATCATGATTGCCCGGTGCAATGAAGACACGCGCATTCATGGACCGCAATGCCGCAAGTAAACGGTCATAGGTATCCCGATAGGTTTCACTGCCGTCAAACAAATCGCCTGCCAAAAGCACGATCTGCACGCCATTTTGGTTTACATAATTCGCTATTCGTTCCGGCAATACACGACTTTCTTCGCGGCGCAGTTTCGCCTGCTCAGCAGAAAGATGATGAAATGCACTGTCCAAATGGAAGTCCGCAGCATGTAAAATCTTCAAAGACACGGGATGTTCCTCCTACTATCTATATATCAGCGAATATCGATTCGCTCTACACCGACGCATTTGCCCGTCTCACTGTCGAGCGAAAATATGGCGCCCTGCATTTTGCACGCACCGTCCGGCGGCTGAAAACGCCCCGGCATACCACCCAAAAAGCCCTCAACCGACTGCTCCGGCTTCACGCCGAGCACCGAGCGCAATGCACCGGTCATACCGAGATCGGAGATGTAACCCGTCCCCTTTTCAAAGATGCACTCATCTGCAGTCGGCACATGAGTATGAGTACCCCAAATCGCGCTGACGCGCCCGTCCAGATAGTACGCCATGGCAAGTTTTTCGCTGGTGGCTTCTGCGTGAAAATCAAGGAGCGTAAAGGTCGGCTTTTCCGATTCGTTCAAGAGGCGATCCGCCGTAATAAACGGATTTTCCGCCTGCCAAGCCAAATCACACCGCCCGATCAAATTCATCACGCCGATACGGATCTGTCCGCAATCGTAAACACGAAATCCGCAGCCTGCCAAACGGTTCCCTAAATTGGCAGGACGCAGAATACATTCATTCTCTTCCAAAAAGTCAGCGATCTGCGGTCTGCCGAATGCGTGATTGCCGAGCGTGATCACATCGGCTCCTGCACGCAGGATCTGTTCGGCGTCGTTTGGCGTAATGCCGACCATCTGTGCATTTTCACCGTTTACTACGGTAAAATGGATCTCTTTCAACTTTTGGAGCGTGCGCAAATGCCGCGTCAAGTGTTCTACGCCGCAACCGCCGACTACATCGCCGATCGCCAAAACCCGATATATCATTTTCTCGCCGTCCTTTCCGATGTAAACAGTATACCAAACCGCAGTAAAAAACGCAACCGATAAAAAAGAGCCTTCAAAAGTCAAGGAAAGAATGCAAACATTTTACACATTGCAAATACTTGCTTTTTCTCTGCCTGCTCCGTATTTTTTTCCAGAACGAGGCAAAAAATTTGAGATACCGGATATGTATCTCGAATTTTTTAACAAAGTTATGGGGAAAAAGATACGCAAGCGGCGGCGGCAAGCAGCCGCCCTACAGGATGCGACGGATCATCACGGCGCGATGCGCCTCGCAATGACGGAGGAGGTTGGTGGTTCTTAACCCCCCTTGTCAAAGGGGGGACAGAAAAATCTTTGATTTTTCAGGGGGGATTCTTGTGGGATGACGCACAAGGGTGCGATAGGGGACGGGAATCCCTCCACCGCAAGCGGTCCCCCTCCCTTTGACAAGGGAGGTTGGCAGGTTCTAACGCACTTATCCGTTAACAAGGGAGGTTGGATGCGGATTGCCACGGCGGCAAAGCCGCCTCGCAATGACAAGACATTTGGATGTGTAAAAAATCTTCGTCATTCCGAGGCAACGAAGTTGCCGTGGGAATCCGTGCTTTGGACGGGGGATACGGATAGAACATTTGTCTTTTTGTGCGCTGTACTGACCGGCAGACCTTTACCATTCTGACACAAAAGAAGTTTTTCTTCATCGTTAACGCGACCATTTATACAAAAAATAACGGTGAGAATTTCTCTCACCGTTATTTTTTGTTGGTTTATTTGGCGTTTTCCACCGCTTTGACTTCGCGGATGACATTGACCATGATCTGTCCGGGATATTCCATATCCGTTTCAATACGCTTGGCAAGGTCGCGCGCCAAAATGACCATTTCGTCTTCGCTGACCTGCTCGGGCTTCACCAAAACGCGAACTTCGCGACCGGCTTGGATCGCATAGGATTTCTCCACGCCCGGGAAACTGTTGGAAATCTCTTCCAACTGCTCCAAACGCTTGATGTAACTCTCGATGTTCTCCCGGCGAGCACCGGGACGAGCCGCGGAAATGGCATCTGCCGCCTGGATCAGGCAATCCAAAACGGAAGAGGCTTCAATGTCGTTATGATGGGCATGTACCGCGTGAATGATGTCCTCTCTCTCGCGATATTTGCGCAAAAACTCAACGCCGAGGGCGATATGCGTACCTTCCATTTCGTGGTCAACGGCTTTACCGATATCGTGGAGCAAACCGGCGCGTCTTGCGGAAACTTCGTCCGCACCGATCTCCGCCGCCATCATACCGGCAAGTTGAGCGACTTCAATGGAGTGCTGCAACACATTTTGTCCGTAACTGGTACGGTAATGCAGGCGACCGAGCAGTTTGATCAGTTCGGGATTCAAACCGCGGATACCCGTTTCCAAAACAGCGCGTTCGCCTTCCGCCTTGATGACATTGTCCACTTCGCGACGGGCTTTATTGACCATTTCTTCAATGTGCGTCGGATGAATACGACCGTCGGCGATCAGTTTTTCGAGTGCCACGCGCGCCACTTCGCGGCGCACCGGCTCAAAGCAGGAAACCGTGATGGCTTCGGGCGTATCGTCGATGATCAGATCGACACCGGTCATCGTTTCGATCGTGCGGATATTGCGGCCCTCTCGGCCGATGATGCGTCCCTTCATTTCGTCATTGGGCAGGGGTACCACGCTGACGGTAACTTCAGAGACATAATCGGAAGCACAACGCTGAATGGCAGTTGCCACGATCTCGCGTGCATTGCTGTCCGCCTCGT
Source organism: Oscillospiraceae bacterium (assembly GCA_045642405.1). GTDB lineage: Bacteria > Bacillota > Clostridia > Oscillospirales > Oscillospiraceae > Hominicoprocola. Next base: position 5,089 of record JAZUIU010000020.1, read on the forward strand.
CGCGGGCGCGCTGTTCGATTTCTTTGATCTTCAAAGCAGTCTCGTGCGTCACTTCGCTTTCGACTTGCTCAATCAGATATTTCTTTGCTTCCTCTGCGGTAAAACCGGAAATGCGTTCCAGCATTTCGGTCTGACTGCGCTTGATAATTTTCACTTCTTCGTTTTCTTTATCAAGTGCGGCATGCTTTTCGGCAAGCGCTTCTTCACGCTTTTCCAATGTTTCCGTTTTGCGGTCGAGGTTTTCTTCCTTCTGCTGCAAACGGCGCTCTTGCTTTTGCAGTTCTGCGCGGCTTTCTTTAGCTTCCTTCTCGTACTCATTTCTGGACTTGAGGATTTCCTCTTTCGCTTCCAGCAATGCTTCGCGCTTTTTACTCTCGGCGCTTTTAATTGCCTCGTTGACAATTCTTAAAGCCTCTTCATTGGCGTTGGAAATTTTCTTTTCCGCGTCTTTGAAGCGTTTTTTCGTGAGTAAAACGCCAAGAACGATGCCAAGAACCAACGCCATCACTGCCGCAATCGCGATCATGATGATGTTAGGCACTTTGCAATCCTCCTGATATTGATTTGTATCTATCTTGATGGGTGATTTGAATTATAAATGGGAGTCCCCTATTTCTCCCTTCCACAAATCTAAAATCATTGTACGACAATTTGTTCAAACTGTCAAGAGAGAATTATGTCACCTTGATATATTCTGCCGAAGCGTAACCGAGCAAATCACCGTAGGAGACACTGTACCACCCCTGCCACGCGGCATATACCGTGACGGTCGCACCGTTTGGTATGGTAGAGATAACATTGCCGCCAAGTCCCGGATAATCGCGCAAGCGCAGTGCGCTGCCCTCTGTCACAACCGTGCCGAAACGCACCTGCTGCGGATAGAGGAACGGCACATCAAAATACTCGCACAATGCACGCGCCAACGCCTGTGCGATCCGATCCATATTATCTTCCACCCAACGGGCATCTTCCACATTGTCGTGATAGCCGATCTCGATCAGATTGGACGGAAACTTTGGCTGACGCACCTCGCCCAAAGCCGTTGTCGCCTCCGTACGCACCAAATCCGGCAAAGGATACACCGCACGCAGTTGCTCGGCAAAAAGGGATGCGCCGTATGCTCCTTTTTCGCTTGTCGGATAATAAAAAACGATGATACCGCGCACATTACCCTCATTGCCGCGGCCTGCGGCATTGGAATGCAGGGCAAGATAGAAGTCAAATCCGCCGATCGCATTGGCTTGCGCAATGGAGGATCGCGCCGTCATATCCGGTGTGTTGCGCACAAAGGAGATCGCATTGGCGTACAGATACGGCTCCAACGCATCCGCCAAAAGATTCATATTGTATTCTTCGCTTCCGCTGCCCGTGATGTACAAATTGGATTCTTGTGTGGAAGGAGAAAGATAGATTTTCGCCATACAGTTCACCTCACCTACACCATACGCCGCCAAATGAAAAAAAGACCATCAAGCAGTCTTGATGGTCTTTTTTACCGTATGGTTTTGTAAAACGCTTCCGCTCCTTCGTGGATTGCAAGAGAAGCATCAGCAGTCATCTCTCTTGTATCAAATCCGCGCATCTGCGGACAGGCGGCAGCGATCAGATCCCGATTCTCATAGAGTAATTGCGTCATCTTCTGTACCGTACCGGCAAAGAGCGTCCGATCCGCAACCAATGCATTTGGGATACCGAAAACACGCACCGCGCCTTCCTGCTTTTGGTATGTTCCGCCGGGAATGTCGCACGCCACAAGGTATTGCGATGCCTGTTCGACCGCTTTGATCTCGTCACTTGATGCAACGGCAAAATAAAGCGGATTTTCTTTTGCATAAGTCTGCAGCGGAGCACAGGGTGCGATACCGAAATAAGCGGCAACGCTTTCTTCGTCCGTATCAAAAAACATCCAATCAATGAAGTCTTGATTGACCGCAGTCCAATCCGAATCGGAAAGACCGGCACTTCGCAAAATCTCCGTTACATAGCGTGCCGTCTCTGAGCCTTCCGCGTCAATATAGATGCGTCTCCCCGCCAAATCGGCAAGAGAGAAAATCGCTTCGTGCGCAACAAACTGTACCGTAGTGTAGCCGAGCGTTGCAACCCACGCGATCCCCCCGGAAGCATTTTCCATACGATCGGCTTGCAAAATCGCCATCTGCGCGTTTTGTTTTCTCATCTGTGACGCATCTTCCACGCTGTCAGCAACAGTAATCTCGACTCCATCCCACAAAGAAAATGCGCAGGCATTCATCACATTCGCCATATCATAATAGACGCTCTCTTCCGCTCCGCTCGCGATGCGTATCGGCGTTTTTTCTTTTTGTGCCGCACAACCGCTGAGCAAAATGAGCAACAATGCCGATATGAGGCAATCGATTCTCTTTATCTTCATCGCCCCCTCTTTTATTATTTTACCGAATGCGCGATGAAATTGCAAGATTTCTTCCGACTTTTTCCGTCAAAAAAATAAATTGCAAAAAAGTGAAAATAAGGCTTGCATTTTATAAAAACCTGTGGTATTCTATGTAGGCTGACGCAGGAGCGGCGGCAAAATTCCATATCCGGGTGTGGCGCAGCTGGTAGCGCGCTTGACTGGGGGTCAAGAGGCCGTGAGTTCAAGTCTCGCCACTCGGACCATGCAAAAGGGCTTGTCGTAAGGCAAGCCCTTTTGCAATGATATCCGTTCCTTGCGGAACGGGTGATATACCTTTGGTATGATATCGCACTTCGTGCGATGATATATGCCTAACGGCATATGAAAGGAACGGATATTATATCATATTTGAGCGAAGCGAAAATATATCACACTTGCAAAGCAAGTATATCATATCGCGTAAGCGATATATCATCTTAGTCAAAAAAGAGAAGTGTACTTTGGTACGCTTCTCTTTTTTATTTTCGCATAGCACTTGAACTCACGGACTCTTGCGATTTTTGATCTGCGGCCGTAGGCCATCACGGAACTTGTGCCGTCGATGGCCGTGAGTTCAAGTCTCGCCACTCGGACCATAAGAGGACGCTGATTTTGATAAAAAGTCAGCGTCCTCTTTTTTCGTAAAAAGTCCTTGCTGCAAGGGCTTTTTTCATTTTGAGTCAAAAGGCCGTCTTGTCGGAGGTCGTTCCGGCAAGGCGGTCTTTTCTTTTCGGCAATATTGATTAGTCTAAACCATAGCGTCATAAATCATTTAACAAATGAATAAAAGCAAAAAGACGATAGATTTCTCTACCGTCTTTTTGCTTTTGGTTTGAAGTTTTAAGTTTACTCTTAACCCGGTGTCGGTCCTACATATTCAAGCGTAAGCTCATCAAAGAGATAGGTTTGATTATTGAGTTTCAAAGTAATGGTGTTTGCTCCGCTTGCAAGTGTTACTGTTGCAATTTCCGATTCGGCGAACGCCCCATTATAAGGAAGAACTGTGGAACTTTGTTTTTCTTCTCCCTCGCCTACCTTATATGTTAACTGCTCGCCGTTATTCGTCGCATATCCTCGGGTTGTCAACTTGTAAATTCCTGCCTCGTCAACCGTAACATTATAGGTTAGGCTGTCAACTCCGTAGTTGCTCGATCTAAGGTATATGGAGTAAATTTTACCCCAATCATACGCTTTGAAACCGTCGCCGTGTTCACCGTGCGTTTTTTGTGCAGAGCTATCACTATAAACCCAAGGATAATGACTCGAAGAGTCTAATTCGGTAAAGGAAAGGTCCTGAACCGACACGCCATTTAAGGTTGCAGAAGAACATTCCTCTGCCTGTATCGTGTATTTCTTCGGTGCTGCCTTGTTCTGCACAGTCCAGCCGCTCGGGATGCCTTTATTGCCGCTCGGGAGCGTGGTCATGGCGCTGTCTTTATAGAAGGTACCGGTCGAGCTGACGCCGTTTACCCAGAAATTCAGGCAATTGACCGCCGATATATTGGTAGCCAGCATGGTGATCTCTT
>JAZUIU010000021.1:0-39900 GCA_045642405.1 Oscillospiraceae bacterium
GTGCATTTGTACGGCGGAAACATCATCTTGAAAGGCGATAATGCCTGCTTCAGTGGGGGCAACGGCGGTAACGGTGGCTACGGCGGCAATTCAGCAAGAAATAGTTTTGGTGGCTACGGCGGCAACGGTGCAGGCGGCGGCAACAGCGGCAAGGTTTATTTTTACGGCGGAAGCGCTATCTTATTAAGCGAAAATGCCGCTTGCATCGGCGGCGGCAACCGTGGCGCAGGTGTAAAAAATGGCAGCGGCAAACCAGTTGCCCAACCCGGCTCGTTGACAAAAGATTACTGGAATGTCTCCGGTAACCCCGAGATCAAAGCCGGCGACAACGCGGATCTTGCAGAAATCATCAACAAAGATGGCGGTTATGACGGTCAAAAATATTTAAGCGTTGTCTATCCCGAAGAAAACGAACTGTCGCTTACCCTTGACGGCAATAAATTCACAGCAACACCGAGCGGCAAGGACAAAGGCACAGGAATTGTCATGGTTGCACTCTATGACAGCGCGGCTAAGAAGAGACTGCTTGGCGTGAAAGTATTTGAACTTGAAAAAACCGACAACTTGACAGGGACATTTACTCAAAGCGGATTTGTCAGAGCATACTGGTGGTCGGATTTTGAAAAAATGATACCCCTCTGTTCTCCTGCTGAGGGAACAATAGCCGATTAAAAAACTTAATTTCAAAGCCTCTTGTTTCAAATAAAACAAGAGGCTTTTTGTTATTTTTTTAATTATGCTTGAAATGTATGGAATGTCATGGTATAATCGGAACATTCTAAGATGATTTGGTATCAAAGGGGTGCTTTTATGCAGGAAAATCCTATTTTGAAAGCGACACTTTCCGTCAGCAGTGACGCGCCGCTTTATGTGCAGCTGCTGGATATTATCCGCCATTGCATTACATCCGGTGCGCTGACGGCAGGGGAATTGCTGCCGTCGGAAGCCGAGTTGTGCGATACCTTCCGCATCAGCCGCAACACGGTGCGTCAGGCGGTGGGTGCATTGGAAGAGGACGGATTTGTTATTCGCAAGCGCGGCAAAGGTACTTTTGTGGCAGATCCCACGGCGCGGCGCAAGAGCGTACAGCATTCTTTTACCACGGAGATTTCTCAAATGGGCAAGACGCCGTCTTCCGTTTTGGTCGATTTTGCCGTGGTCGAGCCCGGCGAGAGTATCAAAAAACTGATGCAGTTGGAAGAAGGGACAAAAGTTTATTGCTTTACGCGTGTGCGCGAAGTGGACGGTGAGCCGCTGATTTTGGAGTCGTCCTATTATCCGCAGTACATTTACCCGAATTTGACGCGCGAAATGCTGCAAACGCACAGTTTTTACAGTTTGCTCTACCATGTCGGCGTCGTTCCGTTTTCGGCGAAGGACAGTTATGAGGCGGTGGTTTTGGGACCGGAAGAAGCGCGGCTTCTCCATACGGTCGTCGGCGCGGCGGCACTTTATCACCGCCGGTGCACGGCAACGGAAAACGGCAGAGTTTACGAATATACCACAAGTTATATGCGCGCAGACCGTATGCGGCTCGATGTGGAGTTCCAAAAGAATAATACCACTTTTGCACGCAGTGTTGATGCAGAATAAAAAACGGCAGTCTTTCGAGACTGCCGTTTTGCCGTTTATCCCCGTTATTTCGCCGAATAGCAATATTTGCTGACAAACAGAAAAAGTTCGTGTATTCTGACAACAAGGGAGGTGAAACAATGATTTTTACCTTAAAAATAGATCCCGCCTGCGAAGAAACCGTGGTGGCGACCGTGCGGCAAAAAACGCCGTTGATCGAAGAGGTGGAACGGCTGTTGCTGTCCGATTCAGCAGATACGCTGCCTTGCTATCGCGAGGATGAGATCGTTCTCGTTGATATCGGGCAAATCGAGTGCTTCCTTGCCGAATCGGATAAAACATACGCCGTATGTACGGATAAAAAGCGGTATCTCGTCAAAAAGCGGCTTTATGAATTGGAGGAAATACTGCCCAAGCAATTTGAGCGCATCAGCAAATCGGCGATCGGGAATTGGCGGCATATCGTTAAATTCAAAGTACAGTTGTCCGGTGCGGTTGACGCGGTTTTTCGAAGCGGTTATTCGGAATGCGTGTCCAGAAGGTGCTTTGCGGAATTGAAAAGGAGGTACGGATTATGAAAAGTTTCGTCAAAGAGTTTTGCAAAAGAGGCTTGATGTGCGGTGCGTGGGGAGGTCCTTTAGTGCTTGCCGTTGTGCTGCTCATCTCCAAACAGACCGCCGCGGCAATCGAATTGACCGCAGAGGAGACGATCATGGGAATCGTCACAACGGAGATGTTGGGATTTATTGCGGCAGGAATCACGGCGATTTATCAAATGGAAACGCTGCCCAAAATTGTTGCGGCACTCATTCAGTTTGCTGTTCTTTATTTGGACTATCTCGCCGTTTACCTGCTCAACGGATGGATGTTGACAGAAAATATTTTGCCGTTTACTGCCGTTTTTGTTGCGGTTTTTCTTGTGATCTGGCTTTTTGTCTATTTTTTGACCAAACACAGCGTCAACAAAATCAATCAGAAAATGGTGTCCTGACCTCGTTTGTCGGGCAGAATAAAAAGGAGCCGCTGCACAGTAAGACAGCGGCTCAAATGGGTGGGATATTGGAAAGCTTCCTTGATTATCTTACTAAATGGCGGCGCTTTCGTCAAGAGAAGGTTTTGCCGAAAAAACGCAACTTTTGAGGTTGTTTGTCGAAACGCTCATTTTTGTATATATTGCACAAAAATAAGAAAAATCACAAATAGATATTGTGTATATTGTTGAGGTGTAGTACAATAAAAGCAAGGAAGGGCAATCGCCTTTCCAAGACACGCGAATTGAAAGGAGCGTCCGAAATGAAGTACACATTTGCTTGCAAGAAAGTGGCGTTGAACCCCTCGGTCAAGGAGTACGCGCAAAAGAAGATCGAAAAACTCGAAAAGTATTTCAAAGATGAGGCGGAGGCGGTCGTCACCTTTGCCGTTGAAAAGAAAAACCGCTGCGTAGCGGAAATTATGCTGCGTGGGAAAAACGGGACACTGTTCCGCGCCGTCTGCGAGGATGCAGACGGTGATATGAGAAGTGCCATCGATGAGGCGGTCGCGCAGATCGACCGCAATATCCGCAAGAACAAGACGAGACTTTCCAAGAGCCTGCGCAGTGAAGCCGTTCGCTCGGAAATGCCGGAAGAATTTGATATCCACGAGGAATCGGAATATGAGGTGGTGCGCACCAAGCGCTTTGCCGTAAAGCCGATGAGCGTGGATGAGGCGATCTTGCAGATGAATCTTTTGGGGCATTCGTTCTTTGTGTTTTCCAACACAGAATACGATAACCGCATCTGCGTGGTCTATACCCGTCATAACGGCGGTTACGGTCTGATTGAAACGACAGAGGACGATTGAGGCAGAGAAACTGCCAAGAAAGCCGCCGAGACGAAGCAAACCGCATCCGTCGGCGTATGTTGATACGGTAGGATGCGGTTTGCGATGTAAGTCAAAAACCTTGCTGTGCAAGCATTTTACGCTCTAATACGAAAGGATGAAGTTGTTTTTCCCCGATCGTGTAATACAGAATGAAATTTCCCCTTGTCTTTGTTTGTTTTTGACGGTCGGCGGCTTTATTGACAGTCTGAATCGGCTGTGCTTTGCACAGCCGATTTTCTATTTGCTTGTATCGTAAAAATCTTTTTCGCCGGGAGAGACATAGCCGAATTGGTCCCGCGCCAACTGCTCCAAAAATTCGGGATCATCTTTGCGTTTCAAAGACTCTTTCAGCTCTTCGTTTTCCTGGCGGAGTTTTTCGTTTTCTTCTTGCTGTTCCTTTTTCTGCTCTTTGGCAGCGGTGATCTGACTGTTCAGGCGAAAGCACTGGACGCACGCGAGAATGAAGAGGATCAACACCACGAGCGGGAAGAGCAGATTGCGCTTTTTTTTCTTTTTTTCTTCCATACCGGACCCCTTCCTTTCGTTCGGCGCAGTTGCGGCGGCGTTTTGCCGACTGCTCCCAAAACAATATTATAACACGGTGTTTTGAAAAAAGGAAGAGGGAAGAAAAAGTTTTGTAAAAATAAACAAAAAAGCGGATCAGCAGGCGAAACGGCAAAAGAAGCAAATGCCCGACTTCTGCGGTGATTTTCGCCCAAAATGCCCAAAGCGGTCGCAAAAGCGGAGAAAAACAGTAAAAGGAAAAAACTGCGCCGCCGATGATGCCAAAGAGCATATAAAGGCGCAATTCGCCGTTCCCGATGTGAAGAGAAAAGAAAAAGCAGAGGACGCAGAGCAAAAAGCAGAAAAAGGCATCCCAAAAGTTTGTGACGGCACGATCTTTTTTGCGCAAAAAGCGGATGGCGCGAATCCAGTCATAGAGAAAAGAAACGCCTACGCCCAGCAAAAAGGAAGCGGCAAGCGAGAGAAGTTGTTCTTTGATTTCAAATGTCATACTCAACCAAAAAGACGGTGGAATACGCCGCCGCGCGGCGCAGTCTCCTCTTCGTAATGCAAAGCATCGATCTTTCCGTCTACGCGCAGTTCTCCGCCCTCAACACTCAAAGAGCCGATGTGCAGATTTTCTCCGGAAATGACCAAAATACCCTCGGAAGTTGTCATCACGATCTCGCTTTCATCAAACCGACCGACATCTTCCACTCCGGCGATCAAAAGTTGATCCCTGCCGCGCAGTTCAACACGGTGCGGAGAAGAAACGGCATTGTCGTATGTCATACGGAAACCCCTTTCGGCGATGCAAAATAGAAAAACGCACCGCTCATACCTTATGGTATGAACGGCGCGTCCGCATTAGAACTATTCTCGCGGCAATTCGCGATAGAGCAGTGCGGCATCACTCTTTCCGGCATTTTCCTGCACGCTGACCACTTCCACGCGTACGGTATGAGAACCGAATGTGATGGCGATGCGGTCACCGACTTTCACATCATAGGAAGCGCGCGCTACGCGGTCGTTGACCGCGACATGTCCCATATCGCACGCTTCGTTGGCAACGGTGCGGCGCTTGATGAGACGGGAAACTTTCAAAAATTTATCCAACCGCATGAAAAACCTCCGCAAGAGCAAAATGATGAGGGCAGCCGCAGTGCGGCTGCCCTTCGGAATTCAAATCAAATTCAATTACTTGATGAGATCCTTGAAAGCCTTACCGGCCTTGAAAGCGGGGGACTTGGAAGCGGGGATCTTGATCTCCTGCTTGGTCTTGGGGTTGCGGCCGATGCGGGCAGCACGAGTCTTGACATCAAAGGAACCAAAGCCAACGATTTGGACTTTGTCACCCTTCTTCAAGGCTTCTTCGATGGTGGCGAAGGTGGCGGAAACAACAGCTTCAGCCTGCTTCTTGGAAACTTCTGCCTTCTCAGCGACAGCATTGATCAATTCGGTTTTGTTCATAATAGGCCTCCTAAAAATTGTAAAAGTTGTTTATGAGCAAAGACGGAACTCCGCCCTTATTCATCAAAAAAAGTGGTTCGAGAAGCACTTGCATCTTTCAGCAAATCCAATTTACCATATTTTTCTGCAAAATGCAAGAAAAATTTTAAAAAAATGTTAAAATTTTGGTTAAAATTTACTGAACATGAAAAATTTTCGCAATTTTTTCACCTTTTGGGAGCAACAGAAGGTCTTCACGGGTGATAATTTTAAGTAAGAAGACCAAAGCAAGGTAAAAAACAGCGGCGATCACAATGGCTGCGGCTACGGAAATCAGCGTGGTGAAGCGCAGCGACATAAAGTTATAGACCAATTTCGCACAAACCGCCATAGCGACAGACGCCAAAAGCGGTTTTGTAAAGATTTCAAAATAGTGCGGAGAGTCCTGCATCGTGTGTGCGACGATGATCAAATTCAAAACGGCGGTGATGATGAAGCAGATCATCGTGCCGATCGGCGCACCGTGGATATGAATGGCAGGATTGCCCACCAGGATATAGTTGATGACGATTTTTGCCATTCCGCCGATGAGCATGGTAAAAATCGGAATTCTCATGCGGTTATACGATTGCAAAATGGAATTGGAGATCAGCATCAGACAAACGAAGATCGAAGCGATTCCCAAGACGGCAAGAAGTGAGCCGCCGAGTTCACAGTCATATTTGGGATAAAAGAGTTTCATGATCGGCGTGGAAAGCGCCCACAGACCAAGTCCCATCGGGAAAGAAAGCAGAGCCGTCACGCGCAGGCTGGAACTGATGATCGACAAAGACTCCTTATGATTTCCTTTGGCAAGGGACGCCGAAACGGCGGGAATGACGGAGGCGGTCAGCGCGACCATCAAAGAAGAGGGCAAATTGTAAAGATTCATACCCGAAGAGTATGTGCCGTACAATCGGCGCGTTTCATTTAAGGTGTAGCCGATGCTTTGCAGTTGTTTTTGCACCAAAGAGGTGTCGATGAGCGTGATGATCGAGACCATGGAAGAGGAAAGCGTGATCGGAATGGCGATCGCAAGCAAACGGCGCAAAGTTTTGCGCTTGCTGTCGGGGATGTCGTTTGTCATTTCTTTGGGACGGTGCAGGAAATAGTCGATGATCATATAGATGAGCGACAGTATCGTACCGCAGGTGACACCGGTGATCGCGCCGGCGGCGGCTTCGTAATCCCGAAATCCGCTCGCCAGAAGCCATGAGGCAAGAGCCAGACCGACCAGGAGTTTACAAAGAGATTCGATGATTTGCGAAACGGCGGTGGGAGTCATGTGGAAACAGCCCTGCGCATAGCCGCGAAAAGCGGAGAGACATCCCACGCAGATCACGGCGGGAGCCAAAGCGCGGATTCCCAATGCGGCGTGAGGATTGTGCAAAAGATTTGCGCATAACTCGTTGCCCCACCACATAATGGCAAACGAGACAATACCCAGCGTTAAAAACGCTGCAAAGGAAACGCGGAAAATGCGCCTGCTTTGACGCAGACGGTTAAGCGTAGTCGCTTCGGAGACCATTTTGCTCAGCGCGATCGGCAGACCGGCTGTGGAAATGGTGAGAAAGGTAGCGTAAATATTATAGGCATTTGTGAAATCTGCCATACCGGCTTCGCCCAAAACATTGGCAAGCGGAATTTTGAACAGTGCACCGATGACTTTGACAACGGCAATACCGATCGCCAACACGGCGGCACCGCCGAAAAAAGATTGCTTTTTTTGTGTAGCCATACGAAATTGCCTCCCGATCAGATAAGATGAAGCGTGCGGAAAAATGCGGCAAACTCCGCCAGATTGGCGTTGCGCTTTTCCGGCCGTTCCATATATTCATGCGGATATTTTGCGTTGAATACGCGGACAATTTTGCCGTCGCCGACCATTTTGGTTGAGCCGCCGGCACCGAGAGAGAGGATACTGTGCAGTTCCTCCATAATGTAAATATTGTATAAGCCTTCTCCGCCGGGGAGCGTCCACCCGACATTCTCAAAACTGCCGGACATATATTTCTGGCGGTATAGATAATACGGCGAAAAATGCTTTGCACGCAAGGTTTCGTTGGCATAGTCCAGCATTTCGCCCACGGCGATCCCGTCGGGAAGCGGCGCGCCTTCGCGCACGAGGTTGCTCCCCTTTTTCAGCGAAAGCGTGTGCACGGTGATGTTGTCGACACCGAAGGAAAGCACTTCATTCAAAGAGGCGACAAAAGACTCCGGCGTGTCGGCAGGAAGTCCTGCAATGAGGTCCATATTGATGTGCGGGAATTGCGCCTTTTGCACCTGTTCCATCGCGCGGCGAATGTCGTCGGCAGTGTGCCTGCGGCCGATCGCGGATAAAACGCGGTCATTCATCGACTGCGGATTGACGCTGATGCGCGTGACTTGATGCGCGCGCAAAACGGCGAGTTTTTCGGCATCAATGGTATCGGGGCGACCTGCCTCTATGGTCAGTTCACCCAAGTGCGAAAAATCAAAAGCCGTTTCCAATTTACTCAAAAGCCGATCCATTTGCGCGGCAGTCAGCGTTGTGGGCGTTCCGCCACCCATATAGAAAGAACGGATGCGAAGATGAAGTTCCGCCACCATTTGGGCGGCGGCGTCGATTTCATCAAAGAGAGAGGCGAGATACGGCTCGACCAGATCAAATGACTTTTCCACGCTTTGCGAGACAAAACTGCAATAGGCACAGCGTGTGGGGCAAAATGGAATGCCGACATAAAGGGAAATGTCGTTTTTCTGTAAGTCTTTTGCGGCGTTTTGCCCGACTTTGGCGCATTCGATGGCCAAGCGTCTGCGCGCCGGCGAAACAAAGAATGTTTCCTGCAATACACGCTCGGCATACGCTTCATCGCCCTCTTGCAAAAGTTGCAGTGCAACTTTGGTCGGGCGCACACCGTTGAGACTGCCCCAGGCAGGTGTGATGCCGAGCAGTCGGTGCGCCACGGCAAAAAAACCGTTGCCGATCGTATGGCGGCGCTGTCCCTCGCGCGCGTAGGCATCGCCAAAGAGGGTATAATGTGCGGTGTCGGACGCTTCTTTGCCGTCCATTCCGAGCGTGGTCAAAACGGTCAGATTGTCGCCGTCTTCGTGCAGTTCCACGATTGCCCAACGCGTATCCGCATCGCGGTCGATTTTACCGTAAGTCGGGCGTTCGGAAGGTAAAAGCGTCAGCAGTGCCTGCTCTACGGCATATTTCTGATCGTTTCCAATGAGTTCTATTTTCATACCGATCCCTCGGATGCGTATCGCATATACGGGTTGTGGCGGCGTTCCACATCCAGCGTGGAAAACTCCATGTGACCGGGATATACTTTGGCATCACCTTCCAACGCGGCAAGGCGGGCGAGGGATCGCAGAATTTCACGGTCATCTCCGCCCTCTAAATCCGTGCGGCCGCAAGAGCCGAAAAACAGCGTGTCGCCCGTAAAAAGAGCATTTTGCACTTGGAGCGAGACCGAGCCTTTGGAATGCCCCGGCGTGTGGTAAACGCGCACGGAGAGAGAACCGAGCGAAACGATGTCGCCGTCCTGGTAGGTGTGAGGCACGACATGGGCGCAAAGGGGGAAAAGACGGGAAGGCGCAACGGCATCTTCCGTGTGCAGATAAACGGGAACATCGGGATGATTTTGCAAAAGTGCGGGAACGGCGCCGACATGGTCATAGTGACCGTGCGTCAGAAAGATGGCGCAAAGATCGGCGTTGTGTCCGGCAAGAAGTGCTTCCAGACGGGGCGCTTCATCACCGGGATCGATCAGTGCGGCGCAATGCGTGGTCTCATCGAGCAAAAGATAGCAATTTGTGCCGATTTCGCCCACGACGGTATGATAAATTTCCATAGAGCATTCCTCACAAACAATCGGTGTCGACCACTAAGGTGAACGGGCCGTCATTGCAGGAATTTACCTGCATGGAAGCACCGAATTCGCCCGTGGCGACACGGTAACCTTTCTTGCGGCAAAGCGCGACAAAGGTTTCATAAAGCGGTAAAGCAAGTTCGGGTCTTGCGGCATTGAGAAACTCGGGTCTGCGCCCCTTTTTACAGTTTCCGTAAAGCGTAAATTGCGAAACGACGAGCAATTCGCCGTTCACATCGTCCAGCGAGCGGTTGATCTTTCCCTCTTCGTCCTTAAAGATGCGAAGGGAGCAGAGTTTATCGGCAAGTTTGACACATTCCGCTTCGGTGTCGGTATGGGTGATGCCGAGGAGAATGAGAAACCCTTTCCCAATTTCCCCGACCACCGTATCGTCGATACGAACGGAAGCGTGCGTCACTTTGGTCAAAACGGCGCGCATGAAAAACTCCTTTCCGAGGATCAGCCGGCAGGGCGGTCCACTTTCATCACATTGGGAATTTGATGCAGTTTACGCATCAGTTCGGACAAACGGGTACTGTCGGAAACAGAGATCACCAGATGGATGATCGCAAATCCGTCGCCCGTGGTGGAGGCGTGGAGCGAATTGACGCTCGTCGAAGTGGAAGAAAGTACGGACGAGACATCGAGCATCAAATTCAAACGGTCTTTGGCATAGATATCCAGCGCCGTATGATAGGTTTCAGCGACATCGCTACCCCAATCGACCTTGATCCAACGGGACGGATCGGCGGCACGCGCTTTTTCCGAAGCATTGGGACAGTCACAGCGGTGAACGCTGATACCGTAGCCGCGTGTAATAAAGCCGATGATGGCATCGCCCGGCACAGGCGTACAGCATTTGGAAAACTTGATGAGGCAGTTGGAAAGCCCCTGCACGACCACACCGGTTTCGCCGCCTTTTCGCGTGGGAACGGCAGGGCGTGTTTGCGAGGGATTGTCGGGAACGGGAACGGTCGCGTCGCGTTCCGCCTGACGCTGTTTGGCAAGGCGATTGATCTCATCACGAATGCGGTTGACCGCCTTTTGCGCCGAATATCCGCTGTAACCGATAGCGGCGTAAAGATCGTCCATCGTTTCCGCACCGGTTTTTTTCAAAAGAATTTCGCGCAAATCGTCATTGATCTCGCCGATCGCAATGCCTACGCGTTTGAGTTCCGCTTCAAAGGCAATTCTGCCGTTGATGATGTTCTCCTCACGGCACTCGCGCTTGAACCATTGGCGGATTTTACTGCGCGCGGAGTTGGACTTTGCAATGGAAAGCCAGTCGCGGCTCGGACCGTGCGCATTTTTTGCGGTCAGCACCTCGACAATATCACCGTTTTGCAGAACATAGTCCAGCGGCACGATGCGCGTGTTGACCTTGGCACCGACCATATTGTTGCCCACGGCGGAGTGGACGGCATACGCAAAGTCGATCGGAGTTGCGCCGGCAGGGAGTTGCATCACATCGCCTTTTGGCGAAAAGACGAACACCTCGTCGGCAAACATATCAATTTTCAAAGAGTGGATAAACTCTTCGGCGTCGGTCGCATCGGTGGTTTCAAGCAAACGGCGCACCCATTCATAAGACTGCTCGTGGGAACTGCCCTTGATACCGAGTTTGTATTTCCAATGCGCGGCAACGCCGTATTCGGCAATGTCGTGCATCTCCTGTGTGCGGATCTGCACCTCAAACGGCGTGGCGGCATCGGCGCTGACGACCGTGGTGTGGAGCGATTGATAAAGATTTGCTTTGGGCGTGCTGATGTAGTCCTTAAATCTGCCAAGCAACGGCGTATAAAGATCATGGATCACGCCGAGGACATTATAGCAATCGGGGATGGTATCCACGATGACACGGAAGGCGAAAATATCCAGCACTTCGCCCATGGTCTTGTTTTGCGTCGCCATTTTGCGGTAGATGCCATACGGGTGCTTGATGCGCCCGTAGACCTTACGGAAAGGAATGTGCGCCTGCTGTAAACGCTCGGAGATCTGCTTTTGGATCACGTCCATAAAGTCTTTGTGCTCGCTCGCTTTTTGGGCAAGTGTGCCGGTGATCTCCGCATAGGCGATGGGATCAATATATTTGAATGCCAGATCTTCCAGATCCCATTTGATTTGCTGCATACCGAGACGGTGTGCGATCGGCGCATAGACTTCCAGCGTTTCCAGCGATTTTTGCCGCTGTTTTTCTTCGCTTTGATATTCCATCGTGCGCATATTGTGCAGACGGTCGGCAATCTTGATGAGAATGACGCGGATGTCCTTGGTCATCGCCATGAGCATTTTGCGCAGGTTTTCCGCTTGTTCCTCTTCTTTGGTGACATATTGCAACCGCGTCAGTTTGGAAACGCCTTCGACCAGATCGGCGATGGTGGGACTGAATTGCGCAGCGATCTCCTCGTAAGTCGCTTCGGTGTCCTCAATGCAGTCGTGCAGCAGCGCGGCGGCAATGGTTTCCGAGTTGAGGTGCAGGTCTTCGGCAATGATCTGCGCCGCGGCGATCGGGTGGGAAATGAACGGCGAGCCGTCTTTGCGCAGTTGCCCTTCGTGGTGTTCTTTGGCGTAGAGATATGCTTTTTCGATGAGAGCAAAATTGGCGCCTTCGTTGTATTTTTTTACGGTTTCGATCAAGTGCCGGAATTGTTCTTCAACGGTCATACGAAAAGCACCTCTTTTCAATGCCCCATTGCATTACGCAAGTGGACGAGATAAGGACTGTTTTCCAGAGAAGTTTTTTCGTCGGAAGAAGCACATTTGATCGACAATGTGTTCTCCGTACGGGAGCAGGTCAGCAAACCGCGCTCTTCCAATACCAAAAGACAGACCATGGTACGCAAAAAGCATTCTGCACCGGAAATATCCTGAGATAAATAGCGCAAAAGGGGATATTCTGCATCCGAGATCGGTTGCGGCATCTTTTCAAGCGTGCGCCACAAGTGCACAAACTGTTCACGGGAAGGAAGCATCCTTGCCGCATCTTTTGCCGAGATATTCAGCCCTTCGCGCAAGGCGGCACAAAGATCGGCGGCTTCTTTTTCGCGCCCGCTCGGATCGGGAGAAGGACGCATATCCACCAATTGGAACTGCACGGAGCGGTTGCCGCGGAATTCGTTGATTTGCAGATAAAATGCAACATCAACGCGGCAGGGAGCCTTATACGGAAAGTCCTCCGCCACAGCGGAGAAAAAGATGCCTTCAAAATTCCGACGCTGTTTTTGCAAAAATACTTTCAGATGTTTGTTCTGCCCGACATTTTGCATATTGTCAAGCGTCATACCGCGCAGGCAGAAAACGGGGCGCTCATTGCCTGAGCCAAACGGCTCCAAGCAGTCAAGAGAAGCGATTTCGTCCAGATCAATATTGGCGGGAAGCGCAATATCCACATCTATGTCAAGACAGGAGACGGGTTGCATTTCGCCGACATGAGCGCGAACATATTGATTCATACGCTTGCGGAATGCCGGAATATTCTTCTCTTCGATCGAAAAACCGGCGGCGAGTTCATGTCCGCCGAAACCAAGCAGCAAATCTCCGCAAGCCTCCAACGAGGCAAAGAGGTTGAAACCGCCGTAACTGCGGCAGGAGCCTTTGCCGACACCGTCGGAAAGGTGGATCATAAAACTCGGGCAGGAAAATTTTTCCGAAAGACGGGATGCAACGATCCCGACGACACCCTGATGCCATTCGTCGCTTGCCAGGACCAAAGCATTGCGCTCGTCTTTGGGAAGCGCATGGATCTGCTCCAAGGCATGGGTAAAAATCTCCTGCTCAACATTGCGGCGTTCCAAATTGAGTTCGCACAGGTCATGCGCCAATTTTTCCGCTTCGGCAGTATCATTTGTCAAAAGAAGATCCACCGCAACTTCCGCCCGTCCCATACGGCCTGCGGCGTTGATCCGCGGTGCCAGGACAAATCCGATTTGTGTGGAAGTGAGCGGTTTTCCGGCAAGACCGGCTTCACGCAAAAGCGCGTGCAGTCCGATAAAATCACTGCGGTCGATCGTCTCCAAGCCGCATTGCACGATGGTGCGGTTTTCGTCCTCCATACGCATCACATCCGCAATCGTGCCGATCGCCGCCAATGCGCAGTAACGGGCAAAGAGTGCCCCTTCGCGGTCATGACCGCCGAGTGCCAGCACCAATTTCAGCGCGACGCCGACACCGGCAAGTTGCTTAAACGGATACGGACAATCGGGACGGTGCGGATCAACGACGGCAACTGCCGCAGGTAAAGCCTCTTTGCATTCGTGGTGGTCGGTGATGACCAAATCCATACCGAGCGATTTGGCAAAATCGGTTTCTTCCACACCGGTGATGCCGCAGTCCACGGTGATGACCAGCGTCACACCCTTTTCGGACAAAGACTGCAAGGCGTCCTGACTCAAACCGTATCCCTCTTCTTCCCGGCAGGGGATATGGATCTCGACCTCGGCACCGCGGGAGCGCAGATAGTCCGAGAGCAAAACGGTGGAGGTAATGCCGTCCACATCATAGTCGCCGAAAACGCCGATTTTTTCGCCGTCGGCAAGCGCACGGGAAATGCGCTCCACCGCCTTGTCCATATCGCGCATCAAAAGCGGATTGTGCGACAAAGAGCGTTCCTGTTGTAAAAACTCTGCGGCGGCTTCGGGGGAAGTAATGCCGCGGGAAACCAACACGCAGGATACCAGATAAGGATAGCCGGCGTCCATCAAATGTGAAACGGCAGAGTCATCGCACGGTGCGATGCGCCAACGGTCATATTTCATTTTCACCGCCTCCTTTCAGCAGAGCAATAATAATAAACCTAATTTATTATTATACTAAAAAAATCTTGAAAGGTAAAGAGATTTTTGCAAAAAAGCAAAGAAAAAATGTGAGATGCTGCAAAGTGAAAAAAGAAAGAGGAAGCAACGGCTTGACGAACATTTTGCCGCATGATATACTGAAAAAACGAAAGGAGCGGTGTGCGAATGATCGATGTAAAAGGCATAGCAAGTGAACAAAAAGCAACGGTCCGTGCCGTTACCGACCGTTATCCCGCAGGCAGTATCCGCCTTGCAGTCATTCAGGTCGGAGATGATCCGGCATCTTCCGTTTACATCCGCGGCAAACTCAAAGACTGCGAAGAGACGGGGATCGTCGGCGAACATTTTCACTTCTCTGCCGATGTTGCTCCGCAGGAAATCATAGATCTGATCGAAAAAAAGAATGCCGAAGAGACCTGCAAAGGCATTTTGGTACAGTTGCCGCTGCCGGAGCATTTTTCAAAAGAAACGCAGGAACAGATACTCCGTACGATCTGCGTTGAAAAAGATGTGGACGGATTTCGCGGCGAAAGTTGCCACTCGCCGTGTACGCCGCGCGGTATTCTCTGCATTTTGCGCGCCGTTGCGAAAAAGCGCGGTTGGGCGTCTTTGGAAGGAAAGGTCGCCTGTGTGGTCGGGCGCAGCCGTATTGTCGGTAAACCGATGGCGAAGTTGCTCATTGAAAGCGGTTGCACGGTGATCAGTTGCAACAGTCACACGGTGGATCTGGATCGCTGGCTTTCGCAGGCGGATATTATCGTCAGTGCGGTCGGCAAGGCGGATTTCCTCTCGCCGCAGCGCAAGGTGGACTATGCAGGAAAAGTAATCATTGATGTGGGGATGAATCGCGATGTCGAGGGGAAACTTTGTGGCGACTGTTCACGCGCACTTTATGATATTGTGGAAGATATCACGCCTGTTCCCGGCGGCGTGGGGCTGACTACGCGCTCAAGCCTTTTGGAAAATGTGGTCGACGGACTCTAAAAAAACAAAAAAGCATCCGAAAGCAATGCTTTCGGATGCTTTTTTACTTGTGTTACAGATACTTTTTGATCGTTTCCGTAGCGAGCGCGGGATCGGCACTCATGGTGATGGTGCAGGAAATATCATGTTTGTCGCTGAACTCGGCAAGCCAGGCGAGAAACGCATCCGTCTCTGCGGAAACGCTGCCGCCGACCAATTTGAAGAGGTTATCAATAAAAATATACGATGTATCGTAATTGCCGGCATACAAACCGCTTACGAAACCGCGCAAACGATCGTAAGAATTGATCGCATATTCTTCGGCAGTAACCAAACGAGCGTGATGGTGGACATCAAAA
Source organism: Oscillospiraceae bacterium (assembly GCA_045642405.1). Classification (GTDB taxonomy): domain Bacteria; phylum Bacillota; class Clostridia; order Oscillospirales; family Oscillospiraceae; genus Hominicoprocola. The sequence goes on from JAZUIU010000021.1 coordinate 15,400, forward strand.
GTCATAGCGGATTTTGCTTCAATGCAGACAACGTTACCTGCCTCAGCGGCGGAAGCGTTGATCAGTTCAATCAGTTTTTTTGTCTTTCCGGTACCTTTTTCGCCCATAATGAGTTTGACCATAGGAAATCACTCCTTATCTAAAATCCAGCCCATGTGATCGGGTGGTCTACACACATTGTACCATACAATTTTTGGTTTTGCAATGCCGAAAAGGCAAGTTTACAAAAACTTTTTATTTTAATTTTGTACGGAGAAGTTTTCCCTCTTCTTCAAAGCCCGGTTTTCCCAAAAGAGCAAACATATTGCGTTTGTAAGATTCCACGCCGGGCTGGTCAAAGGGATTGACACCCAAAAGATATCCCGAAAGACCGCAGGCGTACTCAAAGAAATAAATCAGTTCGCCGAGCGTATGCGCGTTGTTTTGATCGGCTTCGATGATGATATTCGGAACGCCGCCCTCCACATGCGCCAAAAGAGTACCGTCGGCGGCAAGAGAATTGATCTCGGTGAGCGGTCTTCCTGCCAGATAGTTCAGATTGTCGCCGTTTTGCTCGTCAAACGGGACGCAAAGGTCATTTTGATCGGGAGCAAAGCGGACAACGGTCTCAAAGAGCGTACGCTCACCCTGCTGGATATACTGACCGAGCGAATGGAGGTCTGCGGTAAATTCCACGGAAGCGGGGAAGATGCCCTTGCCGTCTTTACCTTCCGATTCGCCGTAGAGTTGTTTCCACCACTCCGCCATGAAACGGTAAGAGGGCTCAAAGAAGGCCATAATTTCGGTTTTTTTGCCCGACTGATAGAGCGCATAGCGCGTACCGGCATACCGCCATGCCGGATTGGAATAGTCGCTGATTTTGCAGGTTTCCTGCATTTTTTGCGCACCCTGCAAAAGCACATCGGTGTCAACGCCTGCCACGGCAATGGGCAAAAGACCGACGGCGGTGAGAACACTGTACCGACCGCCGATATTGTCGGGTACGACAAAGGTTTCGTAACCTTCTTGATCCGCCAGAGTTTTCAAAGCACCGCGTGAGCGATCGGTCGTGGCATAGATACGGTGTGCCGCTTCCTTTTTGCCGTACTTTTGCTCGATTTTTTCGCGGAAAAAGCGGAATGCGACGGAAGGCTCGGTCGTCGTACCGGATTTGGAAATGACATTGATGGAGAAGTCGTCGTCGCCGATGAGAGACATCAACTCGCTCAATGCGGCGCAAGAGAGATTGTTGCCGGCAAAGAAAATGTTCGGCGTGTCTTTTTTGCGCAGATTGTAGTTCGGAGAGCAGAGTTGCTCAATAACACCGCGCGCACCGAGATAGGAGCCGCCGATGCCGATGACCACCAAGGCTTTGGAGTCGCTTTGGATTTTTTTTGCGCAAGTGAGGATGCGGTCATATTCGGTGCGGTCATAATTTTGCGGTTGTTTGAGCCAGCCGAGAAAATCGTTTCCGGCACCTGTGCCCTCTTTCAGTTTGCGTTCCGCCTCTTTCATCAAAGGCTCTTGCGTTTTTTCAAAAGACTCGGGAAGAAATTGCGCGGCAAAGGATGTGTTCACTTGAATCATGGGAAAACTCCTTTCATAAAACCGTTGCGGACAAGTTTTATCTTCCATTAGCATAGCGATGGCAAACGGAATTTATTCCTCACTTAAAGACCGAAACCGCCGAGACCGCCCAAACCGAGACTGCCGGTAAAGGTATCCATTTTGCCGTTCATTGCCTCATCTGCCTGGCGCAAAGCCTCATTGACGGCAGAGAGGATCAGATCCTGCAACATTTCCACATCGTCGGGATCGACCGCGTCTTTGGCAATGGTAATCGCCGTGACTTCTTTTTTGCCATTGACAACGGCACTCACCGCACCGCCGCCGACGCTTGCGGAAAAGCTCTGCTCTTCCACTTCCTGTTGGGCTTTTTCTATATCCTCCTGCATTTTGAGGAGTTGCTGCTGCATTTGCTGCTGCTTCATCGCCTGACCGCTTCCGTTGGAAAAGCCGCGGCGAGCACTGTATCCTTTTGCCATAACTTCATATCCTTTCTCATTTCACGGTGAAACCGGAAAATTTATTGCCCAGATTGAGCAGATCGTTCATTTTGTCGGGAGGCGTAAATCCTTCCGGCGTACCGACTTGCAGGGAGACACACTTGGCTTCCGTCCCCAAATCTTTCACGATATCCAGCAATGTGTCGAGTACGGCAACATTGTCCAGACGGGTTTTGACAAAATCATTCGGACAGTAGACCATCAGAATGCCGTCTTTGATCTCACCCGAAGTCTGATTGAAAAATACGCTGTGACCGGCGTCCAAACGGGCTTGTGCGCGTTTGATGATCTGCGGATAAAGGGAGGTTTCCGCCGACGGAGTTTCTTTTTGCGGTGTCGTCGGCTCTTCCTGCGGTTCGGGAATATCGGGAGCGGACTCCTCTTCTTGCAGCGCGGAAACGGGCGGCTCTTCCGTTGGGATCGGCTCGTCCGGATCAAAAGGCGGCGCATCCTCCGTTACGGGCGGCACTTCTTCTTTCAGTGCCGGAGCAGGGATCGGCAGACCGCCTTCTTCCAAACGCGCCACACGCGCCGCCAAAGCGGTCAGATCGTTGCCGAGCGTCTCATCACAAAGACGCAGAAGGCAAAGTTCGGCATCGGTGCGGCGGTTGGTGCTCCATTGCATCGTGCCGGCAGTTTCCTGCAAGACCGTACAGATGTAAATCAGCCGCGCCGGAGGACAAAGGGATTGCAAAGGCTGCATCATATCGGCGGTATAGCCACCCGAGAGCAGGGACTCTCCGCCCTCAGAAGCCGTGCGCGAAATGAGAAGATCGCGGGCAAGCGAAGCGAGTTCTCCCAAAACGGAGCCGACATCTTTGCCGTCTTGATACAGGTCGCCGAGCAAAGAAAGCACATGGCTTGTATCGCGCCGCAAAATATACTCCATCAACTGTACCGTTTGCACATTGCCGCTCAAACCGAGCGTTTGCAAAACGGTGTCACGGTCAACGGCATTTCCACCGGATGCACATTGATCCAAAAGAGAAAGTGCGTCGCGAAGCGCACCGTTTGCGAGACGCGAGAGGATCTCCGCCCCGTCATCCGTGAGCGTGATGTTTTCTTCTTTTGCAATATAAGCAAGGCGCGAAGCGATATCCTTGGGTAAAATGCGCTTAAACGAAAACCGCTGGCAGCGCGAGAGAATGGTGGGGAGCACCTTGTGCAGTTCCGTGGTGGCGAGAATAAAGACGAGATGCTCGGGCGGCTCTTCCAGAATTTTCAAAAGAGCATTGAACGCCGCAGAAGTGAGCATGTGGACTTCGTCGATGATATAGACGCGCTTTTTGACCTGTGCCGGCGGATAGATCGCCTCGTCGCGCAAGGTACGCACATTGTCCACACCGTTATTGGATGCGGCGTCCATTTCGATGACATCGAGACAAAGTCCGCTTTCGATGGCAAGGCAACTTGCGCAGGTGTTGCAGGGATCACCGTCAACGGGATGTTCGCAGTTGAGCGCTTTTGCCAGGATTTTTGCGCAGGTGGTCTTACCCGTTCCGCGTGTGCCGGTGAAAAGATAGGCGTGCGATGTGCGCCCGTCGGCGATCTGCCGCCGGAGCGTTTCGGTGATATGTTGCTGACCGACCACATCGGAAAAAGTTTTCGGCCGCCACTTGCGATAAAGAGCCTGATACATCGTCGCCGTCTCTCCCTTCAAAAGTAAAACCTCTGCGTATACAGCCGCAGAACCGGCACCCTCACGGCACATGGAAAGTCCCGCTTAATGCTGCTCGGTTCCCCGCCTGACATGGTTCACGGGTTTCTATTGCGCGAGACCGATTCCGCAGCTGTATGCGCAGAGGCGATTATTATATTCAGTTTACTATATTTTTTTGGAATAAGCAATAAAAAATTAAAAATTTTTTTCAAAAAAGACTTCACAAATGAAAAAACTTGTGGTATGATACCTACTGTTGCAAAGAAAATACGGGCTCGTAGCTCAGCTGGGAGAGCGTTCGGTTCGCATCCGAGAGGTCGAGGGTTCGAATCCCTTCGAGTCCACCATGTAAAAACCCTCTCTTGTTAGACAAGAGAGGGTTTTTACAATGATATCCGTTCCGTAAGGAACGGGTGATATATCTTCGATATGATATCGCACTTTGTGCGATGATATATGCCTTCGGCATATGAGGAACGGATATTATATCATGCCGAGCGAAGCGAGGTATATCATGCGGCGTTAGCCGTATATCATATCGCATCAGCGATATATCATTGACCTTAATTTTGTTTATCACTATAATAAAACCGAGGTGAGCAAAATGTCGGAAAACAAACTTGCTGATTTATCTTTTGAATTTGCTAAAAGTATTGTTGAGCTTGCGGACACTATTAAAACTCCCAAAAGCTCGTATATGATAGACCAACTTGCAAGAGCCGGCACCTCTGTAGGAGCAAATATCTATGAGGCACAGTACGCGCATAGCAAGGCAGATTTCGTTGCAAAATTGGAAATTGCTCTCAAGGAAGCAAATGAAACAAGTTATTGGTTGAAACTACTTTTTGAAACCGGTAGAATCAATGAGTTGAAATATTTAGATACTGAAAGAATTTGCGGAAATATTCGCAGACTCTTAATTGCCTCTTGTTCAACGGCAAAAAGCAATTTATCAAATAAATAAAGCATGTACCCTAATCGCCCTCCCGAAATTTTTAGGAGGGCGATTTTGACCGAAACACCGGTGGCACATTGCAGCCGCCGTGGCTTTTTCAAAGAAAAGAGAATTCCTTCAAGTTTGTCAAAAGAAAAACCGACGCAAGAAATTTTTTTCGTCAAGTCTACTATATAATCGCTTTTACCACAGGCAAAAGCGATTTTTATTTATCTGCAATTACGCACTTTTCAACGGCAAAATCAAGGAATTTGCAGATCAACTCATTCCTGCTATATCCGGTTTTTGCGGAAATATCGTTAATTTTTTCGAGCAAATCCTCTTTGATACGAACGGAAAACACTTTATATCCGTCCTCGCCTTTTACCCGTTTGGGGAATAGCACCAATTTTTCGTGATCCATAATACCACCTCTTAACATAATTTATGCTTGCAAAAGAAAGAATAGTATGTTAATATGTATGTTACATTCTATGTTATATAGAAGAACATCAAACAGAAAGGGAGATTTTATGAAAAAGAAAATGGTAACAGTAGGCGCGTTGTTGCTGTCTCTTCTCCTTCTTACGGCTTGCGGGGCGGGAGAAACGGCAGCGACCGTCAAGAACAAAGAAAAAGCGAAGACATCGCAGGAAAGCACAGTTGTCAAGAAAGAAAAGAAAAAAGAACTGACGGCGGAGGAATTGGAGCAGGCACTTACGGAACAGCCTCTTTCGGTCGTTGAAGCAAGTTATCTTGTACAATCGACGCAGTATAAGGCGCTCTATCCCGATATGCTGCAAGCCATCATTGTCAACAATACGGATCAGGACATCAAAAATGCGGTCGTCGTATTTGCAGCGTGGGACGAAAACGGTCTTCCGGTGAAGATCAAAGGACAGTTTGATTTTAATGACCCCACATATTTGAAGGAAGTACAGTATGAGGATATCAACCTTGTCGGAGGTGGGCAATTCGGAGAAGAAAGCGGGTATAAGCTTGACGATTCTCTCCACATCAATACGGTCAAAGCGATCGCTATATCCTATGAAACCTTTGAGGGCGAGAAGTGGGAAAATCCGTACTACAAAGATTTCAAAAACATTTATGAAGGAAAAAAATTAGTTTGGGAGGAATAAACAATGAAAAAAAGTAAATTGCTTTTGGTAGCTGCCATTTTGAGTTCTCTTTATGCTATTTATATTGTCTGTTACTTTTTCGGCACAACGGCGTCTTCGCAAGGAATGGAAGCACTCGGTGCAGGTCTTGCAACTGCGATCGTAATGCCGCACATGGTCTGCGTGTGCGTTGCAGTTATTTTCAACTGGCTTGGATGGGCAATGAAGGCAAGATGGGCGGCATTGGTCGCAGGTATTTTGTATGCGGTTGCGATCGTATGTTTCTTCTTGTACGGATTATTTGTTGCTTTGCAAATGATTCTTTGCTTCGTTGCTTTTGCAAAAATGAAAGAAAAATCGCAACAGGTTGCACAAAATATAAATGAAGTAAACGAAGAAACGCTTTAACTACAAAAAAATAAGGGGAGCGATTGCTCCCTTTATTTTTTTGCATTTTTCAGTTTGTTATGATAAAATCAAAGAGAAATCAAAAAACGAAGGAGACCGTATATGGAACAGATCATTGCGCTTTTGGCGCAGGAATTGGAGCAACCGGAAAACTATGTGCAGAATGTGGTCGATCTGCTGGATGACGGCAGTACGATCCCGTTTATTGCCCGTTACCGCAAGGAACTGCATGGCGCGATGGATGACACGACGCTGCGCAAATTGGAAACGCGGCTCAAAGCCCTGCGCGCTCTTGCCGAACGCAGGGAAGAGGTACTGCGGCTCATTGACGCGCAGGGAAAACTTACGGAGGAACTGCGCGCGGCGATCGAAAATGCGGCAACACTGACCGAGGTGGAAGACCTTTACCGTCCGTACAAGCAAAAGCGCCGCACGCGCGCGACCGTGGCGAAGGAAAAGGGATTGGAGCCTTTGGCGGAAAGGATCATGACGCAAAGCCGCGATTTGCCGCCGCTTGAAGAGATGGCAAAGCCGTTTGTTAACGAGGAAAAAGGCGTTGCATCCGTGGAGGAAGCGTTGGCAGGCGCAAATGACATCATTGCCGAGCAGATTTCCGACTCGGCGGAATACCGTGCCAAACTGCGCGATATCTATGTGCGCCGCGCTCACATTTGCTCTCGTGCGACGGGGGAGGAGGATTCGGTCTACCGTCTTTATTATGAATTCGATCAGCCTGCCTGCCGTTTGCAGGGACATCAGATTTTGGCACTGGATCGCGGCGAAAAGGAAGAGTTTTTGCGCGTGAGCGTGGAAATTGAGGAGAGCGAAGTACTGCCGCTTTTGACGCGTTTGGTCGTGATGCCGGCGACACCCGTGGCGGAATTTCTGCGCGCCGCGGTTGCCGACAGTTATACGCGCCTTCTGGCACCTTCTCTTTCCAACGAATTGCGCAGTGATCTCACGGCGCGTGCCGCCGAAGGTGCGATTGCGAACTTTGCGTTGAATTTGAAACCGCTTTTGATGCAGCCGCCCGTGCGCGGTCATGTGACGATGGGCTTGGACCCCGGTTATCGCATGGGATGTAAAGTTGCGGTGGTCGATGCCACGGGGCGCGTACTTGACACCGCGGTCGTTTACCCGACACACGGGGAAAGACAAAAAGCCGAGGCGATCAAAACCCTTGCCGCGATGATCCGAAAACACGGCGTGGAGCATATTGCCATCGGCAACGGCACGGCTTCGCGCGAAACGGAGCAGATGACTGCGGAACTCTTGCAGCAGTGCAGCGGCGTAAGTTATATGGTGGTGAGCGAGGCAGGTGCTTCGGTATATTCCGCATCGGAACTTGCCGCGGCGGAATTTCCGCAGTTTGATGTCAATCTGCGCTCGGCGGTGTCGATCGCGCGGCGTTTGCAGGACCCGTTGGCGGAATTGGTCAAGATCGATCCGAAATCCATCGGCGTGGGACAGTATCAGCACGATATGCCGCAAAAAAGACTGGATGAAAGCCTCGGTGCGGTGGTGGAGGATTGCGTGAATGCCGTCGGTGTGGATCTGAATACGGCTTCACCGTCCCTTTTACAGCGCATTTCTGGCTTGACGGCAGCCACGGCAAAAAATATCGTTGCCTACCGCGAGGAAAACGGTGCATTCACTGCGCGTACGCAGATCAAAAAGGTGCCGAAACTCGGGCCGAAAGCCTTTGAGCAGTCCGCCGGCTTTTTGCGTGTGCCGGAGAGTAAAAATGTGCTGGACAACACGGGCGTTCACCCCGAAAGTTACGCGGCGGCGCAGAAACTTCTGGAACTTTGCGGCTATACGCTTGCCGATGTGAAAGCAGGGAAAATCGCCGATCTTGCCGAGCGCGTGAAACGGTACGGCGAGGCAAAAATGGCGGAGGATTGCGGCGTCGGCGTACCGACGATGCAGGACATCGTGCGTGAACTGCAAAAACCCGGACGCGATCCGCGCGAAGAGTTGCCCAAACCCATTTTCCGCACCGATCTTTTGGATATGAAAGACCTCAAACCCGGTATGATTTTGACGGGCACGGTGCGCAATGTGATCGACTTCGGCGCCTTTGTGGATATCGGCGTACATCAGGACGGGTTGGTGCATATCTCCGAGATCTGCGATCGGTTTTTGAAGCATCCGAGTGAAGCCCTTTCCGTCGGCGACGATGTGAAAGTGGTCGTACTCGCCGTGGAGCCGGAAAAGAAGCGCATATCGCTTTCCATTAAACAGGCAAAGTAATAGATACAAAAAGACACCGTGGAAATCCACGGTGTCTTTTCATTGTAACTGTTTTCAGTTGGGCTGACCGAAGTTCACGGGGTCGTTATCAACGGTTTCGCGCCAATCTTCATCGTGCCAATCTTCGAAGAAGTACTCGTCTTCGAGCGTATGGTCGTGGTTGTTGGTTGCTTCGCTGATTTCGTACTTGCCCCAGAAGTCTTCGCTCACATCGGGGAAGTGTCTGCCGTGACCGGCGTCAACATCGATCCAGTCGCTGATACGGAGCAACATACGGTTGATGATCGCTGCGGCTTCCGTACGGGTGATGTCACGATCCGGTTCATAGGCACCGTCGCCGACACCGTTGATCCAGCCGTAGTGTGCCGCGGTGCTGACAAAATCAGCATACCATGCTTCTTCGGAGACATCGTTGAATGCCGTTCCGCTGAAGAGTTTCTTGGCGAAGCGCGCTGCAACTGCGGCGAATTCCGCACGGGTGATGGCACGATCCGGTTCGAAGACACCGTCGCCGACACCTTCGATAATGCCGAGAGAAGCCAACACTTCAATGGGCTGAACATACCATTTCGATTCTTCAACATCGGCGAAATGTTCTGTGCGCTCGACATCCTGGTTGCGCAGCAGACGGAAGAATGCCGTTGCGATCTCGGCACGCGTGATGCTGGCATCGGGACGGAACTCGCCCTTTTCATCACCGATGAGGTAGAGACGGTGGTTATCCGTATCCAACAGTTCGGAGACACCCGTCTCATCGGGGTCTGCCGGGATCGTGCGGAAGACGGTTTCGATCACAACATTGCCGCCTTCGGGCACAACGAAAGTGAATTTTCCTTCGCCCTCATAGGACAAGGTGACACGGTTGCTGTCTGCACCCGTTACCTTGATGTGGTCGATCATACTGCCTTCGTTGGAGTGCGTCTTGATCTTGACGGTCTCGCCGGGTTTTGCATTGGGCTTATCCACTTCGATCGTGCCGCCGGCATTGTCGATCGTCGTATTGTCTTTGATTTCAATGGTCGGTTCGGTCTTGGTACCGCCACCGCCGCCGCCGATATAGGTGGGAGTGTTGTCATACTCGCCGTATGCGGCAAGAATGCTGGATTCATGATAATGAGGGATCGCCGGATCCGTTGTCGTAATGTCGATTTGTGCCGTGGTTTTGAAAGTTGTGCCGGTGGCATTGACATCAGCTGCCGGGACAGGGAACGGCGTATTCATTGTCATTGTCATCGGATCATTCATGTTACGAAGAGCGTTTTTCACGGTTTCCGCTTCCTCGGTTTTCCAGGCACTGAGAACAACGGGATTGAGTTTATAACGCAGTTTGAGTTTGCCGTCTTCGACAAAAACAGGATTCTCATCGACCAATACAAAAATGTCATTGTCGCCGAGTTTTACACTATGGAACTGATAGTCGTTTTTCGAAACGACACCGTCCGAAAGACGCTTCGTCAGGTTATCCTCAAGTGTGCAGGTGAACAGCAGATTCGCCATACGCGGATCGTCCTTGCAAAAAGCAGCCGCTGTTGCGAGGTCTTTGGACATCACCGTGCTTGCGGAGTATTTCAGATCGTAATCACTTCCGCTTGTTGCCTTGGTCAAGGAACGGGACAGTGTGATCGTAGATTTGTCCGCGTCGTCCGTAACGGAAACGGGCAACTGGGACTTATCCACATCTGCCTTCGCCGAGAAGGAACAAAGTCCCAGGCAGAGACAAAGCGCCATGACAAGCGCAAGGATGCGTTTTGCTGAAAGTTTCATATTTTTTACCTCCTGATGATTATAAATACTTATTTAAGTAATATGCTTTTGCAGACGCTTTTTCTTCACAGTAATGTTTCCAAAGCGTGTCCATCGGGGATGTGTCCGATTGGATTTTTTTGAGTTCCGCGCGGTACTTTGCCAAAATGTTCTTTACCTGCGCGTCGATCTCGATTTCCAAATCGTAGCACTGATCCAGTCCGTGCCGTCCGATCTCAAATTTTTTGTCGTTTGTCCGATCGTTTGCCGACAAAGCGAGCCATTCGTCAAGCAATGCCTGCTTCATGGAGCCCAAACGCGCCATCAAAGCGGTTTCGCAATCGTAAAGTTCCCGGACACAGCGTTCGATGATGTCGGAAGCCGCGTTTTGCTTCGCGGGCGGCGATTCGCTCGACGGGGGAGATGTGCCTGTGTCGGGGGGATCAACTGCGATGCTTTCACCGTTGATCAGCGCGTCCATCTCTTCCTGCGTGGGCGTTTTCAAGATCACGCCGTATTCTTCGAGTTCTTTTTGGCGTTCTTTTCGCTGCGTTTCCGCTTCTTGCAGGATGGTTTCGGCATCCCTGGTCTTTGCCAGATACAACGCCTTCAGATTGTCGCGTTGCCACCAGACAAATACGCCCACTGCAAGGAGCAGCAGGACAAGAAACCAACACAGTATGCTCCTGATTTGTTTCATAGACAGTCCTTCCGTCTCAGCGGCGGTTTTCGCAGGGCACTACCATAGCACACATACTGACACTAACCGATGTTAATACCGATAACATAGTAGCAGGTAAAGCGTGAAATGTCAACCCTTTTTCACTAAAAATTTTTTGCTTTTTTTACAGAAATACCCGATAAAACTCAAAAGACGGATTATTTTTTGGGCTTTTCTTTCTTTCGCGGCTTTTTAGCGAACACATCTTCGGGATGCTGCAAAAGCTCCGGCGGTGTGTCTGCCTCTTTATGGAGTTTTTCGTTGCAAAGATAGCGGACAGCGGAATAGATGCAAGCGAAGACCGGTACACCGAGGAACATACCCAAAACACCGAAAAACGAGCCGCCGAGCAAGATGGCAACGATGACCCAAAAGCCGGAAATGCCGAGCGATTCGCTCAGAATGCGCGGACCTAAAACATTGCCGTCAAACTGCTGCAAGGCGATGATGAGAATGATAAAGTAGAGGCATTTAAGCGGATCGACCAGCAAAATGAGCAATGCGCTGGGGATCGCGCCGAGGAACGGCCCGAAAAACGGAATGATATTGGTCACGCCGACCAACACGCCGATGAGCGGCGCATAGGGGAAGCGGAACAGGGAACAAAAGAAGAAACACAAAATCCCGATGATCAGCGAATCGAGCAGTTTTCCGCGCATAAAACCGCTGAAAATACGGTTGATTTTCTTGACTTCGCGATGGAAACGCTCATAGCGTTTGCGAGAAAGCGCGGCAAATGCCAATTTTTTTGCGCCGTGCAAGAATTTTTCACGACTTGCCAAAAGGTAGACGGAAACGGCGATGCCGACCAAAAGATCGGTAAAGAAGGTAACGACACTCACCACACCGCCTGTGAGATAGGAGAAAGCGGTTTGCGTATGGGGCAAAACCGATTTTGAAAGCCATTTGGTCAAATCGCCGTAAGAGAGGTTGAGGGTTTTTTGAATGGCGCGCACCTCAGTGGGATAGCGGTCGATCTGTTTGGATAACCACGAAGAGACCGTATTATAGTAAGAGGAAAGGTTGTTGATGAGTTGGGAAATGCTGTCGATCAAATTCGGCAAAAGGAAAAGTGTGAGTCCGTAGACCATTGCCGCGACCAATGCCCATGTCAGAATGAGACCGAACGCACGGCACCAGCCGAGGGAAAGTTTTTTGAAAAAACGGTGAAAGGTGTGTTCAAAGAATGCTTCGATCGGCGCAAGCAGATACGCCATGGCGCAGCCGATCAAAACAGGTTTGAGTGCAGAGAGAAATTTTTGCAAAAAGAGCAGTAAAACACCGTTTTGGAAAACGGTATTGTAGAAAACCAAAACGCCTGCCGTTGTCAAAAACAGCATAAGTCCCATTTTCCAGTACGAACGGTCTTTCATATTCCGATACCTCTTTTCGTAAAAATTTTTATCACTTATAGCATACTATTTTGAAAAGAGAATTGCAAGTGCGTTTTTTTATGTTATAATAACCGTGAGTGAAAACATCGCTTTGAGAAGAAAGGTGACGAATGTGGACGAAAAGAAGATTCTGTTCATTGTCAATCCGCGTGCCGGAAAAACCAGAACAAATGCGCCGCTTTATGATGCCGTTGCGCAATACGGCGAAGCCGGATATGCGGTGCGTGTGATGCGCACCAAAGGGCGCGGCGATGCCACGCGGTTTGCCGCCGAAATGGGTGAATATTACGATCTGATCGTCTGCTGCGGCGGAGACGGGACACTCAACGAGACCGTTAACGGCGTCATGCAGATCCCAAAGGAGAAGCGTCCGCCGATGAGTTATCTGCCGCGCGGCAGTACGAACGATTTTGCCGCATCCATCGGCATTTTGCCCGATCTCGGAAAGGCGGCGGAGCACGCAATGCAAAGCGAAGCGTGCGCACTGGATATCGGACGTTTCAACGAGCGATATTTTACCTATGTGGCATCGTTCGGTGCATTCAGCCGTACTTCCTATTCCGTGCCGCAGGATATCAAAAATGTGCTCGGTCATCTGGCGTATATTCTGGAATGCGGTAAGGATTTAGACACATTGCGCCCGTATAAAATGACCGTGGAGACGGAAACCGAAACGATTTCGGGCAACTTTTTCTTCGGCGCGATCTGCAATTCCACCTCGATCGCAGGGCTGATGAAATTGCCGCCGAGCGTGGTGGATTTCAAAGACGGGGCGTTTGAACTTCTGCTCGTACCCGTACCCGAAAATCCTGCCGAAACGCAAAGCCTGCTCCATACCATTATCACGCAGGATATCGAAAATTCCAAAAGCGTCATTTTGCGCCATGTGCGCAGTGTTACGGTAACGGCAGGTCAGCCGACACCGTGGACGGTGGACGGCGAATACGCGGGCGACGACGGTGTTATCCGTATTTCCGTTGTGCCGGATGAAGTGAAGATGCGCCTTTAAGATAAAGCACCCGAAGAATTGTTCTTCGGGTGTTTTGCAATTTTGGCTTGACAAAACGGGTGATTTGCGTATAATTGAAAATGATTTTCATTTTCAATTTGGGGAGGGAGAACGATGGCAACTTATTCGACCAAACAGCAGCAAGCGGTGCTCAGGTGCATTGAAACACACGCGAAGCAGTGCGTGAGCGCGGCGGAATTGAGCGAACTTTTGCGCGAGCAGGGGAGTCCGATCGGCGTTGCCACAGTGTATCGCCAACTCGAAAAATTGGAGAAGCAGGGACGGTTGCACAAAGTCGTGACCGAAGAGGGCGCGTGCTATCATCTTTGCACACAGGAGACGCCGCACGACTGCTTTTTGCTCAAATGCGAAAAGTGCGGTCGCATCGAACATGTGGATTGCGAAAAACTCGCTCCGCTCTATCGGCATTTGGAGCAGGAGCATCATTTTGCCATCAATCCCTGCCGCACGATGTTTTACGGTGTTTGCGAGCAATGCAGGGAGGCGGAAGCGTGAAAAAGACGGTCGTTTTTTTATTGTGTCTTTTTCTGCTTTGCGGCTGTACGCCCAAAGAGAAAACGAGCGGCAAACTGCAAGTGGTCACCACACTTTTTCCTTATTATGACTTTGTGCGTGAGATCGCAAAAGATTGCGCCGATGTCACGCTTTTGCTCACGCCCGGGCGCGAAGCGCACAGTTTTGAGCCAACACCGACCGATGTGGTGACGCTTTCGGAGGCGGATCTGTTTATCTACAACGGCGGTGAAAGCGAAGAATGGGTGGAGGATATTTTGGAAGCGGCAGGTGAAAATATTTCGCTTTCCCTTTGTATGTTTGACTATGTCGATCCCCGGGAAGAGGAATTCTCCGAAGGAATGCAGCAAAGCCGAGGTCACGAAGAGGAAGAGGAGACCGAATACGACGAGCATATCTGGACTTCGCCGCGTAATGCCGCCGCCGCCGTACAGGCGATCACGGACGGACTTTGCCGTATAGATGCGAAAAATGCTGATCTTTACCACAAAAACGAAACGGCATATCTTGCAAAACTCTCGACGCTGGACGATTCTTTCAGAGCATTGCGCAGGGAAGCGAAGCGGAATTTGCTGGTGTTCGGCGACCGTTTTCCGCTTTTATATCTTTGCAAAGCCTATGATCTGGACTACCGCGCGGCATTCCACGGCTGTTCTTCCGATACCGAGCCGTCGCTCGCCACGATGGAATACTTAATCCGGACGGTGCGCGAAAACGATATTCCCGTGATCTATACGGTGGATCTGGACTCCAAAAAAATCGCCGAGGCGATCGCCGAATGCACGGATGCCGAGATCGAAACATTATACTCGGCACAAACGGTTTCCCGTGCCGATTTTCAAGACGGGGAAACTTATCTTTCGCTCATGAAGCGCAATTTGAACGCATTACGAAAGGGGCTGATGTGATGGAACGGGAACTGTTGCTTTCCTGCCGCGACGCCACACTCGGCTATGAAAACAAGACGGTTTTGGAGCATGTGGATTTTTCCGTGTATGCCGGTGATTATATGGGCATTGTCGGCGAAAACGGAAGCGGAAAATCCACCTTGCTCAAAAGCATTCTGGGACTTTTGCAACCGCTTTGCGGCACGGTGAATTGTCCCAACCGACAAGGCGGCATCGGCTATCTGCCGCAGCAGACCGCCTTGCAGAAAGATTTTCCTGCAACGGTGGAGGAAGTGGTTTTGTCGGGCTTTCTCAACCGAAAATCGCATCGCTTCTTCTATTCTGCCGAGGAAAAAAGCAAGGCATTGATGAATATGGGCAAACTCGGTATTTTGGAGCGCAAAGACAAGTGCTACCGTGAACTTTCGGGAGGTCAGCAACAGCGCGTGCTGCTTTCCCGTGCCCTTTGCGCAGCGGATCGTTTGCTGGTACTCGATGAGCCTGTCACGGGACTTGACCCGGCGGCGGCACAGGATTTATACAAAACATTGCGCTATCTCAATCAAAAAGAAGGGATGGCAATCGTAATGGTCACGCATGATATGGGTGCCGTTTTGCAAGAGGCAAAAACGATTTTGCATGTGGGCAATCGAACGGCGTTTTGCGGCACGGTGGAGGAGTATCTCACCTCTGCGGAGGGCAAACGGTTCGGAGGTGAAAAGCGATGAAATTACTTCTTTCCATGTTCGCCTATCCCTTTATTTTGCGTGCGTTTGCCGTCGGCATCCTCGTTTCGCTTTGCGCCGCTCTTTTGGGCGTGCCGCTGGTACTCAAACGCTACTCGATGATCGGCGACGGATTGAGCCATGTGAGTTTCGGCGCATTGGCGATCGCGCTCGCCTGCGGATTTGCACCCCTTTGGTTTTCGCTTCCCGTAGTGATGGCGGCGGCATTTTTCCTGCTGCGTATCGCGGAGAAAAGCCGCGTCAGTGCCGATGCCGCGATCGCGGTCTTTTCCGCTTCTGCACTTGCCGTCGGCGTGATGGTGACTTCACTCACCACGGGGATGACCACCGATGTGGACAGTTATATGTTCGGTAGTATTTTAGCGATGTCCCGTTCGGATGTGGTACTTTCCGTGGTGCTGGCGGTGACGGTGCTGACACTTTTCGTACTTTGCTATCACCGTATTTTCGCCATCACCTTTGACGAGACATTTTCCCGTGCAACGGGAATGCGCGTGGACGCATACAAGACCGTGCTTTCGTTTTTGACCGCGCTTACGGTGGTACTCGGAATGCGGATGATGGGCGCGATGCTTTTGTCGAGTCTGATCATTTTTCCGGCATTGACCGCCATGCGCCTTTTCAAAAGTTTCCGCGCCGTGGTCATTTGTTCGGGCATTGTCTCTGTCGTATGTTTTTGCGCCGGACTTTGTGCGTCCTATCTGTTTTCCACGCCGGTCGGTGCCGGTGTTGTGATATGCAATCTGATCGTATTTCTGGGCAGTTGCCTGTTAGGAAAAAGGTAAAAGGGAGGAAGTAAAATGAAATACCGTACGGAACACGATTCTCTCGGCGAAGTGCAGGTGCCTGCCGATCGGTGGTGGGGCGCACAGACACAGCGCAGTTTTGAAAATTTCCCGGTCGGGAGCGAAAAAATGCCCGGGGAGATCATTCGCGCGTTTGCCGTTTTGAAAAAAGCCGCCGCACTTGCCAATGTCCGTTTGGGCAAATTGGACGACCGCCGCGCACAGTTGATCGCGGCGGTGTGTGACGAGATCACAAACGGCGAACTCGACGGTGAATTTCCGCTTTCCGTTTGGCAAACGGGCAGCGGTACGCAAAGCAATATGAATGTCAACGAGGTGATCGCCAATCGCGGCAACGCAATGGCAAAAGAGACCTTGCTACATCCCAATGACACGGTCAATCTCTCTCAAAGCAGTAACGACACCTTTCCCACGGCGATGCACATTGCCGCTTATACGGCGTTGCAGGAAAAACTGCTTCCGGCATTGGAGCGGATGATAGAGGCGTGTTTGACTTTGGAACGGGAAAACACCGATGTCATCAAGATCGGACGCACGCATTTGCAGGATGCCACACCCATTCGCTTTGCGCAGGAGATCTCGGGTTGGCGCGGTATGCTGGAAAACAGCAAAAAACAGATCGTCGCCGCCTGCGACGGACTGCGCTATCTGGCACTCGGCGGCACGGCGGTCGGTACGGGACTCAATGCGCCCAAAGCGTTCGGCGAGACGGTCGCCGGAGAGATCAGCCGTCTGACGGGCTATCCCTTTGCGACATCACCCAACAAATTCCACGCTTTGACCGCCAAAGATGATTTGGCTTTCGCGCACGGCGCACTCAAAGCGCTGGCGGCGAATATGATGAAGATCGCCAACGATGTGCGTTGGCTGGCAAGCGGTCCGCGCTGCGGATTGGGCGAGGTCACCATCCCCGAAAATGAGCCCGGCTCCTCCATTATGCCCGGCAAAGTCAATCCGACGCAATGCGAGTCGGTCACGATGGTCGCCGTGCAGGTGATGGGCAACGATGCTGCCATCGGATTTGCCGCATCACAGGGCAATTTTGAACTCAATGTCTTTATGCCGGTCATCATCTATAACTTTTTGCAGTCGGTGCAGTTGCTCGGCGACTCACTCGACTCGTTTTGCAAACGCTGCTTTGAAGGTATTCGGGCAGACCGTGAGGAAATGCGGCGAAAATTGGATCGCTCTTTGATGCTGGTAACGTCGCTGACACCGAAGATCGGCTACGAAAACGCCGCGCGTGCCGCACGGTTGGCGCATACGGAAAAACTTTCGCTCAAAGAAGCGGTGCAAAAACTCGGATTTTTGACAGACGAGGAATTTGACGAAGCCGTGCAGCCGGAAAAAATGGTATAAAAAATACGCTCTTTCCAAACGGAAAGAGCGTATTTTTGAAGATAATTTATGCCAAAGCGGCGGTGATGATCGCCATTTTGTAGACCTCGTCGGCATTGCAGCCGCGGGAGAGGTCATTGATCGGTGCGTTCAAGCCCTGCAAAATCGGACCGTAAGCATCATAACCACCGAGACGCTGTGCGATCTTGTAGCCGATGTTGCCGGCTTCGATGAGCGGGAAGATGAAAGTGTTGGCGTAGCCGGCGACCTTGGAGCCGGGGAACTTCAACTGACCGACCGTGGGAGAAACGGCGGCATCGAACTGCATTTCGCCGTCGATCGCGAGATCGGGGGCGAGTTCTTTCGCAGCCTGTGTTGCGGCGGCGGAGAGAGCCACCGTGCCGCCCTTGCCGGAACCCTTGGTGGAGAAACTGAGGAAGGCAACTTTCGGATCAATGCCGAAGACCTTTGCGGTTTTAGCACTTTCGATCGCCACTTCGGCGAGTTTCTGCGCGGCGGTAAAGGTCACATTGCCGTCTTTGTCAACGGTGTCCTGATAGTCAATGTTGATGGCGCAGTCGCCCATGCAGATGGTGCGCAGAGCCTCATCGCCGCATTCGCGGTTGAGAATGAAGCAAGAGGAGACAAGATGTGCGCCGGGGCGCGTTTTGACCAACTGCAATGCAGGACGAACGGTGTCGGCGGTGGAATAGGTAGCGCCGCCGAGCAGGCAGTCCGCCTTGCCCATCTTGACAAGCATCGTGCCGAAGTAGTTGCCTTTGAGCAGGTTGTTGCGGCATTCTTCGGGGCTCATCTTGCCCTTGCGCAGTTCGACCATGGTGCTGACCATTTCGTCCATGCCGGCATAGGTGGCAGGATCTAAAATTTCGGCACCGTCAACACAAAAGCCACCGTCTTTTGCGGCTTTCTTGACAGCCTCGACTTCGCCGACGAGGATCACACCGAGCAGATCTTCTTTGAGAAGACGGTCGGCGGCGGAGAGAATACGGGCGTCGGTACCCTCGGTAAAGACGATGGTACGGCGCGTTTGCTTCAAAGCGGCAGTTAATTTTTGGAACATTTGCTTATCCTCCTAAAAAATATCAATGATCAAAAACAGTATACACCGCTTTTTTGCCGTTCTCAACAGTTAATTTCAAAAATTACAAAAAAATTATTAAAAAGTTCAAAAAATCCCGAGAGAATTGCGGTAAAATGAAGAGGACTTGACGGTAATGCTTGTTATATAGTATAATAGTATATCATTTTATGGTTTTCCGTATGTCCGCATTTGAAGCCGATGCGGAGAGAAGGAGTATTTTTTATGGATCAACCCGGCAGAAGAGAAAAACGCCGCACGTTGGACAGTGTGTATTTGCGCAAGCGCGCAAAGCAGATTTTTGTTGCACTTTTGCGGTTTTTCCGTGCAGTTTTTGAAAGACTGCGCGCTTTTTGCCGTACCCTTGGACCGATTTTACTTGCGGCGATTTGCCGTCTGCCCGCTATACTGAAAAAAATCGGTCTCGGGCTTTGGCATCTGATCCGACAAATTCCGCATTTTCTTGCTCAAATTCCGCAGATAATGCGCGCTTTTCCGATTTATTGGAATCGGGGGAAAGAGGCTCTTTTTACGCGGTATACAGTGCTGCGCCGCTTTCAGCATCGTGCAAAGACCGTAGCGCGTGAGTCCAGGAGGAATAATTTTCCGGAGTCAAACCGAAAGATCGTACAGTTCGTACTGTTTATTGTCGGGATGCTGCCGATGTGCCGCGCACTTTTGCGCGAGAAGGTCCGTATGGATCGCCATCGCAATGTTAAGACCGATAAGCGTAAGACGAGGTTGACCCGGCAGTTGCATTTGCCGAAAAACCGCGGCAAATTGGTGCTGCTTTTTGCGCTTGCTGCTTTGCTCATCACGGGTCTGACGGTGTTTTTCGCCCGCTTCGCCATCGGCACGGCGGTTTATTATGACAATGAAGAAATCGCCATCACCGGCAATACTTTTTCCGCGCACGCCGCCGTAAGCGAAGTGAAGCGCGTGTCCAAAAAGACATTGGGCAAGGAGTATGTTGCGCCGACAGGCAAGATTACATACAAGACGCGCTTAACGCCGCGAAAAGATCTCTCCACCAAGTTGGAATTGGAGGAAAAACTGGCGCAGAGCGAAGGCGGAGTTGCCTACGGCTATTCGCTTTATATCAATGATGAATACATCGGTACGACGCCGTATCAAGGGACGCTGGAGTCCTTGATCGAGCAAATCAAAAAACTCTATGTGACTGATGATACCATTTCCGTTGCTCTTTCGGAAACCGTGCGTGTGGAAAGCGGATTTGTTTCCGTGGATCAAATCAAAAATCTCGGTGAGATCGCGGAAATGCTGACGGAGACCAAGAGCAGTGAAAAGGTTTATACCGTTGTCAAAGGCGACACATGGAACAAGATCGCCAAAAAATACGATATGACCGGTACGCAGTTGGGTGAATTGAACCCCGGTTATAACAAAGACAAGATCATAGAAGGCGATCAACTGCTCATCAGTGCCGCCGTGCCGCGTTTTTCCGTCAATGTGGTGGAGCGTCAGCATTATACCAACGATATTCCTTATGAGATCACCTATGTGGACGACAATACGCTTTATCAAGGCGATTATAAGGTCGAGACACGCGGAGAATACGGCGAAGAAGATGTGGTCGCCGAAGTGTCCTATGTCAACGGTGTGGAAACCGAGCGCAAGGTGCTTTCGACTGTGCGTTTGTCCGATCCGAAGGCGGAAGTACAGCGCCGCGGCACGAAAAAACGCCCCGTTTCGGCGGCATCCGGCTCTTTCCGTTGGCCGGTCTCCGGTCGTATTTCCTCGTATTTCGGCTACCGCAATACCGGTATCCGCGGTGCTTCGACCAACCACATGGGTATTGACATCACCTGCTCGTACGGTGCAACGATTTGTGCTGCCGACGGCGGCACGGTGGAGTCCGCAGGTTGGTGGGGTGCCGGCGGCTATACCGTTGTCATCAACCACGGAAATGGTTTGAAGACATGGTATGAGCACAACTCTTCGCTTTTGGTGAGAGCAGGTCAAAAGGTCTATAAAGGTCAGGCGATCGCAAGAGCGGGCAGAACAGGTGTGGCAAGCGGTGTCCATTGTCATTTCGGCGTGCAAAAGAACGGTGCCTATGTCAATCCGCTGAAATATCTCCGATAATCCACTTTATGAAAGGCAGTGTGCCGCACACTGCCTTTTCACTTCCGGGAAAGGAGGCAAAAGTTTGGAAAAAGAACCGTTGAAAATCGGCGGTGTCGCATTGCGTTCACGCGTGGTGCTGGCACCGATGGCAGGCGTGACCGACGCGGCATTTCGTCAAATCTGCGCGGAACTCGGCGCAGGATGTACCTACACCGAATTGGTCAGCGCAAAAGCCTTGTGTTATCAAGGAGAAAAGAGCAAACTTTTGCTTCGCCCCTTTGCAGGCGAATCGCCGTTTGTGGCGCAGATTTTCGGTAACGAAGAGGACTCCATGGCGGAAGGTGCCGCCGTGGCGGCGGAGGTCTCCGGCGCGGATATGATCGACATCAATATGGGCTGTCCCATGTCCAAGGTGGTGACGCACGGGGATGGATGCGCGCTGATGAAAGATCCGGAAAAAGCCACGCGCATCGCCGAAGCCGTGGTCAAAGCGGTGAAAGTACCGGTCACGGTCAAAATGCGCCGCGGATGGGACAAGGGCAGTATCAACGCCGTGGAACTTTCCCGTATGCTTGAAAGCGTCGGCGTTTCCGCCGTTACCGTTCACGGGCGCACCCGGGCGCAACTGTATAGCGGTCAAGCCGATTGGAATACCATTCGGGATGTGAAAAACGCAGTAAAAATTCCCGTGATCGCCAACGGCGATGTGTTTTCACCCGAGGATGCTGTGCGTATTTTGCACTTTACGGGAGCGGATGCCGCCATGATCGGCAGAGGCTCATTCGGCAATCCATGGATTTTTGCAGGGGCAAATGCCGCGTTGCGCGGTGAAGAAATTCCGCCGCTTCCACCGCTTGCCGAGCGATGTGATACGGTGGTGCGGCAGATTGAATTGGCGGCGCGTGACCGTGGTGAACGCGTAGCAGTGCTGGAAGCGAGACACCATTATTGCTGGTACTTAAAAGGCGTTGCGCACGCCAATTACTATAAAGAACAGATCGTGCAGATGAATACGCTGGAGGATGTCTACCGTATTACGGCAGGGATCAAGCGGGATTTGCGATAGGAGAGAGGTATGAAGAAATTAAAATGGGTGCTTTGCGCCGCATTGATTGCGGCGATCATAGCCGTTGACCGTTGGAGCAAAGCGGCAGTGCTTGCCGCCTTTTCCGCTCCGATAGAAAACGGTATTCAAACGGCGGATGCACCGCGTGCTTTGCTTGCGCCGATCATACAGTTTACGCGTGTGCATAATTTCGGCGCGGCATGGTCGAGTTTTGTGGGAGCGCGTTGGTTTCTGACAGGGATCTCTTTGGCAGGTGTTGCGGTTTTGTCGTGGTTTCTCATCAGGATCGTGCGTCATCCGCTCGGGTTTTGGTCGGTTGCGGCAGTGATCGGCGGCGGCATCGGCAATCTCATCGACCGCATTTGCTACGGCTATGTGGTGGATATGATCGACCTGATGTTTATGGATTACCCTGTTTTTAATGTGGCGGATTGTTTTATTGTGCTCGGCACGATCGGCGCGGCGATTTACTATTTTTTCTTTTACACCAAAAGTGACGCATCGCGTTGGGAGAAGCAAGATGGAACGCATTGAGATCAAAACGCAGAAACCGAATCGTTTGGATCGGTTTTTGAGCGAAGCCGTGGAGGAATTGACGCGCGCACAGGCGGCGCGTTTGATCGAAGACGGTGCGGTGACGGTCAACGGGAAAAAAGAGGGGAAGAGTTTTCGCCTGCTCGGCGGTGAGACCGTTTGCGTGACATTGCCCGATCCG
The DNA here is from genome assembly GCA_045642405.1 of Oscillospiraceae bacterium. Lineage (GTDB taxonomy): Bacteria > Bacillota > Clostridia > Oscillospirales > Oscillospiraceae > Hominicoprocola. The sequence goes on from JAZUIU010000021.1 coordinate 37,964, forward strand.
GTGGAAATTGAAGCGAAACCGCAGGATATTCCGCTGGATGTCGTCTATGAGGACAAAGATGTCATCGTGGTCAATAAACCGGTCGGTATGGTGGTGCATCCTGCGCCGGGACATCCCGACGGCACATTGGTCAATGCACTTTTGCACCGTTGCGGCGAAAGTTTGTCGGGCATCGGCGGCGTACTTCGCCCCGGGATCGTGCATCGCATCGACCGCGACACGAGCGGATTGATTATTGCGGCAAAGAACGATTTCGCGCATCAGAAACTTGCCGCGCAGCTGAAAGACCATACTTTGGCGCGTACTTATGAATGTATTGTCTGCGGCAGGATGCGCGATGAGAGCGGCACAGTGGATGCGCCGATCGCGCGCGATCAAAAAGACCGCAAAAAAATGGCGGTCTCCGCTGATGGGAGAAACGCCGTCACGCATTGGGAAGTGCTGGGGCGGTATCAAGGATATACGCATCTGCGCTGTCGGTTGGAAACGGGACGCACGCATCAGATCCGCGTGCACATGGCATATCTCGGTCATCCGATCTGGGGCGACACGGTGTACGGCGCAAAAAAGGCGGTGCCGGGACTTACGGGACAATGCCTGCACGCCGTTGGTCTTCGCTTTTTGCATCCGCGCACGAAAGAGACGGTGGAACTGACCTGTCCGCTTCCTCCGGAATTTACCGACGCACTTGATAAACTGAAAAAAGAAACGCTGTGAAATCACAGCGTTTCTTTTTTCAGTATTTTTGATCAAGATAATCCACAATATCCGCCATGGCACATTCGCCGCAATGTCCGACTTGATGCGTGACGGCGGCAAGAACGGCGGGATTGGCGTTGCTCGGGGCGAAACTTTCCGCGGCGGCGGTGAGCATCGACAGATCGTTGCACTCATCGCCGGCACAGTATATGTGCTCGTGCGGCACATCCAAAAGGTCGGCAAGTGCCAAAACGGCTTTGCCCTTGGTCGCTTCGGCGGAAGTGACTTCCAAAAGGAAGGGCGTTGATTTGGCGACGGCGTATTGGCTTGCCCACGGTTGCGCGTGCAAAAAGGCTTCGATCTCGTCCAACTCTTCCGACTCGCCCGTGAAGAGGCACTTGACGATCTCACCTTCGACCTGAGTGATCGAGTCGATCGGCGTGGTGGGATGCTTGGTCAGAAACTCGTGGCGCAGGATATATTCGTTTTTATGAATGGCGTATACATGATCGGGCTGAAAAATCTCCATTGCAACCGAGGGGAACTTTTCAAAAACGGCAGAAATTTGTACGCGTGCTTCTGCCGGCAAAAAGCGGCGATAAAGATATTGCTTTGTTGTGTAATCATAGATCGCGGCACCGTTTGCCACGACACAGGGTGCATTGTGCGGCACTTCGGAAACAAAATAATCAAAGACGGAAGCAACGCGTCCGGTGGATATGGCAAAGCGTCCGCCGTTTTCCATAAAATATTTTAATGCTATATGATTTTCTTCACTCAAATGCGGATGAAAACTGCCTTCCTGTGCGGCTTTTTTGCTATCTACCAATGTGTTGTCAAAATCGCTTGCCAATAAAACACGGTCAAATTTTTTCATTTTGTCCTCTCTCCAATCATCAGTGGCATAGGCTGAAGAGAGTTGAACTCTGTATGCCCTGACTTGTTAAATTTCCACCATACGAAATTGTCAGATTTGATGGGCGACAGCCCATCTGCATCTTTACGCATTCGTCTGATGAAAATTTTCCGGCGTCAGGGTACAAAGAAGTTGATCAAGTGCTGATTTTTTCCAAATGAAGGCAAATCCCGAAGAACATACTTTCGTATTTTCAAGGGATTTAACGCACAGTTGGGAAAAAACAGCCTTGATAAACCATGCAGAGTTCGACTCCCTTCAGCCTTCAGCGCAGTTGATCCAACTCACTTTTGAGGTTGCCCAAAACGGACGCAATATATTC
>JAZUIU010000022.1:0-4829 GCA_045642405.1 Oscillospiraceae bacterium
ATCCACTCATTTCAGGTCGCAGAATTTTGTCGGAGTAAATTTGGGGTTATGCGCGGCAAAAACGCAGTAAATCCTGTTGGATTTACGAGTATTTTAACAAAGCATAGGCACAATATTTACCCGTCAAAATCGGGTTCGGATTTGTGTGTTATGCTTAAACAACAGACGCAAGTCTGATCATATATATAATCTGTCATTCTGAGCCGTCGTCAGACGGTGTGAGAATCCGCATCCTGTCATTCCGAGGAACCGGTCCGCAGACCGGTGACGTGGGAATCCGTCCACGGATTGCCACAGTCGCTTCGCTCCTTCGCAATGACGAAGAATGGGACGGATTGCCACGGCAACTTCGTTGCCTCGCAATGACAAAAAACTCGCAATGACAAAAAACAAGAAAGGAAAATCAAGCAATGAAGAAAAAGATTTTAGCATTTCTCTTAGCGGCGATCATGGTCATCTCGCTCATGCCGGTAGCGGCACAGGCGGAAGGGCCGCAGGCGCAGGAACTCACCGTGAATGACGGCACGAGAACATCCGGATACGCCCCTGTTTACGGCTACTATGGATCATGTGCCCAGCAAAACCAGATACTTATTACCAACTACCAACTTACTCCCCTCGTTGGCGCGCGGATCACATCCATGACATTCTATCTCCAGAAGAAGGCGAATAAAGCGTGGGACCGCAACTTTGAGGTTCGCCTGAAAGATTTGGGCAGAGCCCAATCGGAAAGAACTTTCGGATCTTTGACGAAAAAAGATACCAACGGCTCCGTACTGGTCTATTCCGGTAAGCCGGACGGCACAGGTGATAAGATGACGATCACCTTCACTACTCCGTTTGAAGGGTATTCCGGAGGAACGCTGCTGATCGATTTCAAATCGACCGGTAGCGGAGGAGTTGGAGAAGACGACGGAAAGGCTTTCTTCTACGGGGCAGCGACACCGGCGGGCGACAGTGTTGCCAGCTTCTATAAGAATTTTGATGACGAAAACAAATCTGTCGGTGATGGGTGGTCGCCCAAGGTGACCTTTACCTACGCCAAGGAGGAAGGTCCGACTTCTTATAGCGAAGCCGGCAGCGGCACCGCAGCGGATCCCTGGCAGATCAGCACCGTCGCCCAACTCAGCACTCTTTCAACTGCCGTCAGCGGCGGAAATAATATGAGTGGGAAATATTTCGTGCAGACTGCCGACATCGGTTCTGAGGCCTATTCCGTTATAACATCAATCGGCAACTACAATAACGGCTTTGCCGGCAACTACAACGGCAACGGTAAGACCGTTTATCTGAATCTTACCGGAGGCCTGTTTGCAAAGAACACCGGCACGATCAACAATGTCAGAACCATCGGCTCGGTTAGAGGCGGTAATATCGGCGGCATTGCGGCATCCAACCAAGGAACTATTATCAACTCCATAAACGCTGCAAGCATTTCCGGCGATGGCGGCTCTGCCGGCGGCATTGCCGGAGAAAACGGCAGCAGCGGCACTATCGGCAACTGCGCCAACACCGGTACGATTTCGGGAACGAATAACAGCGAGTTTATCGGCGGTATCTGCGGTAAGAACAGCGGCGCGATCAAGAACTGCTATAACAGCGGCGCTGTGTCAACCACCGGTTCTTCCCAAAAGATCGGTTGCCTCGTTGGCGAAGACGGAGGCTCAATCAAGAGCGGCTTTTATGACTCCAATGTTGCAAACGGCTTAGGGGATGTCGGTCAGAAAGGGAGCACTTGGCCGGAAACTGGCCATTTCACCACAACTGAGATGAAAGCCACCAGCGGTAAGTCTCTTGCGATTGACCTTAACAATTACAGGGAAAGCGGCAAATATCCCGACGGATGGCTAAAATGGCAGGCAAGCGGTTCTTCCTACCCGCAGCTTGTCATTGAGAAGACTCCTCAGGATGCACCTGCTTCCGGCGTGGGTTATACCATTAACTATGCGGCGGAAACGCTGACCGCTCTCAGCGACTATGAGGTCAGTTCTTCCAACACCGAACTCAAGGCACTGACGGACAACAAACTCACTCCGGGCACCACCTATTATGTCCGTTTGAAGGAGACATCTACCAAGAAGGCTTCCGATTGGACACCTATTGTGGTGGCAGCGCGTCCCACAACTGCTCCCGCTAAGCCTGAGTTGGATAGCAAAACTGATGTTTCCGTTACCGTTAAGGCAGTCGACGGTCAGGAATACAGCATCAACAACGGTACAACATGGGTATCCGGCACGGAAGGCAAGGCGACATTTACCGGACTGACGGCGAGTAGTACTTATCGAATTGTTACACGCACGAAGGCTGTCACAACTCTCGGCAGCGAGGCATTCGCCAGCGCAAACAGCGAACCTCTCGAAGTTACAACGATGAAGGCGGCTCCCGCAGCACCCACCGTTTCGGCGGCAGATAAAGCGACGGACTCCTCCATCACCCTGCCCTATAATGCCACATGGGAATATAAGCTCAGCACCAAGAGCGATTATTCGGATGGCACATGGCAGAGCGGCGATGGCAAAAATGCCTTTACCGGTCTGACCGCAGGCACACGCTACTACTTTGCTGTGCGCGTCAAGGCTACCGAAGACACACCGGCTTCCCCCGAAACCAAAAAGGAATTCTGCACCGCGTATGCCGCTCCGGGAATCGGAGATGGCTATACCCCTCAATGCGAAACCGAGGAAATCTCTGTCGAAGCAGGTTTTGAAGTAAGTAAAACCAAAGACCCGTTTACGGCGGAGACGCTTTCCGGACAGAAAATGGCCATTGAGCCCGGCACGACTTATTACATCCGCTATGCAGCTTCGCAGGATGGCATCCCGGCTTCGGAGGCAACTGCCATTACCCTTCCTGCGCGTTCTGCGGCTCCCGCAGTACCGACGCTCATTGCCAAGACCGATACCGAGGTCATTGTGATGGCAGTCGACGGTCTGGAATACAGCAAGGACGGCGGCACAACATGGGTACTCGGTACAGAGGGCAAGGTGACCTTCTCCGGATATTCCGAGAAGAGCGATTTTAGCATCATTGCACGCGTCAAGGCATCCGATATAGTTTTTGCAAGTGCCAACAGTGAGGCGCTGGTAGGAAAGACCAACAGCGCGGATACTCCCAAGGTCACCGCGATCGAAAGCGCGACTGCTACTTCCGTCACCCTGCCTGCCAACGAGGCATGGGAATACAGAATCAGCGGCGGTACATGGCAAAAGAGCAATACCATCACCGGTTTGAGCGCAGAAAAGCTGTATAAATTTGAGATTCGCGTAAAGGATCCTGTATCCGATACGGCAACGATTTCGGCTTATACCGCAAGTGCCGCTCCGAAGGCGGGCGAGGGCTACATCCTTCTTTACGCGGCGGAAACACTTCTTCCTCGTCCCGGTTATGAGATCAGCAAGACCTTGCCGTTTGTGGCAGAGATCTTTGACGGTCCGCTTTACATTGAACCCGAAACCACATACTATGTCCGCAAGGCGAGCGTCAACGGCGGCGCACCTGCCTCTGCTGAAACAGCCTTCACCACGGCAGCGCGTCCCGCAGCCCCCACCACTGCCCCTGAAGTGATAGGCAGAAGTGCCAGCGGTATCACCGTCAAGGCACTTAGCACGCTTGAATATAGCATTAACGACGGTGCAACATGGGTTGCAGACGGTGACACGAACGATGCAGACAATGCCACCGGCACTGTTACCTTCAGCGGATTGACCAAGGACACCTCGTATACAATTATCTCTCGCTTCAAGGCAACCGATAAAGCCTTTGTCGGCGAGAAGGGTACACTCTCTGCTACCGCCACGACCAAGGCGGATGAAAACGACAGTAAGGCGCTTGTCGAAAAAGTTGAATACGACGAAAGTGCCGGCGCTGTCAAGACTGAAAGCGGTGCCACTGTTGAATTGAAGAACGCTGACGGTACGGCAGTTGATGCAGCAAAGGTTGAACAAATTGCAACGGCGATCAGCGAGACACTAAGCAACACTGCCGTCACAAGCTTTGACCAGACCGGTATTGATGCCGCTACTTCCTCTGTCAGCGACGAAACGATCAAGGCAGCGCTCAAGAAACAACCGGGCGTTGACGAGGTAGCACTTGCCGCGATCGAAACCGCAGAGATAACGAAAAACCTCACTGCAACACCTGTTTCTGCAAGCGTTGACGAAAACGGCAATCTGACCATTATGGAATTTGATGTCAAGCCGATTGCTTCCGTTACTGTTAAGAACGCAAAAGGCGAAGATGTCACATTGACGATGCCCATTGACAATAAGAATGTCAAGGCTACCGTTACCTTCCGTCTGCCGGTTGCTAAGAACATCGAGGCTAAAACTGCCGCCGCATACCACAACGGTGCATTCATCGGCAACTTTGATGTTCAGACTGATCCCAGCGGTGACAAGTTCATCGAGGTTACCACCGACTCCTTCAGTACATTCGGTTATCTTACGCTGGATGATACCACCGCAGGCGCCAAGATCGGCGACATCTTCTACGCAACACTCAGCGATGCAGTGAAGGAAGTTGCAGACAATGCAACGATCACCCTTTTGAAGGATGCCTCCGGCACGATCACTGTCTCACGCGTGGTGACCTTTACCGTGGATGAAAACGACAATGAGAACGACGCGACGATCACTGCCGGCAGCGGCTATTCGGTCCAAAACAACGGTAATGTCTATACGGTTACCGAAAAGAAGTCTTCCTATGTTCCCAGCGGTCAAGCGGTCAATGTTACCGAAGGCACTTCCACATCCGTGGGCAATGCGCAGCATGGTACGGTCACGATGGATAAGAAAAATCCTTCCGTCGGCAGCACCGTGACGATCACAGTG
>JAZUIU010000023.1:0-11670 GCA_045642405.1 Oscillospiraceae bacterium
CGGTGTGCCCGCGATCGGCGTTACCTGCACCAACCCGCAGGTCACTTCCGACTGTGATGTCTATTATCGCATTTGCTTCCTCGATCCGTTCCAGGGCACTGTTCTTGCGAACTTCGCAAAGAACTCCCTGAACGCAACCAAGGCATACTGCCTGGCAAAACAGGGCGATGACTACTCTGGCGGACTTTGCAATTACTTCATCGAGGCATTCGGCAAAGAGAATTGCGTATATGAGCAGTTCCCCGAAGGCACTCAGGACTTCTCAACCTACATTACCAACGCTCAGAATCAGGGCTGCGATGTCTTCGTATCTCCTGTTTCCACTGAAGCAGCTGCTCAGATTATTGCCAAGGCTGAGACCCAGGCTCTCGGAATGCCCATCCTTGCCGGTGATACTTGGGACAGCAATGTTATCCTCAACGCCGCAAAGGGCACCGATGTTGAGATCTGCGTGACGACCTTCTATCAGGAAGGCGCCAATGCCGAATTCGATGCCGGTATCAAGGAATGGATCAATACCGATAAGACCGCTTTGGCAAATAACGGCGGCAACGATGAACTCGCCGCTGTTACCGCTATGGGTTACGACGCATACTATGTTGCGCTCGAAGCCATCAAAGCCGCCGGTACGACCGATGCCGCCAAGGTACTCGAAGTACTGCCCACCGTCACCTACGAAGGTGTGACCGGTATGATCGCATTCGGTGAGCACGGTGATGCCAGCCGCGACAGCGCATTCGTCAAGAAGTGCAACACCGAGACCGGTGTTTGGGACTTTGTAACCGTTGCTAAGGTCGGCTGATTGATCTGACTTTTCGTACGGCGCCGGCGGAAGGGCAAAACCTTCCGCCGGCTCTGTCCGTTTCAAAACAGGCTTTGTTGGGCTGCCTCGAAAGAGGTTACACACGGAACTTTTTTCGTGACAGTCTAACTGAGAAAAAGAAAAGGGGGAACACTCCATGAGTTTATTGAAAACCGTTTTGCCGTATGTCCTTTCGGGCATTTCGGTGGGCGGACAGTACGCGTTGATCGCCGTCGGCTACACGATGGTATACGGCATTTTGCGCCTGATCAACTTCGCACACGGCGATGTTTTTATGATAGCCGGTCTTTTGATGGTCTATCTTTCCGCGTCGATGCCGCTTTATTTTTCCATTCCGCTGATGATCATTCTCACGGTTTTACTCGGTTTTGCCATTGAGCGTGCGGCGTACAAGCCACTGCGCAATGCACCGCGTATGTCCGTTATGATCTCTGCCATCGGTGTAAGTTATCTGTTGCAGAATCTGGCGCTTTACATCACGGGCGGTCTGAACAAGAACTATCCTCAGATCCCGTGGATCTCCGACCAAGTGACCGTGTTCGGCTCGACCACCACGCGCGTGACGGTCATCACGCCGATTTTAACGGTGCTTTTGATGGTGGGGCTGGTGCTTCTCATCAACCACACCAAAATCGGTATGGCGATGCGCGCTGTGTCGAAGGATTTTGCTACGGCGGAACTGATGGGCATCAAGATCAATCAGGTTATTTCCGTCACCTTCATCATCGGTACATTTTTGGCGGCGATCGGCTCGACTTTGTTCTTCTCAAACTATCCCGGCATTGTGCCGACTTCCGGCGGTATGCCCGGTTTGAAGGCATTTGTCGCGGCGGTATTCGGCGGCATCGGCTCAATTCCCGGTGCGGTCATCGGCGCGTTTATCATCGGTATCTGCGAAAGTATCATCAAGGGACTGGATACCATTTTGGCAGCCCACGGTGTTTTGGCAGAGCAGTTTGGCTTTGCGACTTTCTCCGATGCCGTGACCTTCGTTATTTTGATCGTTGTTTTGGTCTTCAAACCAACCGGCTTGTTCGGCGAGAAGACAACGGATAAGGTTTAAGGGGGAGGGATACGAATGTTACAGAATAGACAAAAGACGAAGCATTCCCTCAGCTCTTTGATCGCCATTCTTGTCTTTTTGGCTTTGGTATTTTTGCTGGATCAATTCATTAAGCCCACGGACGGACTTTCCATGCTTTTGACCGTGTTGCAAAAAGGCTCGGTTTATGCACTTGCCGCCGTTTCCATGAACCTGCTCAACGGTTTTACGGGACTTTTCTCCCTCGGTCACGCCGGTTTTATGCTGATCGGTGCGTATACTTACGCAATCTTCTCCATTCCGTCGGAGGCACGCGATACGGTGTATCAGTATTTTGATGCCGCCATCCGCTTTTCTTTCCCCGAAATGTTCGGCAAGGCGATGGGACCGGTCGGCACCGTGCTCGGTGTTACGGTTTCCGTTATTCTGGCAGGTTTGATCGCGGCAATTTTTGCCTATTTGATCGGTTTACCCGTGTTGCGGTTGAAAAGCGACTATTTGGCGATCGCGACGCTCGGCTTTGCCGAGATCATCCGCGCGATTTTCCAATGGTCAAAACTCGGACCTATTACAAACGGCTCGAATTTGCTCAAGAGTTTTGACCGTACCAGTACATTCAAAGTTCCTCTCGGCAACGGGACGACATTGAGTTTTTCGACCTTTGTTCCCGTATTGATCGCCACGATCTCCATTGCGCTGATCGTGCTATTGGTCAACTCCACCTACGGTCGTGCCTTTATGGCGATCCGTGACGATGAAGTGGCGGCAGAGGCGATGGGCATCAATCTGGCAAAGCATAAAATGCTCGCATTTTGCACCAGCAGTTTCTTTGCCGGTATTTCGGGCGCTGTGATGGCAATGGTGCTTTCCATCGCGCAGGCAAGTAACTTCAAATCCGCGATGACCTATGAGATCTTGCTCATGGTGGTGCTTGGCGGCATCGGCTCGATTTCCGGCTCGGTCATCGGCGCATTGCTTTTCATTTCCGCATCCGAGTGGTGGCTGCGCGGTCTTGACTCCGGCTCTTTCCTCGGTATTACCGCACCGACCGTGTTCCGTAACGGTTTCCGTCTGGTCGTGTTCTCCGTCATCATCATGGTGGTGGTGCTCTTCTTCCGAAAGGGTATTATGGGCGATAAGGAATTGCCCGAAGTGTTCCGCATTATCAAAGCAAAAATCTGCGGCAAGACAAAGAAGGAGGCGGCTGAAAAATGAGTGAGAAAAAGAATGTTTTAGCCGTCGAAAATGTCACGATGCAGTTTGGCGGCGTGGTGGCGGTCAACGACCTTTCCATGGAAGTGAATGAAGGCGAGATCGTTGCCCTGATCGGTCCCAACGGTGCCGGTAAGACAACGGCATTCAATGTGATCACCGGCGTTTATGAGCCGACCAACGGACAGGTGTTCTTTAACGGCGAAGTGCTGGTGCGCAATTATCCCCAGGGCAAGATGAAGAAAATGTACAAGGGCAATGATGCGGAAAAATATACCGCGGCGCGTCCTTTGATGCGTACACCCGATGCCATCACCAAACTCGGTATGGCGCGTACATTCCAAAATATTCGCCTTTGGAAATCACGCACGGTGTTCGATAATGTTCTCATCGCGATGCATTGTCACAATAAAGCAAGTTTTCTTTCCGCCATGGCGCGCGCCAATTTTGCCGAAGAGGCGAAAAACTGCGCCGAAGCGGAGCGTTTGCTTCGCATCGTCGATCTTTACGATGTCAAGGATGAACTGGCGACCTCACTGCCTTACGGTAAACAGCGCCGTTTGGAGATCGCCCGTGCGCTTGCGACCAATCCGCAGCTTTTGCTCCTTGACGAGCCGGCTGCCGGTATGAATCCGCAGGAAACGCAGGAATTGGCTGCTTTTATCGGTCAGATCCGCAAGGAATTCAATCTTACCATTCTGCTCATCGAGCATCACATGAATTTGGTCATGGATATTTCCGACCGCATTTATGTGTTGGATTTCGGTAAGTTGATCGCTTCGGGCACACCGAATGAAGTTCAGAACAATCAAAAGGTTATCGACGCTTATTTGGGGGTGGAAGAAGATGCTTAAAATCACAGACCTCCATGTCGCTTACGGCGGCATTCACGCATTGCGTGGGATCAATGTTGAAGTGCCGGACGGCAAAATCGTTACACTCATTGGCGCAAACGGCGCCGGTAAGTCCACCTTGTTTCGCTCCGTTTCGGGTATCGTGAAACCCAAAAGCGGCTCGATCCAATACGATGGCGAAGAACTCATCGGCAAACCGATCAACCGCGTTTTGGAAGCCGGTATTGCCCATGTTCCCGAAGGTCGTTGTGTTTTTCCGAATTTGACGGTTTTGGAAAACCTGAAAGTCGGCGCATATCTGCGCAAGGATAAAGCGGAGATCGAAAAAGATCTCAAATGGGTGTACGAATTGTTCCCCCGTTTGCAAGAGCGCAGTTGGCAGTTGGCAGGTACGCTTTCCGGCGGCGAACAGCAGATGCTTGCGGTCGGTCGCGGTCTGATGGCGCGCCCGAAACTGATGATGCTCGATGAGCCGTCTCTCGGACTTGCTCCTTTGGTCGTACAGGATATTTTCTCCATCATTCGTGAGATCAACCGTCAGGGCGTGACTATTTTGCTCAACGAGCAAAATGCAAATATGGCGCTTCGCACCGCCGATCTTGCCTATGTCATCGAAACCGGCGTTGTGACGATGAGCGGCACGGGAAAAGAACTTTTGGCAAACGAAAAAGTCAAAGAGGCTTATCTCGGCAAAACGAAATAACGAAAACGCACCGAATGGCTTTGCCTTTCGGCGCGTTTTTCTTTTGACAGGAAAATGGTCTTGACTATTTTTCCTATTTCACATATTATATGTAATGTTGCTGTTATGAATTGCAACAAAACTTAAAGGAGACAAGAGTTATGCAAAAGAAAAGAGTTGGCTTTGCCAGCAGTATCGGGTTTATTCTTGCGGCAGCCGGAAGTGCGGTCGGTTTGGGTAACCTCTGGGCATTCCCGTACAAAACCTCGCAAAACGGCGGTGCGGCATTCGTGCTGGTTTATATTGCTTGCGTTTTGCTCATCGGCTTTGTCACGATGCTCGCGGAGATGTATTTGGGCAACCGTGCACACGCAAATCCCGTTACCGCCTATAAAAGTGTGAACAAAGGAATCGGCTGGTTCGGACTTGTCGCGGTTTTGATCCCGACTTTCATCGTTTGTTACTATACGGTATTGGGCGGCTGGACGATCAAGTATGCCGTCAACTCCTTTGCCGGCAATACAGGCATCATTTCCACCTTTTCCGTCAATACATGGGAAGTGATCGCCTTTTCCGGCCTTTTCCTGCTTTTGGGACTTTTGATTATTATGGGCGGCGTGCAGGGCGGAATCGAGAAAGCGTCCGAGGTGCTCATGCCGATACTCTTTTTGATCATTGTCGGAGTTGCCATCTATTCGCTCACACTCGGCGAAGGTGTGAAAGAAGGTTTGGTATTTTATCTCAAACCCGATTTTTCCGTGCTTACGCCCAAGGCGGTTTTGACTGCAATGGGACAGGCATTCTATTCGCTTTCCCTCGGTATGGGCATTATGATCACCTACGGTTCTTATGCGGGCACGGAAATCAATTTGGCAAAGTCCTGCGGTATGATTTGCCTCTTTGATACGCTCGTTGCCCTGCTTGCCGGTCTTGCTATTTTTCCGGCAGTTGCCCACTTTGATCCCTCTTTGCTCGGCAGCAGTCAAGGCGTGGCTCTGATGTATATCATTTTGCCGCAGGTGTTCGAGTCCATGGGTTTTGTCGGCAATATTCTTTCGTTCGCTTTCTTCTTGATGGTGACGATTGCTGCCATTACATCCGTGATCTCGCTGGTCGAAGTTGCTACGCAATTCGTGATCCAGAAGTTCAAAGTGAGCCGCAAGATATCCGCCTTGATCGTCACGCTGATTTGCTTTGTTGTTTCGATTCCCATCGGCATTTCTCTCGGTCATGTCGGTATTCTCGAAGAGAGCACACCCGCCCTCTTCGGACTTGACTGGCTGACATTTTTCGATGAGGTCACAAACACCGTTTTGATGCCGGTTTGTGCCTTGTGCGCCTGCATTGTGGTCGGCTGGGTTATCAAACCGAAAAACGCCCTCGCCGAGATGGAGGCAGGCGGAACGAAAGTACCGCAGTGGCTGAAAGCCGCATTTTCCGTGATGATCCGGTTTATCACGCCGCTTCTCATTTTGGTCGTGGAGATCGGCGGATTGAAGTCCGAGTTGGATGCCGGCAATCACGCGGTCGTCATCTTCGCTTACGGTTTGGTTATCCTCTGTGTGCTTTTATACTTCACATTTTTCTATAAATCCTACACCGGCACCAACGAAGACGAAAAGATCGTGGATAAGAAATAAAGAATATTACAAAAAAACCTTACGGTTCAGTCAGACCGTAAGGTTTTTTGTTGCGTTTTTATCGGTTTTCAATGAGAGAGTTGATGAGAGACAAGGCAATTATTTTCTCCCGATCTGTCAAAAGATCACATTTTTGCGCCAATTCGTTTTTCAGATACGCCTGTTGCTCTTTTACCGCACCGCAGATCAAAAAAGGGAGGTCGCAGTCAAGTTTTGCGGAAATTTCGGCGAGCATTTCAAGGTTTGCTTTGGTAATGCCACGCTCGATCTGACTGACATACCCGACGGTCACGCCGAGTTTTTCCGCCAGTGTTTCCTGTGTCATTCGGTGTTCCTTCCGGACTTTTTGCATGCGAGCCCCGATCAATTTAAAATCAACAGCCATCACTATCACCTCATATATATTTTGACAATAATAACTAAAAATTAGAAGACAACAATAACTAAATATTTAGTTATTACTATTGACTTATGGCGCGGGATGTGCTAAAATGCATCACACATAGAGAAAGGAGGGTTTTCGTATGAACGAAACCAATGTGCAGGTACCGGAACAGGTGGCTTTGCAGAAAAAACCGAAACCGGATAAGAAAAAGTGGCTGGAAAAAGGGCTCTCGCTTATTTGCGTTGTGCTTGCTATGATCTTGACATTTCGTACAGTGTGGATCACGGTCGACGGAATCAAAAGAAGCGAAGTGCGCACAGCTAAAATTGCTCTCACGGAGGGTATTGAAACAGGAATTGACGAACTGCGCGATATGGATGAGGACGACTTGGATGTACTTTTGGATTCCGAGGCATTCAAAAGTAAAGCGGATCTTCGCAAATGGATGAGAAGTTGCGCGAATTATTTAGGTACGGGGCTGTCTCTCAAATACTCTTTGTCGGATACTTCGCGTATGCTGAGTTTTACAACGGATACTCTTGACCGCGGAACGAAACTTTATGATAGTGGCGAGAATGATTCCCTTGGACTTACCAATTTGGCGTTGGAAGCAGAGTCGCTTACGACCATGAAACTTGTAAACGCAGGCTGGATTTTGCTACTGACGGCGGTCGGTTTGCTCGGTATTGCAACAGCGGTGTTTCTCTTTATTCCGAAAGCGAAAGCGGTCAAATATGTCTATTTCGGTATGACGACCTTTTTGGCGATTGCGGTGATTGCCGGTGTGATCGCGGCAAACGCGGGATTGGGAATGTTTTTTGATGCAATGGTAGAAATGGGGTATCCGTTCGACCTTTCTTTCGTGGAAGAAATGCAACTGAAATTCACGGCGGCACCGCTCTTTGCGGCAGTGTTTTCTTTTGCACCGTGCATTATGAAAAAACTTTTTACGAAAAAGGCTAAAACGGAGGAAATATAATGGATATAAAGAATATTGCGAAAAGCGTGCAGGAAAAGACAGAAAATCTGCTGTTTGTCAAAAATACCGGTTGGTCGGTCAAAAAAATCGCAATCGCCGCGGGTGGCATACTTGCGGTGATCATTGCGCTGATCATTACGCTTTGCGCGTTGAGCAACACATATAAAACGCCGGTCAAGAACGAGGAGCGATTGGAAAACCGAAAGAAAGGCTACTCCATCGAGACCTACGCCGATTCGCTTTTGAACGGCTTTGCAAAGAAAGAAGCAAAGGCGTATTTGAAAGCCCTGCTTAAAGCGGATCCCGATTTCGGCGACGAATTCAAAGACGCCACCGAGGAGTCTGCAGAACGCAGGATGGATATGTACGGCGAAGACTATAAAGTTTCCATGAAAATCACCGACAGTGAGAAGATGGAAAAGAAGGATTTGCGTCTCCATCGGCAATATGTGCATCAAATGGGCAAGAATTTGATGGATAGAGCGGAATATTTTGATGATTACGATTCCGATGACTGGGAAGATTATGCAGATGAAATGGACATTTCTAAAAGCGAAGCAAAAAGAATTGTTTCCGATACAAAATCGTTTGCAAAGAAACTCAAACAAGCGGAAATCAGCAAGGGCTATACACTGGATGTGACGCAAACAATAAGCGGCAGTGAATTGGATGAGCCGGAAGAAGTGGACTTGACGATTGATGTGATTATGATCGACGGGCGATGGGTAAGATTGGATAGTATAAGTGGTTTCCTTTCCTTGGGCTAAATGCAGATAAAATATAATAAAATGTCTCCTTGCAAGTTGCTGCAAGGAGACATTTTTGCTTGTTTTTGATTTCAGAAAACAACGAAAAGGGAGCAAAAAGGGGACTACACCGTACCGCCGATAAAAATTACAGATTTTCCAGCGCGTCGGCGGCTTTGTCGAGCCAATCGCCCTCAAATTCCTCGATCTTGCCTTCATCGACCAGCGATGCCAACTTCGGATCGATCGGCATCTGCGCGAGAAGCGGCAGACCGTGCTTTTGGGCGGCATCTGCGCTCTTGCCCTCGCCGAAGAGATAGACTTTCCTGCCGCAGTCGGGGCAGGCAACATAGCTCATATTTTCGACCAGACCGACGATGGGCACATTCATCTTTTCTGCCATTCTGACGGCTTTTTCCACCACCATGCCGACCAACTCCTGCGGAGAGGTGACAATGATGATACCGTCGAGCGGAATGGACTGAAATACGCTCAGCGATACATCGCCCGTTCCCGGCGGCATATCAATGAAAAGGTCATCCACATCCCACAAAACATCCGTCCAGAACTGCTGGACCACGCCGCCGATCACGGGACCGCGCCACAGCACGGGATCAGCCTCGTCATCAAGCAGGAGATTGATCGACATCAACTCAATGCCCGTTTTGCTCGTGCAGGGGAAAAGGGCGATGTCGGAGCCGACGGCTTTTTCGTGTACGCCGAATGCCTTGGGAATGGAAGGACCGGTAATATCCGCATCCATAATACCCACCTTTTTGCCGCGGCGCTGCATCAAAACGGCAAGTTGACTTGCCACCATGGATTTGCCGACGCCGCCTTTGCCGGATACGATGCCGAACACCTTGCCGATACGAGCCTCACAGTTGGGCTCTTTGAGCAGGGATTCCGGCGAGACGCGACTGCCGCAGTTTTCACTGCATGTGGCGCAATCATGTGTACATTCACTCATTTTGCTACCTCCTTAGAGTGTGGTTACGAAAACATTGGGTTTGCTTTGCAAATATTCTGCCTCGCGGTGCTGGCAGGTGAAAAGCAGGATCTGACGCTTCTCACTTTCGCGCAACAGCAGATCAAGTGCCTTTTTCATGCGCTCGTCATCAAAATTGGTCAGCGCATCGTCCAAAACGATCGGGATATTGCGCTCTTCGGGCAAGACCATTTCGCAAATCGCCAGGCGCACGGCAAAATATAACTGATCGTAGGCACCTTGACTGAGAGAATTGACATCATGCGCTGTGGGAGCATCGGTTTCGCTTGTTTGGGCGCCCATTTCCCGATTCAGCAATACGCGGTCATATTTTCCGCTTGTCAGTGCAAAGAAGATTTCCGCTGCGCGTTTGCCGAGGACGGGGGAAAAGCGGTTTTGCAGTTGCGTATTGGCAGAAGCGAGCACTTCCATTGCCAGCGAAATGGCATCGTATTCCTCTTGCAAACGCAGTAGTTTTTCCTGCTTCTCCTCAATTTTGACATCCAGATCGGCAGGATCGCCGATGGAAGCCGAACGCCCTTCGGCGCGTGCGATGTTTTGCTTCCATTCGATGCGCTTTTGCGTCAGCGCATCAAGTTCCGCCTGCAAAGCCGCGGCACTTTCACTCGGACGCACAGCGGCTTCTTCCGGCGCGGAGAGTTCACCGTACTGCCGGAAGAAAAAATCATAGCGCATAGCGGCATCCTTTGCCGCCGATTGCGCCGTGTGCATCGCTTCATACTGCCGCGTTGTATCTTGTATCACGGCGCGCGCTTCGTCAATACTGCGCACACGAAGCAAATTCAATACAGTTTGTTCCTGTGTGCGGCAAAGGGATGTTTGCGCGTCAAGAGCATTTTGCGCCGTTTGCCATGCCGTTTCCAATGTGCCGCGCTCTTTTCCGCGCTCTTTTTGCCCGATTCGCTTACCTATTATATAAGAGAGGGGCAAAGCAAGTAAAAGCGCAATGCCGAGAGGGATCATGGCGTGCATAAAAGTGAAACCCCGGACGATCATCCAAATCGCACCTATTATTATATAAGTGAGCGGCGCGAGTAAAGCATAGTAGCGACCAAAGCGGATTTTTTGCGCGGCGGTCTGACGGTCAAAATCATCCAACTGCTCTTTCGCCGCATTTACCTTTGCCTGTGCGCTGTTTTGCTCTTGCATTGTGGAGACGAGTGCATCCAAATGTGCCTGTGCCTGCGCAATATTTTCTTCGGAAGGAAGAGAGGAAACGGCTTGCTGCCGCTTGACATACTCTGCCTCAGCAGTATCCCGATCCGCTTTGAGCGATTGCAGGCGTTCATATTGCTCTTGCTGATCTGCATCCCGATGCCTTTGCAAAAGTACGCGAATTTCATCTTCGCGTTTTGCAATGCGCTCCGATTCCTGCACTTGCCTCTGCTTTTCCGTAAGCAGGTCGGAAAGTTCTCTGCGGTTATTTTGCAATTCGGTCAGTTCACACTCCAATAGAGGAATAGCACCGGTGGTATTGTGCTTGTGCGCATTGCGCACCTTATTCAATGCGGCATCGGCATCGGAATAGGAGGTGTCTTCTTCCCCCGAGGTGATGAGTGCATTGATGCGCTTTTCCAGATCGTTATCCGATGCGATCGCAAGACCGCTTTGATGAATAAAGGCACTGCGTTCAAAAGCACTGCGCGAAATACCGAGCAGGGAGTCACCGCAGTTTTCGGCGGTGATTGCCTCTATCGTTTCGCCGCTGCCCGAATAGGTGGCGCTCAGATTACCGAAAGGCGCCGTGGCGCGTTTGGTCATGCGCGAAAGTGTGATATCGCCATAGACGGTCTCGGCAAGATCCATCGAACCCTCCGGCGCGATCCCCGACCAGGGAACAAAACGCACGCGCTCCGGAACGGGGTTTTCCTTGCTTTTTCTCTCATTCGGAACACCGTAGAGCATATCTTTCAAAAAAGCGGCAAAAGTGGACTTGCCGCTTTCGTTCGGCGCTTCAATGATATTGAGCCCTTTATGCAGTGTCAGCGAGTGTTGATGCAGTTTGCCGAATGTCGCATTCAGATGCTTAAAATACATAAAACACCTCCCGAAATCATAATACAATATTATAACATAGAAATCATTTTTTGTCTCTATTTTTTTATTGAAAAAATTTTTTAAAAAAAGTGCAAAAAAGTGTTGACAATGGAAATGCGATGTGGTATTCTAACAACTGTTCCGCGGTTGACGCGGGCGGATCGCTCTTCAAAAATCGGAGCGTGTACCTTGCAAATTAAACAACGAAACTTGACAAGCACCAGTTGAAAAAAACGATGCAACGAAAGAAGCGTCGGACTT
>JAZUIU010000024.1:0-23576 GCA_045642405.1 Oscillospiraceae bacterium
ACACGACTCTCACGGTCGACACTTTGACGATCGACGCTGCGACGAAGATTTCCGGCGAAGGCACGATCGTGACCGAAACGCTCGTTGTCAACGGCGAATTGGAGAATTGGCTCCCGGTCGAAGTGGAAGAGAACACCTACAAGTTTATCGACACGAGCGAAGGCGTCTTCGACGATGGTGTGAGCGACTACTTAGTCCCTGATACCGGCGACACTTCGATGGGCGCTTCCGTCTTCGGTTTGACCGAAAGCATGACAGAAGCGATCAAGACCGTTTTGCAGGATGATGAATACCAAGTGGTTCTGGTCGCAACGATTACGCACCACGATATGTTGAACTTCGAGAATGCTGTCACCGGAGAGCGTAAAGAAAGCGAAGACTCTAACGGTACGCTTACGCTTGAATTCGATGTGACCGATCTGCTCAAGGCTACGGATCAAGATATCACGGACTTGTACGTGATGTTCACCGGCGTGAATGCTACTTACATGAGCAATATCTCGGTCAACGCAGAATTCCGCAACGCGAACTATACTTTGAATGCAGATCGCTTCGAAGATCTCGTTTCCGAAGACTTAAAGTAAGGAGGTAGACAAGGATGAATAAGACTTACGAATCCCCGAAAGCAGATTTGATCAAGGTCGCCGTTCAGGATGCCTTGACTGCTTCCGATGTTTTCGGCACTGCCGGTTTCAACTTCAACCTTCTTTTCAGCGGTTGGGTTGCCGACTAAGCCAAAGCAAAGCAAAAAGAGCAGAGACGCAAGTCTCTGCTCTTTTTTTGGTGAAAGGAGAAACGGATTGCCACGCTTCGCTCGCAATGACGAGGGAAGACAAGGAAAATGTCAGATAGAACCTTCGTAGGGGAGGGGCTTGCTCCTCCCGTGTGGGATGAGCGGGCGGATGTGGGCATCCGCCCCTACGGGATCGGCGGAAGAGGAAACGGGGAATCCCTCCGTCTTTTCGCTTCGCGAAAATCCATCTCCCTTTAACAAGGGAGGTTGAGGGGTAAAAATGCCCCCCTTGCAAAGGGGGGACAGAAAAATCTTTGATTTTTCAGGGGGGATTCTTGCGCGAAGTAATAAGGAATGGCGAAGGAAGAAGTGGAATCTCTCCATCATTTGCTTCGCAAATGCCACCGTCTCGCTGCGGCTCGGTCACGGCACGGGTCTGATGTGCCACCGGCACATCATTCAACACCGTGCCGCCGCTTCGCTACCTTTAACAAGGGAGGTTGGTGCGTAAACGCCCCTTGTGTAAAGGCGGCGCTCGCATCGCTCCCCCACCGGAGAAGGCGAACGGATTGCCACGGTGCTGCGCGCCTCGCAATGACGAGGGGGGGGACAAGGAAAATGTCAGATAGAACCTTCGTAGGGGAGGGGCTTGCTCCTCCCGTGTAGGAAGACACCGTTATATCATACGGGTGTAGGGGACGATGCCTACATCGTCCCGTTGCCCGCCAAATTCCGCATCGCATTAACGGGCGAACACAGTTCGCCCCTACGGGAAAGCACAAAGAGGCGAACGGATTGCCACGGTGCTGCGCACCTCGCAATGACGAAACAATTAAGAAATGTAAAAATCTTCGTCATTCCGAGGCAACGAAGTTGCCGTGGGAATCCGTTCAAAAAAGAAGCCCCATCGTTTTCGATGGGGCTTCTTGCTTCTTATTCGTTGGTGTAGTTGTCGAAATAACCTTGGATATAGACGATCGGCGTACCCTTATCACCGCTGCCGCTGGTGAGGTCGCACAAAGAGCCGATGAGGTCGGTCAGACGGCGCGGCGTGGTGCCTTCGCTGACCATGTTGCCGACCAGACTTGCCGTACCCTTTTCACGGATGCGCTCTTCGATCGCTTTTTTCAAAGCGTCGCCTGTAAGGTCGCTGAAATCATTATCGGCAAGATATTTGAGTTTCAACTCGTTGGGCGTGCCGCAAAGACCTTTTGTGTAGCCGGGGGAGACGACGGGATCCGCCAATTCCCAAATTTTGCCGACGGGATCTTTGAATGCGCCGTCGCCGTATACCATCGCCTCGATCTGCTTGCCGGATGCCTCGCACAAAAGACGGCTGAGTTCCTCAGCGACCGCCGTGCAGTCACGGGGGAAGAGTTTGACCGTGTCTTCCGTGGCTTTGTTCGAACCGAGCAGACCGTAATCGGCATTATATCCACTGCCGTTTACCGGTGCGGTGAGCAGATCATCCATACCGAGCACCGTGCGTGCACCGGCGGCTTTCAAAAGACGCTTACTGCGCTCGCGGGTGTGGATGTCGCAGGTGATGACCGTATCGGTATAGTCCAGAATGGACTGCACGCGGTTGCCGAAGATGATCTCCGCCTCGGCACCTTCATTTTGGATCAGATCGGTATAGAAATCAATATAATCCACGCCGGTGAAGGGGTGGACGATGTGACCGAAATTCTCACGGAACTGCGGCACGGTCAAAAGGTCGGAATACGGATTGATGCCCTTTTCGTCCAGCAAATCCCAATCGACCAGGTGGTTGCCCACTTCATCGGCGGGATAGGAGAGCATCAAGACGATTTTCTTGCATCCGCGAGCCATGCCGCGCAGAAGAAGAGAAAAACGGTTGCGGCTGAGGATCGGGAAGGTGACGCCGACAACATTGCCGCCGGTCTTGGCACGCACATCCGCGGCGATCTGATCCACGGTGGCATAGTTGCCTTGTGCGCGTGCAACGACGGATTCGGTAATGGCAACGACATCGCGGTCAAGCGGCGTGATCCCGGCTTCTTTCCACGCTTCGATCACGGAATTTGCGCATACTTTGGCAATGTCATCACCGGCACGGATGATGGGCGCACGCACACCGCGTGCGACAGTTCCGATTGTTCTCATAAATAGGGCTTCCTTTCTGTAAAAAAGACACCTTTTCCTATAAAAAGTGTGTTGCTTTTTCAAACCGGAAGTATTATAATAGAAACTGTGGCATAAGTAAAGCAATTTTTTTTAATATCAAGCATAAGCAAAACTTATAGAAAAGGAATCACAGTATGGCAGTCAAATTGGAATGGTATCGCATCTTCCGCGCCGTTGCAGAAGAGGGGAGTATTTCCCAGGCGGCACAAAATCTGTATATTTCACAGCCTGCTGTGAGCCAATCCATTGCACAGCTTGAAAAGGGCCTGCAAACGCGCCTTTTTACGCGCACGCCCAACGGTGTGCAGTTGACGGAAGACGGCAGTTTGCTTTTCGACTATGTGCGCTCCGCCATCGGACTTTTGGAGACGGGCGAGGATAAGTTGGTGCAATCGCGCGAACTCAAACGCGGTGCGCTGACCATCGGCGCAAGTGACACTGTGACGAGTGCCTTTTTACTGCCGCTTTTGGATAGTTTTCATGCGCGCTATCCGCACATCCACATTCAGATCATCAGCGGCCGCAGTTATAAATCACTCGGACTTTTGCGCTCAGGCAAGGTCGATGTCGCCTTTGCAAGCACGCCGTCCGACCGCGCATCGCTCAACTGCATGACCTGTATGCAAACACATCTTTGCTTTGTGGCGGCGAAGGATTTTCCCTGCGATTTTGAAAAGACCTACACGATGCAGGAAATCGCCTGTCTGCCGCTGATCCTTTTGGAGCGCAAAGCATCGTCCCGTTTGTATCTGGACCACTTTTTTTCCGATGAGGGGTTGGAGTTGCATCCCGAGGTGGAACTCGGCTCGCGCGGACTTTTGGTAGATCTTGCGCGTATTCGTTTCGGTGTAGCCGGCGTTACGCGAGAATTTGTGAAAGAGGAACTTGCAAGCGGCGCGTTGCGTGAGTTGAAGACGGATTTTGTCATTCCACCGCGTTCGCTGGAAATGTGTACGCTCCGTGCGGTGACGCCGAATGCGGCGACCGAGCGGTTTATTGCGGAAGTGAAAGCCACCGTGATGGCAAACGAGGGAAGATAAATGTTCAAGACGGTATTATTTGATATGGACGGCACGCTGATGGACACGATCGAGGATCTGACGGACAGCGTGAATGTCGTTTTGCGCGAATTGGGCTATCCCGAGCGCAGTTTGGAAGAGGTGCGCGCCTTTGTCGGAAACGGTCAGCGCAATCTGATGATTCGCGCTTTGGGCGATCATGCACCCGAAGAGACGGTAGAGCGCGCCTATGCCCGTATCAGAGCGTACTATTCCACGCACTGTCAGATCAAGACAAAGCCCTATGACGGCATTTTGGAAATGCTCGAAGAACTGCGAAAGCGAAAAATCAAGGTCGCCGTGGTCTCCAACAAGATGGATGCCGCGACGCAGGCGATCTGCCATTCCAAATTCGGCGATTTGGTTCAGGTCGTGATCGGCGACTCACCCGAGCGACGAAAAAAACCGCACCCCGACGGTATTTTTGACGCCCTTGCGGCAATGGGGAAAACGGCGGACGGCGCCGTTTATGTCGGCGACTCGGAAGTGGATGTTGCCACGGCGCAAAATGCGGGAATTCCGCTTCTTGCCGTGGATTGGGGTTTTCGCAGTAAAGAGCAGTTGCTGGCAGCAGGCGCGGTCAAAATCGCGCACAGCGTGGCAGAATTGCAAGATATGATATTGAACAGCAATACGCAAACAGACATGGGATGAGCCTATGCCTTTGTTTGGCGTATTGTTGTTTTTTTATAAGAGGAGGAAATAATGATGAGAGCGGCAGTCAAAGAGAGAAAACCGGTCGATATGACGCGCGGCAATATCGCCAAAGCGCTGCTTGGATTTGCTTTGCCGTTGGTCGTCAGCCAGATTTTTCTGCGGCTTTATTCCACGGTGGATACCTGGGTAGTGGGCAACTTTGTCAGCGACGAAGCATTTGCCGCCGTCGGCTCAACCGGTTCGGTTTCGGGTATTTTGACCAATCTCTGCACCGGTTTTACGGGCGGCGCGGGCATCGTGGTGGCGCAGTATTTCGGTGCGAAGAACAAAGAGCGCATCCAGGATGCCGTGCATACGGCAATCTCGCTTTCTTTGATCCTCGGCGCGATTTTGACGGTCGCCGGCTATTTTCTGACGCCGCTTTTGCTCAAATTAACCAAGACGCCTGCCGATGTTTTTACGCAGGCGCAGACTTATCTGCAAATCTATTTTCTCGGTATGATCCCGGTTTTGTATTATGGCGTGACGCACAGTATTCTGCGCACTTCGGGCAACTATCATGTGCCGATTTTGGGTATGACTTTTTCGGGCATCGCCAACACGATCCTCGACTTGCTTTTTGTCATCGTGTTTCACTGGGGTGTGGCAGGCGTTGCATGGGCAACGACGATATCCCATTTTATTCCGGCGATCTGGTCAACTTTTGCCCTGCATAACAGCGAAACGGATGTCCGTTTCCGCTTTCACGAACTGAAACTTTCACCGGACCTGCTCACCGTTATCACTCATTTGGCGATCCCGACTGCCGTGCAGACTTCGATCACTTCGTTTTCCAATACTTTTGCCCAGCGATATATCAATGTGTTGGGCAAGGGTGTGATGGGTGCGTGGACGATCCGCAATCGTCTTGATTTGTTTATTTGTCTCGGCTCGACCATCTTCTCGCTCGCCATTTCTCAATTTGTCGGGCAGAACCTCGGCGCGGGACTTGTCAAACGCGCCAAAAAGGGCATTTGGGTGGCGCTGGGACTGACGGAAGCGGTGACGGTGTTTATGATCGCAGTCGTTGTGATCTTCCGCGTACCGATTTCGCAGTTTTTCAATCAAAATCCCGATATTGTGGCAAAGAGCGCGGTGATTTTACTGATCAACACTCCGTTTTATGTCTGCTATTGTGCTGATGTTATTTTTAATGCCGCACTGCGCGGTGCCGGCAATACGAGAACACCGATGATCATCATGATTTCTTCGTATGTTCTGTTCCGCCAACTCGTGCTTTATGTTGTTTCGCGCGTGTTCCCGGGCAACTTTATCCCGATCGTTCTGGCGTTTCCGGCAGGCTGGGTGATGGCGTGTACGCTGATGTGCATTTACTTCTCACGCACAAAAATCGAAAAGACACGCGTGGTGAAAGAAGAGGAAAACCGCAACGATGCGGAGGATAAGGGATAAGAGGTGTCGCTTATGGCAAGAACAACAACGGATATGACGCGAGGCAATGTGCTGGGGCACTTGCTGAAATTTGCACTTCCGGTTTTTCTCGGGATGCTTTTGCAGAGGTTTTACGCGGCGGTCGATGCCTGGGTAGTCGGAAACTACGCGACCAAAGCCGATTATGCGGCGATCGGTGCGGTAACACCGGTCATCAATACGATCATTTCGCTTGCTTCCGGTTTTAGTGTCGGCGCCGGTGTTGTGGTGTCGCAGGCATTTGGCGCAAAACACGATGAGCGCATTCACCACTCTGTCCATACGGCGGTGATGCTTGCAGCGATCGTCGGATTTGCCGCGGCGGTGATCGGCGTGGTCTTTACGCCCACGATGCTGCGGATGATGCACACGCCGGATGAGATTTTCAAAGAAGCGAGCCGGTATTTGTTTATTGTGCTCGGCGGCTCGTTTTTTACCGTTCTTTATAACACGGCATCGGGCATCATCAATGCGATAGGAGATTCCAGACGGCCCTTCTATTTTTTGGTCGTCTCTTCCGTGATCAATATCGTGCTGGACCTCGTTTTGGTGCGTATTTATCATTGGGGCGTTGTCGGGGTTGCCGTTGCAACGGTTTTTGCACAGGTGGTCTCCGTGGTTTTAGCCTATTTGGTTTTGCTGCGCGCCAAAGATGCGACACATCTGTATCTGCGTGATATCCGCCTTTATGAAGGAGAAACAAAGCGCATCGTTTCACTCGCCATTCCGATCTCCGTCCAAAACGCCGTGACGAGTTTTTCCAACATCTTCGTGCAGACCTACATCAACGCGTTCGGCACGGATATCATCGGCGGCTATACGGGACACGCGCGGATCGACGGATTTGCCACATTGCCGCTTGAAGCGATCAGCAGTGCGATCGCGACTTTCTCGGGGCAGAATGTCGGTGCTCGGAATGTTGCGCGTGTGCGGGAAGGCTTGCGCAAAGGTACGGTGTTGACGGTGGTCATCACAACCGCCGTTGTGGCGCTTCTTTGGACATTTGCACGGCCGCTTGCCGCGTTCTTCTGCAACGATCCGGGGATTTTGAATTGGACGGTCGTTTTAGTGCGCCTGATGTCGCCGTTTTATATTCTCTATTCGGTCGGTCCTGCCTGTTCGGCAACGATGCGCGGTTGCGGCGAGACGAGGATCCAGACGATCTATACGATCTTTTCCTTCGTTGTCTTCCGTCAAATCTATCTTTTCATCATCTCTCGTGCCATGCCCAATCAGCCGATCCCCATCGTGCTTGGCTATCCGCTTGGATGGATGCTTTACGGCGCTTTGGCGGTAATTGTCTATTTCCGCTTGCGCAAGCGTCTTTTTGCACAGGTGGAGAACGGAAACGCGGATTATTAAAAATAATAAGAGCGGACACGGGATGCCGTGTCCGCTCTTTGCATGAAGAGAAATGAAAACACACTTGCTTATTTTCAAAATCTAAGATAGAATGAATATACACGATGCGCAAATTAGAGAAAAAGGGTCTGGGAATGAAAATGGAACAATATCACGCCTTTGCAGCTTTGATCTATGCCACGGAAGCCGAGCGGGAAGCCGTCATGCGTATGTACGGTTGGGAAGAGTTGTACTTTGACGGAGATTTGCAGACTTATTATCGGGCAAGTGAGATGA
This sequence comes from Oscillospiraceae bacterium, assembly GCA_045642405.1. Lineage (GTDB taxonomy): Bacteria > Bacillota > Clostridia > Oscillospirales > Oscillospiraceae > Hominicoprocola. Next base: position 7,705 of record JAZUIU010000024.1, read on the forward strand.
AAAACGGACTTCCGATCGTTTGCGCGATGCAGGATGAGATGGGTATGACCGCATCGGCAACGCTCACGATGAAACTCATCGAACATTTTAGACCGAAATATGTCATTATGCCCGGCATCGCAGCAGGGACGGTCGGTGATTTCAATAACGAGCAGATGTACGGTGATGTCGTGCTTGCCGATATGGTCTGGAATTATTCCAACGGGAAATATGTGCCGAAAGATCAGGCTTCTATCGTATTCGGCGAGATCGGATTTGAGCCGAGACCGACCGTTGTAAAAATCGACAGCGAGTTGATCGCTTATTTTAACAAAGCGATTCAATCCCACAAGAACGAAACTTTTGTCCATATCGGCGCGATCGCCAGCGGTTCGACCGTTGTAGCAAACAAAGTTGTTCTTGAGCAGCAAGTCAAAAGCCAATTCGGAACGACAAAAGGGCTTGAAATGGAAAGTTATGGCGTTGCCTATGCGGTTTCTCACGCAGTTGAACCGCGCCCTAAGGCGATTATCGCAAAAAGCGTGTGCGATTTCGCCGATAGCCGTAAATCAGACAAGTATCAGAAATTCGCCGCCCACACAAGTTGCGAATTTGTCAAACTGATGATTGACGAAATTCTCGAATAAAACACAAAAAAACACCGCGGCAATTTTTCATTGCTGCGGTGTTTTGCCTATCTGTGACAAATCAGTCTTTTTTCTCTGCGAGTCCGGCTTCTTTGTGACTTTGGTAGCGCATCAGATAAGTGAAAAAGACGGTCAGCCAGATCACGGAGGGGTTGAGTTCCAAAAGGAGTTGCTCGGTGCCGATACCGGAGACCAAAACGGCGGAGAGAAATGCCGCTACGGCGAGCAGGAAGTTGAAGATGCCCAGCGCAATATTTTGCCCGATCTTATGCAAACGCCCTGCCATATAGGAAACAAGCATGATCTTCGTGCAAAATGCCAGCGTGAGGAGGATGTTGAGCCCCTCTTTGGGCACGATCGCCACGCGCAGAATATCATAGACGGCGGTGAGCAAAAAGAGGTACTTCATCAAATTGCCATGCGGCGTTTTGTACTCGCAAAATGCGTAGGTCGCGACAAAAACATACATACACATATTGAGCAGCGGATAAAAAGAATCATTCGGGAAATGCAGCATATAATAAGCGGAAAAGCCGATCCCGAGGACAACAAAGAGCGTGACTGTGATGAGCATGAACAAATTTGCTTTTTTCATAGAGAAAACTCCCTTTCGTTTGTTTGATAACTCCAATATAGCACGGTTGTACGCCATTGTAAAGGACTGAATGAATTTGTATTGTAATTGTGCGCAAAAAAGTGTATCATAATAAAAAACATTTACCAATGAAAGGCGGACGAACGATGGCAGAATACGAAAGAGCAAAAAAAGCCGCAGACCTCATTTTGTCTCGCGTGAGCAATGTACCCGACACGGCAGTGGTACTCGGCAGCGGATTGGGCGCATTCGGCGACGCCATAGAGCGTGAATGCGTTATCCCGTACGGCGATATTCCCGAATTTCCTGCCGTCACGGTGGCAGGACACAAGGGTGAGATGATCTTCGGCAAAGCGGACGGCAGACCTATTGTTGCGATGCAGGGACGCTTTCACCGCTACGAGGGGTACAGCATGGAAGATGTGACGCTTTATGTCCGCGTGCTTTCTCTGCTTGGCGTGAAAAATCTCATCCTCACCAACGCCGCAGGTGCGATCAACACCGCTTTTGCCCCGGGCGATCTGATGCTCATTGAGGATCACATTTCCCTCTTTTGCGACTCACCCCTGTTTGGCGCGAACGAAGAACGCTTCGGCGAGCGATTTCCCTCAATGAGCGACGCTTACAGTAAAGAACTCAAAGCACTTGCGCTGCAAGCGGCCGAAGAAACCGGCATTCCTTTGCAAAAAGGCGTTTATATTTATGCCAAAGGACCAATGTACGAAACCTCTGCGGAGATCCGCGCGTGCCGCGCACTCGGCGCGGATGCCTGTGGGATGTCCACCGTTCCCGAGACGATCGTGGCGGTTCATTCCGGCTTGCGCGTACTCGGTATTTCGTGCTTGACCAATATGGCGGCAGGCATTTTGGATCAGCCGCTTTCGCATCGCGAAGTGATTGAGACCGGCAAAGCCGCGGAGGAAAAATTCAAAGTGCTGATGACGGCGATCGTCAAAAAAATATAATGTAAAAAAGGGGCTTTTTGATAGCCCCTTTTTTATAATACCGTTTCGATCCGGAAGGTGCTGTCCAGCACGCTCCACATCTGCGGAAAATCGCGCAGTAAATTCCAGATGCCGATGCCGGCGAGGTCGTATTCCTCAACCAGACGCAATTTGCTTTGGATGCTTCTTGCATCTTCAAACCAAACGGTGTGAACAAGGTTTTGACGGTCGGTATAGTTGAAATAGGGCGCTTGTGCCGTCTCGTCATAGACGATATCGGCGCGTTCGCGTACGGCGATCTCCACTGCGCGCACGGGGGAGAGGGAATCCGCTTTGCTCGTGCCCTGTCGGTACGGCAATGTCCAATCGTAGCCGTAGATCGGAATGCCGAGAAAGATTTTTTCGCTCGGTATTTCGCTCAGCGCATAACGCACTACATTGCGTACCTGCGGGAGCGGCGCGACTGCCATCGGCGGACCGTAAGTGTAGCCCCATTCGTAGGTCATCAAGAATACGGCATCCGCCGCCTCGCCGAGCAGCGCATAGTCGTGCGCTTCATATAAAAGCCCCGGTTGGTCGGCGCTCGTCTTGGGCGCAAGCGCCACGATGACGGGATAGCCGAAGGGGTGCAATCGCTCGCGCACGCGGCGAACAAACGCAGCATACGCCTCTCTCTCCGCCGGCAGGACAAACTCAAAGTCGATGTCAAGCCCGTAATATCCGCTGCGGCGCATCACTTCAAGAATTTCTTCAATGAGCCGCTCCTGCAAATCGACATCACGCAAGAGCATGGAAGAGCGTGCGTTGGAAAAATTACCTGCCTCGGTCAAGGTGGAGAGGTGCATCAGACTTGCTGTACCGTACCGCCCTGCCGATGCCAGCAGTTGCGTATCATCAAAAGGGAGGAGATTACCGACGGAAGAAATACCGTAGGTGAAGGGTGTCATATAGGTGAGATAGGGGAAAGTGCTGTTGCGTAGTTGCTCGGAGAGGAACGGATATGCGTAGCCGTTGACGCCGATCGTGCGCGTCGGCTCGTCGCCGTACGATATGGCGAGTTCCTGCCCGACAACCAAGCGGCTTTCGCCCTGCAAGGCAAAATTGCGCTGATAGAGCGCGCGTGCCGATATGCCGTATTGCCGCGCGATCGAATAGACCGTATCGCCCTCACGCACGGCGTGTGTCAGCGTCGGTACACGCACACAAAGCGCCTGCCCGACCGCAAGCGAAGCGTTCTCGCGCAAGCCGTTTTCTCCTGCCAAACGCGAAAGGCTTACACCGTATCTCTGCGCGATCGAATCGAGCGTTTCCCCGGATCTTACAATATGGATCTCCACAAAATCACCTCATAGTATGCTATGCGCGGGAGTTTACGCAAATGCTACCACAATTTGTGGTGGCATTTTATTTTGCCACACAATATATGGGAAACTTTTTTCGCGAAAAAGTTCCGAAAAGCATCCGCTTTGAGGTAAAAACCGCGTTTTTTCGACACTTTCTAAATTTCACAAAAACAATATATTGTGTTTTTAAAAATTTTTTCAAACAACATATTGACATTTCACCTATTCTTTGCTATTCTATGATAGTCGAGACAAAAGGGGCGGAACGCCCTCTTTCAAACGAACAAATTTGTATAAGGAGGCAACCGCCCATGTATCAGGTTGTAAAGCGTGACGGAAAAGTCACGGAATTTGATATCCGCAAGATCAGCGCCGCGATCACCAAGGCGTTTGAAGCGCAGAACAAGCAGTATCATCCCAGCGTGATGGATATGCTCGCGCTGCGCGTCACTTCCGACTTCGAGCCGAAGGTCAAAAACGGTCTTATCGCGGTGGAAGACATTCAGGACAGCGCGGAAAAAGTACTCAGCGAAGCAGGTTATGCCGACATTGCCAAGGCGTACATTCTCTACCGCAAACAGCGCGAGAAAGTGCGTAATGTCAACTCCGCTTTGCTCAACTACAAAGATTTGGTGGACAACTATCTCCAAATCAACGACTGGCGCGTGAAGGAGAATTCGACCGTGACATATAGTGTCGGCGGTCTGATCCTTTCCAACTCCGGCGCGATCACGGCGAACTATTGGCTCTCCGAGATCTACGATCCGGAGATCGCACAAGCGCATCGCAGTGCCGCCATTCATATTCACGATTTGAGTATGCTCACCGGCTATTGTGCCGGTTGGAGTCTGCGCCAGCTCATCCAGGAAGGGCTCGGCGGTGTGCCCGGCAAGATCACCTCTTCGCCTCCGGGACATCTGAGTACCCTTTGCAATCAGATGGTGAACTTCCTCGGTATCATGCAGAACGAATGGGCAGGCGCACAGGCGTTTTCCTCATTTGATACCTATCTCGCACCTTTTGTCAAGATCGACAATCTGACGCAAAAAGAGGTCAAGCAATGCGTGCAGTCCTTCGTTTACGGCGTGAATACACCGTCGCGTTGGGGCACACAGGCACCGTTCTCCAATATCACGCTGGATTGGGTCGTGCCGAATGATATGAAACATTTGCCTGCGATCGTCGGCGGCAAGGAACAGGATTTTACCTACGGCGACTGTCAGAAGGAAATGGATATGGTCAACAAGGCATTCATCGAGATCATGATCGAAGGCGATGCCAACGGCCGCGGTTTCCAATATCCGATCCCGACCTATTCCATCACGCGCGATTTCGATTGGAGCGAGTGCGAAAACAACAAACTGCTCTTCGAGATGACCGCAAAGTACGGCACACCGTATTTCTCCAACTACATCAACTCCGATATGGAGCCTTCGGATGTGCGTTCGATGTGCTGCCGGTTGCGTCTTGACCTTCGCGAATTGCGCAAAAAGAGCGGCGGTTTCTTCGGCTCCGGCGAGTCCACCGGCTCGGTCGGCGTGGTGACCATCAACCTGCCGCGCATCGCCTATCAGGCGACCGATGAGGCGGATTTCTATGCCCGTTTGGACCGTTTGATGGATATTTCCGCCCGCTCTTTGAAGACCAAGCGTACGGTCATTACCAAACTGCTTGACAACGGTTTGTATCCGTATACCAAGCGTTATCTCGGCACATTCGCCAACCACTTCTCCACCATCGGTTTGATCGGTATGAATGAGGTCGGGTTGAATGCCAAGTGGCTGCGTGCCGATCTGACCGATCCCAAGACGCAGCAGTTTGCAAAAGATGTACTCAACCACATGCGCGAGCGTCTGAGCGATTATCAGGAGCAGTACGGCGATCTCTACAATCTCGAAGCGACACCGGCGGAATCCACCACCTATCGTTTTGCCAAGCACGATAAGGAAGAATTCCCCGATATCATCACGGCGAACGAAAACGGTACACCGTATTACACCAACTCTTCCCACTTGCCTGTGGGTTATACGGAAGATGTTTTCTCCGCGTTGGATATTCAGGACGAGTTGCAGACGCTCTATACATCCGGCACGGTGTTCCATGCGTTCCTCGGCGAAAAACTGCCCGATTGGAAAGCGGCGGCAAATTTGGTGCGCAAGATCGCCGAGAACTACAAACTGCCGTATTACACGATGTCCCCGACCTATTCCGTCTGCAAGGATCACGGTTATCTGACCGGCGAGCAGTACACCTGTCCGCATTGCGGCGAAAAGACCGAGGTTTACAGCCGTATCACCGGATATTACCGTCCGGTGCAGAACTGGAACGACGGTAAGGCACAGGAATTCAAAGACCGCAAGGTTTACGACATCGGCCGTTCCCGTTTGGGACACAACGGTCCGCTCAATGCCGCAGTGCAGGAAGAAACCAAAGCCACCTGCACCTGCACGATGGAAGGCGAACTTTTGCTCTTTGCGACCAAGACATGCCCGAACTGCAAGCAGGCGGAAAAACTTTTGAATGAAGCCGGCATCGCCTATCGCAAAGTTTTGGCGGAGGAGAATGCAGACCTCGCCAAGCAGTACGGCATCCGTCAGGCGCCGACGCTTGTGATCGACGGGGAAGAGACGCAGAAACTCGTCGGTCTCGGCGCAGTACGCAAGTTTATTGCCGAACAGTAAAAAAACAGAAAAAATCGGTGTCATGCGACACCGATTTTTCAAAGGAGAGCATCAATGGTTGATATTGCAATCGTCGGCGGCGGCCCTGCCGGACTGACGGCGGCACTCTATGCCGCACGGGCAGGGAAATCCATTTGCCTTTTGGAAAAGGAAAGCTTCGGCGGACAGATCGTACTTTCTCCGATGGTGGATAATTTTCCGGCATCACCGCACATCAGCGGCGCGGATTTTGCCGCCAGACTCTATGAGCAGGTGGACGCGTTCGGTGTTGCCATGGAGACGGAAGAGGTGCAGAAGATCGAAAAGGCGGCAAACGGCTTTTTGCTCACGACCGATTTCGGCACACATGAAGCCAAAGCCGTGATTTTGGCGACGGGGGTGCACCACCGCTCTTTGGGACTGCCCGAAGAGGAGGACTATGTCGGCGCAGGGATCTCGTATTGCGCCGTCTGCGACGGAGCATTCTATCAGGATGCCGATGTAGCCGTGATCGGCGGCGGTGACACCGCGTTGCAGGACGCGCTCTTTTTGGCATCTTCCTGCCGTACGGTGACGCTGATCCACCGCCGTGATACTTTCCGCGGCGAAGCGGCTTTGGTGCAAAAAGTGCTGGCAAAGGACAATATCCGTGTGCTTTACAGCCATACGCCGGAAAAACTCATCACGAAAGACGGCGAATTGACCGGCATTGTGCTCAACGATCTGAAAAGCGGCACGCAAACGGAACTTTTGGCGCGCGGCGTGTTTCTCGCCATCGGGCAAAAACCGCAAAACGAGCCTTTTGCCGATTTGGTAAAACTGGATGAGCAGGGATATCTTTGCTCCGGCGAGGATGCTTTGACCAATGTAGAGGGCATTTTTGCCGCCGGTGACTGCCGCGCCAAGACGGTGCGCCAACTGACCACGGCAGTCGGAGACGGTGCGGTGGCGGCGATGGCGGCTTGCCGCTTTGTAGATGCTTGATGAATGCCTTGCACCGGTCGGTGCGCGACGGTCGGATGCTCGGGATTTTCAAGAAATAAAGAAAACAAGAAAAAAGACTTGACAAACGGGGGACCGTCTGTTATAGTCTTTCTTGTTCGCGGGCGTAGCTCATCTGGTAGAGCGCCACCTTGCCAAGGTGGAGGTAGCGGGTTCGAGCCCCGTCGCCCGCTCCATGAAAAAGGACTTGTCGAAAGACAAGTCCTTTTGTCATGATATCCGTTCCTGGCGGAACGGGTAATTTTTTTTGCCTCTTTGCTGTAAAAATATGAAAAAATTTTCTGCATTTCTATTGCAAAAAGGGAAAAATTGTGCTATATAGTATTGTGTATCGTTTTATTATTACCAATCAAATGAAAAATGTGAAAAAGGAGTTGACAAGTGTGCTTGAAGCGAACAAAATCTTAGCAAGCAAGCAAGCAAGCAAGCAAGCAAGCAAGCAAGCAAGCAAGCAAGCAAGCAAGCGTAGCGAAACTACGCTCTTTTGCCAACCGCTTTTTGCACAATTTTACAGGAAACCGAGAGACCACGATATTCTATGGCACAGGAAGGCTGTGCCTGTGAATATTGCGGTCTTTTTTGCGTTCCCCACGGTGCTCGATCCCGGCGGGAACGCACCAACCCGTATAAGCAGACGCAAGTCTGATCATATAGATAATCTGTCATTCTGAGCCGTCGTTAGACGGCGTGAGAATCCGCATCCTGTCATTCCGAGGAACCGGTCCGCAGACCGGTGACGTGGGAATCCGTCCACGGATTGCCACAGTCGCTTCGCTCCTTCGCAATGACGAAGGGAAGGACGGATTGCCACGGCAACTTCGTTGCCTCGCAATGACAAAAAAATCGCAATGACAAAAAACAAGAAAGGAAAATCAAGCAATGAAGAAAAAGATTTTAGCATTTCTCTTAGCGGCGATCATGGTCGTTTCGCTTTTGCCGGTGACGGCAATGGCTACTCTTACGACGAGTTTTAATGGCCTTGTTTTTAATCCTGCCGACGAAGACACATCGCCGTCTGCCGACAATGTATCAAATTATGTTGCATACATCATTCAAAAAGACGGCAGTGTGGATACAGTGAAGTCCTATGTTGTGGACAACACGCCGTCGATCATCAGCGGTAAGGCAAAAGGTACCATTAACAGTTCCGATATTTCCTTCCATAGTGAGGATAAGACATATCGATGCAACACAGGCGGCACATTTGATATTGATCCGGACTACGCGTATTGCGTGATTTATTATCAACCAAGCGGAAAGGCTACCCATGCACTCGTGATCAAAAATGACAGTAAGTGTGCCGAGGACGATAAGTTGTCTTTTGATATAGCTTCCGCTTCCTGCAACAAAACCGATTGGTTCTCGACGACGCCCGATTACGCTGAAAGCGGAACCGGTACGGCAGACGACCCGTATCTGCTCTCCTCGGTGGAGCATCTGGATGCGCTGGCAAAGGCGGTCAACGGCGGAAACGATATGTACGAAAAGTTTTTCAAACTGACCAAAGACATAAACACTCCTTTTACAGGGTGCATTGGTTATGATGATAAATACGGCGGCAAACAATTCAGAGGCACTTTTGACGGCGATTACCATAGGGTGCAACTCGATATCACCGCCGGCATCGTCTCCGAAGAAACTCTTTCTGCCGCACTGTTCGGTCATCTGGGACTACGCGGTACGATCAAAAATCTCATCACCCGGGGAAGTGTGAATGTGACGTACACGGTCGAGGAACCGGAAGGCACCAAGACATATATTGCTCGTGCTGCCGGCGTGTGCGCCAAAAATATAGGCGGTAGCATCAAAAACTGCGGCAATACTGCAGATATTCAGGGCAAGAATGAGTATGGACCTCTTATGCTCGGCGGTATATGCGCCGCAAATGGCATTACTCAGTATGGCGGTACTGTCACCAACTGTTACAACCGAGGCGATGTGTTTGCCAATAACAGCGCAGTACTGGTTGAAACGAAAACGGGTTATATAACCACACAAAGTATCGGCGGTGTATGTGGTCAAAATGTTGAAAGCGGTAAAATCTCAAACTGCTATAGTGCCGCTTCGGTCGGCAAGACGAATACCTACACACCGCTCGAAAAGGAAAATGAAGGCAGGTCTGTCGGCTGCGTGTGCGGTTCAAATGGTAAGGTTGCTACCCTCTCCAACTGCTATTTCTGTAATGAGATCGGGGCATGCAAAACTGCGGTCGGCTATGGGGATGATTCCTCTTGCACCGGTATGACCGTAAGTGCCATGAAGAATGCAGCCTTTATCACCGAACTCAACACCAATAAAGGCGACGACTCGGTGAAATGGAAAGAGGATGAAGGATCAACCTTTAACGAAGGTTATCCGCTTCTTGCCTACGGCTACTTCCCCGTACTGCATGGCGGATCCAAAGCGGTGAGCGGTGTGACCGTCTCCAACACCAGTGGTGCGGAGATCCGCGTTTTTGAGACAGAAACCGCCGACAAACTTGATATCAAGGCGGGTACGGGTTATGCGGATGTCTATCACTATACCGCAGTTAACGGCGATACGGACCTGGCTTTCACGAAGAATGCAACGAGCGGCAATCTGCAAATTGTACTCGATGCGACGAATGAGCAGGTCACGGTTCCCGGCGCAAATACGGCAGATGTCGAAATCGGCGACGGAGCGAATGTATTTGTGACTGTGAACGGCAGCAGCACCGGCGATGTGACTGTCAAGAAGACCGAAAGCTGCTTTGAAATTGAGATCGTGAACGGCGAAGGCAAGACCTCAACCGTCAAGGCAGGCACTACTACCTGCTCCGTTCCTGAAAAAACCACTACGAAGTTGAGCGTAACTTCCGCCACCGGCGCTGCCAAACTTCTCAGCGGCGTGGTGGAACTGAATAACAGCGAGAGTATTGATATCCCTACCACGAGTACTTATACAGTGACCAATGTCACCACCGGTGCCAACAAGGTTATCACACTCACCGCCACGGTGAGCGACAGTACCGTGACCGGCACGGACATTCTTGTTCCATCCGGTGCAACCTTTACCGTCACGCCCGATAGCGGCACTCCTGTGTCCTACACGGCGAACGGTACGCTGACATCCAAGTATGTGGCGGATAGTTCCGGCACTGTCAAGCTGGGTACCCAGGTTGCGGATAGTGCGATCAACCCCGGCGTGCAGCTCGTTCTGATCAAAGGTGATGTTACACTTGACCCGGGCGAGACGGTGTACACCGATTCCAACAAGGTCATTCTCAACAGCAATGCCTCCGGCACGATTACCCCGGCGATTGCCACCTCCGGAAACACCGGCGACACCGAGATCCCGCTGTCCAACGGGCAAAAGGTTACGATCGGCGCGAAGCTGCTCAACGGCGCGGTGCAGGAGAAGGGTGAGTATGAGGCCGCTGCCAAAGACACAATCGTCAGCGTTAACAAAGATTCTGATACCGCATACGCTGCCGGCGTCGCCAAGCTGACGGCGGGTGCGATCAAACTCAATGCGGATGACACACCCATAGGCATCGCCGGCGCATCGAAGGAGTATTACATTGCTGTGCCGGAAGGCAAGCCCACCGCGACCGTCACCAGAACGGATACCGGCACCTGCACGGTCACAGTTCCCGCAAAGAGCGGCGATGTCAGCGGTGAGGTCGATATTACGGTTGAGGGCAATATCTATAAGTATGTCAACGACTCTGCATCCCCCGTTACCGTTTCGATTAAGAAAGACGGCACGAACAAGATTGTGCTGAATGATACGGCTGCTCCCGGCGGTCTGCCCGGCGGTTTCTATGAGGCATGCTGCATTCGCACTTCCGGTACGACCACGACTTACACTTTTGAAGACGATCTGGATACCGCTTTGGCAAAGGCAAACGCGCAAAGCGGCGACAAAATCGCGCTGAATACGGAACTTTCTACAAATCCTACCACCAATGGCTATGTCTTGACCACCAACGGCATTGACATCTACACCGCGCAGGGCAATTTGGCAAAGAACATGAAGCATACGGATGTGACCGCATATCCTGAGGCTGATAATGTTGATGGCGTTGATAATCTATGTACTGTCGATTCCCGTGAGCGTTCGCAGCAGTATGTCGGCGACCAGAGCATTGCGGACATCGTGACCGGTTGTATGGTCGTGAAGGTCAGCAACGAGCCCGGCGAGATCGGTTATGTTGAGATACAGGCCGGCGAAGCGAAGATCAAGTGGAGCGAAACCGACACCACTTATTATGTCACGCTGGCTGACGCCATCTATGATGCGTCCCACAACATTGCCGACGGCACAACGGAAAATCAGTACAACACCCACGATGGCAAAAACGGTAGCCATACCGAAGGCGAGGGCAAAGATGCGCACACCGTGATTGATTACAACAATCAGACCATCGCGATGAACATTGACCCCTATGAGGACCGCATCGGTCTCGTCCTTGAAAGCGGCGATACGCTCATCATCTGCGGTGAGGAGAGTGCCAAGTCCGGTGACAGTTATGAGGGTGTCGTGTTCAACGCGGAAAACGAAGCATTTGAACCGGCAGATGTGACCTTCTCCATGTACACAGGCAAGAACGATGTCTATGTTGTAAACGGCACCGTCAAGGTGACCAACAACACCGATAGCAGCAAGGGTGAAGCCAACGGCTTTGCCGATGCCTATGTAGGCACATATAATGCAGACCACGAGAAGACTTATTACGCCAAGACCACTTCTGATTTTGATGTTCTCTATGTTACCGGCGGTACGACCGATACCTATACCGCCAAGGATGCGGCTTTTGTGACCGCGACCGGAGACGCACAGAAGTTCGACATCGGCGTGGGTGCAGGGTATGTGACCTACACCGTGGTCAATGCAGGCTATGAGTTGAAGATTACCAAGGTCGGAAAACTGGATGTGAACGGCGAGAAGGTGGAGATCGAGGAAGCCAATATCACCGGCGATTACACCTTCTATTCCGAAATTATTGAGGCTGTTGAAGCATCCGGAAGCAATCCGGCGGTCGAGGAGATTTCTTCCGAGATTACCGTGAAGGATAACGGTGATTCCGCTCCGAGCGGCGGCAAGATCACAGTTACAAATGCCAAGGATAACAAGCAGGTCATTGTTACCGCTGCAAAGGCAGGCGAGATTGTCGCCATCGACCCGATGGGCGACTCCGATCAGACCGAGTACACCGTTGCGGAGGATGACACCGTTTTGACCGTCAAGGCATACACCGGAACGGACGAGACCGTTTCCGAGTATGTTACTGTGTTGACGACCGGAGGGGTGAAACTGGACGAAGGCGAGGCGATCTTTGAGGCAGTTGCCGATGTGAAGATCGTCAACACCGTTGCAGATAAGCCCATCACCGTCAAGACCGCCTCAGTCAACGGCGCGACCGGCGTTATCGTCACCGCCCTCGAAGGCGGCAACTTCAACATCTTTGACAAGGACGGCGGCAAGACCGGGCTGAACGGCATCACCGTCACAGCCGAGAGCAAATTCTTTGTGGATGAAACCGGTCATATCACACTACTGAACGGTACGCTTCAGGTTGCGGGCAATGCAGGCAGCTTCATTAACCTCGGCACGAACGACGAAAAGATCGTCGGCGTGGACGGTTCGCTGACGGTGAAAGCCGTTCGCACAAACGGCGGCGAATTCAGCACATTTGAAAACGGCGTTACCACCGGTTATGTTACCGTTCCGGCAGGTGAGCAGGTGACCTTCACCAAGGCGGACGGAAAGGACACCCAGACTTATCTGAATCCCACCAAGAAGCCCGACGGCACCGGCGATGATGCAACAGATTCTATTATCGCCATCCTGCCCACTGCCGAAGCACAGCGCGTGGTTGTGCTCGGCGACATTGAACTCGATAAGGGCGAAAATATCTATGTGACGGATGCCGCGTATGTAGAGGCGACCGATTCCGCAGTCAATACGCCTGTCGCAACAGACATCACACTTGTCACCAACAGCGGTAAAAAGAAGATTCAGGTTTCCTACGGCAACAGCGATGCGCTGGATTTGCATGATCCCGATCCTTACAACACGGTTTCCATCCCCGAGGGCGGCGAAGCAACATTCACCATTGGTGAGAATGCGCGTAAAGTCGCTGTCGAGGAGGACGGAAACGATCTGGTGAACAGTATGCTGGAAGCCGCGGTAATCCCAACCGACGGTGAAAAGGAGATCGTCGTTTCCTTCCCGGCGTTGGATTATCTCTACCGTGCCGTTTATGTTGACGGCAATTCCGGCATCACCTATACAAACAAGGATACGGCAAAAGCTACCTTGCTTGGTATCACGAAAAACGGCACTGTCTACGCCAAGAAGGGCAATGCGAGCACCGAAGAGGGCGATATTCTCCTTGATCCGAAAGAGTCTGTGAATGTTAAATTGGATATCGGCTTCGCAAAGGTCGAAAATACCGCAACGCAGGCTCCTAAGAAGGCAACGGTCGGCAAGGAAATGACCAAGGACAGCCGGACCGTCAACCCCGTGACCGTTCCCACGAGCGGTAGCGTGAAGATCGAGGGTGTGGCGTTCAATACCAACGGTATGAGCGAAAATACTGTCTTTGACATCGTCAAGGACGACGGTGACATTTTCACTACCATCCCCGCCGCTGAAACATTAAGCATCGACGGCAAGGACTACAAGGCAATCACAAAAGCCGCGATCAAGGTCATCCCGGCAGAGAAACACGATGACATGACCAAAAATGAGGTCGTGCTGCTCAGCGGCACGATGGAAATCACCAAAGAGCTGGCAGTTACGAACAACCTGCCTGTTGAGAACAAGGGTGCGCAGGTCATCTATCTCACGAACGACGAGCTCGACACCGCTGCCATCCCGGCGGACAATACCGTTGTTATCAACGGCATCGTGATCAAGCCGGAGGCGAATACCACAGTAACCATCACATCTGAAATGATTTCCATCCCCGTACCCGCAGGCGAGAGCATCACGGTGGACGGTATTGTGTACACGAATACCACAGACGCAGAAGCAACTTTGACGATTAATGCCGAGACCGGTTTGCCCAAGGATAACACCGTGTTCACCGACTTTGCCGTCAATGTTCCCAACGGCTTGAAAGGTGCGGCCACCGTCACCCTGCCCAGCGGCAAGACACTTGAAAGAGCAGCGCAGACCTTTACCGTACCCGACGGCGGGTCCGTTACGGTCGGTGACCGTACCTATACGGCGGTAGAAGGCGAGATCAAGTTGGATGCCAACGGCACAAAGGTCGATCCTATCGTCACCGTCAAAGCAAAGGTGATCGTCACCGAGAATAAGCAGTTTAGCAAGAATCCGGGCGATGAAACGGAAAAAGCTGTCAATACTTATGTAAGCAGTACATCCGGTACAGATGCTGTAGCAGTCTTTGCCGGTAAGCGCGATGCGGTTACGGTAAGCGCCGGTACGCTGGAACTGACGCAAAGCAATGTCTGGCACACCGTCACATTCTCCGGTATCACCGCACCGCGCCAGGTAGTGAAGTGGGGCACAGACTATGAAACCGTGCTGACCGGCATTACCACGACCAAGTCTGATATGTTCTTTGTCGGTTGGTTCCGTGACAGTGACAGTACCAGGATTATTAACGAAAAAACAGACAAGATTCTTGCCGACGCGACAATCTACGCCAAGTGGGTGCAGAAGGCCGGTACGGTCACCGGCAATGTGCAAACCGATGCTGAAACGCCCGTTGCCATTGAGAGTGCAAGCGTTAAGTTGATGAAGGGCAATACCCAGTGGGGTGAAACCAAACAGACCGATGAAAGCGGCGTATTTACCTTCGAGGATGTTCCTGCCGGCACCTATCAAATTGTTGCAACAAAAACAGAGGGCGGCAAGGAGTATACCACAACTGCGCTGGTTATGATTAACACAGCGGGCAAGGTCACCGTAGACGGTGCCGAAACCGCAACGATGTCACTGAACATTTCCGGCAACAAGAAAGCAAACTCCAGTGTTGAAATTACCGGAAATACCCCTGATATTGCTGTCGGCGGGCTTGACGCCGTTGCAAAGAAAGTGGCAAAAGATATTGAAGACGGTCAGACAGTCACCGTAAATATGTCGGTCGAAAGTCAAGTCAAGATTGCTACCAACGAGGAGCAGAACGAAATTCAGAAAAAGGCCGGAGGCCGTACCGTTGAATACATTTCCATTGATATCTATAAGACAATCAGAACGACGGCAGGCGGTGAACTTGTCGGTCAGGAAAATGTTCCTATCAAGGAAACCGACGATCTTATTACGGTTGTCATTCCGTTCCGGACCAGCGACAAAACGAACTTTGCCATCTTCCGTCAGCACAACGGCAATGTCGATATTCTGACGAAAACCCCGAACGCCGACGGCGAATACATTGTGGTCGGCAACAACGAGATCACGATGTTCGTCAAGAAGTTCTCCACCTACTCCATCGGCTATAACACGAACGGCAACAGTGACAGCGGTTACACCGGCGGTGGCGGTGGCGGCGGTGGTGCCGTCAGTGAGAGCAGTTACGCAGTTGAACTTCCCACAAGTACTGAAAACGGCAAGTTGACCGTAAGCCAGAAGAATGCCTCTGCCGGTCAGACGGTGACTGTCACGGTTACACCCGATAAGGGCTATACGCTTGAAACGCTTACCGTCCTCGATCAAAGCGGCAAAGAGATTGCAGTCAAGAATCTCGGCAACAACAAGTACAGCTTCAA
>JAZUIU010000025.1:0-12784 GCA_045642405.1 Oscillospiraceae bacterium
GAAGAGGAAGCAGTGTTGGAAATGCTGGAATTTTGCAAAAACAATCTTTCGGCAAGCCAAGCGCAGCTTTTAGAAGCGTCGTCAAAAATCTCCTCGAAGTGGGAGACGCCGGAAGCAGAGGATTAAACGGTAACCCCACCACCGGCGGACAACTCCAACTTGTCGATAGTGACGGCAACGCTCTTTCCGAAGCACAGGCGGAGTATTTCAAAGACAGCAAGGTGCGCGATGCGCAGGGACGGCTGAAAGTGATGTACCGTGGAGGGAATGGCGGATATACTGTATTTGACCGCAGTAAATCAAAAGCGAGTAATCTATATGGAAGAGGCTTTTATTTTACGGATAGCAAATCGCACGCGGAACAGTACGGTACGGCAAGACCTTATTACTTGAATGTTACAAATCCTCTCACGAAAGATCAACACGCAATCACGCAAAATCAGATGCGATTGTTTCTTGAAGCGGTTGCCTCAAACGAAGATTATGGACTTGATAATTATGGCTACGGCGCGACCGTCAATAGCGTTTTGCAAAGTGTTTACGGAAATGGAGATTTTGAAATGTTGCAAGATGTAAACGCAACCGCTATTGGAGATTTTGTAAAAACAGTTGAGATGTTTAATGATATCAACGGTACGGATTATGACGGTATTATTGTACCGACCGAGACCGTTGTTTTCCAAAGCAACCAAATCAAGAACATTGACAACGCCACGCCGACCGCAAATCCCGATGTTCGTCTGATGCTCAGCGATGCCATTGACGAAAGAGAATTGATTTCCAAAAACTTTAAGCGCAATATTTCTGAATGGGATAAAAATGGACGCGATCACGGTGAACGGTTTGTGTTGTCTTATACCGGCGATGTCTTGCAAGGATTAGGTGCAATCGAAAGCGATATTTATATGAACGGAGATAAAATATACTCTGAAAACGACTCTGATTCTATTTTGCGTAAGCATCCGGAAATGACCATCAATGAAATAAAGCGGATTCCTGAAATACTTAACGATCCTGTGCTTGTTCTAAAAAGCAGGAATGTTGGAAGAAACCAAAGAGGAAACAGTAGAATTGTTATGTTCGGGAGCGTAAAAGCAACAAACGGGATGCCTGTTATGTGCGTTCTTGATCTCCGCCCGACCGAAAACGGTTTTCTTATTGACGATATGCAGAAAGTGACAAGCGCATATACAAAAGACATTATCCCGGTTAAATTTGTTTCAAATAGCGAAATTATGTATGCGGATAAAAAAAGAACCCTTCCGCTTCTTCGTTCCATAGGCTTCAAAATGCCTAAGGCCCTTCTGCATGATGGGTTCATTGGTAGTATATCCTATTCCGGGACAAATGTCAAGTTGTCAGGTGCAAAATTTTCGGATGTAGTATCGGTTGACGAAACAAAGGATTTTTCTGCTTCCGGCGGCGATCCGCAACTGATGCTCGCGGATTACATTGACGAATACGGTGAGATCGAGCCGGGCGAAAATCCTGCGCGAGAAGTGCATTTGCCGAAGAAGACGGGTAAAAACAAGAATGTTTCCCAAACCGTGCGCACGATATTGGAAGCAAAGGCAACGCCGGATGAGATCGTCCCGACCGTAGAAAAACTTGTTGAGCAAGGCGATTTCTCCTATACGGCATACGCAGACGAGCAAGCGATCGAAGACGCAACGGATACCATTTGGACATTGGCGAGGAGAAGTTTGGAAATAAGACATTCACGATCCGCGACTATCGAGGCAAAAAGGCGATTGGGAATGATGCAATTTCTCACGCCTATTGTTATCCTGTTGTTAACAACACATTATCATACAAACAAAAGAAAAACCTTGTAACCGTTGCGGTTACAAGGTTTTTTGGTGGAGATAAGCGGGATCGAACCGCTGACCTCTTGACTGCCAGTCAAGCGCTCTCCCAGCTGAGCTATACCCCCGAAAAAAGTGGTTGCGACAATCTGTTATCCGTGGTATACTGCCTACGGAACATTAGCGAGTATACCATAGCGAATATGTACTGTCAAGAGTTTTTTTGTAAAAAACGGGAGATTTTATGAACGATTATTTTGCACTGTCCCTTCCCGACGGGGAAATTCAGAAAATCAGCACGATCGCATTGGCACATGAAGGCGATGCCGTTTATGAACTGATGGTGAGAAGTTTTCTTTGCCTGCACGGAAAAGCAACGGGCAAAGGGATGCACCGCGCCGCAGTCGAATTGGTGCGTGCACCGAAACAGGCAGAACTGTGTGAGTTCATTTTGCCTCTTCTCAACGAGGAGGAAACGGCGGTTTTCAAACGCGGACGCAATGCCAATGTGCATACCATTGCGCACAATGCCACACATGCCGAATATCAGAAGGCAACGGCGTTGGAAGCCCTTTTCGGATATCTTTATCTCAAAGGCGAAAAAGAGCGGCTCAATACGCTTTTTGACGCAATGATGGAGGGAAATCATGCCTCTTGACGCAGTATGCTTAAAAGCGGTCGTGGGTGAACTGCGACCTCAATTACTTGGCGCGCGGATCGACAAAGTCCAGCAGCCTTCGCGCGATGAGATCATTCTCTCTTTGCGCGGTAATCTGCGCCTTTTGCTCAATGCAGGCGTCAATCAACCGCGCATCCATTTTACGGCGGTACAGCGCGAAAATCCCGCACAACCGCCGATGTTTTGTATGCTTTTGCGCAAACACCTGATCGGCGCGCGTATTTTGAGCGTGGAACAGCCGGATTTGGAGCGCGTGGTCGTACTCACCCTGCACGCGACCGATGAATTGGGACAAAGCGGTGAGCGGAAACTCATATTGGAACTGATGGGACGCCGTGCCAATCTCATTTTGCTCGACGGTGAGGGAAGAATTTTAGATTGTATGCGCCGTGCGGCATTGGATGTCGGCGGCACCCGCGCACTTTTGCCGGGGATGTTTTATCGTTTTCCCGATCCTCTCGTGCGCATATCTCCGATGGAAGATGATGCGCTTTTGCGCCGCGCCGTGACGGATGGAGATGGCGGTGAACTCGCTTGCGACACTTGGCTGGTGCAGACATTTTTGGGACTTTCACCGCTTGTGGCAAGGGAACTCGTCTTTGCCGCCTGCGGCGAGACCGATGTGCATTTTGCTTCGCTTTCCGGTGCGCAAAAAGAGAAACTTGCCGATTGCGTTGCGGCATGGGCGGAAACGGTGCGAGAGGAGCGTTTCACGCCGCTGATCGCTTTTGTAAACGACCAGCCGACAGATTTTACTTACTGCACGGTGCGTCAGTACGGTGACAAACTGCAATGGCAGTCGCAGGAGAGTTTTTCTGCACTTCTGGACACTTTTTACGATTTGCGCGAGCGGCGCGAAAATGCGCAAAGGCGCGGACGGGAACTGCTGCGCACGGTCAATACGGCTTATGAGCGTTTGGGTCGCAAACTCGATACGATGGCGCGCGAATATGCGCAAACGCAGCAGCGTGATACACTTCGCCTTTGCGGTGATCTGATCACGGCAAATCTTTACCGCATGGAAAGCGGACTTTCGTCCTTTACGGCGGAAAACTATTACGAAGAGGGAAATCCGCCTTACACGGTAACACTTGATCCGCTTTTGACGCCGCAGCAAAATGCGGCAAAGTATTATAAGAAATACAACAAGGCAAAGTCGGCGGAGATCCATTTGCGCGAACAGATCGAAAAGGCGAAGGCAGAGCGCGAATACTTGCAAAGCGTATTACAGGAGATCGCGCAAGCCGAGACGCAGCAGGAGTTTTCCGATATTCGTCGTGAACTTTGCGAAACGGGTTATCTGCGCAAAAGCAAGGAAAAAGAGCAGCCGCGCCGTTTTGCCGAGCGCCGTTTTACGACCGACGGAGGCTTTACCGTTTTGGTCGGGCGCAGTAATCTGCAAAACGACCAACTGACAAAAAAAGCCGATAAACGAGACCTTTGGCTGCACACGCAGAAAATCCACGGCTCTCATGTCATTTTATGTACAGGCGGTGCACAGGTTTCTCCGCAGGATATCGAACAGGCGGCAAGTCTTGCGGCGTATTTCTCTCAGGCGCGGGGGAGTGACCGCGTCGCTGTGGATTATACGCCGGTCAGAAATGTCAAAAAGCCAAACGGCGCACGCCCGGGCAGCGTGGTCTATACGACTTACCAAACCTGCATGGTTTCCGGTGTTTCGCTGATTTTGAAAGAAAATTGAAGTAGCGCTTTTTCGATGAGAACGGTTTTGGTAAGGAAAGACAAAATAGGCGACGACAATCCTCCGGTCGATTCGCGACAGCGTCTTGTTGCGGCAATGTTGTTGCCTCGCAATGATGGGGATTTCGTAGGGGAGGGGCTTGCTCCTCCCATGTTGGATGAGCGGAAACGCCGTAATATCATACGGGTGTAGGGGCGAACTGCGTTCGCCCGTCTTAGCGATGCGAAATTTTGCGGGCGAACACAGTTCGCCCCTACGGGAGGAAATTTTTCTACCTATTTGCCTTCCCCTTAGGGGAAGGTGGCACGAAGTGCCGGATGAGGTTATTTCGTCATCGCGAGCGGAGCGTGGCGATCCGTTTTTTGGACGGGTGACGGATTGCCACGGCAACGTTGTTGCCTCGCAATGACGACATATTTGCCATTTCTTCGTTCTTCGTCATCGCGAGCGGAGCGTGGCGATCCGTTTTTCGTCATAATGATGAAAGCAGTAGATCATAATAAAGAAATACCGTCATCATGTAGAAAATGCCATGAAAATATTGACAAACAAGAGATAGTATATTATACTATCTAAAATATGAGTATTGTTGCAGATATTGTATTTGCAATCTCATCAAAATATCGTAAAAGTCTTTGATTTTCTCACGGAAAGGTGTTGACAGGTTATGCCGCAATGGGTACAATCCCTAAGCAAGCAAGCAAAACCACGCTCTTTTGCCAACCCCTTTCTGCCCAATTTTACAGGAAACCGAGAGACCACGATATTCTATGGCACAGGAAGGCTGTGCCTATGAATATTGCGGTCTTTTTTGCGCTTTCGTGAACTCTCTTCAGCCTAACCCGGCGCATGGAGGAGTGGGAACGGCGGCGGCAGCAAGCAGCCGCCCTACGATTTGTCACCTTGTGGCGGTGTAGGGGCGAACTGTGTTCGCCCGTCGTGGCGAAGCAAAATTTTACGGGCGAACACAGTTCGCCCCTACGGATGGAAATCCGCAAATTCCTAAACAACAGACGCAAGTCTGATCATATAGATAATCTGTCATTCTGAGCCGTCGTCAGACGGCGTGAGAATCCGCATCCTGTCATTCCGAGGAACCGGTCCGCAGACCGGTGACATGGGAATCCGTCCACGGATTGCCACAGTCGCTTCGCTCCTTCGCAATGACGAAGGGGAGAACGGATTGCCACGGCAACTTCGTTGCCTCGCAATGACAAAAAACTCGCAATGACAAAAAACAAGAAAGGAAAATCAAACGATGAAGAAAAAACTTTTCGCATTTCTCTTATCGGCGATCATGATTGTCTCGCTTCTGCCGACTGCGGCAATGGCGGACACCACCCACACGCACAACGGCAAGACCTTCAGCACCGCGATCAGCACCGCAAGTGCGCTGGAAAGTCTATTCGCGAATGGCGGCAGCGGTTATCTGACGGAGAATATCAAAATGGAAGGCAAGTTTGCGTGGATTTACAGTGGTCATACCGTTGACCTCTGCCTGAACGGCAAGGTATTGGATCTTGGCGAGAGGACAATCACGATTGAAAATTCAGCGGCACTGAATCTTTATGATTGCGATGATGAGACCGAGCATCTGTTCGGCGATAATGCAGGTCTGTGGACTTGGGACGATACGCTCACCGGTGAAGCCGTCAAGCACACCGTCATCGGCGGTGCCGTCACCGGCGGTAGAGATATTATCGGCGGCGCTGTGTACAATAACGGCAGTTTCACAATGTACGGCGGCACGCTTTGCGGCAACAGGGCACTCGGAAAAGGAGACGCGACCCTCGGCGACGGCGGTGCCGTATTTGTGCAAACCGACAAAATCTTTACAATGTACGGTGGCACGATTTGCGGTAATACAGGCGGTCACGGCGGCGGTGTGCAAAACTACGGCTACTTTACTATGACCGGCGGCACGATCTGTGAAAATAAGGGCCGTTTTGGCGCCGGTGTGTACAATAGCAAGAAATTTACCATGACCGGCGGTAGCATCGTCGGCAATGTATCGCCCGACGGCCAAGCCGGCGGTATCTACAACAACTCCGGCACGGTTGAGCTCGGCGGAACGGCGGTTATCAGGGAAAACTTCCAGGTCTCTACTCCCAGCGATGTACAAAGCGGATCGGCTTTGAACATCAGCGAAACGGTCAAGCCCGCAAACGGCATGAAGGTCGGCCTGACCGGCGTTGGTATCCTTGTCAATGGCGCAGTGAGCGGCGATGAAGCGTACTTTTTCTCGGATGATCCGGGATGCTATGTAGACTTTGATACAGACCATTTGGAACTGAAAGCACCGCAATCAGGCAACCATGCGATCAATGTGATCTCAATCGGTAACGGTATGGCAGCAGCATCTGCAAAAGAAGCAGCACAGGGCGATTCGATCACCGTGACGCTGTCTCCCATTGAGGGATATCAGCTCGCAGAGGGCGGTTTGAAGGTGACCTATAATGATGGCTCGGATAAGACCATCACACCGACGGCTACGCAGACGCAAGGGGAGTACACCTTCGCCATGCCGAATGCGAATGCTACCGTCACGGCGGAGTTTGCCCTTATCCCACACGGCCACGACAAAAAAACCTTTATTACCGAGATTAACAGTTTGGGCAAACTAAAAAAACTCTTCAAAAACGGTGGTAGCGGCTATCTCACGGCTGATATTACGGCAGATGCGGCACTGACTGTTGCCGAAAATGTTGATCTCTGCCTGGACGGCAAGGTGCTGGATCTTGCCGGAAAGGGCGACATTACAGTTAGCAGCGGCAAAGAATTCAATCTTTACGACGATACCACGACACTGCACTATTTTGACAAGGACGGAACATCCGGCGTATGGACGCTGGCGGCAGATCAATCCACCCCGACGGCGCAATCCACCACCGGCGGTGTCATTATCGGCGGCGGCGTGAATGTTGACGGCATCTTTACCATGACCGGCGGCACGATCTGCGGCTACACGACATCCGTCAATGGCAATGTACGCGTCAATGGCAGTTTTACTTTGAACAACGGCACAATCTGCGGCAACAAGGCGTCTGCCGGCGTAGTGCTTAATAGCAAAACCGCTAAATTCACTATGAATGGCGGCACGCTTTCCAACAACGGCGGCGGTGTGAACGCCAACGGCGGCACCGTCACTATGAATGGCGGCACAATCTCTAACAACACGGTGACCGGTGACGGTGGCGGCGTGTATGTCAAAGACGGCTCCTTCGATATGACGGACGGCGAGATTTCCAACAACACGGTGACCGGCAGCGGTGGCGGCGTGTATGTCAAAGGCGGCACCATGACTGTGACGGGCGGCGAGATTTCCAACAACACGGCGACCGGCAGCGGTGGCGGTGTGTATGCCTACGAAGCCACCATGACTGTGACGGACGGAAAGATTTCCGGCAACACGGCAAACGGCGCCGGCGGTGTGTATGTTTATGGAACCCTTACCATGAGCGGCGGCGAGATCTCCGGCAACACGGCGACCGGCACCCACGGCGGCGGTGTGTACTGTATCGGTACCTTTAATATGAGCGGTGGCGAGATCTCCGGCAACAAGGCAACAGCCGAATCGCCCTCCGGTAACGCCGGCGGCGTGTATTACGACGGCGACGCTGACATCAGCTTTAATATGACCGGCGGCAAGATCTCCGGCAACACGGCGAACAACAACGGCGGCGGCGTATATATCTACGAAGGCACCATGACCATGACCGGCGGTGAGATTTCCGACAATACGGCGAACAGAACCAAAGGCGGCGGTATCTACAACTTCAGCACGCTGAAACTCGGTGGCACGGCGGTTGTCAAGGGCAACATTGCCTTAGGTACTCCTAACAATGTGGAGAACGAAAACGGAAAAACCCTAAGTATCAGCGAGACGACCAAGCCCGCAAGCGGTATGAGGGTCGGTCTGTGCGGCAGGTACAGCACTGTCACGAGTGCGAGCGAGGGCGATGTGCAGTACTTCTTTGCAGACAATCCCGATAACAAGGTCGTTTATGGAGAAGGCGCCATCAAGACCGTAGCGCGTCCGTCGGATATGGTGTGGTACATCAATGAAGACGGTGTTGAAGTTGAGAGTAATATGTTCACGGTCAGTTTTCAGGGCAGCGTCGACGGCGGCGTCACATGGGACGGTAAAAAGCCTATCTATGTCAGGCTCGACAATGCCACGATCAGCGGCGGAATCACGATGACAGATGATGTCATCCTTATCCTGGAAGACGGCGGATGCCTAACCGTCACCGGCGGTATCACCGGCGAGGGCAAGACGCTTACGATCTACGGTCAGAACCGAAATGTCGGCAAGCTTGTCGTGACCGGTGCAAACGGTGCTGACGGTATTACCGCAAATATCGTTGTTAACGGCGGTACTCTTCAGACCACCGGCGGCAGCGGCGGAAACGGCGGCAACGGTATCAAGGGAAATCTTACTGTTACTGACGGTATTGTGACCGTTACCGGCGGCAACGGCGGTAGCGGCGGAAACGGCGGCAGCGGTATTTTCGGAAACTGCACAGTCGAAGGCGGCAAAGCCACCGTTACCGGCGGAAACGGCGGCAGCGGCGGAAACGGCGGCAATGGTATCAACAACCAATGTACGGTCAGCGGCGGTCAAATCACTGTCACCGGCGGTAACGGCGTCACCGGCGGCAACGGTGTCAAGGAGAATCTCAGCGTCATTGGCGGCAATGCAACCATCGCAGGCGGCAATGCCAGCAAAGCGGTTAACGGTACCATCAATGCTAAAATAGTTTCCGGTACGAACGACGCCAGCGGAACGACCGGCGGCAGTATTACCGTTGAGGCTGCGTCGGTTACCTATACGGTCACATTCCCCGCAGGACCGGAAGCAGTGTATATTGCAGGCAACCCCTCGTGGGACTTCTTGCCGATGAGGATGACATCCGCAACGACTGCCACGATCACCATTACCAAGCCATATACCGAATATAAGTTTTTCGCAGGCGACGGTTTGGATTATATTGAAAAAGATGCCGAAGGCGGAGAAATCAGCAGCAGAAGGACTTGCAAAAATCCCGACATTGTTGAAAAATGGGTGAAGATCAAGGAAGCGGCACCCATCACCACTTGGTTCGCTCTGCAAAATAAAATTAACATCGCAGGTACAACGGAAACCACCATCAAACTCATTGCAGATATCACGGCGGAGGCGGAGGACAGTGCGCTGGTCATTCCCGAGGGTGCAAAGATCACCCTTGACCTCAACGGCCACACCTTGGATCGTGGTTTGAGCGAAAAAGAACCTGCAGATGACGGCAATGTTATCATCAACAACGGTAAACTGACGATTCAGGACAACAGTCAAGCCAAGACCGGTAAAATCACCGGCGGCAATGCCGCATTCGGCGGCGCGATCGTCAACTACGGCAAAACGACGCTGGAAAGCGGTACGATCACCGGATGCAAGGCGATAAGCACCGATTATGATACGGCAAACAGTCGCCTCGGACGCGGCGGCGCGATCTACATTCCTGCACTCGGCGAGTTCACCATGACCGGCGGCGAGATTAAGGACTGCTCGGCTACGGTTGCGGGCGGCGCGGTCTTTGCATGGAGCGGTGAATTTGAAATGACCGGCGGCAAGATTTCGGGTTGCTCTGTCAGCGGTCTTGACGATGGCAAGGGTAATGTCAAGGCAAAGGGCGGCGCGGTCTATCTGCTGTATTGCAGTATGACGATGACCGGCGGCGAAATCTCCGGCAATACGCTGGACAATGTCGCGGATATGCGCGGCGCCGGCGTGTATGTCGCAACAGATGCGGCACTCACCCTCGGCGGCACGGCGAAGATCACCGGAAACATCGACGGCAGCGGTAATACCAGCAACCTCTTCCTGTATAACGGCAAAGCCTTTACCATCAGCACAGATACGGCACCCAAAACCGGTATGGATATCGGCGTGACGGCACAGAGCGGTGAAGATACCTTTATTTGCTTTGCACAAGAGCAGCAGGCCAAGTATTTCACTTCCGACAACACGTCGTACTATGTGAATTTCAACACCGATCATCTGGAACTTGTAAAGAGTTGGGGTTTACTTGCCGATGCCATCTCCGGCACGGTACAGGCATCGGTACCGGGAATGTTTGAACTCAGCGAGAGTGGCGGTGTCCGTACGGTCAGACTCCTTGCGGACATTAAGGGAGAAACAACGGACGGTGTATTGCTCATTCCCGAGGGTGCAAATATCATCCTCGACCTCAACGGTCATACCTTTGACCGTGGCATGGGCGGAAAAGAACCCGCCGATGACGGCAATATTATCATAAACAACGGTAAACTGACCATCCGGGACAGCAGCGAGGCCAAGACCGGCACCATCACCGGCGGCAATGCCAAATTTGGCGGTGCAATCATCAGCTACGGCGAAACGACGCTCGAAAGCGGCACGATCACCGGATGCAAGGCAACAAGCACCGATTATGATACGGTAAACAGTCGCCTCGGACGCGGTGGCTCAATCTATGTTCCCTATAACGGTACATTCAATATGTCCGGCGGTGAAATTAAGGACTGCTCCGCTTCTGTTGCGGGCGGCGCGATCTTCAATGTCGGTACGGTGAATATTACCGGCGGCAAGATTTCCGGCTGCTCTGTAAGCGGCGTGAACGACGGCGGTACCGTGAAAGCCAAGGGTGGCGCGGTCTACAACTACGGTTACAGCAACTTCACCATGACCAATGGCGAAATCTCCGGCAACACGCTCGGCAATGTCGCGGATATGCGCGGCGCAGGCGTGTATGCAGCCGCCAACGCAAACATTACCCTCGGTGGTACAGCAAAGATTATCGGAAATAAAGACGGTGCCGGAAATGCCGCCAACCTCTTCCTGTATGACGGCGTGAATGTTACCGTCAGCACCGAAAAAGCACC
Source organism: Oscillospiraceae bacterium (assembly GCA_045642405.1). Taxonomy (GTDB): domain Bacteria; phylum Bacillota; class Clostridia; order Oscillospirales; family Oscillospiraceae; genus Hominicoprocola. The sequence continues at coordinate 11,090 of JAZUIU010000025.1, forward strand.
CAAGGCAGGGATGTCTGTGGGCGTGACCATGAAGATGCCCGGTGCGTTCATAACCGGTGGCACGGAGGATCTTATAAAATTCTACACATCCGACAGCAAAAACTACTATTTGAACTTTAATGACGGATTGGAACTGAAAGCACCCGAAGCAGGCGAGAGTATTGTCCATGTTGAGCCTGAAATCGGCGGTATGGTCAATTCCGATGTGCCGGTTGCAAAGCAGGGTGACTCCGTCTCCCTTACCGCATTTCCCGATGGCGGTCATCGTGTGGCTGATATCATCGTGAAGGATGCGGACGGCAACATAGTGCCCATTACCAAAACGGTTGACAAGGACGGCAATATCGTTTACACCTTCGAGCAGCCTGAAAAACCCGTCACCATTGAGCCGGTATTTGCCACCGGCGGTCTGGATATGCAGGAGAAAGCCACAGTCGTCGGCGAAGACGGTGAAAAGAAGATCGCCAACGGCGAGGACGAGATTGAAATATCGACAACCAATGGTGTCGAACTTCCGGAGACTGCTCTGGATGCGGTTGCCGCGCAGATCAACAATGTGCTGGATAACAAGACTGTCAAGGAATTTGGCTTGACAAACGACGAAACCGGCCTGGATAAAGCCACGGAAAAGAAAGACAATATCATTGTAAGTGCGCTGAAATCCAAGACCAACGACAGCACCGCAAAGAGCAATGTCAGCGAGACGGATATCAGCAAATATCTGAATGTGAAGCTGGTCTCCGCAAGCGTGGATGCAGACATCGAAGTGACCGTCACCGCTATGACATTTGATGTCACACCGATGGCGACTATCACCGTCACCGGCAGCAACGGACAGGTTACGCTGACCACCGAGATCACGAATAACGAGATCGACGATATCGTTACCTTCCTGTTGCCTGTGGAGCGATCCATTACAGCCAAAACTGCGGCAGTATATCATGAAGGTGAATTCCTTGACAATTACGATGTAAAGACCGACGGAAACGGCAACAAGTATATCGAAGTGACCACTGATTCGTTCAGCGAATTCGGCTACATTGTACTCGATGAGACCACCGCAGGCGCAAAGATCGGCGATACGCTTTATGCAACACTCAGCGATGCGGTGAAGAAAGTTGCAAACGAGGCAACGATCACCCTTTTGAAGAACGCATCCGGCACGATCACCGTTTCCCGTGAGGTGACCTTCACCGTGGCTGCAAACGGCAAGACAAACAATGCGACGATCAAAGCCGGCAGCGGCTATTCGATCCAAAACAGCGGTAATGTCTATACGGTTACCGAAAAGAAGTCTTCCTATGTTCCCGGCGGTCAAGCGGTCAATGTTACCGAAGGCACTTCCACATCCGTGGGCAATGCGCAGCACGGTACGGTCACGATGGATAAGAATAATCCTTCCGTCGGCAGTACTGTGACGATCACGGTGAAGCCCGACAAGGGTTATGAGGTGGAAAGCGTTACCGTAGTCAAGGAGAACGGCAAGAACGTCACGCTCAAGAGCCTCGGCAACAACAAGTACAGTTTCGAGATGCCGAGCAGCAATATCTCGGTCAATGCGACCTTTGTCAAGAGCATCGCATTTACCGATGTTCAGGCGACCGACTATTACTACAACGCGGTCAAGTGGGCGGCTGAAAAGAACATCACCACGGGTACGGATGCTACGCATTTTGAGCCTGCGGCAAGCATTAC
>JAZUIU010000026.1:0-12942 GCA_045642405.1 Oscillospiraceae bacterium
TACTTCGGAGCAAACACTATATGGTACTTGCAATCCCATTTGGTATGTGCTAAACTGTTTACATCGATTAGTTCTTTTTTCATTTATAAAAACTCCTTTTGTGTTCTGTACTGACTGGCAGGTCTTTACCATTCTAACACAAAAGGAGTTTTTCTTCATCGGTTAACCTTTTTTGAACCACGCGACTATCGCGTGGTTTTCGTTATACAAAAAACGGAGCAGGGGTAACCTGCTCCGTACATAAGGTCAAAGAAGTAAATTCAATTGTAACACATTGCTTATTTTTTTCTATACATACGAGACGAAGGAAGTCCCGGTGTCCAAGCATCATCAAGCCATCCAAAGCCATGCTTATCGATGGGATATGATGTTGCCGTTTTTTTGTTTTGAAGTTTATCCCAATTTTTCAAATAATAAGACATCGGTTTTTGCAAAGAAAATTGCTTTATGCCTTTTTCAAAAGTCAATATTCCGTTCCGATCTATTAAATAACAGAAACCGCGCATTCGTCTTTTGAGAATCATATGTGATTCAAATTTTGCTTTTTCGATTTTTGCGACAAGCATTCCTTTTTGCAGAGAATAGCGGCATCCAAACAAATCATACAATGCCACTGCTGTGTCATTGAAACCGTAATAATATCCACCGTGCTCAAATATGATCAAAACTTTTGGAAAAGCATTGCACAACTCCTCGTATCGGGTTAATGAAGATTTTTTAGCAAAATCAGCACTTAATAGAGAAGTATCAAAATGTTTTGTTTCGGCAGTAAACACAAACATCACCCCCCTCAACATAAAACAAAAATGAGTGGATATAACCTCAAATCCGTTACATCCACTCGATTTGGCAGCGGGAGAAGGATTCGAACCCTCACATACGGAGTCAGAGTCCGCTGTGCTACCTTTACACAATCCCGCTATATTCTGTCCGCCGAGGTGACGAACAAGAATTATTATACATCGCAATTCGCGTTTGTCAAGCAGTTTTTGCGCAAAAACACAAATTTTTATCAAAGCCAAATGGCGAAGAGGCGCAAAAACGGCGCGAGCATACGGCGATACCACTTGCGTTTTCTGATATCCTCCTCATCCAGCAGTTTACTCTCTGCCATGATCTGTTCCAGATCTTTTTGAAGCGACGCAATGGCATCCGTTCCATATAGCACGGTGCCGCATTCAAAATGCAGGTCAAAACTGCGGTAATCAATATTGATCGAGCCGACAAAGGCAACTTCATCATCCGCCAAAACCGTCTTTTCATGCAAAAATCCCGGCGTATAACGGTAAATTTTCACACCGTGTTCCATCAATTTGGCAAAGTGCGATTCCGCAATGCAGTCCGTCGTCCAATGATCCGGTTTACCCGGCAGAAAAAGGCGCACATCGACATCTCCGTCTCCTGCCACGCAAAGCGCCCGCATCGTGCGCTCATCCGGCACAAAATACGGCGTGGTGATATAGATTTTTCTTTTGGCATTGGCGATAAACTGCATAAAGGTATCTTCCGCCGGTTTGCTCGGATAGCGGAATGGCCCGTCGGTAAAGGGCTGGCAAAAACCGCTACCCTCTATGTGCGTTTGCGGACGGTACGCATCCACGCGCTCGATCGGCTCACCGCCGGAAAGTACCCAGAATTCCATAAACTCGTGGCAAAAACCCCATGCGCCTTCGCCGTGCAATCTGACGCCGCTGTCCTTCCAATAGCCAAAGCGCGTAATGATATTGGCGTATTCATCCGCAATATTCACGCCGCCCGTATAGGCATATTCCCCGTCGATCACGGCGATCTTGCGATGGTCGCGGTAATTGAAGTACATTCGGTTTACATAACGCACGACCGGATTGAATACGCAGACTTCCACGCCGTTCTCGCGGAGCATATCGAGGGTTTTGGCGCTAAAACGGCGGATATTGCCGAAATCGTCAAAAATGATCTTGACTTCTACGCCGTTTCGGGCTTTTTCGCAAAGGACTTTGGCAAAAAGGTCAAACACTTTGCCCTCCGCCAAAATGAAATATTCCAAAAAGATAAATTTTTCCGCTTTTGCGGCTATTTCCGCAAGGTCCTGCAAAAATGCCGCACCCTCGGCAAAATAGGTCACTTCGGTATTGCCGTACGGTGCAAACCCGTGGCGCAAAAGATAACGGGACAGCGGTTTCCATTGCGGATACTGCGCCGCAAGTGCCTCCTGTGTCTCGCGCTGACGCTGTTTGGTCTCCTCGTTTTCTTCAAAAATGACCGTGTGCCGTTTGGCAAAGCGGTGCTTTTGCCAATGCGTGCCCCAAAGAAGATAGAGAATGAAACCGACTGCCGGCGAAAGCAAAATGAGAACGATCCACGCCAACTTATAGTTGTCACCGCCGGGTCTGTTGTAAATATAAAGCGCGACCAAAAGTCCGATGATCTGCATCACGGCGTAGATGACGCCTAAATTTTCGCGCAGAAAATGAGAGGCGAATACGATCGCCACGATTTGCAAAGCGAGCAGCAAAACGACCATTGCCATACGCAATGCCGCCGCAACGCGCCGCTCATTTTTTTGCTGTAAGCCTTTTCGTTTCATCCTTCTCCTCTTCCGCCGCTCAACTTACTGCTGCGATTTCTTCAAAAGGTCCTGTTTGATTGCAAATAGTTTTTCCGAAAGGTCAACATAGTAGTTGTGCGGATTGTCAAAACGCTTCACTTCATCCCAAAGGGAATCGATCTGCTCCTTGCAATAAGCCCGGATCTCCTCGATGCTCGGCTTCTGATAGACCAGCTTGCCGCCGAGGAAAATCGGCTGCAACAGTTCGCGCGCCTCAAAATCATAGACCTCTTTGCGTTTCCATGTCGCTTCGGGATCGAAAATTTCCAAATTCTTGCTGTCGTCCACGGTCTCATCGCGCAAGCAGAGATAGTCGGCGATCGCCTTGCCGGTGTCCCTGCCGTAAAAACGATAAAGTTTCTTGAAATGCGGCGTGGTGATCTTGCCGATATTTTCACTGACTTTGATCTTCGGGATGATATTGCCCTTTTCATCCTCCACGGCAACGAGTTTGTAAACGCCGCCAAACACCGGCTCACTGCGCGCGGTGATCAGCCGTTCACCGACACCGAAAGCATCGACCTTGGCATCTTGCAGCCAAAGGTCCTGGATCAAACGCTCATCAAGGGAATTTGACACCGTGATCGTGCAGTCCGTCCAACCGGCATCGTCAAGCATTTGGCGCGCCTTGTTGGAAAGATAGGCAATATCGCCCGAATCGAGGCGAATACCGCACTTGGTGATCCCCAGCGGACGCAAAACATCGTTGAATGCGCGTATGGCATCGGGAATACCCGATTTGAGCGTATTATAAGTATCGACCAAAAGCACGGCATTGTGCGGATACAAACGGCAGTAAGCGGCAAATGCGTCATACTGTGTGTCGAACATCTGCACCCAGGCGTGTGCCATCGTGCCGAGTGCCGGCACGCCGTAAAGTTCGTCGGAAATGGTGCAAGCCGTACCGCAGCAACCGGCAATATAGGCGGCACGCGCCCCGTCGATCGCGGCGGCACTGCCCTGCGCACGGCGGGAGCCGAACTCCATCACCGCATGGCCTCTTGCCGCACGGACGATGCGGTTTGCCTTGGTCGCAATGAGCGTTTGGTGATTGATCGTCAAAAGCGTAAAGGTTTCCAGAAGCTGCGCTTCGATGGCAGGTGCGCGCACCACGACCATCGGCTCTTTCGGGAAAACGGGCGTACCTTCCGGCATGGCATAGATATCGCCCGTGAAGCGGAAGTGCGCGAGATAATCCAAAAATTCCTCGCAGAAGATACCCTTACTGCGCAAAAAGTCGATATCCTCTTTGGAGAAATGCAAGTTCTCAATATAGTCGATCAACTGCTCCAATCCGGCAGCGATCGCAAATCCGCCGCCATCCGGAACGGCGCGGAAATAGGCGTCAAAATAGGTGATCCTATCCCGATACCCCGTCTTAAAATATCCGTTGCCCATGGTCAATTCATAAAAATCGCAGAGCATGGTCATATTGAGTTTCTCTTCCGTTTTCATCAGGGTAATCCCCTCTCTTGAAATATTCCCTTGTATTATATCCGTATTTCTTATAAAAATCAAGCATTTCTCTTGACAACGGGTGCGCAATTCCCTATATTATAGGTACTACAATGGAAAGAAGGTGTTCCGTATGAGCGTTGTATTAGGTATTGACATCGGCGGCTCTTCCACCAAGATCGTCGGTCTGCATCCTGACAAAAGCGTTATCGGAATGCAGCGCATCAAGGCGGATGATCCGATCACCTCGCTTTACGGTGCTTTGGGCTCGTTTTTGACCGAACATCAACTGTGCTTGCAGGATGTTTCCCGTATCGTACTCACGGGCGTCGGCTCGTCGTTCAACGACGGCGACATCTACGGCATTCCGACTGAAAAAGTTGCGGAATTCCCCGCCATCGGTACGGGCGGTCTTGCGCTATCCGGCAAGGAAAAAGCCGTGGTCATCAGTCTGGGTACAGGCACGGCATTCATTTGGGCGGAAAAAAACGGCAAAGTGGAACACCTTTGCGGAAGCGGCATCGGCGGCGGTTGTATCGCCGGACTGAGCCAACTCATCACGGGTGTGCGCCAATTCTCCGCCATACGCGAACTTTGTCAATCGGGCGATCTTTCGAAAATTGACCTGACGGTCGGTGAAATCTCCAAGTCCCATGTCGGCATCCTGCCCGAAGATGCCACCGCCGCAAATTTTGCCAATGTTGCCGAGGATGCTTCTATCTCCGATAAAACCCTCGGGCTGGTCAATATGGTACTGCAAAGCATCGGCACGATGTCGGTCTTTGCCTGCAAAAGCTGCAACACCAAAACTGTCGTTCTCACCGGTGCTTTGACGATGCTCGATCCGGCGCCGAAAATCTTCGACATTTTCACCCGTATGTACGGCATCGAGTATATCTTCCCGCCCAATGCCACCTTTGCCACGGCGATCGGGGCTGCTTTGTACAGCATCCAGCAGGAGAAGAAAAAATAAAAGAGAGCGGTGCTTTGCGAAGAATTTCCTCAGCACCGCTTTTTTGCGAAAGGAGAGCAAAGAATGGATCGTGTCATTTTGCATTGCGACTGCAACTGTTTTTTTGCCTCGGTCGAACTGCTTTCCCATCCCGATCTTATCCACTTGCCCGTCGCCGTGTGCGGCGATCCCAACGAGCGGCACGGCATCATTTTAGCCAAAAACGAGCCTGCCAAAAAACTCGGCATCCAAACGGCGGAGACGATCTGGAAAGCGCGGCAAAAGTGTCCCGATCTCATTTTACTGCCGCCGCATTATCCGCTCTATGAAGAATATTCGCGCAAGATCAATGCCGTTTACGGCGAATATACCGATTTGGTCGAGCCGTTCGGCATCGACGAAAGTTGGTTGGATGTCACCGGCTCACTGCACTTGTTCGGCGGCGATGCCAAAGCGTTGGCGGACAGCATACGCAAACGAATACGCGACACTTTCGGTCTGACGATCTCGGTCGGTGTCTCCTTTAATAAGGTCTTTGCCAAACTCGGCAGCGACTACAAAAAGCCCGATGCCACCACGGTGATTTCGCGTGAAAATTGGAAAGAGCTCGTCTTTCCGCTCCCGATGGGCGATATGCTCTTTGTCGGTCACGCTGTTTCTTCCCTGTTGGAAAAATACGGATTGCACACCATCGGCGATTTGGCGAATTGCTCAAAAGAGATGATGGAAACGCTTTTGGGCAAAAACGGCTTGCAAATCCTCAAATATGCCCGCGGTGAAGATGACGCTCCGGTCATCGGTCTTGCCGAGCGCGAAGAGGTGAAATCCGTCGGCAACTCCACCACTTTCCGTAAAGACCTGACTTCATGGGAACAGGTACAAAGCGGTATCGCCGTGCTTGCCGACAGCGTCGCCATGCGTCTGCGCCATGCCGGTCTCTACTGCGGCGGCGTGCGCATTGGAATTAAAAATGCGCGCTTTCAAACGGTATCCAAGCAGAAATTACTGCCGCACTACACGCATTTGATGAAAGAGATCGAACAAGCCGCCATGGAGTTGATGCAAGAGGCGTGGCATGACCACGATCCGATCCGTCTGCTCTCCGTCACCGCGACGCACCTCAGTCCGCATTTGGAAAGCGGCGGTCAACTGTCCCTTTTCGCCGCGGAAGACAAGATGGACGAAAAGCAGGAGCGTGTGGAAAGTGCCATGGAACAGATCCGCAAAAAATACGGCGGCAGTGCCATTTCCTATTCCGGCGGCACACAAATGCTCGGTGCCACGCCGAAAGGTCTCGATTTTGAGGGAAGAAAAGAGAAATAATTGCAAAAATGCTAATATCTCTTCGTTATGGAGTCCTCGCTCCTCCCCTATGGGGTGGCTCTCTTCACTATTCCCGTCTCTTCGTCATTGCGAGGCGCAACGCGCCGTGGCAATCCGCATCCCTACCTCTTAACCTCCCTTGTTAAAGGGAGGTGGATTTTCGCGAAGCGAAAAGACGGAGGGATTCCCTTCCCCTCTTTTGCCGATCCCGTAGGGGCGAACTGTGTTCGCCCGTAAAATTTCGCATCGCCACGACGGGCGAACACAGTTCGCCCCTACACCCGTATGATATTACGGCGTTTCCGGTCATCCAACACGGGAGGAGCAAGCCCCCCCTCTCCTCTCCTCGTCTCTCATCCTTGCGAGGGGACGAGGTCGGTACTTTCCTCTCGCAAGGAAAGTACCCAAAGGTGCGTTAAGGGGAAGGGGATTTCGATTTCCCCTTCCCCTTAAAACCCTCATCCCTTGAAACGACGCAAAGGAAGGGGCATATCCCCTTCCTTTGGAAACCGTCCCCTCGTTATCCGACATTGTGCGTTTTCGTCCCCCTCGTCATTGCGAGGCGCAACGCGCCGTGGCAATCCGCGTTTGCCTTCTCCGGTGGGGAGCGATGCGAGCGCCGCCTGTGGCGGATGAAGCGAGCTGAGTGAGTGGCAGCAGTCAAAAAAATCGAGGATAGCGTAAGCCCGATGATTTTTTTGGTACCGCAACAGGAGAAGGTGGCATTGCGAAGCAAATGACGGATGAGGTTCTTACCTCTTAACCTCCCTTGTTAAAGGGAGGTGGATTTTCGCGAAGCGAAAAGACGGAAGGATTCCCGTTCCCTCTTTTGCCGATCCCGTAGGGGCGGATGCCCACATCCGCCCGCTCATCTCGCAACGGGACGATGTAGGCATCGTCCCCTACGCCCGTATGATATTGCGGTGTTTCCGCTCATCCCACACGGGAGGAGCAAGCCCCTCCCCTACGACGGTTTTCCCTCTTCTGACAGAAAAAGAGAAATAATTGATTTTACTATTGACAAACGGGTTTTTGATTGGTATAATCGGTAAGCCGCTTTGAATGGGCACAAAGTTTTGGTTTTGCCAAACGCCCCCGACAGCGAGTCCGTAATAAAGGAAAGAGGTGCACACCATGAAAGCAATCATCGTGACCGGCGGTAAGCAGTACTGCGTCGCAGAAGGCGATACCCTGTTTATCGAAAAACTCGGCAACGAAGCCGGCGATTCCGTCGTTTTTGAGCAGGTTCTCGCTCTTGTCGACGGCGCGGCGACCAAGTTCGGCGCTCCCGTTGTGGAAGGCGCAAAGGTCGAAGCAAAGGTCGTGAAAAACGGTAAGGGCAAGAAGATCCGCGTCTTCAAGTACACCCCCAAGAAGGGTTACCGTAAACGCCAGGGCCATCGTCAGCCTTACACCAAGGTTGAGATCGGCAAGATCGTTGTCGGCTGATTATGACGACAGCAACATTTTACACGCAAGGTCCCCGCATCATCGGTTTTGATGTCAAGGGACACAGCGGTTATGCCGAAGCAGGTGCGGACATCGTCTGTGCCGCTGTTACGAGCGCCGTTCGCGTTGTGGAAGCAACGATCAACGATGTTCTCGGTCTTGCCGCCTCGGTAAAAGTTGATGAAGCGAACACGCAAATCGCATTTCGGCTGCCCGGCGGTCTTTCCGCCACCACCGAAAGCACCACGCAGGCTCTTTTGACCGGTTTGATGCTCTTTTTGAATTCGCTGCACAACGAATATCCCGAACATATCGAAGTCTCGGAAGCGTAAGTTTTCGGTCTTCTTCATCTTACAGAAAGGATGTACAACCTTATGCTGAATATTGGTATTCAATTTTTCGCACATAAAAAGGGAATGGGCTCGACCAAAAACGGTCGTGATTCCAAGTCCAAGCGTCTTGGACCCAAGCGTGCCGACGGTCAGTTCGTCCTCGCCGGCAACATTCTCGTTCGCCAGCGCGGTACTCATATCCATCCCGGTGTCAATGTCGGTATCGGTTCCGATGATACCCTTTACGCCAAGGAAAGCGGCGTGCTCCGTTTTGAGCGTCTCGGCCGCGACCGTAAGCAGGCTTCTGTTTACCCCGCAGAATAATCGAGAAACAAAATCCCCGAGCGAACGCTCGGGGATTTTTTAGACTGTCAATGCGCAAGGAGGCAAATGACTATGGCTACGGCTTTTGTGGATAAAGCACGCATTTTCTGCAAAGCAGGAAAAGGCGGCAACGGTGCGGTGGCATTCCACCGCGAAAAATATGTCGCCGCCGGAGGTCCCGACGGTGGTGACGGCGGTAACGGCGGCAACATCGTCTTAGTCGTCGATGACAATCTCTCCACTTTGATGGATTTCCGCTATCAGCGTAAATTTGTGGCGGAAACCGGTATGGACGGTCAGGGCTCCCGTAAAAGCGGCAAATCGGGTGCGCACCGCATCATCAAAGTGCCGCGCGGCACGGTGGTGCGCGATGCCGAAACCAACGAGATCATCCACGACTGTTCCGATTCCGAGCCGTTTATCCTCTGTCACGGCGGCAAGGGCGGTTGGGGCAACTCTCATTTTGCCACGCCCACGCGGCAGGTCCCGCGCTTTGCCAAAGCCGGTTTGGACGGTGAAGAACACGATGTCATTCTGGAACTCAAACTACTCGCGGACGTCGGTCTGATCGGTTTCCCCAATGTCGGGAAATCGACGCTTCTCTCTGTGGTCTCCAAAGCCCGTCCCAAGATCGCCAACTATCATTTCACCACTCTTTTTCCCAATCTGGGCGTGGTCTATGTGGACGAGGGTGTCTCCTTTGTCATGGCGGACATCCCCGGTATCATCGAAGGTGCCGCCGACGGAGCCGGTCTCGGTCACGATTTCCTGCGTCATATCGACCGCTGTCGCCTTTTGGTGCATGTGGTCGATGTCTCCGGCAGTGAAGGGCGCGATCCCGTCGCCGATTTCGACGCCATCAATGAAGAACTCAAACGCTACTCCCCCACGCTTGCCACGCGCAAGCAGATCGTTGTCGCCAACAAGATCGACATCATGGAGGACGACACGCTTTTGGAAAATCTGCGCAAACATATTGAACCGCTCGGCTATCCCCTCTTCTCCCTTTCCGCCGCTTCTCACAGCGGCACGCAGGAGTTGACGCGCAAGATCGCCGAACTGCTCCAAACGCTTCCGCCCGTCGCCGTTTACGAGGCGGAATATACGCCGCGTCCGCCGAAGATCGACATGAGCGAGCCGCTGCAAATCACCGTGGAAGACGATGTCTATATCGTCGAGGGCACATGGCTCAAACGCCTGATGTCCAACATCAATTTCTCCGACTACGAAAGCCGAATGTATTTTGACAAGATGCTCCGCGAAGGCGGCGTGTTCCAAAAACTCGAAGAAATGGGCATTCAGGACGGCAATTTAGTCAGTATGTATAACCTCGAATTCGAGTATCAGAGATAACATATCCCCTACCTCTTAGCCTCCCTTGTCAAGGTGGTGTAGCAAAATCGAAGATTTTGACGGATGGATTTGCTTCCTATTTCCGCTTTCTCCCATAGGTCGGCTGCTTGCTATACCGCTTGCCCGTCACCGCACATGGGAGGAGCAAGCCCCTCCCCTACGAAGGTTCTATCTGTCATCTCCCGTCTTCATTTACCCGTCTCCCCGTCATTGCGAGGCGGCATCGCCGCCGTGGCAATCCGCGTTCCCTGTCCCCTCAAAACATAAAAACATCCCCTGTTCTTTCCCGACGGGAAGAACAGGGGATGTTTGTTTCAATTTGCAAAACTGCTGAGAAACTGCCTGGCGCGTTCGGTTTTCGGGTGGTCGAACACCTCTTCGGGCGAGCCGTATTCCGTCACATAGCCGCCGTCCATAAAGATAACCCGATCAGAGACATCGCGCGCAAACGCCATTTCATGCGTGACGATGATCATTGTCATTTTCCGCTCGGCGAGTGAACGGATCACGCGCAGTACCTCGCCGGTCAGTTCCGGATCAAGGGCGCTGGTCGGCTCGTCGAAGCAAAGGATGTCGGGATTTAACGCCAAAGCGCGTGCGATCGCCACACGCTGCTGCTGACCGCCGGAGAGTTGATGCGGATAGCGGTCGGCGCGGTCGATCAGTCCCATCTGCACCAAAAGATCAAGCGCATCCCGTTCGATCGCTTCGCGCGTTTCGCCCGTCTCTTTCATCCGCAATTCGCGCGGCAGCATGATGTTCTGCAAGGCGTTATACTGCGGAAAGAGGTTGAAATTCTGAAACACCAACCCGAAGTGCAAACGCTTCTCGCGCAATTCTTTTTCCGACTGCGTGAGGTGACTTTCACCGTCAAAAAGCACTTCGCCGTTGACCGTGATCTGACCGGCATTGGGCGTTTCCAAAAAGTTGAGACAGCGCAAAAGCGTTGTTTTTCCGCTGCCGGACGAGCCGATGATGCTCAGCACTTCGCCCTTTTCCAGCGAAAAGCCGATGTCTTTGAGAATTTTGTTCTTGCCGAAATGTTTGGCAAGGTTTTTGACTTCCAAAATCGCCATGTCGCCGCCTCCTTTACCTGAAATAACTCAACTTCTTCTCGATGAAGCGGAAAAGAAGCGTCAGAATGCCGACAAAGAGCAGATAGTATACGCCCGTGTAAAAGAGCGGCCATGTGATGCCTTTGGATTTGATGAAGGACTCACCGGCTTTGATAAGTTCGGAGATGGCGATGATCCGCGCGAGCGAGGTGTCTTTCACGAGCGTGATGATCTCGTTGCTCATCGGAGGGACGATGCGCTTGATCATCTGCAAAAGCGTGACGCGGAAGAAAATCTGACTTTTCGTCATACCCAGCACCGCACCGGCTTCACTCTGCCCGACGGGCACACCCTCGATGCCGCCGCGGTAGATGACGGCGAAGTAGCACGAGTAGTTGATGATGAAGGCGATCGCGCAGGCGACCATACGGCCGTTACTGCCCCAGATGTTATGCCCGAACCACATACCCGGTCCGTAGAAAATGACGATGAGTTGGAGCATCAGCGGCGTACCGCGGATGATCCACACGATCAGCTCGAAAAACGCGCTGATGGGGCGAAAAGTCCGCCACTTCGGGTTTTTGACGCCGAGCGTGCGGAAAGGCTGCCATTGGCTCATCAGACCAAAGGAGATGAGAAGTCCCAGCGGCAGCGAGGCAAGGAGCGTGACGGCAAAGAGTTCCGTCGTCTGCTGTAAGCCCTGTAATAGTTGCTTTGTTACGATCCAAAACATAAGTATCCGTTCCTCAATTTAACGCAGGGAAAGGCAGAGGTTTTGACCTCTGCCTTTTATTTCCTGTTTTTTTGATTATTTGGCGACCACAATAACCTGCGCATTGTTGCAGTAGGCGTTGGTGCATTCCATGGCGTTGGTGACTTCCTCGGTGAGCGTCATGCCGTTCCACACCACGTCGATGGCTTTGCCTTCGAGTTCAAAGGTCTTGTTGTCCCAGTCGATCTCGACGAATTCGATCTCAACGCCGAGTTTTTCGGCAACGAGTTTCGCCATATCGGCGTCAAAGCCGATCCATTCGCCGTTGTCATCCTTGTAGTCCATGGGAGCGAAGTCGGTGATACCGACGATCAGCGTGCCCTTGTCCTTGATGTAGGCGACATCGCCATCGGCACTTTCGGTGAAAGCGTTCTCACTTTGCTGGGCGAGAATGGATTCCTGCACGCCGTAGGTCTCGGCGGTCTTTTCCATCGTGCCGTCTGCATAGGTCTCGGCAAGGACATCGTTGATGAAAGCGGCGAGATCACTGCCCTTGCGGCAACCGGCGCCGTACTTCTCTTCGGTGAGGGAGTCGGTGTACTTCAAATCGGGATAGTCGGTGCCTTCACCGATCATGGCGCCTGCCATCAAAAGGTCGATGATCGCGGCGTCGGCGGTGCCTGCCTTGACTTCCATCAAAGCCTTCGCCTGGGTGTCAACGGAGACGATCTCCCAGCCGTTTTCCAATGCTACGGCTTCACCGGCACTGCCGGCTTCCACGGCGTAGACGATCTTTTCATCTTCTTGTTTGGGTTCGTCTGCGGCTTTTTTACCGCAAGCGGCAAGGGAAAGTACCATCGCGAGCGCGAGGGCGAGAGCAAAAAGTTTTTTCATTGTAGTTTCCTCCTGAATAAGATATATCGTTATTTTTTTGCTTCCGAATTGATACGCGGTCGGGCAAACGCAATGCACCGCTCAACCGCATATTGCTATAATAGCACATTAGCGTAATAAAGCAAGTCTTTTTTCGCCAAATTTTGCAACTTTGGCATATTGCACAAATCACCGTGTTTGAAGTTGTGTAGGATAGACAAAACTTATATCCGATACCTCTTTGCCTTCCCCTTTGGGGAGCGATGCGAGCGCCGCCTGTGGCGGATGAAGTATGACGGATTCCCACGGCAACTTCGTTGCCTCGGAATGACGAAGAGACGGGAGGAGCAAGCCCCTCCCCTACGAAATCCTCGTGCGTCATCCCACAAGAATCCCCCCTGATGCTCGCTCCGCTCACATCTTCCTCCTGTTGCGGTACCCAAAAAAATCTTCGGGCTTACGCTATCCTCGATTTTTTTGACCGCTGCCACTCGCTCAGCTCGCTTCATCCGCCACAGGCGGCGCTC